>NZ_JBICZJ010000006.1:0-520125 GCF_043201895.1 Streptomyces sp. NPDC048254
TCCCGGGGGGGGCGGCGTCACGCACATCCACCCCTGCGCGGGGGGGGGGGGGCCGGGGCGGGCGCCCCCCCCCCCCCCGGGGGGGCGGCGCGCCCCCCCCCCCCCCCCCCCCCCCCCCGCTCCATGTTCACGCGTACGAGAGGCCGTTGGTGGCCCCGTCCGCGGGTCAGACCTCCACGACGACCGGGAGGATCATCGGCCTGCGGCGATACGTGTCCGAGACCCACTTGCCGAGGGTCCTGCGGATGAGTTGCTGCAGCTGGTGGGGCTCCACGACCCCGTCCTGCGCCGAGCGTTCCAGGACCTCCGAGATCTTCGGGACGACGGCCGCGAACGCCGAGTCGTCGATGCCGGAGCCGCGGGCCTGGATGTGCGGACCGCCCGTGATCTTGCCGGTGGAGGAGTCGACCACGACGAAGACCGAGATGATGCCCTCGTCGCCGAGGATCTTGCGGTCCTTCAGGGCCGGCTCGCCGACATCGCCGACGGAGAGACCGTCGACGTACACATAACCCGCCTGGACCTTGCCGGAGATCTTGGCCTTGCCCTCGACCAGGTCGACGACCACGCCGTCCTCGGCGATGACGATGCGGTCGTGCGGGATGCCCGTCAGGGCGCCCAGTTCGGCGTTGGCGCGCAGATGGCGCCATTCGCCGTGCACTGGCATCAGGTTCTTCGGCCGGCAGATGTTGTAGAAGTACAGCAGTTCGCCGGCGGAGGCATGGCCGGAGACATGCACCTTGGCGTTGCCCTTGTGGATGACGTCGGCACCCCAGCGGGTCAGGCCGTTGATGACGCGGTAGACCGCGTTCTCGTTTCCGGGGATCAGGGACGAGGCCAGGATGACCGTGTCGCCGTCGACGATACGGATCTGGTGGTCGCGGTTGGCCATGCGGGACAGGGCGGCCATCGGTTCGCCCTGGGAGCCCGTGCAGACCAGGACCACCTGGCTGTCCGGGAGGTCGTCGAGCGTCTTGACGTCGACGACGAGACCCGGCGGGACCTTGAGGTAGCCCAGGTCCCGGGCGATGCCCATGTTGCGGACCATGGAGCGTCCGACGAAGGCCACCCGGCGGCCGTACTCGTGGGCCGCGTCCAGAATCTGCTGGATGCGGTGGACATGGCTGGCGAAGCTCGCCACGATGATCCGTTTGCGGGCTCCGGCGAAGACCTGACGCAGGACGCTCGAGATCTCGCGCTCGGGCGGGACGAAGCCCGGCACCTCGGCGTTCGTCGAGTCGGCCAGAAGAAGGTCGATGCCTTCCTCGCTCAGCCGTGCGAACGCGTGTAGATCCGTCAGACGGTGGTCCAGCGGGAGCTGGTCCATCTTGAAGTCGCCGGTGTGCACCGCCATGCCGGCCGGGGTGCGGATGGCCACGGCCAGGGCGTCCGGGATGGAGTGGTTGACGGCGACGAACTCGCAGTCGAAGGGGCCGATGCGCTCGCGCTGCCCCTCCGCCACTTCCAGGGTGTACGGGCGGATGCGGTGCTCCTGGAGCTTCGCCTCGATGAGGGCGAGGGTCAGCTTGGAGCCGATGAGCGGGATGTCCGGCTTCTCGCGGAGCAGGAAGGGGACGCCGCCGATGTGGTCTTCGTGGCCGTGGGTGAGGACGATGCCCTCGATGTCGTCGAGACGGTCCCGGACGGACGTGAAGTCCGGCAGGATCAGGTCGATTCCGGGCTGCTCCTCCTCGGGGAAGAGCACCCCGCAGTCGACGATCAGCAGACGGCCGCCGTACTCGAAGACGGTCATGTTCCGGCCGATCTCGCCGAGCCCGCCGAGCGGGGTGACGCGCAGGGCGCCTTCGGGGAGCTGGGGCGGCGGGCCGAGTTCAGGATGCGGATGACTCAAAAGACTCTCCTCACCACCCACGCCACGTACCGGTCGGGCACGTGGCGTGGATGACGTTCGTGCATAAGCAGTTGTCGTTGTGGAGTGCGGGCACCGGTGTCCCGCCGTATTCAGTTGTTAGGCCTTGCTACGCGGACGTCCGCGTGAAGTCTGTTGTCAGAGCTGTACCCCGCCAGCAGCAAGATCGATCTTGAGCTGGGCGATCTCCTCGGCCGAACATTCGACCATGGGGGCGCGCAGCGGCCCGGCAGGCAGTCCCTGGAGGGTCAGCGCGGCCTTGGTCGTCATGACGCCCTGGGTGCGGAACGTGCCGGTGTAGACCGGGAGCAGCTTCTGGTGGATCTCCATGGCCTTCTGCACATCACCGGAGATGAAGGCCTCGACGAGGGCCCTGAGGTCCGGGGTGACCACATGGCCCACGACCGAGACGAAGCCGACGGCGCCCACGGAGAGCAGCGGCAGGTTGAGCATGTCGTCGCCGGAGTACCAGGCGAGGCCGGACTGGGCGATGGCCCAGCTCGCGCGGCCGAGGTCGCCCTTGGCGTCCTTGTTGGCGACGATCCTCGGGTGCTCGGCCAGGCGGACGAACGTCTCGGTGTTGATCGGAACGCCGCTGCGGCCGGGGATGTCGTAGAGGATGACCGGCAGTCCGGTGGCGTCGGCCACCGTCGTGAAGTGCCGGTACAGGCCCTCCTGCGGGGGCTTGTTGTAGTACGGCGTGACGACCAGCAGGCCGTGTGCGCCGTCGCGCTCGGCCTGGCGGGCCAGCTCGATGCTGTGGTGGGTGTCGTTGGTGCCGACGCCGGCCACGATGTGGGCGCGGTCGCCGACCGCCTCCAGTACGGCTCGTACCAGGTCCGATTTCTCCGCATCGCTGGTGGTGGGCGACTCACCGGTGGTGCCGTTGATGATCAGGCCGTCGTTGCCTGCGTCCACCAGGTGGGTAGCGAGCCGCTGCGCGCCATCGAGGTCGAGTGCGCCGTCCGCCGTGAAGGGCGTGACCATGGCGGTGAGGACCCGCCCGAAGGGGGTCTGCGGAGTGGAGGTCGGAGCCATGGGTTACACGCTACTCGGTGCTCACGGCGCGGTCTGCCCTTGGGGTGTGGGGAAAGTCCTGACAAATGCGGAGCCCGGCACTGCCTGCTCGGGGGTTCAAGCAGTGCCGGGTCCGTTTGATCAGGCTAGATGAACTTCACTAAATGCCGCAATACGGACACCTCTCAAGGCCGGTCCGCACGGACGTCGACCAGAGGAGCCCGCCGGCCTTGCGCCTACGATGAGATCCCGGCGCCGAAGCGGTACGGCCGCTGCCCGGCCCCCGCAGCCAGGCACAACGGCACCGGCGTGGGAGGATTACGCCTCTCTGCCCCATTCTGAACTGGAGTGATCACCATGCACGCGGTCGAACCACAGGTGCATCTCATCGGCCGCCCGGAGCTCGACTACGACGAGATCGCGGCGTACCTGCAGGATGTCGGTGGAGAGAAGTGGCTGGAGCGCATCGACCGCGGTGAGCTGGACGACGCGCAGAACCTCGCGGAGTTCGCGGGCCGTATCTGCTACCGCTCCTGGGAGCCCGGTCTCAACCCGAACGTCACGCGTATCCGCGCGGACCAGGAGAAGTACCTGAAGAACATCCTGGCCAGCGCCCATGGGTCGGTCCTGGAGCACGTCACCTTCAACTTCATCCTGCACAACGTGAGCCGCGTGGCCACCCACGAGCTGGTACGCCACCGGGCGGGTGTCGCGGTGTCCCAGGAGTCGCTGCGTTTCGTGCGTCTGGACGACCTGCCGTTCTGGTTCCCCGAGTGGGCCCAGCAGGACGCGGAGCTCATGTCACGCGCCGAAGGGCTCCTCAAGGAGATGGAGACCTTCCAGCTCTGGATGGCGGACCACTTCGGACTGGACGAGGAGGGCGTGCCCTTCGCGGAGAAGAAGGCCAAGACCTCCTTCATGCGACGGTTCGCACCCGAGGGTCTGGGGACCGGCCTGGTCTGGAGCGCGAACGTGCGCACCCTGCGGCACGTGATCGAGAACCGCACGGCGGCCGGGGCCGAGGAAGAGATCCGCCTCATCTTCGGAAAGGTGGGCGAGCTGATGGTCAAGGAGGCCCCGGCGCTCTTCGGTGACTACACCGTCGAGGACGGCGCGTGGGTCCCGGGCTGGCGGAAGGTCTGACGCCGCATCCAGTTCCGTACATCGGAGACACGGCCGGGGTTTTCCAGCGCGATCGTGCTGGAAGGCCCCGGCCGTCTTGTGCAGCGTCCAAGACTCCAGGGCGGCCCGCTGACATCGGGGCGTTCGGTACCGGGGCGCGACATCTTTGGCGAACTTCGGTGAAGTTCTGTGAATTCGGGGCAACCGGGCACCTATCGCTACGTTCGCTCGTCTGTGTTGGTGAGAGCGATTCGTTCGATCCCTTCCCGCGGTTCCAGAAAGGAGACGCCCCCGATGTTCCTCCCCCAGCGCCCGCTGGGCGGTGCCCCCAGGCGCCAACCCGTACCCTTCGCCTTCATCGCCGAAGCCGACAAGTTCCGCAGCAATGTCGCTCCCCCACCCCGTCAGCGGTCGTCCGTGAGTCAGATAGCCGGGCGCTGGCTGCTCGGGCTCACCATCGCCGCCGGCTTGGTGGGCGCGCTGGTCCTGGGCATGCCGGCGTTGTCCACGCCGTCCGACACGGGAACCCAGCAGTCGCAGGCCTCTCAGGGGCACTGACTCTTCCGGACCCCCGCGAGTGGTGAGCGGGAACACGGCCGGATAGCCTCACCGGGCACAGCCCATGCATGGATTGAGTGAGGACCAGCCGTGCCCCTGCCCTTCCTGATGGCCGACCGCACCGATGACGCGGCACTCGACAGCCCCCTGCCCTTCGACGACCGGGACCGCTGGCGCCGTCCCTACCGGCCCGGGCCGTGGCGGGTGGGCGGAGCCGCCCTGTGGCTGCTGCTGGCCTCGTTCGTGCTGTTCGCGGCGGTCGCGCTGGCCCTGACCGGCTCGCTCTCCTCCGCCGGGGCGGTCCTCGGCATCGCCCTGCTGATCATCGCCGGCGCCCTGCGGATACTGCGCATGGGCGTGTGGGTCAGCGCGCGGGGGGTGCGCCAGGTGGGTCTGCTGTACACGCGGACGGTGCCCTGGAAGCGGGTCGTCTCGGTGCGCACGGCACAGCAGCCGGTCCGCTGGCTGGGGCTGCCGCGCACGGTGCAGGGTCAGGCGCTGACGCTCGTACGCAAGGACCGGTCGTCGGACGACATGGATCCGTTGCTGACCACGCACGGGATGGACTTCCTGGGCCGGGCGTCGGCCTTCGACCGTGCGGCGGACGCGGTGGAGGCGTGGGCGGCGGAGTACGGGCGCGGCTGAGCGCCCCCGGTGGCCATACGAAGCAGGGGCCGGTCCGCGTGATGCGGACCGGCCCCTGCCGTGTATGCGGGGTGCCGCTCAGGCCTCCAGCGGCCTGCCGTCGTGCAGGGCGATGGCGCGCTGCATCGCCTTGCGGGCGCGCGGGGTGTCCCGGGCGTCGTGGTAGGCGACGGCGAGCCGGAACCAGCTGCGCCAGTCGTCGGGGGCGGCCTCGGTCTCGGCCTTGCGCTTGGCGAAGACCTCGTCGGCGGAGTCCCGGTCGATGCGGCCGCCGGGGGTGCGCTTCAGTTCGTCCACGGGCAGGCCGCCCTCGGCGTCGAGTTCCGCGGCGAGGGCGTTGGCCCGGCGGACGAACTGGGTGTTCTTCCACAGGAACCACAGGCCGATGACCGGCAGGATCAGCACCGCCACCCCGAAGGTGACGGTGAGGACCGTGCCGGTCTGGATGAGCATCACGCCCCGGCTGCCGACCAGGACGAAGTAGAAGACCAGGACGGCGGCCGTGAGGGCGTAGGAGAGCTTCGCGCGCATGTCAGAGGTCTCGTATCAGCCCAGGTCCAGGAAGTTTTCCAGGCCGAAGGTCAGGCCCGGAGTGGTCACCACGCGGCGGGCGCCGAGCAGGATGCCCGGCATGAAGCTGCTGTGATGGAGGGAGTCGTGGCGGATGGTGAGGGTCTCGCCCTCGCCGCCGAGGAGGACCTCCTGGTGGGCCAGGAGGCCGCGGAGGCGGACGGCGTGGACGGGGATGCCGTCGACATCGGCGCCGCGGGCGCCGTCCAGCGCCGTCACCGTGGCGTCCGGGGCCGGGGCGGTGCCGGCCGCGCGGCGGGCCTCGGCGATGAGCTGGGCGGTGCGGGTGGCGGTGCCGGAGGGGGCGTCGGCCTTGTTCGGGTGGTGGAGTTCGACGACCTCCACCGATTCGAAGTAGGGCGCGGCGATCTGCGCGAACTTCATCGTCAGCACGGCGCCGATGGAGAAGTTCGGGGCGATGAGCACGCCGGTTTCCGGGGACTGGTCCAGCCAGCCCGTCAGCTGCGCGAGGCGCTCGTCGGTCCAGCCCGTGGTGCCGACGACGGCGTGGATGCCGTGGCGGACACAGAAGTCGAGGTTGCCCATCACCGAGGCGGGTGTGGTCAGTTCGACCGCGACCTGGGCGCCGGACTCGGCCAGCGCCTCCAGCTTGTCGCCCCGGCCGAGGGCGGCGACCAGCTCCATGTCCTCGGCGGTCTCGACCGCCTTGACCGCCTCGGAACCGATACGGCCCCGGGCGCCGAGGACCGCCACGCGCAGCTTGCTCATCTTCTTCGTTCCTTACCGGTGGTGTGTCAGGCGACGGCGTCGTGCAGGCGTGCGGCCTGTTTGTCCTTGAGCGGGCCGATGACCGACAGCGACGGGCGCTGTCCCAGGATGTCGCGGGCGACGGAACGGACCTCGTCCGGGGTCACCGCGGCTATCCGGGCCAGCATGTCGTCGACGGACATCTGCTCGCCCCAGCACAGCTCGCTCTTGCCGATACGGTTCATCAGCGCGCCGGTGTCCTCCAGGCCGAGCACCGTGGAGCCCTGGAGCTGGCCGATGGCACGGCCGATCTCCTCGTCCGGCAGGCCGTGCTCGGCTACCTGGTCCAGTTCGTCCCGGCAGATCTTGAGGACGTCGTGGACCTGCGAGGGCCGGCAGCCGGCGTACACACCGAACAGGCCGCAGTCGGCGAAGCCCGAGGTGTAGGAGTACACGCTGTAGGCCAGGCCGCGCTTCTCGCGGACCTCCTGGAAGAGCCGGGAGGACATGCCCCCGCCGAGGGCGGTGTTGAGCACGCCGAGCGCCCAGCGGCGGTCGTCGGTACGGGGCAGTCCGGGCATGCCGAGGACGACGTGCGCCTGTTCGGTCTTGCGGCCGAGGAGTTCGACGCGGCCGGAGGTGCGGATGGTGCGGCTGCCCTCGCGCGGGCCGATGGGGGCCGCTTCGGCGGTCCGGAAGGCACCGGCCTTCTCGAAGGCCGCGCGGACCTGTCGTACGACCTTGTTGTGGTCGATGTTGCCGGCCGCCGCGACCACCAGGTGGGTGGGGTCGTAGTGCTTCTTGTAGAAGCGGCGGATGCGGTCGGCGGTGAGGGCGTTGACCGTGTCGACCGTGCCGAGGACCGGGCGGCCGAGGGCGTTGTCGCCGAACATGGTGTGCGCGAACAGGTCGTGCACGCAGTCGCCCGGGTCGTCCTCGGTCATGGCGATCTCTTCGAGGATCGCGCCCCGCTCGACGTTGACGTCGTCCTCGAGGATGAGCGAGCCGGTCAGCATGTCGCAGACGACGTCGATGGCGAGCGGCAGGTCGGTGTCGAGCACGCGCGCGTAGTAGCACGTGTACTCCTTCGCCGTGAACGCGTTCATCTCGCCGCCGACCGCGTCGATGGCGGAGGAGATGTCCAGGGCGGAGCGGCGCGTGGTGCCCTTGAAGAGGAGGTGCTCCAGGTAGTGCGTGGCGCCGTTCAGGGCGGGGGTCTCGTCGCGGGAGCCGACGTGGGCCCAGATGCCGAAGGTCGCGGAGCGGACCGAGGGCAGGGTCTCGGTGACGATGCGCAGGCCGCCGGGGAGGGTGGTCTTGCGGACCGTGCCGATGCCGTTCTCGCCCTTGATCAGGGTTTGGGTACGGGCGACGGCCCGCGCCTCCGAAGAGGTGCGGGCCGTCGTCGTGGAGCTGCTCGACGTCACTTGTCGGTGTCGTCCTTTGCGTCCTCGTCGGAGCCTTCTTCGCCCTCGATCACGGGGATCAGGGAGAGCTTGCCGCGGGAGTCGATCTCGGCGATCTCGACCTGGACCTTCTGGCCCACGCCGAGGACGTCCTCGACGTTCTCCACGCGCTTGCCGCCGGCCAGCTTGCGGATCTGCGAGATGTGCAGCAGACCGTCCTTGCCGGGCAGCAGGGACACGAACGCGCCGAAGGTGGTCGTCTTCACGACCGTGCCCAGGTAGCGCTCGCCGACCTCGGGCATCGTCGGGTTGGCGATGCCGTTGATCGTGGCGCGGGCGGCCTCGGCGGCCGGGCCGTCGGAGGCGCCGATGTAGATGGTGCCGTCGTCCTCGATGGTGATCTCGGCGCCGGTGTCCTCCTGGATCTGGTTGATCATCTTGCCCTTGGGGCCGATGACCTCACCGATCTTGTCCACGGGGATCTTGACGGTGATGATCCGCGGGGCGTTCGGGGACATCTCGTCCGGCTTGTCGATCGCTTCCATCATCACGTCGAGGATGTGGAGGCGGGCGTCCCGGGCCTGCTTGAGGGCGGCGGCCAGGACGGAGGCCGGGATGCCGTCCAGCTTGGTGTCGAGCTGGAGGGCGGTCACGAACTCCTTGGTGCCGGCGACCTTGAAGTCCATGTCGCCGAAGGCGTCCTCCGCACCGAGGATGTCGGTGAGGCTGACGTAGTGCGTCTCGCCGTCGATCTCCTGGGAGATCAGGCCCATGGCGATACCGGCGACCGGGGCCTTCAGCGGCACACCGGCGTTCAGCAGCGACATGGTGGAGGCGCAGACCGAGCCCATGGAGGTCGAGCCGTTCGAGCTGAGCGCCTCGGACACCTGGCGGATCGCGTAGGGGAACTCCTCGCGGGTCGGCAGGACCGGGACCAGGGCGCGCTCGGCGAGGGCGCCGTGGCCGATCTCGCGGCGCTTCGGGGAGCCGACGCGGCCGGTCTCGCCGGTGGAGTACGGCGGGAAGTTGTAGTTGTGCATGTAGCGCTTGCGGGTCACCGGGGAAAGGGTGTCCAGCTGCTGCTCCATCCGGAGCATGTTGAGGGTGGTGACGCCCAGGATCTGGGTCTCGCCACGCTCGAACACGGCGGAACCGTGCACGCGCGGGATGGCCTCGACCTCGGCGGCCAGGGTGCGGATGTCGGTGACACCGCGGCCGTCGATGCGCTTCTTCTCCTTGATCACGCGCTCCCGGACCAGCTGCTTGGTCAGCGAGCGGTACGCGGCGGAGATCTCCTTCTCGCGGCCCTCGAACTCCGGGAGCAGCTTCTCGGCGGCCAGACCCTTGACGCGGTCCAGCTCGGCCTCGCGCTCCTGCTTGCCCGCGATCGTCAGCGCGGAGGCGAGCTCCGGGCGGACGGCGGCGGACAGCGCCTCCAGGATGTCGTCCTGGTAGTCGAGGAAGATCGGGAACTCGCCGGTCGGCTTGGCGGCCTTCGCGGCGAGGTCGGCCTGGGCCTTGCAGAGCACCTTGATGAAAGGCTTCGCGGCGTCCAGACCGGAGGCGACGACCTCCTCGGTCGGCGCCTCGGCACCGCCCTGGACCAGCTGGATGGTCTTCTCGGTGGCCTCGGCCTCGACCATCATGATCGCGACGTCGCCGTCCTCCAGGACGCGACCGGCGACCACCATGTCGAAGACGGCGTCCTCGAGCTCGGTGTGCGTCGGGAACGCGACCCACTGGCCGTTGATCAGCGCGACGCGGACGCCGCCGATCGGGCCGGAGAAGGGCAGGCCGGCCAGCTGGGTGGACGCGGACGCGGCGTTGATCGCGACGACGTCGTACAGGTGGTCGGGGTTGAGCGCCATGATGGTGGCGACGACCTGGATCTCGTTGCGCAGGCCCTTCTTGAAGGACGGGCGCAGCGGGCGGTCGATCAGGCGGCAGGTGAGGATCGCGTCCTCGCTCGGCCGGCCCTCACGGCGGAAGAAGGAACCCGGGATCTTGCCGGCGGCGTACATCCGCTCCTCGACGTCCACCGTGAGGGGGAAGAAGTCGAGCTGGTCCTTGGGGTTCTTGGAGGCGGTGGTGGCCGACAACACCATGGTGTCGTCGTCCAGGTACGCCACGGCGGAGCCGGCGGCCTGCTTGGCCAGGCGGCCCGTCTCGAAGCGGATGGTGCGGGTGCCGAAGGTGCCGTTGTCAATGACGGCCTCGGCGTAGTGGGTCTCGTTCTCCACTAGCGTTTTCTCCGTTACTTTCGTCTGCGTTACGTCTTTTGTCCCGGTCTGCCCGTGTGGCAGGGGGACGGTCCCGGAGAAGCGCGCCGTGCTGTGCGGGCCGGTCTTCGATCGAAGCACCCGGGGCTCGCTTCCCCCCGGGGGCCACTACCGAGGACCGGCGGCGGCTTGGGTGCGCTTCTCCTTGTTCGCTGTCGTGCTGTGTCGTGCGTATTGCGTTGTGCTACCACACTACAAAGCGTGAGTGACACTCCGCACGTTTCCGCACGTACGGCAAAGGGAGCGGCCCCGGGTGTCTCCGGGAACCGCTCCCTTCACGGCGTGTTACTTGGCGCCCGCCGCACCGCGGCGGATGCCCAGGCGGTCGACCAGCGCACGGAAGCGCTGGATGTCCTTCTTCGCCAGGTACTGCAGGAGGCGACGGCGCTGACCGACCAGGATCAGCAGACCACGACGGGAGTGGTGGTCGTGCTTGTGGATCTTGAGGTGCTCCGTCAGGTCGGAGATCCGACGCGACAGCATGGCGACCTGGACCTCGGGGGAGCCGGTGTCGCCCTCCTTGGTACCGAACTCGCTGATGATCTGCTTCTTCGTAGCGGCGTCGAGCGACACGCGTACTCCTCGTAGTCTGTGAGTGCCCACCGAGCGCCCCCGGTCTTCATCGCGGGGGAGCTTCCACTACTCGGGAGGCGGGATCCGTCGGGCGCGGCCTCAGGGGTCCACGGGGGACTCCGGGGGTGCGTACACAAACGGCCGTCGACCAGGGTACCAGTGCCGGAGTACAGGAATGTCCGGGACGGTCCCGGACCGTGCGAGACGGCCGAAGACAGGGCGACCGCCAGTAGTGTGACCGTCACAGCGTACGTACGTCGTCGGGAAGGGGTCGCCGCGGGATGAGCGAGACGGCTGAGGAGATGAAGGCGCGCAAGGAGCGGGAACGGGACGAGCTCTACGCGCTCGACATCTCGGGCGTCGAGTGGCACTGCGCGCCCGGCACCGAGCAGGACGAGGAGCGGGTCGAGATCGCCTACCTTCCCGAGGGCGCCGTGGCCATGCGGTCGTCGCTCGATCCGGACACCGTGCTGCGGTACACGGAGGCGGAGTGGCGGGCCTTCGTACTGGGCGCCCGGGACGGCGAGTTCGACCTGGAGCCGAACGAGCGCAACGGCGGCCTGGCCGCCCAGTGACCGACGGCCCGGCTGTGGGGGGGGGCGCCCCCCGGGCCCCCCCCCCCCCCCGGGCCCCCCCCCCCGGGGGCGCGGAGGGGCGGCCCCGCCCCCACGCCGGCCGGGGGGGGGTGTTGTGGGGGGGGGGCATGCCGTGGGGCGCCCGGGGGGGGGGGGCGCCCCGGCCCCCCCCCCCCGCCCCCCGGGCGGGGGCCCCCCCCCGCCCCCGGGGGGGGGGGGGGGGGGCGCCCGGGGGGCGCCCCCCCCCACAGCCGGGCTCAGCTCTCTTCGGCGCTGCCGATGCCGAGCACGGACAGCACGGCGGCCTTGGGGTGCTTGTCGTCGGCGGCGAGTTCCCGCTTCGCGAAGAAGACCCTGCCCTGTTCCACCACGATGTCCGACTGCGTCGGGTCGCCGAGCTCGCCCTCCTCGTCGGACGGCAGGCCGAAGAGCAGGTACGGGGTCAGCCTGCCGGTGCGGGGATTCCAGGCCTCCACGGCGGACGGTTCGATGTCGCTGAGGCTGCTGCGGAACACCAGCAGCCGGTCACCGCTCATCCGCAGCGGGACGACGGGCTCCAACGGCCGTCCGTCGAGTTTGCCCACGGTCTTGCCGGTCGTGCGGTCGAAGGCGACGATCCAGTTCTCCGGCTGGTCGATCTCGGACTGGTCCTTGCTGGTGACGTAGACCTGGTCGGGCCCGACGACCACGCCGTCGCAGTTCTCCAGGTCGCCGAAGAAGCCGGCGGAGAAGTAGCGGTCGCCGCACCGGGGGTCGTAGGCGTCGCCGCCCATGGAGATGGTGGCGAGCTTGCCGCCGTCGTCACCGTCGAGGGTGATGAGGTCGGTGACCAGGGTGTCGCCCGCCGCGACGGCGAGTACCGGCGGATCGGCGGAGGGCAGATAGACGTCCTGGACACCGGCGGCGACCTTGTAGGTCCAGCGCGGCTTTCCGGTGCGGGGGTCGAGCCGCTGCACCCGGTAGGTGGTGTCGGGTGCGGCTCCGCAGCTCTCCAGGGCGAGCAGCGCGCCTCCGCCGGCGAAGCCCTTGTCCACGCACTTGGCGCCGGTGGTGCTGTTCCAGAGCCGCTCGCCGCTCTTCATGTCGTAGGCCACCGAGCCGTGCCCCCAGGCCACGGCGACGACGCCCTTGGTCAGCGTGAGGTTCGTGTTGGTGACATAGGCCTCGCGCGCCGAGGGCATCGTGGCGGTCCACAGCTTCTTGCCGTTGTTCAGGTCGACGAAGACGACCTCGTCGCAGATGCCGGCGTCCTTGGTGCCCTTGCGCTTGTTCGGCTGCACCACGACCGCGGTACGGCCGTCGACGGTGACATGGCCGCTGGTGGCGCAGAGGTGACCGTCCAGTTGGATGGTCCAGGCCGTGTCGTCGACGCCCGCTTCTGTCTTGACGCCCACGATCCTGGTGCCGATGCCCTTGGCCAGGACCTTGCCGGTGGCCCAGGTGCCCGGCGCGTACCGCGGACTGGGGTCGCTCTCCTTGGGGAGGTCCTCCTCGTAGTGGTCGACCACGACCCGGCCCTCGGGCGAGGCCGGGGTCCGCTCGGTGGTCTGCCGTATCGCGTCCGGAGCGGGGGCGGCGGCCTGCCGGGCGGCGGACGACGTGTCGTCACCCAGGGACATCGCCAGCGCGCCGCCCGCGGCCAGCACGACGGCCACGGCGGCCGCCAGCGCGCCGAACAGACGTCTGCGCCGCTTCTTTCGCTCGCCGTCGGCGGCGAGTGTGGACTGGGTGTAGATGGATGGAGGTGGGCCGAAGCTCACGCCGAACGTTCCCTTTCTTCCCTTTTCTTCTCTGCTTCGCGCTACGCGTACGGCAGAACTTCCGGGAAGGCTGCGGCATGTGCCGTGCTCACTCGTACTCCCCCGTCCCCCGTGGCGTCCGCGCGCAATACCCCCGTCTTCGGGGAGAGTTCATCTGTGCTCACGCGAACACACGCTCACCCTATCCCCTTCGCACCAGGGCATCATGGACATGACTCACGCCCCCCGGAGTGGTCAACTACCGCCCGAAGTGACGGTCCTTGCCCGTTTTGTTCATCGATTGTTGGGCAATACGAAAGCTCTGCACAGGAGTTCCGGGCAGGGTGTGACCAGGCGGACGTCCGTATTGAGACGGACGGGCCTGCCGAGGTCCGGCTCCTGGTGATTAGGCTGGGAGGGGGGCGCGACGTCAGGACCGTGAACAAGACGTCGGTGCCCCGAGGGGGAGAGCCGGTGGATCGGACTACCTCAAACGAATACGGATGCTGAGAACGACACGACATGGTCGTCGCGCCGGCACGGCATGAGGGTGCTCGACCACACCAGGAGGAACTGTGAGCAGCGATCGGGACGGGATCCGCGGGGGCTGGGCCACACCCGGCGAAGACCAGCCCGACGCGGAGTCCCCCAGCGAGATGACGGGCGAGTTCACGATCGACTACGCCCCGCCCGCCTGGTACACGCAGAACGCGGCGGGCGGCCCGGGAGCGGCCGACGGCCCTGGCGGGCCGGGGTCGGCTCCGGGTGCCCCGGGGTCCGGTGACCCGTCCGGCGCGCCCGGCGGAGCGGGGGCTCCGGGCTCCGGCTCCGGTACGACGCCTGCCGCGCAGCCCCGTTCGCCGTTCCCGCCGGGAGCGCCGATCCCCGGCCTGACTCCCCCGCCGCACGCCCAGCAGCGGGGCGGAGCGCCGGGTCCCGCCGGTCCGTTCACTCCCGCACCGACGTCGGCTCCGGGTGCGCCCTTCACCCCGCCGCCGACGGCGACACCCGGAACACCGTTCACGCCCCCGCCCGCCTCGACGCCGGGTGCGCCGTTCACGCCCCCGCCCGCCTCGACGCCGGGTGCGCCGTTCACGCCGCCGCCCACCGCCGCACCTGGCGCGCCGTTCACCCAGCCGCCCGCTTCGGCGCCGGGTGCTCCGTCGGCGTCCGTGCCTGCTGCGACGCCCGGGGCGCCCTTCACCCCGCCGCCCACATCAACGCCCGGCGCTCCGTTCACTCCTCCGCCCGCGTCAACGCCCGGTGCGCCCTTCACCCCGGCGCCGACGGCGACACCCGGGGCACCGTTCACCCCGCCGGCCGCCTCGACGCCGGGTGCGCCGTTCACGCCGCCGCCCACCGCCACGCCGGGTGCGCCGTTCACGCCGCCCGCCCCGAGCGCGGACGCGGGGGCGCAGGCCGCTCCGCCGGCGCCGGCCGCCCGGCCCGCCGCGCCGTTCACCCCTGCCGCACCCCCCGCGGAGGGTCCGGCCGCCGTACCGAAGCTGCCGGTCGGTTTCGAACCGCAGCGGCCCGCCGCCGAAGAACCGGCGCCGGAGCCCGAGCCGGACAACGGTGACCTGGACAGCGGGGCGACGATGCGGATCTCCCCCGCCGCGCTGAAGCGTGACATCGCCGAGGCCGCCGGGCAGGCAGCCGCCGTCAGGAACGCGGCCGCCGAGCAGAGCCGCGCCGAGGACGAGGACGGGACCGAGACCGAGACCGACGAGGAGGAGCAGTCGGCGGCCGACGTCATCGCGCTGCTGGTCGACTCCGGCGCCAAGGGCGCGGACGAATCGCCGCACGTCGGCACCGAGGACGAGACCCCCCTCGACGACGACGCCGACCCCAGCGGTACGGCCGAGACCGACGAACTCGCCCAGAACGCCGCCCCGGTGGACGACACCGAGGGGGACGAGCCCCAGGACGCGGTCGCCGACACCGACGACGACGGCGAGCACGACGACGAGTACGGCGAGTACGACGACTACGACGAGACGCACCCCGCGTCCGAGGATGCCGCCGACGCCGTGGCCCCCGAGGACGCCGACGAGCCGGAGCACGCGCCTCCCGCGCCCCAGGACGCCGTAGCCGCCGCTCCCGCGCCGCAGCACGCGCCCCCGGCTCCCGAGGCCGCCGTGCCGCCCACCGCCTGGACTCCCCCGCCGACGCCGCCGACACCACCGGCCGCGGTGCCGCCCCTGCCGCCGTCCTACCAGCCCGCGGCCCCCGCACCGGCCGCCCACTGGCCGGCCCAGCCGGCGCCGTCGGAGCCGGCGCCCGGTCAGCCGCAGCCCCAGCCGGCGGCCGCGCAGGGTCCCACGGCCGTGCCCGGGCAACAGCCGGCGTTCCAGCCGCAGGCACCGCAGCCCGCGCCCGCCGCCTGGCAGCAGCCCCCGGCCCAGCAGCCGGGCGCCCCCGTCCCGCCGCCGCAGGCACCGGACGGCTACGGCTTCCCCCAGCCAGGCGCCCAGCCCCTCGCTCACCCGGCCGCACCGCCGCAGCCCGCCGCCCCCGACGCACAGGGCGGTTACGGCTACCCCGGCGCCCCCGTGCCCCAGGCGCCCGCACCGGCCGGCTACGGCTTCCCGCAGCCGGCCGCGCAGCCCCCGGCGCCCCCGGCTGCCCCGGCCCAGCCCGGCGGATACGGCTTCCCGCAGCCCGGTCAGCAGCCGCAGGCCCCCCAGGACCCGCGCGCCGTCCAGCCCGCCCAGCCGCCCGCTCCGGCCCCGTACCCCGAGCAGCAGGACCCGCAGGCACCGCAGGCTCCCCAGCCCCCGGTCGACCCGCGGGTCGGTGCCGCCTGGCCGCAGCCCATGCAGCACGACCAGCGGCAGATGACCAACCCCGGTGCGGCGCCGCTGGGTTACACCGCGGCCGTGGAGCTGTCCTCCGACCGGCTGCTCAACAACAAGAAGCAGAAGGCGAAGAGCGGCCGGCCCGGTGCCGCACCCTCGCGGTTCAAGCTCGGCGGCAAGAAGGAGGAGGCCGAGCGGCAGCGGAAGCTGGACCTGATCCGTACGCCGGTGCTGTCCTGCTACCGGATAGCGGTGATCAGCCTCAAGGGCGGTGTCGGCAAGACCACCACGACCACCGCGCTCGGCTCCACCCTCGCCACCGAGCGCCAGGACAAGATCCTCGCCATCGACGCCAACCCGGACGCCGGCACACTCGGCCGCCGGGTGCGCCGCGAGACCGGCGCCACCATCCGTGACCTGGTCCAGGCGATCCCGTACCTCAACTCCTACATGGACATCCGGCGGTTCACCTCCCAGGCGCCGTCCGGTCTGGAGATCATCGCCAACGACGTCGACCCGGCCGTCTCGACCACGTTCAACGACGAGGACTACCGGCGCGCGATCGACGTCCTGGGCAAGCAGTACCCGGTCATCCTCACCGACTCCGGAACCGGTCTGCTCTACAGCGCCATGCGCGGTGTGCTCGACCTCGCCGACCAGCTGATCATCATCTCGACGCCGTCGGTGGACGGTGCGAGCAGCGCGAGTACGACGCTGGACTGGCTGTCCGCGCACGGGTACGCCGACCTCGTGTCGCGGTCCATCACGGTCATCTCCGGGGTGCGCGACACCGGAAAGATGATCAAGGTCGAGGACATCGTGGCGCACTTCGAGACGCGCTGCCGGGGTGTCGTGGTCGTCCCCTTCGACGAGCATCTGTCCGCCGGTGCCGAGGTCGACCTCGACATGATGCGGCCGAAGGTGCGCGAGGCGTACTTCAACCTCGCGGCGATGGTCGCCGAGGACTTCGTACGCCACCAGCAGATGCACGGCCTGTGGACCAGCGACGGCAACCCGCCGCCGGTCGCCGCCCCGCCGATGCCGGGCCGGCCGCTGCCCGGCCAGCAGTACGCCCCGCCGCCGGCTCCGGGCCAGCAGGAGCCGTACGCGCCGGGACAGCCGTACCCGCAGCCGTATCCGCAGCAGCCGGGACAGCCTCCGCAGCAGGAGCTCTACGGCCGGCCCCAGCCCGGCGCCCAGCCCTACCCGCAGCAGCCGGGCCAGCCGTACCCCCCGCAGGCGCAGGCGCAGCCCGGTTACGGCTATCCGCAGCCGGGCGCCCAGCCCCCCGCGCCCCCGGCCCCGCCCGGCGGTTACGGCTTCCCGCAGCAGGGCCAGCCCCAGCCGCCGCACCCCCAGGAGCCGCCGCAGCCGCCGCAGCAGTAGCCGATACGCCGAAGGGCGGCCGGTGCCTCACCGGCCGCCCTTCGGCGTGTTCATGGACGAATCCTCGGGTCAGGCGTCCTCGGCCGCCACCAGCTCACGGCAGCGCTTGACGTCCTCGGCCATCTGCTCCAGCAGCGCGTCCAGCGAGTCGAACTTGGCCTGGCCGCGGACGTAGGCCAGGAAGTCGACGGCGACATGCAGCCCGTACAGGTCGAGGCCGACGCGGTCGATGGCGTACGCCTCGACCGTGCGCTCGGTGCCGTCGAACTGCGGGTTGGTGCCGACGGAGATCGCGGCCGGCATCACCTCGCCCTGGGCGTGCAGATAGCCGGCGTAGACGCCGTCGGCGGGGATGGCCGTGTGCGGCAGGGTCTCCACGTTGGCAGTGGGGAAGCCCAGCTCACGGCCGCGCTGGGCACCGCGTACGACCACGCCCTCCACCCGGTGCGGGCGGCCCAGGATCTCGCGGGCGCCCGCCATGTCACCCTCGGCGACCAGGCGACGGGTCAGGGTCGAGGAGAACGGCTCGCCGCCGCCCGCCTCACCGCGCACGTACAGGTCGACGACCTCGACCTCGAAGTCGTAGACCTTGCCCTGTTCGGCGAGGAACTCGACGTTGCCCGCGGCCTTGTGGCCGAAGCGGAAGTTGGGGCCCTCGACGACGGCCTTGGCGTGCAGCTTGTCGACCAGCACCTTGACCACGAACTCGGCCGGCGACAGCCGCGAGAACTCGGTGGTGAAGGGCAGGACCAGCGCCGCGTCCACGCCCAGCTCCGCCATCAGCTCGGCGCGGGTGTGGTGCGGGGCCAGCAGCGGCGGGTGGCTGCCGGGGCGGACGACCTCGCTGGGGTGCGGGTCGAAGGTGACGACGACCGCCGGAATGCCCAGCTCACGGGCGCGTTCGACGGCATGCCGGATGATCAGCTGGTGACCGCGGTGCACCCCATCGTAGGAACCGATGGTGACGACGCTGCGCCCCCAGTCCTCGGGGATGTCCTGCAAGCCACGCCAGCGCTGCACTGTGTCCGCTCCTCGAACCTGTGTCCGTTGTCCGTCTTACGCAGGTCTAAGGGTGCCATGTTTGCCGGACTCGGCTCACACCGGCACGGTCGCTGTGACCGGGCGCACGTGTCCGCGGTCACGCGGGGACCCGGACGCCCGCCAGATTTCCCAGCATGCGGCGGGTGCTGGGCCCGACCACCGCGGCCCATTCCTCCGGGGTGTCGGTGAGCCAGCGGGCCATCTGGGCGGCGAATCCGGGCACGTGCCGGCCCAGGTCGACCAGTCCGCGGTCGAACCGGGTCGCCCCGTCCGGGGTGCGGACCAGCAGCAGCCCGGTGCGCCTGACCAGCTCACGCATCTCGTCGCCGTCGTCCTCGCGCTGTACGGCGGCCGCGTGCAGCAGCGCGTCGAGAACGCCCGGGTCCCGCTCGTGGGCGAGCAGGAACTCCAGCAGTTCCCGGCGCAGCGGGCGCGAGACGGGGGTGCCGGCCGCGCCGAGGACGGTCGCGAGGGCCGCTCGTACCGGCTCGGGGCCGTGGTCGAGCAGCCCGGTGACCAGCGGCAGCAGGGCGGCACGGGCTCCGACGCCCTGGTCGAGGCGGCGCTCGACGAACCCGGCCACCTGCCCTGCGGTCTCCGGGCGCAGCTCGACTGCCTCCAGGACCAGCTCGGTGACCCGGTGGGCGAGGGCCGGTGTGGTGACGTCGGCGAGGGCGCGCAGCACCTGTCCGGCGCCGGGCCCGCGCAGCCGGGTACGGAAGGCCTCCAGGACGTCGTCGGGGTGGGTGGCCAGGGCGGGGACCAGGGCGCTCGGCGCGAGCTGTGGGTCGCCGGTGGCGAAGTGCCCCAGCGCCTGCGGGAGATGGCGGGCCCGGGTCCGCGGGTCCCGGACCAGCAGGGCGAGGGCGCCGCCGTGCAGGGTGCAGTCGGCGGGGCGGGCGAGCAGGGCGAGCGCGGCGTAGCGGAGCAGTTCGCGGTCGGGCTCGCTGCGGACGTAAGGGGCGGCGCGCAGGCCGTAGGCCACGGCGGCCACCCGGCGGGCCGGGCGCTCGTCGTGCGCCCAGCGGTCGACGGCCCGGCACACCGCGGAGGGCTCGTCCTCGGCGAGCACGGCGAGCAGTTCGTCGCCCCGCCGGTGCGCGGCGTCGACCAGTACCTCGGTCAGATCGTCCAGCGCCCGGTGCCGATGAGTGTGCAGCAGCGCCTGCGCCACGGTCGCCACGGTGGCGTGCGGCATCGCGGGCAACGGCCGCTCGTCGTCGAACCACCGGGTGAGATACGGCTGTACGGCGGTGGGGGCGGCGGCGAGCAGCCGGGCGACGGCGTCCAGGTAGCGCGGGGCCGTGCCCTCGGGCTCCTCGGCCGGCGGCCGGGCCCCGAACCGGCCGACGCCCGCGGTCTCCGGCAGCGGCTCGTCGGCGAGCACCAGCCTCCGCAGCAGATCGAAGCGATCGGCGTCGGGCAGGGCGAGCGCGGTCCAGAAGTCCGGCGCGAACTCGGCGGGTGCGGTGCGCTGCCGGCCCACGACCCGGTCGGCGAGCAGCCGCAGCACCCCGGTGTACGGCGTGGCGTCGGGCAGCCGGAGCAGGGTCTGGGTGAGCAGCCGGGCGGCCCACCAGGAGCCCGGGTCGAGGTCGAGGGCGTGCGCCAACTCGTTGAGCCGCGGGGCGAGTTGGGCCGGTCCGTACTGGCGGTCGAGGAGCAGCAGCGCCTGCACGACCGGGCCGACCCGGTGGTGCGGGACGGGCAGGGGGTGGGCGCTCTCGGGGGTCCGGGGGCGGTGGACGAGGGCGTGCAGGGCCTCGTCCAGGTCCAGGTGCATGCCCTGGATCCAGTCGGCCAGCTCCTCGTGGGCGAAGCGGTAGCCGCCGCCCGCAGGGACCAGCAGGCCCTCGGTGAGCACGGCGGAGGCCCAGCCGGAGCCGCCGCCCAGGTGGGCCGGGACGGGTCCCCAGGGGAACACCGCCTCGAACGACTCCCGGTCCAGCTCGCCCTGGCCGGGTCCGAGGCTGCGCCGGGCGGCCTCGTGCACCTGGCCGGAGACGCGGGCGGCGAGCCGTCGTACGGCCGTGCCGCGCAGGCCGTTCTCGGCGGCCAGCCGGACCGCGATGCGCAGGCACAGCAGGTCGAGGTAGGCGGCGAAGACGTCGTGCCGGTCGATCGGGCCGTCGGCGCGGGCGTCCGGGAGGGCGGCGCGGACCTCGGAGAGCAGGCGCAGGGCGAGGGGGTGGCGGGCGTCGCGGTCGGTGAGGGCGCCGTCGGGCACGCCGTAGCGGGAGCGGGCGCGGCGGGCCTCGTCGGGGGTGAGGTCGGCCAGCCGGACGCAGGAGGGGGTGCCGGTGCCCCGGTGCAGCAGGTCGGGCGGGAACTCGGCGCCGGCCCGCTCCCAGTACTCCTCGCGGCAGGCGACGAGGAGCCGGGCGCCGCTGTCGCACAGCCATGAGGCGGTGCCGGCGGTCCAGGCGGAGAGCCGGTGGGCGAGGACCGGTGGCATCTCTTCCGGGCCGTCCAGCAGGAGGAGCAGTGGCCGTCCGGCCCGGGCGGCGACCCGGGCCAGCCGTTCCACGGTGAGTTCGCCCAGGTCGCCCGGGAGTTGGGAGCGGGAGGCGGCGACGATCCGGACGGCGCGCTCCAGCGAGCGGCGGGCCGCGTCGGCGACCGAGTCGTCGGCGTCCTTGAGGTCGGCGCCGCGGAGCCAGAGGGTGGGGGCGGGGTGTGCTCCGCGGTTGCGGCGGGCGGCGAGGGCGGCGAGTTCCGTGGTGCGGCCGGTTCCGGGGGCGCCGACGAGGGCCAGGACGGTCCCGGTGCCTTCGGCGAAGGCCGACAGCTCCGTTGCGGTTGCCGCACGCTCTACGGGCTGAACGGGGTCCGTGTGTTCGTCTGCGGGCGCGTGGGGGCTTGTCGCGTCCACGCGGCGGTAGCCGCATGTTTGATACAGCCCCGCGCCCCTTTGGGGCGCTGCCATGCGAGGACTGGATTGGCCCACATAACCGGCCAGGGCACCCGGGGGGCCGTCCTGGCCTACTGACGTGGCTGTCAGTTCCAGGGTGCCTGCGAGGTTGAGGTCGGTGCCGTAGGCGGGGACCGTCGCGGCGTTGCGGGTGAGAAGGTCGGTCAGGGGGGTGCTGTCGGGGTGGTGGAGCGAGACGGCGAAGCCCACGTCTCGCTGGCCGGACTGGAGGGCCGTGCCCAGGACGCCGAGGACCGCGCCGGTCTCCGCGTCCAGGACCGGGCCGCCGGCCGCCCCGCCGCCGAGGCGCAGGGCGTCCCGGCCTGCCGTGCCGATCGCCAGTTCCAGGGCGTCCTCGAGGAGATGGAAGCGGTCGGTGGCGGTGTACGTCACCTGTGTCGCGGCCAGCACCCGGGCCTCGCGCCAGCGGTCGGCGGCGATCCGAACGTAGGTTCCGGTCGGGATCCGCTCCCGTACCGTGATCGGCAGCGGGTCCACGCAGAGGCCCTCGGTGCGGATCAGGGCCAGGTCGTGGGCGGGCAGCGGGGTGACCGCGTCCGAGTCGACCACGCACGTACGGTCCCCGGCCGCGTGCAGCACGATCCGGGCGAGCCCGTCGACCGCCTCGTGGCTGGTGACCAGGGTGCCGTGGTGGTCGGCCAGGAAGCCGGTGCCGCGTGGGCGTCCGGCGAGGTCGCGGACCCGGACCAGCCGGTCGTCGAGTACCGGCCAGGTGTCCTGCCGCGCCTCCCGCGTACCGTCCGCCGTGCGGCGACCGCTCCCGGTCCGCGGGCCCCGTCCCGCCATGATCGAACCTCCCCGCCCGTACATCCGTGCCCTTGTCTGAGACGGTAGGCGCGAAATGATCAGCAGGACAGAGCGGGTGGCGAACGCGCCCCCCTCCGCTCCCCCGGTTCACTCCGAGCGCCTGCTCGGTCGGGTGAATAGCCCGGGGCGGGTGGATACACCCTAGGGGTGGGGGAACCGAGGGGGGACCGTGGAGCGGCGGCGGCGCCAGACCCCGTGGTCGCCGCTCCACGGGCACACCGGGCGGTTCAGCCGAACACGGCGAGGCTCTTGGCCTTGCCCTTCTGCTCCTCGACGAGCACCAGGAAGCGGCCCTCGGGGCTGAACACGGCGACGGGACCGGCGCCGGCGTACTGCTCGGGCATGTCGATCCGCACCCCGTTGGTGAGCAGGCCGGCCCGCCTGGCGTCGACGTCCCAGCGCGGGAACGCCGCCCCGGCCGCCTCGGCGATCGGCATTACGGTCAGCTCCTGCTGGAGCTGGTCGAGGGTGCGTGCGGAGTCCAGCTTGTACGGTCCGACGCGCGTCCGGCGCAACGCCGTGAGGTGGCCGCCGACGCCCAGGTCGGCGCCCAGGTCGCGGGCGAGGGCGCGGATGTAGGTGCCGGAGGAGCAGACCACCGAGACGACCAGGTCAAGCACGGGGGTGCCGTCCTCGGCGACGGCGTCCCGGACGTCGTAGACCGTGAACGACGAGACGGTCACCGGCCGGGCCGGGATCTCGAAGTCCTCGCCCTCCCGGGCGCGCTTGTACGACCGTACGCCGTCGATCTTGATGGCGCTGACCTTGGACGGCACCTGCATGATGCGGCCGGTCAGCTTGGCGATGGCGGCGTCGACGGCCTCGCGGGTGACCTTCGAGGCGTCGGTGGACGAGGTGATCTCGCCCTCGGCGTCGTCGGTGAGGGTGTTCTGCCCGAGGCGGACGGTCCCCAGGTACTCCTTCTCGGTGAGGGCGAGATGCCCGAGGAGCTTGGTCGCCCGCTCGATGCCCAGGACGAGGACGCCGGTGGCCATCGGGTCGAGGGTGCCGGCGTGCCCGACGCGCCGGGTGCGGGCGATGCCCCGCATCTTGGCGACGACGTCGTGCGAGGTGAAGCCCGACGGCTTGTCGACGATGACAAGGCCGTCGGGCGGGGTGGGCTTGCTGGTCATTCGGTGGCGTCGTCCGTCTCGTCGGCGTCGTCCTCGGAATCCGGCTTCTTGTACGGGTCCGCCTCACCGGCGAAGGCGGCGCCCGCGGAGACCTCGCGGACCTTCGCGTCCGAGGCCCGTGCCTTGTCGAGCAGGTCCTCGATGGTCTTCGCGGTGTCCGGGAGGGCGTCCGCGACGAAGGTCAGGGTCGGCGTGAACTTCACGCCCGCCGCCGCGCCGACCGCCGAGCGGAGCACGCCCTTGGCGCTCTCCAGGCCCGCGGCGGCCGCGGCCCGCTCCTCGTCGTCGCCGTACACCGTGTAGAAGACGGTCGCCTCCCTGAGGTCACCCGTGACCCGGGTGTCCGTGATGGTGACGTGGGTGCCGAGACGCGGGTCCTTGATCCCGCGCTGCAGCTTCTGGGCCACCACCTCTCGGATGAGGTCCGCCAGCCTCTTGGCGCGCGCGTTGTCGGCCACTGGTCCGTCTCCCGTTCTTTCTTCTTTGTCGTTCTCAGGTCTAGTCGTCGTCGCCGTGGACGCGCCGTCGGACGGACAGCAGCTCCACCTCGGGGCGGGCGGCGACCAGCCGTTCGCACCGGTCGAGTACGTCGGTCAGGTGCGCGGCGTCGCCGGAGACCATGGCAAGGCCGATGCCGGCCCTGCGGTGAAGGTCCAGGTGGTCCACCTCGGCCGCGCTCACGGCGAACTTCCGCTGGAGTTCGGCGACGATCGGGCGGACGACGGAGCGCTTCTCCTTCAGCGAATGGACGTCGCCGAGGAGGAGGTCGAAGGACAGAGTCCCCACGTACATGTATGTAACCGGTTCACCCGCCGGTACGGGATCGATGGCCCTGTCAGGAACGGTACCCCGTCCCCGCCTCGGGCTCGACCGACTTTCCCGGCCCCAGGTGGGCGGGAAAAGCGCTGGCCGACGGTACCGAAGTCCCGTCGGCCAGCACCAACCGTGGGCTTACACCCGCGGCTTCTCGCGCATCTCGTACGTCGCGATGACGTCGTCGATCTTGATGTCGTTGAAGTTTCCGAGGTTGATACCGCCCTCGAAGCCTTCCCGAATCTCGGTGACGTCGTCCTTGAAGCGGCGCAGACCGTCGATGTTGAGGTTCTCCGCGATGACCTTGCCGTCGCGGACCAGGCGCGCCTTGGTGTTGCGCTTGACCTCGCCGGAGCGGATGAGAACACCCGCGATGTTGCCCAGCTTGGACGACTTGAAGACCTCGCGGATCTCCGCCGTACCGAGCTCGACCTCTTCGTACTCCGGCTTGAGCATGCCCTTGAGGGCCGCCTCGATCTCCTCGATCGCCTGGTAGATGACCGAGTAGTACCGGACGTCCACGCCCTCGCGCTCGGCCATCTGCGCCGCACGGCCTGCCGCGCGGACGTTGAAGCCGATCACGATGGCGTCCGAGCCCATCGCCAGGTCGATGTCCGACTCCGTGACCGCACCGACGCCGCGGTGCAGGACGCGGATGTCGACCTCTTCGCCGACGTCCAGCTGGAGCAGGGACGACTCGAGAGCCTCGACGGAACCAGAAGCGTCACCCTTGATGATGAGGTTGAGCTGCTGGACCTCGCCGGCCTTGAGCACCTTGTCCAGGTCCTCGAGGGAGACACGGCGCGTGCGCTTGGCGAACGCGGCGTTGCGCTCACGGGCGGCGCGCTTCTCGGCGATCTGACGGGCCGTACGGTCCTCGTCGACCACCAGGAAGTTGTCGCCCGCACCCGGGACGTTGGTCAGACCCAGGACCTGGACCGGCGTCGCGGGTCCGGCCTCGGCGACGTTGTTGCCGTTGTCGTCGAGCATGGCGCGGACGCGACCGTAGGCGTCGCCCACGACCATCGTGTCGCCGACCCGCAGGGTGCCTCGCTGGACGAGGACCGTCGCCACGGCACCGCGGCCGCGGTCGAGACGGGACTCGATCGAGATGCCCTGCGCGTCCTGGTTCGGGTTGGCCCGCAGGTCGAGCGAGGCGTCCGCCGTCAGGATCACGGCCTCCAGCAGGGAGTCGATGTGCAGACCCTGCTTGGCGGAGATGTCGACGAACATCGTGTCGCCGCCGTACTCCTCGGCCACCAGCCCGTACTCGGTGAGCTGACCGCGCACCTTGGTCGGGTCGGCGCCCTCGACGTCGATCTTGTTGACCGCGACGACGATCGGGACGTCGGCCGCCTTGGCGTGGTTGAGCGCCTCGACCGTCTGCGGCATGACGCCGTCGTTGGCCGCGACGACCAGGATCGCGATGTCGGTCGACTTCGCACCACGGGCACGCATGGCGGTGAACGCCTCGTGACCCGGGGTGTCGATGAAGGTGATCTTGCGCTCTTCGTCGTTGACCTCGGTCGAGACCTGGTAGGCACCGATGTGCTGGGTGATGCCGCCGGCCTCGCCCGCGATGACGTTCGTCTTGCGGATGGCGTCGAGCAGTCGGGTCTTACCGTGGTCGACGTGACCCATGACGGTGACGACCGGCGGACGGACCACCAGGTCGTCCTCGCCGCCCTCGTCCTCGCCGAACTCGATGTCGAAGGACTCGAGCAGCTCGCGGTCCTCCTCCTCGGGGCTGACGATCTGGACCGTGTAGTTCATCTCGCCGGCGAGGACCTCGAGGGTCGCGTCGGAGACGGACTGCGTGGCCGTGACCATCTCGCCGAGGTTCATCATGACCGCGACGAGGGACGCCGGGTTGGCGTTGATCTTCTCCGCGAAGTCGGTGAGCGACGCGCCGCGGGAGAGACGGATGGTCTCGCCGTTGCCGCGCGGCAGCATCACGCCGCCGACGCTCGGGGCCTGCATGGCCTCGTACTCCTGGCGACGCTGCCGCTTCGACTTGCGACCGCGACGCGCCGGACCGCCGGGACGGCCGAAGGCGCCCTGCGTGCCACCACGGCCGCCGGGACCGCCCGGACGCCCGCCGAAGCCGGGACGACCGCCGCCACCACCGGGACCGCCGCCGAAGCCGCCGCCACCGCCGCCGGGGCCACCGCCGCCGGGACGGCCGGCGAAGCCGCCGCCACCGCCCGGACGGGCGCCGCCACCGCCGCCGCCGGGACGACCGGCGAAGCCGCCGCCCGCGGGACGACCGGCGCCGCCGCCACCACCGGGACGACCCGCACCGCCGGGACCGCGACCGCCGCCACCGGGGCCGGGACGCGGGCCGGCAGCGGGACGCTGCGGCATCATGCCGGGGTTCGGACGCGGACCCGCGGAACCGCCGCCGGGACGCGGACCGCCCTGCGGACGGGGCATGCCGGACGGGCTCGGACGGGAACCGCCGGGAGCCTGGGGACGCGGACCGCCGCCCTGGGCGCCGGCCGCCTGAGGACGGGGAGCACCGCCGGGACCGCCGGGGCCGGGACGCGCGCCGCCCTGCGGGCGCGGGGCCTGCGGGCGGGCCATGCCGGTGGAGCCACCGGAGGTGAAGGGGTTGTTGCCCGGACGCGGACCGGCCGGACGGGCACCGCCCGGACGGGGGGCGCGGTCACCACCGGGACGCTGGCCGCCCTGACCCGGACGGGCCTGGCCCTGACCGGGGGCGGGACGACCGCCGGGGCGCGGGGCGCCCTGGCTCGGACGGGGAGCGCCACCGGGGCGCTGACCCTGACCCTGGCTCGGACCCTGTGCGGCGGCCGGGCTCTGCGCCGGGGCGGCCGGAGGGGCCGGCGGGGCGGTGAACTCGGGCGCGGCCGGAGCCGGACGCGGGGCGGGCTTCGGGCCCGGGCGCGGGCCGGAGGCGGCCGGCGCCGGGGTGACCGGAGCCGGAGCCGTGGGCGCCGCCGAGGCCGAGGCCGAAGCCGCGGGGGCGGGCGCCGCAGGGGCCGGCGGCTGCGGGACGGCCGGACGCGGCGCGCCCGGCTTGGGGGCGCCACCCGGACGTGCCGCCTGCGCCGGAGAGGGCGCCGCGGGCCTGGGGGCAGCCTTGCGCGGGGCGGGCTTGCCGGCCTTGCCGTTGCCACCGCCCTGGAAGGCGTCTGTCAGCTTGCGTACAACGGGCGCCTCGATCGTCGAGGACGCCGAACGGACGAATTCACCGAGTTCTTGGAGCTTGGCCATGACGACCTTGCTCTCGACCCCGAACTCCTTGGCGAGTTCGTATACCCGGACCTTAGCCACTTCGCTCCTTTTAGGTCCGGGTGCGTCCGGACCGTCGCTACTTCATGGGCGTACTCATCGCGTGCTCATCGAGTGCTCATCGCAATCTCGACCTACTTCCAACTCGCGGGGTACCAGAGCCGCACGGACGTTCCGTACGACGCTTCTTACGGTGTTACTGCTCGACGTAGGGGCGCAACGCCTTTACGTCCAGCGGACCCGGGACGCGGAGCGCCCTCGGGAGTGCCCGGCGGCGCACCGCCTGGTCCAGACAGACCTGGGCGGGGTGTACATATGCACCCCGGCCGGGCAGCGTACCGCGAGGATCGGGGACACATTCGTCCTCGACCGCCACGATCCGCAGCAGTTCGGTCTTGGCCGCTCGCTGCCTGCACCCCACACAGGTGCGCTCAGGGCATGCACGGGCATGCGTCCGGCCAGACACCGCTAAGTCTACCTCCCCGTAGCGACCTCACCCCTTCGGGGCAAAGATCGAACGGCTGTTGTCGTAATCCAAGCGACCTGCGGCTTGGAACTATTCCCCCCGTCCGGGTGAATCCCCGACGAGGTCGAGAGCGATCCGGACGAGGCAAGAGTGATCTACTCGGACACCTGTTCGGTATCCGGCCGGATGTCGATCCGCCAGCCGGTGAGACGGGCGGCGAGGCGGGCGTTCTGTCCCTCTTTGCCGATCGCCAGCGACAGCTGGTAGTCCGGCACGGTCACCCGGGCGGACCGGGCCGCCAGGTCCACGACCTCCACCTTGGAGACCCGGGCCGGCGACAGCGCGTTCGCCACCATCTCGGCCGGGTCGTCCGACCAGTCGACGATGTCGATCTTCTCGCCGTTCAGCTCGCCCATGACATTGCGGACCCGTCCGCCCATGGGGCCGATGCAGGCACCCTTGGCGTTCAGGCCCGAACGGGTGGAGCGGACCGCGATCTTGGTCCGGTGACCGGCCTCGCGGGCGATGGCGGCGATCTCGACGGACCCGTCGGCGATCTCCGGCACCTCCAGCGCGAAGAGCTTCTTCACCAGTGCCGGGTGGGTGCGGGACAGCGTCACGGAGGGACCGCGGACGCCCTTCGCCACCCGGACGACGTACGACCGCAGCCGCATCCCGTGCGGATACGTCTCGCCGGGGACCTGCTCCTGCACCGGCAGGATGGCCTCCAGCTTGCCGATGTCGACGAGCACGTTCTTCGGGTCGCGGCCCTGCTGGACCACACCGGTGACGATGTCGCCCTCGCGGCCGGCGTACTCGCCGAGCGTGGCGTCGTCCTCGGCGTCCCGGAGCCGCTGCAGGATGACCTGCTTGGCGGTGGTGGCGGCGATCCGGCCGAAGTCCGACGGGGTGTCGTCGAACTCGCGCGCCTCCTGCCCCTCCTCCAGGTCCTCGGGGTCCTCCTTCGCCCACACGGTCACGTGCCCGGTGTTCCGGTCGAGCACCACGCGCGCGTGGCGGCGGCTTCCCTCGGTGCGGTGGTAGGCGATGAGGAGGGCCGACTCGATCGCTTCGACCAGCAGGTCGAAGGAGATCTCCTTCTCCCGAACCAAGCCCCGCAGGGCACTCATGTCGATGTCCACGGCTACGCCTCCTCTTCTTCCGTCATGTCCTTCTTGTCCTTGCGGTTGAACTCGACCTGCACGCGCGCCTTGCCGACCTCGGCGAAGCCGAGTCTGCGGGTGGTGGCCTTGCGGCCCTTGACGCCGGGCACTTCGAGATCGAGGCCCTCGTCGTCGACGTCCAGGATGCGCGCGACCAGTTCCCCGCCCTCGGCCAGCTGGAACCGCACCAGGCGGTCCACGGCACGCACGTAGTGCCGGTGTTCGGTGAGGGGGCGCTCCGCGCCCGGGGTGCCGACCTCGAGGGTGTACTCGCCCGCGCCCATCGCGTCGCTGTCGTCGAGCTTCGCCGAGAGCTCACGGCTCACATCGGCGATCTGGTCCAGGTCGGCCCCGGTGTCGGAGTCGACGACCACGCGCAGCACCCGCTTGCGTCCGACGGAGTCCACGGCGATCTCTTCGAGATCCAGGCCCTGAGAGGTGACGAGCGGTTCCAGGAGCTCTCGCAGCCTCTCGCTCTGGGTCGTGCTCATCCGGGTGACTCCTCGGCCGCGTGTGCTGTTGTGGGTTGGGTCGCGTGTCTGGTCAAAGGGTATCCGGTCGTGAGGAGTGTTGCCGTCCACCCGGGTACGGACGGTGCCGATGAGTGGCTTCGGACAGGTGCGCGGGTACGGTGATCACGGGCGGGTCCGTCCCGTACCCCATTCCTTTCGCGTTTCTTCGTTTCCAGCTCCCCGAGGACGTCTGCCGTGCCGTTCCCCCCGCCGTCGCGTACCCCCTGGGGAGTACGCAGAAGGAGCCTGATCGTCTCGGCGGCCTCGGCCGCCGTGCTGGCGGGCTGCTCCGCCGCCCCCGACTCCAAGGCCGGCGGCGGCAGTACGTCGGTCTCCGCGCGGGCACGCGCGCGTGCGGCACGGGACAGTGAGGCGCTGCTGCGGCAGTACGACGCCGTCCTCGCCGCCCACCCCGCGCTGACGGAGCGGCTGCGACCGCTGCGGGCCGAGGTGGCGGCCCATGCGGCGGCCTTCACGGAGGGCGCTTCCGGGGGCGGTACGGCGACCGGCTCACCGTCGGCCACCGCGTCCGCGTCGACCTCCCCCGAGGTTCCGGCCGACGAGAGGTCCGCGCTCGCCGCGCTGGCCACCGCCGAGCGCGGCCTCGCCGACCGGCGGGCCAAGGAACTGCTGGACGTGCCCGGCGAACTGGCGCGGCTGCTGGCCGGGGTTTCGGCGGCCGGGTCCGCGCACGCCTACCTGCTGACGGAGGGGGAGAAGTGAGCGACGAGGCGGAGGCCGGGGTGCTGACGGCGCTCCAGGCGGCACTGGCGGCCGAGCACGCGGCGGTCTACGGGTACGGCGTCGTCGGCGGCCGGGTCGGCCGGCAGCGGCTGGCCGAGGCCCGTTCGGCGTACGACGCGCACCGGGCCCGCCGGGACGCGCTGGCCCGTGAGGTGCGGGACCTGGGCGCCGCGCCCGTCGCCGCGAGCGCGGCCTACGCGTTGCCGTTCGCCGTCACCGATGCGGCGACGGCCGTACGGCTCGCCGCCGAGCTGGAGGACCGGGTGGCCGACGTGTACTCCGACCTGGTCCGGGCGTCTTCGGGCGAGCGGCGCGGGTCGGCGGCCGGGGCGCTGCGGGAGGCCGCGGTGCGGGCGGTGCGGTGGAGCGGCAGGAGCGTAGCCTTCCCTGGGCTCGCCGAGCGGGACGCGCCGCTGGGCCGGGCCGGCGGTTCGGCCTCCCCCTCGGCCTCGTCAACTCCCTAGAGGACCAGTGCAGGACCAGTGCAGGACCAGTCCAGGAAAGGAACGACTCGCGTATGGCTTTCGAACCGCCGCGGCGCCTGGTGAAGGCGCTCGGTGAGACGGCGCCGGACGGTGACGAGTGGCTGGAGAAGCTGCCGGGTACGGTGGAACGGGCCGTCGCGCTACGCGAGTTGACCGTGGAACGGGTCCAGGTCCCCGGCGGGCGCAGCAGCGTGGTCCTGCTGGTGCGACGGGCGGACGGAACACCGGCGGTGCTGAAGCTGGCGCCGCGGCGGGCCCGGCCGGAGAGCGAGGCGGCGGCGCTGGCGCACTGGGGTGGACTGGGCGCCGTACGGCTGCTGGACGCGGACGCGGCCGACGGGGTGCTGCTGCTGGAGCGGCTGCATCCGGAGGTCTCGGTGCGGTCGCTGCCCGAGGCGAAGGCGTTGCTGGAGGCGGCGGGGACGTTGCGGCGGCTGTGGGTGGAACCGCCGGACGGGCCGGTCTTCGAGACGGTGGCGGAACGGACCGGGCGGCAGGCCACGGCGATGCGTGCGGCCGCCGACCTGGAGGTGACGCCGCTGGTCGACGCGGCGCTCGCGGCCCGGGACGAGCTGCTGGCGGCGCCTCCTGAGCGGCGGTTGCTGCACGGCACGTTTCGGCAGAGCAAGGTGCTGGCCGGGGAGCGGCTGCCGTGGCTGGCGGTGGGGCCGGATCCGGTGGTCGGGGAATGCGCGTTCGATCTGGCACGGCTGGTGCGGGACCGGGTGGAGGATCTGATCGCCTCGTCGTCGGGGGCGGCGATCACCCGGCGGCGGATCAAACGGCTCGCGGAGTCGCTCGAGGTGGATCAGGAGCGGTTGCGGGGGTGGACGTTGTTCCGGGCGGTGGAGTCGGGTGTGCGGGCCCTCCGGGTGGGGCGGCCGAGGGATGCGGAGCTGTTGCTTGAATTCGCGGGGTGGGTCTGACGGGGTCGGGTGCGGGTTCGGTGGGGGCTGAGCGCGCCCGCGCGGCGGAGCCGCATATCGGCTGGGGCCCCGCGCCCCTGAGGGGCGTTCAGCTCTGCCTTAGTTTCAGGGCTAGGACCGGACAGTCCAGCGCTGCCCTCCTGGCTCGCTTTCTTGTGCGGGGTGGGATCGGGCGGCCGTCGACCAATGGGTAGCCCCACTCGTCCAGGGTGATGTGTTCTGGCAGTAGCTCTGCGCACAGGCCGTGGCCCTGGCAGGACGTCCAGTCGATGGCTATGTGCTGGTCCATGTCAGATCCGTTCCGTGGGGACGGGCAGGAGGGGCGTGCGGTCGGTCGCGGTGCACACCCCGTGGGCGTGGGCGTCCACCTCGGTCGCGAACGTCGTCAGCGCGCTGCGGACCAGGCGGATGGTGCCGTCGGGGTGGTGGCAGGCGCCTCGGCCCGCCACCAGGCCCGCCCAGCGGGAGACGTCGGCGCGGGTGGTGCCCTGGGGGCCGGGGGCGGCCAGGGTCTGGAAGGCGGCGGCGATGCGCGGGAGGCCGTTGCGGCAGGGGCCGCACTGGCCCGCCGACTCCAGGGCCAGATAGCGCAGGACCCGGGCGGTCTCGGCCACCCCGCAGCGGCCGACGGGCAGCGCGGCCAGCACTCCTGCGCCCAAGTAGGCCGAGGAGAGCGGGACCTGGGCGGCCTCGGTCGCCGGTATCCAGGTGCCGTGGTAGCCGCCGACCAGGGCCGCGGACGCGCCTTCCAGGGGGAGCAGACGGCCGATCGGCATGCCGAAGGGGGCCTCCACCACCCGGACTTCGCGGCCCGGCACATGCAGGGTGCACAGGGTGCTGCCGGGTTCGGCGGGGGTGCCTGCCGTGCGGAACCAGTCCGCGCCGTACCGGGCGATCAGCGCCAGGTGGGCCAGGGTCTCGACGTTCTGGACCAGGGTGGGGGCGCGGCGCACCCCGCGTTCGCGGACCGGCGGGGCCGGATGGGTGGGGCGGGCCGGGCCGCCGGAGATGTACCGCGCCAGGGCCGAGGCCTGCCCGGAGAGGAAGCGGGCGGGCAGCCGTAGGACCGTCACGCTCACCGGGTCGTGGCGCTGGGCGAGGGCCGACTCCAGGTAGGAGGCGCCGTCCTCCACGGCGAGGTAGGCCTCCCCCGCGTCGACGGCCGCGGCCGCCAGCTGCAGCCCGTCCAGGACCAGGTGGGGTGAGAGCCGCAGGAGGGTCTTGTCCTTGTGGCCGGCCGGTTCGCTCTCCGCGCCGTTCGCCACGACGACCGGGGCGCGCCGGGTGCGCCGGGCCGCGTCGGCGACCGCGACGAACTTCCGGTAGGCCGGGAAGCCCGCCCCGCCGCGGCCGGTGAGGCCGGATTCGGCGAGGGTGCGCAGGACGGCGGCCGGGTCGCCGTGGGAGAGCGGGCCGTAGCGCTGCTCGTGCGTGGTGAGGTCGGCCGGGGTGCCGCCGGGGGCCAGCAGCCGGGGTGGCATGTAGACGTCGGTGAAGAGCGTGGTCATCGGTGGGCCCCTTGGGTGTGCAGAAGCGCGGCGGGAGTCTGGCGGGAGGCTCGGACGGCCTGGGCGGTGCGCAGGGCGAAGGCGGTGGTCACCGTCGCCACACAGGCCACCGTCAGCCAGGTCATCCAGTCGGTGACGGCGTCCGTGCCGATGCCGATGCCGTGGATGAGGGCGACCGGCCAGGAGAGGTACGCCAGCCAGTGCACGGCCCGCCAGGTGCGCCGGCCGAGGCGGTCGCGGAGGAGGCTGGTGACCAGGACCGCGAGCAGGAGGTCGAAGGCGACCGTGCCGAGGCCGAGCCAGAGCGGCTGGTAGGCGGAGACGAAGGGGACGAGGGCGTCGAGGGGGCTGATGCCTACGTAGCCGTCGACCACCGCCGCGGCGATGTGCAGGGCCAGGAAGCCGGTGGCGGAGAGGGAGAGACTGCGGTGCAGGGCGACCGTGCCGAAGCGGGGCAGGCCGGGGAGGCGGGTGCGCAGCCGGACGGCGATGCCGAGCAGGACGACGACCGTGAAGAGGACCAGGCAGACGGCGCCGGTGGCGCGGTTGGCGTACCAGAGGGTCTCGGAGGTCATGCGGCCGCCTCCAGCGGCACGGCGGGGGCGGGCCAGCCCGGGGTCGTGACGACCGTGCCCCGGTGGGTCACCAACCGGGCCGGCAGGCCGAGCCGGGTCAGCCAGCGTTCCGCGCCCGCGCCCTTCACCAGGGCCGCCGTGCTCGCCGCGTTGGCGTCGGCGCAGGTGGCCGCGGCCACCGAGACCGTGCGCCACGGGGAGCGGACCGGGAGTCCGGTGCGCGGGTCGACGATGTGGTGGAGGTCGTAGCCGCCGCGCTGCCAGCGGCGGGCGCCGGTGCCGGAGGTGGCGAGGCCTCCGGAGCCCAGGCCGACCATGTCGTACGACCCCTGCGCGGGCCGTTCGCCGACCGGGCCGGTGATGTCCTGGACGCGGATCTGCCAGCCGCCCGCCGGGGTTTCACCGGCGACGGCCGTGTCGCCGCCGAGGCTCACCAGGACCCCGCAGCCGGCCGTGCCGGCCAGCATCCGCGCGGCCCGGTCGGCGGCCCAGGCCTTGGCGGTCGCGCCCAGATCGAGGCGGACGCCCTCGGGGACGGTCACCGTGCCGGTCGCCCGGTCGAGGGTGACCTTGCGCCAGCCCGGGGCGCGCCGCACCCGCAGGGAGACCGGGCGGTCGTCCTCGCGGACGAGGGTGAAGTCGCGGTCGTAGCCGATCGCGTCCATCGCCGAGCCGACCGTGGGGTCCACGGCGCCGTCGGTCGCCTCGGCCGCGCGCAGGGCGACGGCGAGGGCTTCGGCGAGCAGCGGGCTGACCCGGACCGGGCGGCCCCGGGTGGTGTCGAGGGCGGCCAGCTCGGAGTCGGTGCGGAACCGGCTGCAGGCCGCGTCCACCTCGGCGAGCTGCCGGGCGAGGAGCAGGTTGCAGGAGTCCAGCAGGGCCGGGTCGGTGACGACCAGGCGGACGGTGGTGCCGAGGGCACGCCAGTCGGCGGCGGCCGTCGTCCGCGGGGCGAGGGCGGTCATGACGCCCCCGAGGTGGCGTCGGTGGAGCCGCTGCCGGAGGTGAGCCCGTCGGAGGAGGACTGGAGGTCCGAGGAGGAGTCCGAGGAGCTTGAGGAGTCCGAGGAGCTGGACGAGGAACTGTCCTTGGCCGAGCCTGAGTTGGAGCTGGAGCTGGAGCTGGAGCTCGATGTCTGTGTACCGGTGCTGCTGCTCGCCGCCGTGTCGGCGTCCGCCTGCATCGTGCCGACCAGGGCGAACACCCCCGCCGCCGCGGCGAGCGTGACCGCCGCCGCCAGGGCCGCCGTACGCCGGGCCCCCCGGCGGACCACCGCGGCCGCCCCCTGCCCGCTCTTCTCCCCCTGTTGCCTGCGCTGCACTCTCTCGGTCATGACCGATCCCCTCCTGCGTGACTCTCTGTCACGCATCACGTTCGGGGATCACCCTGAGAGAAGTCTGTGAGGCTCCCATACGGAGCGGAAGAACTGTCTGAGACCTTCCTGAAAAGACGCGGCGGGGGGGGGGGGGGGGGCGCCCGCCCGCCCCGCGGGGGGGGGGGGGGGCACCGCCGCGCGCCGGGGGCGCCCGGGGGGGGGAGCCGCGGCCGCCAGGGCGGCGCCCCGGGGGGGGGCCCCCCGCTCTTTCTTGGTGGGGGCCCCCCCCCCCCCCCCCCCGCCGCCCCCCCCCCCCCCCCCCCCGGCCGGGGGGGGGGGGGGGGGGCCCCCCCCCCCCCCCCGCGGCGGGAGTTGGCGGATCAGCCGGCGCTCAGGCGGGCGATCGCCTCGTCCACCGTCAGCTCCTCGCGCTCGCCCGTCTTGCGGTCCTTGAGCTCCAGGACGCCCTCGCCGGAGCGGCGGCCCGCGACCAGGATCTGCGGTACGCCGATCAGCTCGGCGTCCGTGAACTTCACGCCCGGGGAGACCCCGGCCCGGTCGTCGACCAGGACGCGCAGCCCGGCCGCCCGCAGCTTCTCGGAGACCTCCAGGGCGAGTTCGGTCTGCAGGGCCTTGCCGGCGGCGACGACGTGGACGTCGGCCGGGGCGACCTCGCGGGACCAGACCAGGCCGTGCTCGTCGGCGGTCTGCTCGGCGAGGGCGGCGACGGCGCGGGAGACGCCGATGCCGTAGGAGCCCATGGTGACGCGGACCGGCTTGCCGTTCTGGCCGAGGACGTCCAGCTTGAGCGCGTCGGCGTACTTGCGGCCCAGCTGGAAGATGTGGCCGATCTCGATGGCACGGTCCAGCTTGAGGCCGGTGCCGCACTTCGGGCAGGGGTCGCCCTCCAGCACGACGACGACATCGACGTACTCGTCGACGGTGAAGTCACGGTCCGCCACGACGTTCTTGGCGTGCATGCCCTCCTTGTTGGCGCCGGTGATCCAGGCCGTGCCGGGGGCGATGCGCGGGTCGGCGATGTACTTGACCTTCTCGCCCAGGCCCTGCGGGCCGACGTAGCCGCGAACCAGGTCGGGACGGCCCGCGAAGTCGGACTCGCTGACCAGCTCGACGGCGGCCGGGGCGAAGTGCTCCTCGACCTTGCCCATGTCCACCTCGCGGTCGCCGGGGACACCGACGGCCACGATCTCGCCGTCGACCTTCACCAGGAGGTTCTTCAGGGTGGCGGAGGCCGGGACGCCGAGGTGGGCGGCGAGGGTCTCGATGGTCGGGGTGTCCGGGGTGGGGATCTCCTCGACCGCGGGCACGCCGGTGGCGTCGACCGGCTTCAGCGTGTACGAGATCGCCTCGGTGTTCGCCGCGAAGTCGCAGTTCGGGCAGTCGGCGAAGGTGTCCTCGCCGGCCTCGGCCGGGGCCAGGAACTCCTCCGACTTCGAGCCGCCCATCGCGCCGGCGGTGGCGGCGACGATGCGGTAGTCGAGGCCGAGGCGCTCGAAGATCCGCTGGTAGGCCTGGCGGTGCAGGGCGTAGGAGTGGGCGAGGCCGTCGTCGTCCAGGTCGAAGGAGTAGGAGTCCTTCATGAGGAACTCGCGGCCGCGCAGGATGCCGGCGCGCGGACGGGCCTCGTCCCGGTACTTGCTCTGGATCTGGTAGAGGATGACCGGCAGGTCCTTGTAGGAGGACGCCTGGTCCTTCACCAGCAGCGTGAAGATCTCCTCGTGGGTCGGGCCGAGGAGGTAGTCGCCGCCCTTGCGGTCCTGGAGGCGGAACAGCTCGGCGCCGTACTCCTCCCAGCGGCCGGTCGCCTCGTACGGCTCCCGGGGCAGGAGGGCCGGGAGCAGCACCTCCTGGGCGCCGATCGCGTCCATCTCCTCGCGGACGACCCGCTCGATGTTGGACAGCACCTTCAGGCCGAGGGGCAGCCAGGACCAGATGCCGGCCGCGGTGCGGCGGACGTAGCCGGCGCGGACGAGGAGCTTGTGGCTGAGGACCTCGGCGTCCGCCGGGTCGTCACGCAGCGTCTTCGCCATCAACTGGGACATGCGTTGGACCGGTGCGTTCGCCATGGTTCTCGTACTCCTGCCGGGAAAGGTTGATGGCTAGGAGGTTAGCCGGGCCTGCTGTGCCGGTGGAAATCCGTTAACGGCTATCGGCGGAGCAGCGGCAGCGGGGCGCCCATCACGGCGTACGGCTTGGGGGCGCTCGGGAAGTGGACCCGGCGGGCCAGGTCCGTGTACCCGAGGGAGTGGTAGAGGCCGCGGGCCGGGCTGTCGGTGTCGATCGCGGAGAGGATCGAGCGGGACTCGGCGGCGCCGTCCGTGATCGTCGTGATCAGCCGGCGGCCGATGCCGCGGTTCTGGTGGCGGGGGTGCACATGCAGCTCGGTGATCACGAACGAGTCGTCGAGCCAGTCGGCGTGGCCCTGGGCGCGCAGGTAGGGCTCAACTACGGTGGACCACCAGTGGGTGCGGTTGTTCGGCATGCCGTAGACGAAGCCGACGAGCAGGCCGTCGGCGGTCGCGCCGAGGGCTCTGGCGCCGGGGTACTGCATATGGCGGACGACGATCTGGCGGCGTACGGCTACCTCGTCGGGGCCCAGGCCGAAGGCGATCGCTTGGACCGCCAGGGCCTCGTCCACGTGGGAGGAGAGGTCCAGGGAGCCGATCACGAGGTCCATGGGGGGAGGGTACAGGGAGGTCACAGTTGCTGCCCCTGCCATCTGTCGCGCGAGGACCGTCAGAACAGGACGCTCATGAACGCGCCGACTTCCTGGAAGCCCACCCGCAGATACGTCCTTCTCGCCGCCGTGTTGAAGTCGTTGACGTAGAGGCTGACCACCGGGGCCACGTCGGCCAGGGCGTAGCGCAGCACCGCCGCCATGCCGGGGGCCGCCAGGCCCATGCCCCGGTACTCGGGGGCCACCCACACGCCCTGGATCTGGCAGGCCTCCGGGGTCGCCGCGCCGATCTCCGCCTTGAAGACCACCCTGCCGCTGTCGTCGAGCCGGGCGAACGAGCGGCCGGAGCCGACGAGTTCGGCGACCCTCGCCTGGTAGAGGAGGCCGCCGTCGCCGGCCAGCGGGGAGACGCCCACCTCCTCGGTGAACATCGCCACGCACGCCGGCATGATCGCCTCCATCTCGTCCTTGCGGATCCGGCGGACGTACGGATCCGCGGCGATGTCGGCGGGCATCCGGTCGGTGACCATCAGGGGCTGGTGGGCACGGACCTCGCGGGCCGGTCCCCAGTGCGGCTCCAGGAGGCGCCACAGCAGGGCGGTGGCCTCGCTGGGGCCGACGATGGAGGAGCAGCGGCGGCCGGCCCGGCGGGCGCGGTCGGCGAACGCCCGGACCGCGCGCGGGGTGGCACAGATCGGGACCAGGTTGGCGCCGGCGTAGCAGAGGGACGTGAGCATGCCGTCCTCGTACCAGCCCCACATCTCGCCGCCGAGACGCCAGGGGTCGAGGCCGGCCACCTGGACGCGCGAGGTCACGAAGGCGTTCGTGACCGGCTCGCGGTCGAGTACGGCGAGCGCGGCGTCCAGGTCACTCGGTGCGAGCACCCGAGAGGTGGTCTGCGTCAACACGTGCGGGGCCTCACGCTGAGGGGTTCTGCTGATCTCCGCACTGTACCTGCGGAGGCTTGGCGGTGCCGCCCCGTGTGCTGTGAAGCGGCCGTCCACCGGGGTCCCGTCCCTGGGGGGTGCCGCCCCCGGACCCCCGCTTCGGCCTTCGGCCTCGTCCTCGAACGCCGCCCGAAGACGGTCTCAGCCCGCCACCGACACCGACGGCTCGCCCGACTCCGTGCCCTCCGCCTCCATCTGTTCGGCCAGCTTCATGGCCTCCTCGATGAGGGTCTCGACGATCTTGGACTCGGGGACGGTCTTGATGACCTCGCCCTTGACGAAGATCTGGCCCTTGCCGTTGCCGGAGGCGACGCCGAGGTCGGCCTCGCGGGCCTCGCCGGGGCCGTTCACGACGCAGCCCATGACGGCGACGCGCAGCGGGACCTCCATGCCGGTCAGGCCCGCCGTGACCTCCTCGGCCAGCTTGTAGACGTCGACCTGGGCACGGCCGCAGGACGGGCAGGAGACGATCTCCAGGCCGCGCTGCTTGAGGTTGAGGGACTCCAGGATCTGGTTGCCGACCTTGACCTCCTCGACCGGAGGCGCGGAGAGCGAGACGCGGATCGTGTCGCCGATGCCCTGGGAGAGCAGCGCGCCGAAGGCGACGGCCGACTTGATCGTGCCCTGGAACGCCGGGCCGGCCTCCGTGACGCCGAGGTGGAGCGGGTAGTCGCACTGGGCGGCGAGCTGCCGGTACGCCTCGATCATCACGACCGGGTCGTTGTGCTTGACGGAGATCTTGATGTCCCGGAAGTCGTGCTCCTCGAAGAGGGACGCCTCCCACAGGGCCGACTCGACCAGGGCCTCGGGGGTCGCCTTGCCGTACTTCTGGAGCAGCCGGCGGTCCAGGGAGCCGGCGTTGACGCCGATGCGGATCGGGGTGCCGTGGTCCTTGGCGGCCGCCGCGATCTCCTTGACCTTGTCGTCGAACTGCTTGATGTTGCCGGGGTTGACCCGGACCGCGGCGCAGCCGGCCTCGATGGCCGCGAACACGTACTTCGGCTGGAAGTGGATGTCCGCGATGACCGGGAGCTGGGACTTCCTCGCGATGGTGGCGAGGGCGTCGGCGTCGTCCTGGGTGGGGCAGGCCACCCGCACGATCTGGCAGCCGGACGCGGTCAGCTCGGCGATCTGCTGGAGGGTGGCGCCGATGTCCGACGTACGGGTCGTGGTCATCGACTGGACCGAGACCGGGGCGTCTCCGCCGACAGCCACGGAGCCGACCTGGATCTGCCGGCTCTTCCGGCGCTCGGCGAGCTTGGTCGGAACGGACGGCATGCCGAGAGAAATCGCAGTCATCTGCTGTGCAACCCCAAGTCGTGGATCTAGGTCCAGGTCCCGTCGTAAGCGGGTTCCAGACTCCGAGATTACGGCACCGGGCCAGGCGCGAGCACATCCCCCAGCGGTAAACCCACTCAATGGAAGCGGCCCGGAACACAGCGTTCCGGGCCGCTTCGAACGCCGTATGGCTACGAGATTTTCACGGGGTTAACGACATCGGCCACCTTCAGAGCCTGGTACGGATGGCCAGCGTCGGGCCTGCCTCGTAGTGCAGGACCGGTGTGCCCGCTCCCTCGTCATTCAGGAGCATCACGATCTCCCGCCACACGCCGTCCGCCAGCCAGGTGCGCTGCCGCGCTCGGACCTTCTCTGGGTCACCGAACCGCTCGGGAAGATCGCGCCAGAGGATGCCCGTGCGTAGACGGTGCAGCATCCCGGTGAAGGCCGCTCGCAGATCCAACGGTGAGCGAAAGTGATGCGCCCGGTACCTGAGGCGGAGCAGCTCCTCGATGCGGTGCCACTGGCTGTCAGCAGGGTCGGGAGGAACGAGTGTCCCTGTGCTCTCGTGCCAGCGGACGGTCAAGCACTTCGTTCCCTCTCGATACCGGAACTCCGCGTCCACGATGTCAACCTCCACCCCGGCCACCTCGATCAGGCGACGCAGCTCCGCCGAGGGGAGGGACCGGATGTCCGGAGCGGCCGCCCCCAGAGCGGCCGAAAACCGGGCTTCCCGGGCGCACAGTTCTTCCAGTTCCGCCAGCCGGTCCCGCGCGTGGGTCAGGATCCGTTCGAAGGCCCTCTGCTCCGTTTCGAGCTGCCGCATCGCAGCGGCGACGACCCGGTTGTTCTGGGTCTGGCATCGCAACTCGCCGAGTTCCTCCAGGCACTCTGCAACGAGTCGTTCCAGCGATGTCACCCGATCAAGATGCCGAATCAGCCTCGCCCGCGCCTCACAGGAAAGCGGCAGCGTCGGCCTGCTGCGCAACGGCATCGCGGCCAGCTGAGCGTTGACGTGCCGCGCCACCTCTTCCTCGACGTGATCAGCGGGCAGGAAGACACAGCCGCAGGAGTCGGCCGCGTTCCATCCCGAACAGCGATAGGTCCGCATTCCGTCCTTGCTGCGGAAGCACCCGATATACGGACGCCCGCATCTCCCTCGGATCCGTCCACTGAGCGGGTAGTCCCGGATAGGGTTCCTACGCTGTCGACTCAGCGCAGCCAATGCTCCCCGAAAGGCACACATCCGTTCAGCCGGGAGAATTGCAGGCAGCGGGATCACCACGGGCTCGCCGTACAGGGGACGTCCGTCGTCGCCGAGCCTGGTGGAGTGATCGCCCCATTGCCGATCAGGGCGCCGAAAAACCACCTCTCCGACGAATGCCGCGCTTTGCAATCGTTTGTGAATGTTCACGGAAGTCCAGCGCTTGCCGCTCCGGGTGCGGATTCCGCGACCGTTCAGCTCCACCGCAAGATCCGCGAGGGTACGCCCGCCTTCAATCACGAGATCGGCCAGCAGCCTCACCACGTCTGCTTCAGCAGGGTCCACTTCGAGGGTCGAGCCGAAAGCACCCTTCCCGTTGATCTTGTAGCCGTAGGGAGGCGGGCCACCCGGCCATCCGCCGTCGACCGCCTTGAGTTGCCGACCCGCCTGTGTGCGGCTCACGATGCGCCCGTAGTCGGCCTCGACCTCCCGTGCGAGACGGTCGATCATGAGCCACCTGTCGAGACCGGGTTCAACCAGAACTTGGGCACAGCACTCCACCCTCGCTCCGGCGTCCTCGATCTGCCACATACAACGCCAGATCGCACCCTCTGTCCGCCCAAGACGGTCGAGACGGTGCACCAGGACGAGTTTCACCCGCCCTCGGGTGATGTCATCGAGGAGCGCGTTCAGTCCCGGGCGCGAGTCCTTCGAGCCTGATGCACCGATGTCCTCACGAGACTCCACCAGACGCCACGACGAACGCTGTGCCACGAACTCGCGGATAACACGTGCCTGTGCCGGAATTCCGTACCTCCCCTTCTGTTCCGCGGTGGAGACCCTCATGTACGCCGCCACGTCCAAGGTCTCCGCCTCAGCGGGCTTGCCGTCTGCGCACGGCGCAGTACCTTGCTGCATGTCAGTCCCTTTCCAGACTGGCCAGACCCCAGGGTGTTGGCGCACCGCTGGGGTCACCCATGAACAGCAAGAACGTACGAAGATCCCGTACGCGTCGCACAAAAAAGCCGCGTCCTTCACTCGTCAGAGTTAGGCGAGTGAAGGACGCGACCCAGGCAGAGCGACAGAAATTGCTCGTTAGCTAGCTGATTTTGACCGGATTAACGACATCTGCAATGAGCACGAGAACCGTAAAGCAGATGAAGATCCCGGCCACCACATAAGCCACCGGCATCAGCTTCGCCACGTCGAAGGGGCCGGGGTCCGGGCGGCGGAGCACCCTCGCCAGGTTGCGGCGGAGTGACTCCCACAGGGCGCCCGCGATGTGGCCGCCGTCCAGCGGGAGCAGCGGGAGCATGTTGAAGAGGAACAGGGAGAGGTTGAACCCGGCCACCAGCATCAGGGCCATGGCCAGCTGCTGCGTGGGCGGGATGTCGAGGGTGAAGATCTCGCCGCCGACCCGTGCCGCGCCGACCACGCCCATCGGGGAGTCCGGCTGGCGGGGGGCGCCGTCGAAGGCCGCGTCCCACAGGGCCGGGATCTTTCCGGGCAGGCCCGCGATGGAGTCGACGGCCTCGCCGAGGCGGTCGCCCATCCAGGTCACCGACTGGCCGAGGTCCTGGCGGACGATGCCGGTGGCCGCGCTGAAGCCGAGGAAGCCCGCCGTGACGTACTGGCCCTGGACGATCTGGCCGCTGGAGTCCTTCTTGGCGACCTGGTTGGTGGCGATCTTCGCGTGCAGGGTGACGTCCTGGCCCTTGCGGTCGACGACGATCGCGACGTCCTTGCCGGGGGTGGCGCGGATCAGGTCGGAGAGCTGGTTCCAGCTGGTGGTCCGCACCCCGTCGAAGGAGACGATCTTGTCGCCGGCCTTCAGGCCCGCGGCGGCGGCCGGGGCGGCCGCGTCGGTCTTCTTGCAGGTGTCGCGGTTCTGGCTCTGCGCGATCACGCACTGGGAGACCGAGCTGACGGTGGTGGTCTGCTGGGAGATGCCGAAGCCCATCAGGACCGTGAGGAACAGGGCCACCGCGAGGATCAGGTTCATGAAGGGGCCCGCGAACATCACGATCACGCGCTTCCAGGGGGCGCGCGTGTAGAAGAGGCGGGTCTCGTCGCCGGGCTGGAGCTCCTCGAAGGCGGCCGAGCGGGCGTCCTCGATCATGCTGCGCCAGGGGGAGGTGGAGCGCGCGGTGATCCGGCCGTCGGCGCCCGGCGGGAACATGCCGATCATGCGGATGTAGCCGCCGGCCGGGATGGCCTTGAAGCCGTACTCGGTCTCGCCCTTGTGCCGCGACCAGATGGTCGGGCCGAAGCCGACCATGTACTGCGGGACGCGGATGCCGAAGAGCTTGGCGGTGGACAGGTGCCCCAGCTCGTGCCAGGCGATCGAGACCAGCAGGCCGATCACGAAGACGACTATGCCGAGGATCATCATCAGGGCTGTCATGCACGCGCCTCCGCGGTCGCCGTCTGTGCTGTCAGTTCCCGGGCCCGGGCCCGGGCCCAGGTCTCCGCTTCGAGTACGTCCGGCACGGTGAGCGAAGTTCCCGTCCGACCCGTACGGGGTGTGCCGTGTTCCTCGACGACCCGGGTGACGGTCTCCATGATCCCGTTGAAGGGCAGCAGACCGCTCCGGAACGCCTCGACGCATTCCTCGTTGGCCGCATTGAACACCGCCGGCGCGGTGCCCGCGAGCTCACCGACGTGCCGGGCGAGGTTCACGGAGGGGAAGGCCTCGTTGTCCAGTGGGAAGAACTCCCAGGTGGAGGCCTTGCTCCAGTCGAAGGCGGGGGCCGCGTCCGGGACCCGTTCGGGCCAGCCGAGACCGATGGCGATCGGCCCCCGCATGTCGGGGGGCGTCGCCTGCGCGATCGTGGATCCGTCCGTGAACTCGACCATCGAGTGGACATACGACTGCGGGTGCACGACCACCTCAATCCGATCGAAGGGAATGTCGTAGAGGAGGTGTGCCTCGATGACTTCCAGTCCCTTGTTGACCAGGGTGGCGGAGTTGATCGTGATGACCGGCCCCATCGCCCAGGTGGGGTGGGCGAGCGCTTCGTCGACGGTCACCCGGGCCAGGTCGGCCTTGGTCCGGCCCCGGAAGGGCCCCCCGGAGGCGGTGACGACCAGTTTGCGGACGTCGGCCCGGGTCCCCGCCGCCAGCGCCTGGAAGAGAGCCGCGTGCTCGGAGTCGACCGGGATGATCTGGCCGGGCTTGGCCAGCGCCTTGACCAGCGGGCCCCCGACGATCAGCGACTCCTTGTTGGCGAGCGCGAGGGTGCGGCCCGCCTCCAGGGCGGCGAGGGTGGGCGCGAGGCCGATGGAGCCGGTGATGCCGTTGAGGACGGTGTGGCAGTCGGAGGCGGCTACCCAGGTGGCCGCCTCCGGTCCGGCGAGGATCTCGGGGAGCGCCTCGCCGGCGCCGTAGAGACCGGTCAGGGCCTCGCGCAGTGCCGGTACGACGTCCTCTCGGGCGACCGCGACGGTCCGTACCCGCAGCCGGTGCGCCTGCTCGGCGAGGAGGGCGACCCGGCCGCCGTTGGCGGAGAGCGCGGTGACCCGGAAGCGGTCGGGGTTGCGCAGGACGAGGTCGATGGCCTGGGTGCCGATGGATCCGGTGGAGCCGAGGATCACCACGTCCTTGGGGCCGTCGCCCGCGAGCGGGTCGTACACGAGGTGCGGATCGGCGAGGGGGGCCGGACTGGCAGGACTGTCGGTCATCCCCCCATTGTTGCCGCAACCGGCGGCCCGGAGGACAGCGCGTCCCTCACGCGGGTGCCTTATCAGTTCTTGGCGCCGTATGAAGCGGAATTCCCCTTGTGAGGTTCACGTGAAGATCATGTGATAACACTTCTGTCGGGTCGGCGACGGGCCGACCCGACCGGAAGACATCCTGGGGGGATCTCTCCATGCGTACTGTGCGCATACGTGCTGCCCTGCCCGCGCTCGCGGGCGCCGCGCTGCTCACCGGCACCCTGCTCAGCACCCCGGCGCAGGCCGCCGGCGGCGTGACCATCTACCACGTCTGGTTCGACAGCCCGGGCAGCGACAACCGCTCCAACACGAGCCTCAACGCCGAGTGGGTGCAGATCAAGAACACCGGCGGCTCGGCCGTCTCCATCAAGGGCTGGGTCCTGAAGGACACCTCGAACCACCGCTACGTCTTCGAGAACATCAAGATCGGCGCCCACAAGACGATGAAGGTGCACACCGGCCGGGGGACGGACACCGCGTCGGACAAGTTCCAGAACCGCCGCGCCTACGTGTGGAACAACACCAGCGACACGGCGACGCTGACCAAGGCGACCGGCACCAAGGTCGACTCCTGCTCCTGGACGACGCGGGATCCGAGCGACAAGTACTGCTGAATCGCTACTTCAGCGGGCGGCGGACGTTCTCCCGGGTGGCCGGACCAGGCGTCGCGTCGGCGATCCACGGGCCCTCGCCCGACGGGTCGACGATCCCCCGCTCCAGCCACTCGTAGGAGCCGCCGAGCACCCCCTTGACGACCTTGCGGTCCAGGTCGTCGGTGTTCGACCACAGGCGGGTGAACAGCTCGTCGACGCGGACCCGGGCCTGTCGGCAGAACGCGTCGGCGAGCTGGTAGGCCTCGCGGCCGTGGTCGCCCTGGCGGCGCAGCAGTTCGGCACGCACACAGGCCGCGCTCATCGCGAACAGCTCGGCGCCGATGTCCACGATCCGGCCCAGGAAGCCCTGCTTGGTCTCCATCCGGCCCTGCCAGCGGGACATGGCGTAGAAGGTGGACCGGGCGAGCTTGCGGGCGTGCCGCTCGACGTAGCGCAGATGCGGGGAGAGGTCCACGCCGTGCTTGAAGTCGGCGTACGACGTGGGGAGCTGACCCGGACCCGCGACCAGCTTCGGCAGCCACTTGGCGTAGAAGACGCCCGCGTTGGCGCCCGCCTTCGCCTTGTCCTGGAGGGACTTGTCGGGGTCGATGAGGTCGCCGGCGACCGAGAGGTGGGCGTCGACGGCCTCGCGCGCGATCAGCAGGTGCATGATCTCCGTGGAGCCCTCGAAGATGCGGTTGATGCGCAGGTCGCGCAGGAGCTGTTCGGCGGGGACGGCACGTTCCCCGCGCGCCGCGAGGGACTCCGCCGTCTCGAAGCCGCGGCCGCCGCGGATCTGGACCAGCTCGTCAGCCATCAGGCAGCCCATCTCGGAGCCGTAGAGCTTGGCGAGGGCGGCCTCGATACGGATGTCGTTGCGGTTCTCGTCGGCCATCTGGGAGGACAGGTCGACGACCGCCTCCAAGGCGAAGGTGGTCGCCGCGATGAAGCTGATCTTGGAGCCGACCGCCTCGTGCAGCGCGACGGGCTTGCCCCACTGCTCGCGGACGGCCGACCACTCGCGGGCGATCTTCAGACACCACTTGCCGGCGCCCACGCACATCGCGGGCAGGGAGAGCCGGCCGGTGTTGAGGGTGGTGAGGGCGATCTTGAGGCCCGCGCCCTCGGGGCCGATGCGGTTGGCGGCCGGGACCCGGACCCGGTGGAAGCGGGTCACGCCGTTCTCGAGGCCGCGCAGGCCCATGAAGGCGTTGCGGTTCTCGACGGTGACGCCCTCGGAGCCGGCCTCGACCACGAAGGCCGTGATGCCGCCCTTGCCGTCCGCGGACTTGGGGACGCGCGCCATGACCACGAGCAGGTCGGCGACCACCCCGTTGGTGGTCCACAGCTTCACCCCGTCGAGGACGTAGTCGTCCCCGTCCCGTACGGCGGTGGTGGCCAGGCGGGCCGGGTCCGAGCCGACGTCCGGCTCGGTGAGCAGGAACGCGGAGATGTCGGTGCGGGCGCAGCGGGGCAGGAAGGCGTCCTTCTGCTCCTGGGTGCCGAAGATCTTCAGCGGCTGGGGTACGCCGATCGACTGGTGGGCGGAGAGCAGCGCGCCGACCGCCGGGTTCGCGGAGCCGACCAGGGCGAGGGCCTTGTTGTAGTAGACCTGGGTCAGGCCGAGGCCGCCGTACTTGGTGTCGATCTTCATGCCGAGGGCGCCGATCTCCTTGAGGCCGGAGACGACCTCGTCGGGGATGCGGGCCTCGCGCTCGATGCGGGCCGAGTCGATCTTCGTCTCGCAGAACTCGCGCAGCCGTGCGAGGAATTCCTCGCCGCGGCGCACGTCCTCGTCCGCGGGGAGCGGATGCGGGTGGATGAGGTCGAGCCGGAAGCGCCCGAGGAACAGTTCCTTGGCGAAGCTGGGCTTGCGCCAGTCCTGTTCCCGGGCGGCCTCCGCCACCTGACGGGCTTCCCGCTCGGTGACGGTGGGTTTCTTGGTGGTGGGGGCGGACATTGGGGCTCACCTCGCCACGAAAGGGAGTGTTGCGGACTGTTCGGTACCGACCAGTGCTACTGGATCGTTGGTACCCGAAACGGGCCGCCCCCACCAGTCCTCGCGGTCCGATCGGGTCACCCGGGCCGACCGTCCCCCGAGGGCGTGTCAGCCGATGTCGACGGAGTACGACCCGGTGTCCAGGCGGCCCGAGCCCTTGAAGACCTCGCTGCCGGACTCGATGCCGGAGACGTACTTGTCCTCGCTCAGCAGCTTGCGGCGGACCAGGGCCTGGGTGAAGTCGTCGAGGTTCAGCGTGGCGCTGGTGGTGTTGGCGCGGCGGACGAAGGAGTAGACGTGCCAGCCGATGTCGCCCTGGTAGATGTCCCACATCGCCCCGCCCAGGCTGACGCTGCCGTACTTGGTGCCCAGCGGGCCCGCGCCGCCCTGGCGGTTGAGCCAGATCATGATCTCGTCGGTGGGCTGGTCCTGCCAGTCCGCGGTGCTCTTGGCGTGCAGCCAGAGGTCGTAGGCCACGTTCAGGGTGCCGGGGTCGGAGCTGAGGGCGAAGCTCCACTTGGCGGTGACCTTCTTGCGGTCGCCGACCCGGATCGGCAGCCCGGTGGACGCCTTGTCGGTCTTCCAGCCCCAGTGCCAGCCGAGGACGGTACTGGCGTACGACTTGACGTCCGAGTCGGTGCCCTTGCTGTTGTTCGCCCAGGTGTACGACGTCCCCCAGGAGATCGTCGAGCCCGACCGGGAGTTGTCCCAGACGCACTGGCTGCCGGTGCCCCTGTCCTGACCCCAGAGGTTGTTGTTCAGGTAGTACTTGCCGAGCGTGACGGTGTCGAAGGCGGTGCACTTCCTGCTCGACTCGCCGGCCTGCGCCACGGTGACGCCCGCGGCGGCCGCAAGCGCGACCGAGGCGGCCAGCAGCGACTTCGCCGTAGTGGACAGGCGCGGTCTGCGGTGTTGCATCGAGGGGTCCTTCCAGGGGACGGTTCGGGGTACGACCCGTCTGACGGCCGTACGACCTCCTTGTGACCGCCGCCCCTCCGAAAGGTTGCCGAAGGCGTGCCGTCAATTAACTGTCGAAGCGCTTCGACACCCTATGGACACCCACCCCCACTGAAGCTACTGTCGAACCACCCTCACTCACCCTTGTCAGCAATGCGCACTGTCGAAGCGCTTCACAAAACTTGGAGAGCTGGATGGTCACCCTCGCCGAGGTCGCCCAGCACGCCGGAGTCTCGGCGAGCACGGTGAGCTATGTCCTCAGCGGCAAGCGGTCCATCTCCACCACCACCCGGCAGCGGGTCGAGCAGAGCATCCGGGAGCTGGGCTACCACCCGAACGCCGGCGCCCGTGCCCTGGCCAGCAGCCGGTCGAACATCATCGCGCTGATGATCCCGCTGCGCACGGACATGTACGTGCCGGTGATGATGGAGATCGCGATCGCCGTGGCCACCACGGCCCGCGCGCACGGCTACGACGTCCTGCTGCTCACCGGCGAGGAGGGGCCGGACGCGGTACGCCGGGTCACCGGCAGCGGGCTGGCGGACGCGATGATCCTGATGGACGTGGAACTGGAGGACGAACGGCTGCCGCTGCTCCGGGGGACCGACCAGCCCACCGTGCTCATCGGTCTGCCCGCCTCCACCACCGGGCTGACCTGCGTCGATCTCGACTTCGGGGCGACCGGCGCGCTGTGCGTGGAGCACCTCGCGAAGCTCGGCCACCACGACATCGCTGTCATCGGCGAGGCGCCGGCGGTCTACGAGCGGCACACCGGCTTCGCCGAACGCACCCTCGACGGACTGCGGTCCCGGGCCCGGGAGTTGGGGCTGCGGGTGCTGCACCGGCCGTGCGAGGGCGGGTACGACGCGATGACCGTCACCCTGGCCCGGATCTTCGACGAGCGCCCGGGCACCACGGGCTTCGTCGTCCAGAACGAGTCCGCGGTGGAGCCGCTGCTCGCGCTGCTGCGCCAGCAGGGCCGGGCCGTGCCCGAGGACGTGTCGGTGGTCGCGATCTGCCCGGACCAGGTCGCCGTCCAGGCCTCGGTGCGGCTGACGTCCGTCGCCATCCCCGCCCAGGAGATGGGCCGGCACGCCGTGGAGCACCTGGTCGCCAAGCTGGACGGCCGGGGCGGTGACGAAGTCGTGCTGATCGCGCCCGAGTTGACGGTGCGGGCGAGCACGGGCCCGGCGCCGGCCTGACGCTCCGGCACCGCTCACCCGCCTCTACCTGGGCATCCCATGCCTGTGCTCCTTCAGGAGCACGCCTCTTGAACCCTCCCCCTGTGGGAACAGAGGGATTCCTGGCTCACGCCGCTCGGCCGCTCAGCGAACGACCGGGTCTTACGCGATCAGCACCAGCCGGGTTGGAACCAGCCCGGTTGTCCCGAAAGACAAGGAGGTTGCGCGTGCTTGGTTCTCGCTACGCACGTTGCGTAGCTTACCCGATCGCCTGGGTGACGGTCCGCGACATCATCGGAGGCTGCCAGTGAATCAGTCCGCCGAAGCGCAGCCCAAGGTGAGCCTCGCGCAGTCCTCCCCCACCGTCGGCACGTTCCGTGAGCGGGACGGTGCCCTGGAGTGGAGCGGGCGCCAGGAGACGCTGCGGATCGAGCCATGGGGGCCGGACGCGGTCCGGGTGCGTGCCCGGCTCGGCGGTCCGGTCCTCGACGACCTGCCGGGCGCCCTGCTCGACGAGCCGCCGGCCACCGGGTCGACCGTCGAGATCGTCGACGGTGAAGGCCGGCTGACGGTCGGCGGCCTGACCGTCGAGGTGTCCGCCGAGGGCCTGGTCCGGTTCCTGCGCACCGACGACCTCTCGGAGATCCTGGCCGAGCAGCGCGCCCACTTCTGGTGGCCCGGCTCGCGTCTCTACACCGCCGTCGGCAACGGCCACCACCGGCTGGAGCAGCGGTTCGCCGCCTACGAGGGCGAGCGGCTGTACGGCCTGGGCCAGCACCAGCACGGCCGCCTCGACCAGAAGGGCCTGGTCCTCGACCTGGTCCAGCGCAACGCCGAGGTCTCGGTCCCGGTCCTGGTCTCCAGCCGCGGCTACACCCTCCTGTGGAACAACCCCGCGATCGGCCGCGTCGAACTGGCCGGCAACGGCACCCGCTGGGTGGCCGACTCGGCCCGCCAGCTCGACTACTGGATCACCGCCGGCGATCCCGCCGACGGCCAGCGCAACTACAGCGCGGTGACCGGCCGTTCGCCGATGCTGCCGGAATGGGCGGCGGGCTTCTGGCAGTGCAAGCTGCGCTACCGCACCCAGGACGAGCTCCTCGCCGTGGCCCGTGAGTACAAGCGGCGCGGGCTGCCCCTCTCCGCGATCGTCTGCGACTTCTTCCACTGGACCCACCTCGGCGACTGGAAGTTCGACCCGAAGGAATGGCCCGACCCGGCCGCGATGGTCCGCGAACTGGCCGAGCTGGGCGTCAAGCTGGTGGTGAGCGTGTGGCCGTCGGTGTCCCCGCTGTCCGAGAACCACCCGGTGATGGAGCAGCGCGGGTACTTCATCGGCACCCAGTACGGCCCGATGGCGCACGCCGACTGGCCGGACAAGGAGGTGGCGTCGACCGTCCAGGTCGCCTTCTACGACGCCACCAACCCCGAGGCCCGCGCCTTCGTGTGGTCCCGGGTGAAGGAGAACTACCTCGATCCGTACGGCATCACGGCGTTCTGGCTGGACGCCTGCGAGCCCGAGCTGAAGCCCGGCTTCCAGGAGAACCTGCGCTACTGGACGGGCCCGGGTCTGGAGGTCGGCAACAGCTATCCCGCCGAGAACTCCCGCACCTTCCACGAGGGCCTGCGGGCGCAGGGCGAGGAGGTCGTCACCCTCAACCGTTCGGCCTGGGCGGGCAGCCAGCGCTACGGCGCCGCCCTGTGGTCCGGCGACATCGGCACCGACTTCGCGACCCTGCGCCGGCAGATCGCGGCCGGCCTCAACACGGCCCTGTCCGGTATCCCCTGGTGGAACACGGACATCGGCGGCTTCCACGGCGGCGACCCGGACGATCCGGCCTACCGCGAGGTGCTGGTCCGCTGGTTCCAGTTCGGCGCGCTGTCCCCGCTGATGCGCCTGCACGGCTTCCGCGACCCGGGCATGGCGCTGGGCCCCGACATGACCGGCGGTCCCAACGAGGTGTGGTCGTACGGCGCGGAGGCCGGCGCGATCCTGGAGAAGTACCTGCGGCTGCGCGAGCGCCTCAGGCCCTACGTCCTCCAGGTCATGCGGGAGGCCCACGAGGAGGGTCTGCCGGTGCTGCGGCCGCTGTTCCTGGAGTTCCCGCAGGACCAGGCGGCCTGGACGGTCGACGACAGTTACCTGTTCGGCCGGGACCTCCTGGTGGCGCCGGTGCTGACGGCGGGCGCCACGGCCCGGACGGCGTATCTGCCGGCGGGTGCCTGGTGGACGGACGCGTGGACCGGTGAGTCGTACGAGGGCGGTACGGCGGTGACGGTGGACGCGCCGCTGGACCGTATCCCGCTGTTCCTGCGGGACGGGGCGGAACTGCCGGTCTCGGAGTAGCACCGGCAGACTTCGGTTACCGGCCGGTTAATGTCTCAACTCAGCGGTGTGGTGGGGCAGTTGGAGGGGGTAGTACGTATCCCCTCTTCCTGTCCCCCCACGAAGGGTCCCGTTGCCGTGTCCTTTGGACCGCTCTCCCTCACGCTCGCCAATCTGCTGCTCAGACCTTCCTACCGCGGCCGCCGGGCACCGGACCGGGCCTTCGACCGGCTGCTCGACGCGGCCGGGCCGGCCGACGGCGACGAGCGGTTCGCCGACGACTTCCGTCACCTGCTGCGATGTTGGTCCGGCGCCGAGCACCTCACCCCCGTCGGCTGGCTGTCGGCGCGCGGCCACATCGGCCGCCATCTCGCCAACCGGGCCCGGGTCCGCCGGCTGCTCGCCGAGCACCCCGGGATCGAGCGGGAGCCGGTCGACCGGCCGGTGTTCGTGGTGGGCCTGCCCCGCACCGCCACCACGCTCACCCACAGCGTGCTCTCCCTCTCCGCGGACCACCGCTGCCCGCTGCTCTGGGAGTTACTCACCCCCGACCTCGAACTCGACCCCATGGAACGGGAGAAGGCGATCACGACCGCCCGCCGCCTGGTCGGCGGGATCAACCTCTTCGCCCCGGGCTTCCGCCACATCCACAACCTCCGCCCGGAGGGGCCGGAGGAGTGCACCTTCACGCTGCCGCACACGGTGATGCCGCTGTCCCAGGCCGTGATCCCGGAGTACCTGCCCTGGCACGAGGGCCATGACTTCGGGGCCGACTACCGGTACCTCAAGCAGATCTACCAGGTGCTCCAGTACGGCCGCCCGCGCCGCCGCTGGGTGCTGAAGTCCCCGCTGCACCTGGAGAACCTGGACGCGCTGCGCGCGGTCTTCCCGGACGCCACGATCGTGTGGACGCACCGCGATCCGGCCACCGCCGTGGCCTCGTTCTGCAGCCTGGTCGAGCACGGGATGGCGGTCAACACCCGCCCCCTCGACCTGAACCGGATCGGCGCCACCTGGCTGGAGCTGCTCAGCCGCTCGGCCGCCCGTGGCCTGGCCGCCCGTGCGCGCATCCCTCGCGAGGCACTGGTGGACGTGCCGTACACCTGGCTGGGCGCCGAGCCGGCCGCGGGCGCCCCGAAGCTCTACGCGGCCGTCGGCGCCCGCTGGACCGAGGCCGACGCGGCCCGCCTCCCCGCGGTCGTCGCCCGCCCCAAGGGCACCCGCGTTCACAGCTACGACCTGGCCCGCTACGGCCTCAGCCGCGCGGACGTCGACACGGCCTTCGCCGACTACAACGCGCTACGCGCGGAGGTCGACCGGGCGTGACCGCGCACGGGCCGGCCCCGCGACGCGCGCGGGGCCGGCCCGGCCGGCTCAGCTGCTGCTGACGGTGAGGCTGTTGGTGGTGAAGTTCAGCCCACCGGACGAGCTGGTGATCTCGTAGCCGAACTGCACGTCACCGATGGTCACGTTGCCGAACCAGCCCTTGGTGTCCTTGATCCACTTCAGGATCGGCAGGATGTCGATCGTGCCGGAGGTGGAGTTGGAGCTCCGGATGAACGAATAGACGTTGTTCGCGCCGTTGTTGCCCTTGTAGACGGTCCAGGTGTTGCTGCCCAGGGTGAGCGTGCCCTGCGAGGTGCCGAGCGGGCCGACGGCGCCGGTCTTGTTGACCCAGAGCATGATCTCGTTGGCGTATCCGGTGTCCCAGATGTCGTACGAGGTGTTGTACGCGCCGGACGACGGGACGGTCACGTTGTAGCTGCTGGTGAGCGAGGACAGCGAGGTGATCGTCTTGTTGATCACCTTCTTGGAGTTGGGGTACGACTTGATGCCACCGGTGTTGGGGTGGTTGGCGGTGACGCCCCAGTTGGTGCCGGAGTTGGCCCAGATGCACTGGGTGCCGGCGCCGGAGCCCCAGATGTTGTTGTAGAGGGTGTAGCCGTTCAGCGTGGTGTTGCCCCACTGGTCGCAGGAGCTCCAGACGGCGGCCGAGGCGGGCGCCGAGGCGAGGCCGACGACGGCGCCGAGGGCGAGCGCGGGGGCGATCAGGGCGGTGGCGGCCCTGCGATACGTGTGTGGTGCCATGGTGTCCCTTCCATGGGTGGGGGGAGGTGCGGGTGGCTACCACGTCCCCAGGGTGAGGACGTGGTCTTCTCCGGCGACGAGGTCGAGCGGCTGGGTGCCGGAGGAAGTCCACAGGTCGATACGGAGCGTCCGGTGCGGCTTCAGGACGGCTCGCGCACCGCCGGGGGTCCAGGAAAGGTCGAGTTCGGCTCCGAACCGGGTGCGGATTCCGGTCAGCCGCCCTCGGCCGAGGGCGGTCGGGGGTGCGGGGAGCAGGACCAGCCGGTCCGGGGTCGACTGGACGAGGGCCTCGATCAGGACGGCGGGCAGGGTGTGCGCGGCGTCGGCGTTGTAGACGTCGCGGTTCGGGTAGTGGGCGCTCATCAGGGAGGCGTGGAAGAAGTCGCCGTCCAGGACCTGGCCGAGGGCGGCGGCGACCCGTTCGCCGTCCCGCAGCCGGGCGGCGACGAGTGCGTGGTGGAGGTGTCCGTGCGCCGAGTCGTTCTCGGCTCCGCGCAGTTCGAGCGCACGGTGGGCGGCGGCCGCCAGTTCCGGGGTGTCGTAGGGCGTGATCTCGTCGAGCGGCCAGACGCCGTAGAGGTGGCTGAGGTGGCGGTGGTCGTAGGTGTCCCGCAGGCCGGGCCAGGCCCATTCGGCGAGGGCGCCGTCGGCGTTGATCCGGTGCGGGGGGAGCCGATCCGCGAGGGCGCGCCAGCGGCCGGCGTCCGGTCCCGGGTGGTAGTCGGCGGCCGTGCGCAGGGCGTGCCGGGCGGCCGAGAGGTCCATCGCCGCGTTGACCGCACCCCAACTGCCGTTGGCCGGCCGGTTCTCGGGCGAGTAGGACGGCACGATCACCAGGTGGCCGTCGGCGTCGGTCCGGGTGAGGAGGTCCTCGTAGAAGGCGGCGACCTGGGCGAGCAGCGCGGCCGTACGCGGATCGCGCGCGCCGCGGATCTCGTCGTGGTCGACGAGCGGCTTGAGCAGCCAGTCGGCGCCCGCCGTCCACAGGTGCAGCGGGTACTCGCGGCTGAAGTGGTACGAGAGCCCCGACTCGCCGTCGGTGTGCGCGGGTGCGACCACGCCCCGGGCACCGAAGACCGTACGGGCGTTCTCCCGCCAGTCAGCTTGCTGACGCTGGATCAGAGACCGCAGGGCGTCAGTGACTTCGGGGAGTGCGGCGACGCCCGCGGAGGCCGTCTGGAGGTTGAGGTTGGCGTCGTTGGTGAAGGCGCCGGACCAGGCGGTGTCCCACTCGCCGGTCCACAGTCCGGTCAGGCGGGGCGGGTTGAGGCCGGAGGAGGAGAGCAGGTGGTAGCGGCCGGCGGCGAAGAGCCGCTCCAGGAGAGCGGCACTGCGGGTGCGCTTGAGCAACTCGGTGCCGGACAGGGCTCGTTCGGCGGGATCTGCGGCCAGGTCGAGAGTGACCCGGGTGTAGGCGGTGCGGTGCGGTTCGAGATGCCGGGCGAGCAGGGTGTCGTACGACGGCGCGCCCTCGAGGATCTCGCGCAGCTCGCGCGCCTCGGCGGTCACGTCGAGTTCGCCGGTGTGGCGGCGGACCCGGGTGAGGAGGAGGACGGAGTCGGCGCAGGCGACGCGGACGCCGGGCGGGACGAGCTCGGTACTGCCGCCGGTGACGGCGACGAGGGTGACACCGGTGTAGGCGCGGTCGCTGCCGGGGTAGCGGGCGCGGAGGCTGAGCAGGGCGCCCTCGGGGGTGCGCAGAGCGCTGTGTCCGATGCCCAGGCCGGGCGGCGCGCCGGGGAGCCGGTGGTCGAGGGCGATGCCGAGGTGGCCGGTGCCGACCTGCTGCACGATCACGTCGTCGGCGCGGGAGACGAAGAGGCGGCTGGTCCAGTCGGCGGTGGTGGCGACGACCTCGCCGGTACTGAAGTCGACGGTCCGGCGATAGCCGTCCGCCCGGGCCTCCGGCCTGCGCAGCCGTATCCGGAAGGCCGGGTGGAAGGGCTGGACCCACTGGAGAGGGCGGCCGTCGGTGAAGCTCTCGGCGGCCCGGAGGTCGCCCGCGAGCAACCGGTCCTGCACGCCGGCGAGTTCGGCGGCCAGGTGTGGCGGGCGGGCGTGTTCGCCGCCGTTCGGGCGGACGAGGGTGTGCTGGGTGACGATGACACGGTCGTCGTTCGGATCACCGAACACCAGGGCGCCGTGGTGGCCGTTGCCGCTCAGGAAGGCGTCCTCCCAACGGGCGGCCGGGGCGGGCTCCCAGGTGCCGTGCACGGGTCCGGTGGTGGTCATGGCTTGAGCACCGCCACTCCGTAGCGGTCGAGGGTGACCGCGTCGGTGACGGCCGCACCGGTCAGCAAGTCCCGGTGTGTGCCCGGGACTTGCACCTTCACCGCCTCGCGCCCGTGGTTGAACAGGAACAGCAGCTCACCCCGGCGCACCGCCTCCACCCCCGTCGGCAGCCCGTCGAGCACCGGACGGACCCCCGCCCCCGCGGCGATCCCCCCGACCAGCTCCCGGAGCGCCTCCGGCTCGGGGAGCGTGGAGAGGTACCAGGCGCGCCCGTTGCGCAGCACCGCGGGCAGCCCGTCGAGTTCCCCGCCCCGGTACGGCACGGCCTCGGAGACCCCGGGAGCGGCCTCGATCTCCTCCGACCACAGGATCCCCCGGAAGCCCTCGCACCCGACGCTCTCCCCCGCGTCCAGCGGCCACCACTCGTGCAGGGTGCGGATGCCGAACAGCTCGCGCAGCCGGGCGTCCATGCCGCCGGGGCGGATCCGGTCGTCCTCGTCGGCGACGCCGGTCAGGAAGCCGCTGACCAGGGTGCCACCGCCCCGGACGTAGCCGAGGAGGTTGTCGATGGCGGTGTCGGTGAGGAGGTACAGCTGGGGCACGACCACCAGCTTGTAGGCGGACAGGTCGTGTTCGGGGTGGGCGAAGTCGGTGGTGAGGTTCGCCTCCCAGAGGGCGCGATGCCAGGCGTGCAGTACGTCGGGGAGGTCCACCTCGGCGGAGAGCCGGCCTTCGTGGGCGCCGGCCCACCAGGAGTGCCAGTCGTGGAGGACCGCGACGTCCGCGGCGAGGTGACTGCCGATCACCTCGTCGCCGAGGGCGGCGAGATCGGCGCCGAGGCGCTTGACCTCCTGGTACGTACGGCCCTCCTCCCCCGCGTGGCTGACCATCCCCGAGTGGAACTTCTCCGCGCCCTGCCGGGACTGCCGCCACTGGAAGTAGCAGACGGCGTCCGCGCCCCGGGCGACGGCCTGGAGGGACCACTGACGGTTGAGGCCCCGGGGTTTGGGGTGGTTGACCCCGCGCCAGTTGACCGGCCCGGCGGCCTGCTCCATCAGCATCCAGGGGCCGCGCGCCTGGGAGCGGGTGAGGTCGTGGACGAGCGCGCCGTGCTGCGCGCCCAGCGGATCGCGCGGGTCGGGATAGAGGTCGACGGAGACGACGTCCTCCTCCGCCGCCCAGCGCCAGGCGTCCTGGCCGATCCACAGCGGCATGAAGTTGGTGGTCACCGGGATGTGCGGGGTGTGCCGGGCGACGATGTCCCGTTCGGCCGCGTAGCACTCCAGGAGCATGTCGGAGGTGAACCGGTGGAAGTCCAGCACCTGGGTGGGGTTCTTCATGTAGTGGGCGTGGCGCGGCGGCAGGATGCCGTCCCAGGTGTCGTACCCCTGGCTCCAGAAGGCCGTGCCCCAGGCGGAGTTGAGGGCGTCGAGGGTGCCGTAGCGCTCGCGCAGCCAGCGGCGGAAGGCGGCGGCCGCCTCGTCGCCGTAGTCGAAGGTGCAGTACTCGTTGTTGATGTGCCACAGGGTGAGGGCCGGGTGGTCGCCGTAGCGGGCGGCGAGGTCCTCGGTGATGGCGGCGGCGTAGCGGCGGTAGGTGGCGCTGGAGTGCGAGAAGTGCTGGCGGCCGCCCCACCACTCGGTGCGGCCGTCCGCGTCCCGGGGCAGGGTGTCCGGGTGCAGCCGGCCCAGCCACGGCGGCGGCGCGGAGGTCGGGGTGGCGAGGACGACTCCGATGCCGTTGCCGTGCATCAGGTCCATGAGCCGGTCCAGCCAGCCGAAGTCGCGCTCCCCCGGCTGGGGTTCGAGCTTCGCCCAGGAGAAGACGCCCATGGTCACGGAGTTGACGCCGGCGGCCTTCATCAGCCGGACGTCCTCGTGCCAGGTCTCTTCGGGCCACTGCTCGGGGTTGTAGTCGCCGCCGAAGAGGATGCGGCCGCGGGTGGCGTCGGAGAGGTTCGGCATCAGACGGGCTCCCCGTACTGGATGCCGCGCCCGTTGGTGGCGAGGTAGACCCGGCCGTACACGCGCGGGTCGCCGGTGATCGCCTGTCCGGTCCAGCCCCACTGGTGCCGGTCGTCGTTGATACGCGTCCAGGTCGCGGCCTCGTCGTCGGAGCGGTGGACGGCGGTGACGGTCTCCGTGGAGCCGACGAGGTAGATCGCCGGGTAGTCGGCGCCGTCGGCGGCCCTGCCGAAGCCGAGGGTGTAGGCGGCCCAGCAGCTGGCGACCTTGGTGAAGGTGACACCCCCATCGGTGGACCGGTACAACCCGTTCCACTTCACGCTCAGCCACAGGTCACCGGATCTGCCGGGAGCCGCGACCAACTGGAACTGACTGTCCCCGGCGGGCAGCCCGGTGGCACGCGCCGTGAACGTACGGCCACTGTCAGTGCTGGCTTGTAGCGTTCCTGTGTCGGTGTCGTATGCGTAGAAGAGCGTCGGGTCGGCCGGGTCGGCGACCGGCGTGGCGCCCTTCGGGAAGGAGGGGATCTCGGTCCAGGTGGCGCCGTTGTCGTCCGACCGGTGGGCGGGGTACTTCGTCCCGTCCCAGTGCACGAAGGACCACAGCAGCACGCTGCCGTCGGCGTTGGCGGCGATCGGCCCGGGTGCGTCGTGGGCGAGGGAGGGCTGGGCGGCGAAGGGCGCCCAGGTCCGGCCCCCGTCGTTCGAGAAGGCACCGTTGCCGTGGTCGCCCCAGCCGGTGCGGACCACGTACGCAGGCCTGCCCGCGGCCTGCGCGAGTCCCGTCGCCGACCCGAACACGGGGTTCGTGGCCATACCGCGGGACGGAGACGCGGTGAGCCGCTCGTGGTACAGGACGCCGATGTCCCCCGAGCCGCTCAGCAGGTGCGCCTCCCCGACCGGGGGCGACACCAGCTGCAGTACGGACGTCTCCTCCAGACCGCGGATCCGCGGGGCCCAGTGGACGAGGTCGCGGGTGCCGTAGAGGGTGGCACCGGTGCCGTAGACGACGTGCTTCGAGTCGTGCGGGTCGACGGCCACGGCCTGGATCCACCACCCGAACTTGGGCTGATCGCCGCCCCACTTCAGGAAGGGAGTCTCCGACACGTCGAAGACGGCGGTGTCCTTCAGGGACGTCCAGGTACGGCCGCCGTCGGTGGTCCGGTAGAGGGTGTCCACGGCCGCCCACCGGTTGTTCGTCGAGACGATGACGGTGCCGGGCCGGCGGGCGTCGACGGCGACCCCGCCGTAGCCGAAGATGTCGCCGCCGCCGGGGTGGACGGGGGTGACCTCGGTCCAGCGGCCGGTGACGGTCGAGAGCTTGTGCACGCTGCCGTCGGCCTGGCCGTTGGGACCGGGCGCGTCGGCGTAGGTCACGTACAGCTCGCGCGCGTGCCGGTCGTGGGCGGCGCGGACCGGGATCTTGGCGGAGGTGCCGGTGGGTTGGCCGGGGACGGCTTCCCAGGTGGTCCCGTCGGTGGTGCGGTACAGGCTGACGGCGGTGGCGCTGCCGTCGGCGTCGCCCCAGCCCGCGTAGACGGCGCGGCCGACGGCGACGAGGAGGGTGACGCCCTGGCCGGAGGCGGCGGGGGCGGCCGGGAAACCGGCGACGGCCGCCCACGTGGCGCCGCGGTCGGTCGACCTGAGCAGTCCGTCGTGCCTCGTCCCCAGCCAGAGGGTGTCGCTGTCACGCGGGTCGACGAGGAGGCGCTCGCCCGTGCCCCGGCCGTCCTCGTTGGCGCCGAGCTTGACGGTGAGGTCGGTACGGGTCCAGGTGGCGCCGCGGTCGTCGGAGCGGAGGACCGCGCCGTTGCCGGCCCAGGACTGGGCGTAGGTGCCGAGGGCGAGGTAGAGCCGGTTCGGGTGGGCGGGGTCCACGGCGAGGGCCTCGACACCGAGGAGGTTCCAGTCGTCCCAGCCGAGGTGGTCGGTGAGGGGGGTCCAGCGGGCGGCGGGGGCGTCCCAGCGGTAGGCGCCGCCGATGTCGGTGCGGGCGTAGGCGAGGCCGGGGGCGGTGGGGTGGAAGAGGACGCCGGTGACGAAACCGGTACCGCCGATCACGGCGTTGCGCCAACGGTAAGTGGGGGTGGCTGCGTTGGCCGGGGTGGTGAAGGCGGGGACGGTGGTGAGGGCTGCGGTTGCCGCGGTGGCGGCGAGGACTGCTCTGCGGCTCAGGGTGGGCATGGGGAACCTTCGGTGGGCGTGGGTGGGTGGAGGTGGAGCGGGGGGTGTCGCTTACCGGCGCTGGCAGGGTGCCGCTGCGCCCACCCGTGCCGCCTGGGGGTCCCCCCAGGCCTTTCAGGCTCTGGGGGAGGCACGACTGCCCGCAGCTGAATAGCTCCGCAGCTATGAAGGACGCAGCTGGGAAGCGCCCCGTCAGGGGCGCGGGGAACTGCGCGACCGGCCGCGAACCACCCGCAGCCGCCGACGCTCCCCGCCACCCCCGTCATTGGGCGAAGTCGGCTACCCCTTCACCGCCCCCGTCAGCATCCCCTTCTTGAAGTGCTTCTGGACGAACGGCGAAAGCACCGCCACCGGCAGCAGCGCCATCACCATCACCGCCATCTGCACCGCGAGCCCCGACAGCTGCCCCGTCTTGATCGCCTGCCCCAGCCCCACCGGGGCTTCCTGCTTCTGCACCAGCTGGATCATGACGTTCTGCAGCGGCATCTTGTCCTGGTCGTTGAGATAAAGGGACGCGTTGAACCACGCGCTCCAGTACCCGACCGCGTAGAAGAGGGTGATCACGGCGAGCACCGCACGGGACAGCGGCATGACGATCTGCCACAGGATCCGGAAGTCGCCGGCGCCGTCGATGTGCGCGCTGTCGATCAGCTCCTGCGAGATGCCCATGAAGAACCCGCGCAGGACGAGGATGTTGAAGACGCTCACCGCGCTCGGGAGGATCAGGGCGAGGTAGCTGTCGGTCAGGCCCAGGGACTGGACCAGGAGGTACGTCGGGATCAGGCCCGCGCTGAAGAACATGGTCGCCAGCAGCAGCATCAGGAACCAGCGGTGGCCCAGGGAGCCGATGCGCGAGAGGCCGTACGCGCACAGCACCGACACGGCCATCGAGAACAGCGTGCCGACGACGGTGATCAGGATGCTGATGATCGTGGCCCGGGTGACCTGGCCGCCGCTCAGCAGCTCCTTGTACGCGATGAAGGTGATGCCCTTGGGCACCATCACCAGTCCGCCGGCCTCGTCGATCGTCTTCCGCGAGGAGAGGCTGGTCACGACGATGATCCACAAGGGGAAGAGGATGCCAAGGCAGGCGAGGGCGAGCACGAGACCCTTGCCGGCCAGGCCCGCCCTGCCGGGCTCCTCCTCCCATGACGGACGGGGTGGGGCGGCCCATCGGGAGGGTTCCCGTACGGGAGGCTTGTCGATGACGGCGGTCACTTCTTGTACACCCCCTGCTCGCCCATGAGATGGGCCACTTTGTTCGCGGCGAGGACCAGGCCGAGGCTGACCACGCCCTTGATCAGACCGGCGGCGGCCGCGTACCCGAAGTCCTGGTTGCGGACGCCGTTCCACCAGACGAAGGTGTCGAGGACTTCGGCGGCTCCTGGGCCGACCGCGTCGCGTTGGAGCAGGATCTGTTCGAAGCCGACGGTCAGCGCGTCGCCCACGCGCAGCACCAGCAGCAGGGCGATCACCGGCCGCAGGGCGGGCAGCGTGACATGCCAGATGCGGCGCCAGCGGCCGGCCCCGTCCATCGCCGCCGCCTCGTAGAGGTCCGGGCTCACGGAGGCCAGCGCGGCCAGGAAGACGATGATCCCCCAGCCCGCGTCCTTCCAGACGCCCTCCGCCGTGACCAGGAACTTGAAGGTCGACGGGTCGGTCATGATGTCGAGGCCGTCGTAGCCGTGTTGCCTCAGCAGCTGCGACAGCAGACCCGCGCCACCGAAGATCTGCTGGAAGACGGAGATGACCAGCACCCAGGAGAAGAAGTGCGGGAGGTACAGGACCGCCTGGGAGATCGCCCGTACCCGGGGCCGGACCACGCTGTTGATGAGCAGCGCGAGTGCGATCGGGATCGGGAAGAACAGCACGAGCTGCAGGGAGAACAGCACCAGCGTGTTCTTCACCGCGTCCCAGAACGCCGAGTCGGCGAAGATCCGCTGGAAGTTCTCGAAGCCCACCCAGGGGCTGTGCAGCATGGAGACGATGCCGTTGTCGCTGACGTACGGGTCGTAGTCCTGGAAGGCGACGATGTTGCCCAGGATCGGCAGGTAGTTGAAGACCAGGATCAGCAGGACCGCCGGCAGCGTCATCAGGATCAGCGCGCGGTCGCGTCTGAATCTGAGGCGCAGGCTCAGCTTCCCGGTCCCCTTCTTCCCGTTCTTCCCGCGAGTGCCGGTGGCGCCGCCGGACGCCACCGGAGTCCGCCCCGCGCTGTCGTCTGCCTCGGCCCTGCTGCGAGGCACCGTGCTGTGGGACACGGCCGTTCTCCTTGCCTCGGTGCCGGGTCAGCTCGCCGACGAGCCGTTGTCGTCGAGCAGCTTCTTGTACCAGTCGCGCAGCTGGTCGCCGCCCTTGCTCTTCCAGTCGGAGACGGCCTGCTGCATGTCGCTGATCTTCTTGCGGCCGCGGGTGATGTCGTCCTCCAACGTCTCGAAGTCGTTCATGAGGTTGGTGTAGCGGGACGGCTCGGTGATCATCTGGCCGAAGAAGCTGGACTTCCTGGTGAAGGAGCCCATCCGCTGCTGCCATTCGACCTGCGCCTTGGCGACGTCGGGGAAGTCGGGGTGGGCGATGGTGGCGGCGGGACTCGCGACCATGACGTAGGCGTTGAGGACCTCGTTGTTGCCCTGGGTGGTCTTGGTGGGCACGCCGTTCTTGACGGTGTAGTGGGTGCCCTCGACGCCGTAGTTGGTGGCCATGTACTCCTTGGTGCCGTACGGCGCGGCGGTGACGTTGGCGACGGCCAGCACGTCGTGGATGACGGACTCCGAGGCCTTCTTGTTGATGAAGGCGAAGATGCCGGCCGGCTGTTCGGCCCAGACCTGCGGGTCGCCGCCGTCGTGGGCGTAGACGTCCATGCCCCAGATCTTGTAGTCCGGGTTCTGGGTGGCCTGTTCGGCGGTGCGGCTCCACCACTGGCTGATGTCCTGGGCGTAGATCAGGAACTCGCCGGCCGCGAACTTGGGGCCCGGGTCGGGGGCGTTCTTGCCCAGCTTGGCGTCGGGGTGCACGACACCGGCGGCGAAGAGCTTGCGGGCCCACTCCAGTGCTTCGAGGTACTCGTCGGTCTCGATGCGGTTGATCAGCTTGCCGTCGACGAGGTTCCAGCCGAGCGGCTTCTCGCTGCCGGAGAGGACGCCGAACATCTGCCAGGCGGTCCACTTCATGTCCATGCAGGCCCAGCGCTTGGCCTTGGCGTTGGTGATCTCCTTGGCCAGGGAGAGGAACTCGTCCGCCGAGCGCGGGACCTCGTAGCCCTCCTTGTCGAAGATGTCCTTGCGGTAGAAGGGCACGATGTTGGTGACGTACGAGGACGGCATCGGCAGTCCGCGCAGCTTGCCGCCGAAGATGCAGCGCCGCCAGGCGTCGGTCGGGATGGCGGCCAGGTTCGGGTAGTCCTTGACCTTGTCGCCCGACAGATACGGGCCGAGGTCGGCGAACTTGCTGATGATGGCGGTGGGTATCTTGCCGCCCATGTTCCAGTTCGGGACGACCACGACGTCCGGTACGTCGCTGGAGGCGAGGACCGCGCCGAGTTTCTGGTCGTAGGTGTTGCCGTCCTGGTTCTGCCACTCGACGTCGACGCCGATCAGGGCGTTCATCGCCTTGTAGTAGGCGTTGTCCTGCTTGGGCGGGGAGCCCCAGAACGGCGACATGACGGTGACCTTGCCGCCCTTGCCGAGCTTCGTCGGGACCGAGGTCTTCAGGGTCGCCAGGTCGAGCTTGCTGGTGAAGCCGATCGCCGAGCCGTTCTTCGCCGGGATGTCCGGGGCCACCACGTTGTTGGCGACGTAGGACGGCAGCAGCTTCGTCGCGTCCTTGCCCGAGGAGGAACCCCCGCCCGACCCGCTGTCCGACGCCCCGCAGGCGGCGAGCAGCGGCGTGCCCCCCGCCACCGCTGCGGCGGCGACCGCCGTGGAGGCGAGGAAGCTTCTCCGGCTCGGACCGGAAGGACCAGAGGAGGGGGAAGCGGCGTTCGGCGTCATTGCGTCAACCCTTCATGGCGCACCAGGACACCCGGCGGTGGCCGTCGGCTGCGGTGTCTCGAGTGGAACTGGCTGAGCTGAAGCGATCCCCCGACCACGGTCGACCGCTGTCATGTGGTCCCTGGGGCGGACCGGTGAGTCGGCTGGTCGGCTAGTCGAAGCGCTTCGATGTTGCTGCGAGGTTAAGTGAACACCCGGGGGTGCACAAGGGTCGCTCCCAAGATTCCTCCGAGCTGACAGGGACGACCTCTTCGTATGTGCTGCTTGAAATTTCGGTGAGCGTCTCTTGACACCCGACGGTGCGTCGAATGAGCATCGAAGCGCTTCGAAAGCGCCTCGCCGCTCCATCGCAAGGGGAACCGCACGTGACCGCTCAAACGCCGCCTACGCCGCCTTTCCGCGATGCGCACCTGCCGTTCGCGAAGCGCATCGACGACCTGCTGGCGCGGCTCACCCTGGACGAGAAGGTCTCCTTCCTGCACCAGTTCGCCCCCGCCGTGCCACGCCTGGGCATCGCCGCCTTCCGCACCGGCCAGGAGGCCCTGCACGGGGTCGCCTGGATGGGCCCGGCCACGGTGTTCCCGCAGGCGGTCGGCCTCGGCGCGACCTGGAACACCGATCTCGTACGACGGGTCGGCGAGGCCGTGTCCCGGGAGGTCCGGGCGATGCGCGCCCGCGACGACCGCGTGGGCCTGAACGTCTGGGCGCCGACGGTGAATCTGCTGCGCCACCCGCTCTGGGGCCGCAACGAGGAGGGCTACTCCGAGGACCCGAAGCTCACCTCCGCCATCGCCACCGCCTACACCCGCGGCCTGCGCGGCGACCACCCGGTGTACTGGCGCACCGCGCCCGTCCTCAAGCACTGGCTGGCCCACAACAACGAGACGGACCGCGCCACTTCCTCCTCCTCGGTCCGCCCGCGGGTGCTGCACGAGTACGACCTGCGCGCCTTCGAGGAGACCGTGCGGGCGGGCGCGGTGGCCGGGGTGATGCCGGCGTACAACCTGGTCAACGGCCGCCCCAACCACGTCTCCCCGTACCTGCGCGAGCAGTTGCGCAGCTGGACGGCGGAGGATCTGCTGGTCTGCTCGGACGCCGGCGCGCCCAGCAACCTGGTCGACCACGAGCACTACTTCGACACGCACGAGGAGGCCACCGCGGCCGCCCTGCTCGCCGGTGTCGACAGCTTCACCGACCACGGGACGGACGGTTCGGTGATCGTCGCGCGGATCAACGGGGCCTTGGCTCAGGGCCTGTTGACGGAGGCCGACATCGACTCGGCGGTGCGCCGCCAGCTCTCGGTCCGCTTCCGCCTCGGCGAGTTCGATCCACACAACGATCCACACGCCGACCCGCACCCGCACACGTCCGACTTCGACACCCCCGCGCACCGCGCCCTCGCCCAGGAGGCGGCGGAACAGGCGGTCGTCCTGCTCAAGAACGACGGCGACCTGCTGCCGCTCGCGCCCGACACCCGGATCGCGGTGGTCGGCCTGCTCGCCGACGAGTGCAAGCTCGACTGGTACAGCGGCACGCTGCTGCACCGCTCCACCCCGCTGGAGGGCCTGTACGAACGGTTCGGCGCGGAGCGGGTGGAGTTCACGGAGGGCGTGGACCGGGTCCGGCTGAGGCTCGCGGACGGCACCTTCCTGCACGTACCGCCCGCCCCCGAGGCCGCCGACGAGACGCGCGGCGCGACGGGCGCCCTGGACCCGGCGCTGCTGGCGGGCCGTACCGACCTGCCCCCGCTGACGACCGACCCGACGGGCACCGAACTCGCGCTCGTCGACTGGGGCGAAGGCGTGCTGACGCTCCGCGCCCCCGACGGCCGCTATCTCTCGGTCGCCGACGACGGCCGGGTCCGCGCCTCCGCCGACCAGCCCGGCGGCTGGGTCGTCCAGGAGACGTTCCGCCTGGAACCCCATGAGAACGGTCACCTCCTCCGGCATCTCGGCACGGGTCGCCACGTCTCTGTCGCCGCCGACGGCGTGAAGGTTGCCGCCGAGAACGCGTCGATCTTCGAGTTGATCATCGTCGAGCGGGGTGCGGAGGCCGTCGCCAGGGTGGCAGCCGCGGCCGACGCGGTCCTGGTCGTCGCGGGCAACGACCCGCACATCAACGGCCGTGAGACCGAGGACCGTACGACCCTGGCCCTGCCCCCGCACCAGGAGCGCCTGCTGCGGGCGGCCCGGTCCGCGAACCCGCGGACGGTCCTGGCCCTGACGTCGGCCTACCCCTACGCGGTGGACGTGGCCCGCCTCCCGGCGGTCCTGTGGACGGCGCACGGCGGCCAGGCGGCCGGCACCGCGCTGGCCCGCGTGCTGGCCGGTGACGTCTCCCCCGCGGGCCGCCTCCCGCAGACCTGGTACGCCTCCGACGCCGACCTCCCCGACCTGCTCGACTACGACGTGCTGGGCGCCCGCCAGACGTACCTCTACTTCGAGGGCACCCCGCTCTTCCCGTTCGGCCACGGCCTGTCGTACGCGTCCTTCTCCTACGCCGACCTGGTCACCGAGGTGGCGGACGGGACGGTCCGCGTGTCCTTCACGGTCACCAACACCGGTGACGTGACGGCGGACGAGGTGGCCCAGCTGTACTCCCGGGCTGTCGAGCCGTCGTCGGTGCGCCCGCGCCGCGAACTCCTGGCCCACCGCAGGATCACCCTCGCCCCCGGTGCACGGACCGGGCTGACCTTCGAAGTCCCGCTCTCCGCCTTCGCGTTCTGGGACGTGGCACGGGCCGGCTGGCGCGTGGAGCAGGGGCCGTACGAGGTCCTGGCCGGCGCGTCCAGCGAGGACATCCGGCTGCGTACGACGGTGATCCTGGACGGCGAGCAGGCGGTACCGCGTGATGTCGCCGCCGAACGCGGCCTGGAGGCGGCCGACTTCGACGAGCAGTCGGGCATCGCGATCGTGGACCGTACGAAGGCGGTGGGCGACGCGGTCACGCCGAAGGGCGACGGCCTCGGTGAACTCGTCTACCGGGACTGCGACTTCGGCCAGGGGGTGACGGAGGTGACCGCGCGGGTGTCAGGCGCCGGCTCGCTGGAACTGTCCCTGGACGGCGGCCCGCCGCTGGCGGTGCTGACGCTCACCGAGCCGACGCCGGGCCCGTACGCGTACACGTCGCTCACCGCCGGCATCGTCGCCGAGGGCGTGCACGACGTCCGCCTGAGACTGCGCGGCCCGCTGCGGCTCGCGCACGTCGGCTTCTCCGGTTGAGGGTCCGGAGCGGCCGGCGCCGAGAAGGGGTCCGGCACCGGAAGGCATCGGTGCCGGACCCCTTCGAGGGGACGACGACGAGCGTCACGGGAGACCGTATCTGAAAATGGTTCCCATTGACAAGAAGGCTTGCCCCGGTGACCGGGTCCGCAGCACACCGACGGCCGGAGCCCCCGCACAGCGGGCTCCGGCCGTGGTGTCCTGTCCGTGGCAGGTCAGAGGGCGAGGCCGGTGAGGACCAGGACTCGCTCGTAGGTGTAGTCGTCCATCGCGAACTTGACGCCCTCGCGGCCGACGCCGGACTGCTTGGCGCCGCCGTACGGCATCTGGTCGGCGCGGTAGGACGGGACGTCGCCGACGACGACCCCGCCCACCTCAAGGGCGCGGTGGGCGCGGAAGGCTGTCTGCAGGTCGTGGGTGAAGACGCCCGCCTGGAGGCCGTACTTGGAGTCGTTGGCGGCGGCGAAGGCCTCGGCCTCGCCGTACACCTTCTGCACGGTGAGGACGGGTCCGAAGACCTCCTCGCAGGAGATGGTGGTGTCCGCCGGGACCTCGGTGAGGACGGTCGGCGCGAAGCTGGCGCCGTCGCGGTCGCCGCCGGTGACCAGGGTGGCGCCGGCCTCCACGGCCTCCTTCACCCATGCCTCGACGCGCTCCGCGGCGGCCTCGCTGACCAGCGGGCCGACGTCGGTCCTGCCGTCGGCGGGGTCACCGGTGACCTGGGCCTCGACGGCGGCGACGATACGCGGGAGCAGCCGGTCGTACACGGACGCGTCGGCGATGACCCGCTGCACGGAGATGCAGGACTGGCCGCCCTGGTAGTTGGAGAAGGTGGCGATGCGGGTGGCGGCCCAGTCGAGGTCGGCGTCGCTCGCGTAGTCGCCGAGGACGACGGCGGCGCCGTTGCCGCCCAGCTCCAGGGTGCAGTGCTTGCGGGGCACCGAGTCCATGATCGAGTAGCCGACCTTCTCGGAACCGGTGAAGGAGATGACCGGGAGGCGCTCGTCCTGGACGAGGGCGGCCATCTTGTCGTTGGCGACCGTGAGGATCGACCAGGAGCCGGCCGGGAGGCCCTCGGTCTCGGCGAGCAGCTCGCCGATGATCAGGCCGGAGAGGGGGGTGGCGGGCGCCGGCTTGAGGATGATCGGCACGCCGGCGGCGATGGCCGGTGCGATCTTGTGGGCGCAGAGGTTGAGCGGGAAGTTGAAGGGTGCGATGCCGAGGACGACGCCCTTCGGGAAACGGCGGGTCAGCGCGAGCCGGCCCTGGCCGCCGAGGTCGGTGTCGAGCCGCTGGGCCTCGCCGCCGTTGAAGCGCCGGGCCTCCTCGGCGGCGAACCGGAACACGGAGACGGCACGGCCGACCTCGCCGCGCGCCCACTTGATCGGCTTGCCGTTCTCGGCGGAGATCAGCTGGGCTATCTCCTCGGTGCGCTCGACGAGGCGCCGGCTGACGTGGTCGAGGGCGGCGGCGCGTATGTGCGCCGGGGTGGCGGCGAACTCGTCCCGTACGGCGTACGCGGCGGCGACGGCTTCCTCGACCTGCGCGTCGGTCGGCACGCCGACCTTGCCGACGAGGCGCCCGTCCCAGGGGCTGGTGACGTCGAAGGTGTCCTCGCCGGTGACCTGACGGCCGGCGAGCCAGAAGGCGTGGGTGGCGGTCATGAGAGTCCCGGCCCTTCCGCGTGTGTGGGGATGTTTCTTGGCTTCCAAGGTCCACCGTAGGCGCGGGAGGGAGAAGCGGCGCTTGTCCGGGGTGTAGTGGTGGGGAACGGGGGTGCGCCTCTTTGGCAGGGGCGCGCGGGCCGCGTTCTCCGGTCCTCCGAGTTCCCCGGCGGTGGTCAGTCCGCCGAGGTCGCCTTCAGGGCCAGCCACAGCTCCATCCGGGCGTCCGGGTCGTCCAGGGAACGGCCCAGGATCTCCTCGACCCTGCGCATCCGGTACCTCAGCGTATGCCGGTGCACGCCCAGGTCGGCCGCCGCCGCGTCCCACTGGCCGTGCCGGGACAGCCAGGCCCGCAGGGAGGCCACCAGGTCACCGCGGCCCGTCGCGTCATGCTCGTACAGCGCGCGCAGCAGACCGTCCGCGAACGCCTTCACCGCGTCGTCGGCCAGCAGGGGCAGGACCGAACCGGCGGCCAGCTGCTCGTGCTCGACCAGCACCCGGCCCCGCCGCCGGGCCACCGACAGGGCCTGCTCGGCCTGCTTGTAGGCGGCCGCCGCACCGATCGGACCGGACGGGGCGGACATCCCCACGACCAGGTCGTCGTCCTCGGCGGCACCCTGCTCCGCGGCGGCCCGGACGGCCTCGCGCGCCGCCGCGTGGTCGACGCAGGCCGCCACCGCCGCGCCCCCGTCCGCGGCCAGCACCACCAGCCGCTCCCCCTCCGGCACCACCAGCACCGCCTCCCCGGCGCGCGCCGCGGCCGACTCGACCGCCTCCGCGAGACCGGCGAGCAGCTCGGCGCCCGCATCGGCGACGATCATCCGGAAGGGTGCGTCGAGAAGCCCGCCGTACAGATCCCCGGCGACCCCCCGGGCATGGTCCGGCTGCCCGGCGAGCAGCATGCGCAGGACCGCCGCGCCCACCCGCTGCTCGGCCGCGTGCAGCGAACGGGAGCGTTCCGTCGTGAGCGTGAGCAGGGCGATGGCCGAGTGGACGGCGTACCGCTCGGCGGTGCCGAGGGCCGCCGCGGTGCCGACCGCGAGGGCCGCCCGGGGCCTGCGGCCGGTGCCGAGCGAGTGCAGCTCCACCCGGTCCTCGTTGTCCGGGCCGCCCACCACCGACGAGGCCGGCGCCGGGCGCTCCCGCAGCCGTTCCACCTCGGCCGTCAGCCGGGCCGCCCGGCGGCCCGCCCACTCCGGTGCCGTGGCGACGACCGCGCCCGAGGCGTCGTACAGCGCCGCCCAGCCGTTGACCTGCGCGGCGAGTGCGGCCAGCAGGCCCTCGGGACCGGCGTTCAGGGCCTGCCTGGTCAGTTCGCGCTGGGCGGCGAAGCCCGCCGTCACCGCCCGGTACTGGTCGGCCGCGATCGCCGCCGACACGGCCTTGCTGATGGCGAGGAAGGGGGTGCGGCGCGGCACCTCCAGCAGGGGCAGGTCCTCCTGCTCGGCCGCGTCGACCAGGGCCTTGGGGATCTCCTCGTAGTTGACCCCGACGGCGAAGCCCAGACCCACCACACCCGCTCCCACCAGGCGTTTCACATACCGTCGCATCGCCTGCGGATCGTCCGCGTCCAGCTTCAGCGCGGTGATCAGGAGGAGCTCCCCGCCCTCCATGTACGGCACGGGATCGGCGAGTTCGCTGACATGGGCCCAGCGCACGGGCACGTCGAGGCGGTCCTCGCCCGCGCGCACCGTCAGTTTGAGCGCGGAATGGTGGACGAGCGAGGCGAGCGTGGGTGGCATCGGGCCGTCAGATCTTCTCTTCGGTCGTGAACACGTGAGGACGTGCACAGGAGGAGGTGCACAGGGGCAGCGGGCCTTTGGCCGTCTCGTATGAACGGCCTCTCTCGATTCTGCCTCACTGTACGGTCGCGTGTGACTCCGTGTTCAAACCCGGCCGGCGCCGCCCCTGAGGTCCACCAGCAGCGGTGGCGCGTGCTCGCCCTTGACGGTCGTCAGGGAGAGGACCGCATGGCCCGCCGGCACGCCGTGGGCGAGCTCGGAGGCCGACCAGCGCTCGCGCTCCACCTGCCGGACGGTGACCGCGCGGGCCGTGGGCGCCTTGCCGGTGATGACCCGCCGTACGACGTGCAGCGCCTTGCCCGCCGGGGTCTCCGCGATGATCTGGCGGTCGGTGACGTCCCGGGCCTCGGTCCACTCCTTGCCCCAGACCTCGGCGAAGTCCTGGCCGTCCCAGGGGGTGAGTCCGGCGAAGGCCATCCGGCAGCCGGTGGCGCCCAGCAGCGGCCCGCGCAGGGGGCGGGGTACGTCGTCCAGGGTGCGCAGGGTCAGCGCGACGCCCGCGTTGGCCGACCGCAGACGCTGGACGGCGCGTACCGCCTCCGGCGTCACCACACCCGTCGCGTCGTCCAGGAGCAGGCAGGCGAAGAGCGAACGGTCGTCCCGTACCGTCACGCTCGCCGTGAACTGGGCGAGCACCAGCCGGGCCAGGATGCGGGAGGCGTCCGCGTGGCCGCGCTCGGGCAGGTCGATACGGACCCGGACCGGGTGGTCGAGGGCCTTGAGGGAGAAGGGGCGGGACTGGCCGGAGGTGTCGAAGAACCCGGCGAAGGCCGGACGGTCGAGGAGAGCGATACGGTCGGCGAGCACCGCGCCCACGTCCCCCGGTTGCCCCATCTGCCGTTCCCGGGCGTCGAGTTCGCGCAGCAGCGACTCGTGCCCTGTGGCCGACAGCGCCTTGCGGAGCGCGGCCACCGGGCCGGGGGCGCCGTCGAGGAGCTGGCGGAGTTCGGGTACGGAGGGGAAGCGGCCGTGGACCGCTTTGAACGGGCCGAGCAGCTGGGCGAGGACGGTGGTGGAGCGGCGGCTGTCGCTGCCGGGGTGCGGGTCGGCGAGGTCGCCGACGAGGGCCTCGGCGATTATGGCGGCGGCCTCGTCGGGGTCGGTGGTGCCGCCGTACAGGTCGAGGTCGTAGACGGACTCGGGGTGGGCGATGCGGACGACGACGTCGTAGGAGTCGGCGGGCCCGAGTCCGGCGCCGGCCGCGCCGACGACGACCACGGAGGCGCGGCCGGCGAGCGCGTGCAGGCAGAGCGACTCGGCGAGCGGGCGCACCAGCGCGCCGGTCTTGCCGGAGCCGGCCGGGCCGACGGCGAGCAGGGAGGTGCCGAGCAGGTCGGGGCCGACGGCGAGGCCGGTGCCGCGGTAGAGGTAGGGGTTGCGGGGGTCGTCGGCCGTCGTACCGAGCCGCACCTGGCCGGTGACCAGGTCGTGCCGGGCGTGCCGGGCGGGCAGGTCGCGTTCCCCGGAGGGGTGCAGGCAGGCGGCGGCGCCGTCCTTGACCACGGCGGCGGAGAACGACGCCATGCTGTGCCGGCCGCTGCGCACGCCCTGCCAGGCCCGGGCGATCCGGGCCTGGTCCACGTCCCCCATCAGTCCGGCCCGCGCCTCGGCGGCGAGCCGGTCAGCGGCGTCGTTCGCCCCGGCGGCGCGGAGGTGGGGCCACTGGGCGGGGTCCTGCTCGGGGGCGGGGGGCCGTTCGGTGGCGGGGGCGCCGGCGGCCTGGGTCCAGGCGCGCGGGCCGTAGCGGCGCCAGACCTCGCCCCAACGGCCCAGCCGGCCGACCACGAGCATGATCGCCACGGCGATGAGCGTGTAGTAGCTGTACCAGAGGACGGCGTTGCCGACGCGGTCGTCGCTGTGTCGCCAGGAGTCCGGGGTGAACAGTTCCAGGGGCACCACCCACCAGCCGCCCAGATAGCCGTTCCACAGCAGCGACCACACCAGCCAGCCGACCAGGAACGCGATCAGCGCGCCGCTCAGCAGTTGCCGGGCCGGGATCCGCTCGGGCTCCTCCTCGGGCCTGGGTGTGTACCGGAACCGCCACACCCCGGGCGCGGCCTCCGGCCTCGGCGCCCGCAGCCAGCTCAGGAAGGCCGAGCCGTCCGGCAGCGGAGGCACCGCCGGTGGTGCCTCCGGACGCGGCGGTACCGCGCCCGCGTCCTGCGGCCCCGCCGGACGCGGTACAGGATTCGTGTGCGTGCCCTGTGTGTCCCGCGTCCTGTCGCTGTCCATCGCCCTTTCCCCCTGACCAGCCGTTCCGTCCACCGTCAGCGAGTCAATCTAACGCCCTACCCAGGGGAGTTCACCGCTTACACGGCCGAGGAACCGTCAGCCGGGTCCCACCGCCGCCCAGCACAGTATGTCCACCACGGACAACGCCACCCCCGGACAACACCCACATGGAGCATGCCCACCTCCCACAGCCGGACCTAGCCTGCGAAGAAAGAAGGAGAGCGTCCGGATACGCACCGCCGGAGCCGCCCCGGGGCCGCCGGACACGCACAGCGCCCCGGAACGCACGATTGATCAGGGAGCCCCCATGACCGCACTTCCGCAGGAGCGCCGCGTCGTCACCGCCATCCCCGGCCCCAAGTCGCAGGAGCTGCAGGCCCGCCGTACCGCCGCGGTCGCGCAGGGTGTCGGTTCCGTGCTGCCGGTGTTCACCGCCCGCGCGGGCGGCGGCATCATCGAGGACGTCGACGGCAACCGTCTGATCGACTTCGGTTCCGGTATCGCGGTGACCAGCGTGGGCGCCTCCGCCGAGGCCGTCGTACGCCGGGCCGCCGCCCAGCTGGCCGACTTCACCCACACCTGTTTCATGGTCACCCCGTACGAGGGCTATGTGGCCGTCGCGGAGGCGCTGGCCGAGCTGACGCCCGGCGACCACGCCAAGAAGTCCGCGCTGTTCAACTCCGGCGCCGAGGCCGTCGAGAACGCCGTGAAGATCGCCCGCGCCTACACCAAGCGGCAGGCCGTCGTCGTGTTCGACCACGGCTACCACGGGCGGACCAACCTCACCATGGCGCTGACCGCGAAGAACATGCCGTACAAGCACGGCTTCGGGCCGTTCGCGCCCGAGGTGTACCGGGTGCCGGTGGCGTACGGCTACCGCTGGCTCACCGGCCCCCAGAACGCCGGCGCCGAGGCCTCCGCCCAGGCCATCGACATGATCAACAAGCAGATCGGCGCGGACAACGTGGCCGCGATCATCATCGAGCCGGTGCTCGGCGAGGGCGGCTTCATCGAGCCCGCCAAGGGCTTCCTGCCCGCGATCAGCCAGTTCGCCAAGGACAACGGGATCGTGTTCGTCGCCGACGAGATCCAGTCCGGGTTCTGCCGTACGGGTCAGTGGTTCGCCTGTGAGGACGAGGGGATCGTCCCGGACCTGATCACCACCGCCAAGGGCATCGCCGGCGGTCTGCCGCTGGCCGCCGTCACGGGTCGCGCCGAGATCATGGACGCCGCGCACTCCGGCGGCCTCGGCGGGACCTACGGCGGCAACCCGGTCGCGTGCGCCGGTGCGCTCGGTGCCATCGAGACCATGAAGGAGCTGGACCTCAACGCCAAGGCGAAGGCGATCGAGGCGGTCATGAAGCCGCGGCTGTCCGCCATGGCCGAGAAGTTCGACGTCATCGGCGACGTGCGGGGCCGCGGCGCGATGATCGCCATCGAGCTGGTCAAGGACCGTACGACCAAGGAGCCGAACCCGGAGGCGACCGCCGCCCTCGCCAAGGCCTGCCACCAGGAGGGCCTGCTGGTCCTGACCTGTGGCACCTACGGCAACGTGCTGCGCTTCCTGCCGCCGCTGGTCATCGGCGAGGACCTGCTCAACGAGGGGCTCGACATCATCGAGCAGGCCTTCGCCCGGATCTGAGCCACAGGGTTCTCCTGGCCCGCTCACAAGGTCTCGAACCCGTGTGCCACCGCCGCCCCACCCCTCCCACCTGGCGTGATGTGGGGGGCTGGGGCGGCCCCCGTCAGGCCGTGTGAAGAAGGTGTGCGAGGTGGATGACGGGACGCGATTCCGCCTGTCGCCGCACCGCACTCTGCCGTAGGTTCTCAGCAGATGAGAGATACACCTCGCTCACAGGGGACTGTGGGCGACTTCAGGCCGGGGCCTCCCCAGCTTCGACCTGGTCGTGCCCTCGCGCACACAACCGGGGCCTCCGGCTCCGGATCTCCTCACCGATCGGACGGTCGCTCGCCCCAAACCCCCCGGGGCGCGCGGCGTTCCGATCCGGACGGCCGCCTCGGAACCACCCCCCCTGTTCCGGGGCGGCCGACCTCCTTCCTTCGCTTTCCCCTCGCGGGACTCCTGGGGCTCGTGGTCCTTCCGGCCCTTCTCTTCGCGCTGATCACCTGGCAGGTCGTGGCCCATGGCCCCCTGCTCCGCCTGGACAGCCGCCTGAGCAGCGCACTCGTCCACCCGGACCGGTTCTCCGAGCTGCTCTCCGACCTCGGGAACGTGCAGGTCGCGGTTCCGGTCCTGGTGCTCGTCATCGGATACGTCGTCCGGCGCGGCCGTGCCAGTGGTACAGACCGCTGGTGGCTGCCGCCCGCCGCTGCCGCCGCCCTGATGGCCCTGGTCCCGGCGATCATCGTGCCGGTCAAGGACTGGACCGCCCGTCCGGGGACCCCGGTGGTGCCCCCGGCGGTCGGCTACTTCCCCTCCGGCCATACGGCGACGGCGGCGATCGCCTACGGCTCCGCGGCCCTGCTCCTCCTCCCCTGGCTCCGCTCCGGCACCGCCCGCCGCACCGTCGTCACCGTCTGCGCGGCCCTGGTCCTCGCCGTCTCCTACGGTCTGGTCCGGCGCGGCTACCACTGGCCGCTGGACGTGGCGGCCAGCTGGTGCCTGTGCACGGTCCTGCTGACGGCACTGTGGCTGCTGCTCAGCCGAAGTACGCGTCGAAGGTCTTCTGGAACTCCCAGTTCGAGTACCGGTCCCAGTTGACCGACCAGGTCATCAGGCCGCGCATGGCCGGCCAGGTGCCGTGGGTCGCGTACGAGCCGCAGTTCGTCTTCTTCGTCAGGCAGTCCAGGGTCTTGGTGACCTCGGCCGGGGCGACGTAGCCGTTGCCGGCGTTGGTCGAGGCCGGCATGCCGATCGCGATCTGGTCCGGGCGCAGCGGCGGGAAGACGTTGTCGGCGTCGCCCGCCACCGGGAAGCCGGTGAGCAGCATGTCGGTCATGGCGATGTGGAAGTCGGCGCCGCCCATGGAGTGGTACTGGTTGTCGAGGCCCATGATCGGGCCCGAGTTGTAGTCCTGGACGTGCAGCAGGGTCAGGTCGTCGCGCAGGGCGTAGATGACCGGGAGGTACGCCCCGCAGCGCGGGTCCTGGCCGCCGAACTTGCCGGTGCCGTAGAACTGGTAGCCCATCTGCACGAAGAAGGTCTCGGGCGCCATGGAGAGCACGAACTTCGCCCCGTACTTGGCCTTCAGCGTCTTCAGCGCGGAGATGAGGTTGACGACCACCGGGGTCGTCGGGTTCCTGAAGTCCGTGTCGCTCGCGTTCAGGGACAGCGAGTGGCCCTCGAAGTCGATGTCGAGGCCGTCCAGGCCGTAGGTGTCGATGATGTTCGAGACGGAGGAGACGAAGGCGTCCCGGGCGGCGGTCGTGGTCAGCTGGACCTGGCCGTTGGCGCCGCCGATCGATATCAGCACCTTCTTGCCGGCCGCCTGCTTGGCCTTGATCGCCGCCTTGAAGTCGGCGTCGCTCTCGACGTTCGGGCACTCGGTGACCGGGCAGCGGTTGAAGCGGATGTCCCCGGAGGTGGCCGACGTCGGCTCGCCGAAGGCCAGGTCGATGACGTCCCAGCTGTCGGGGACGTCGGCGAGCCGGGTGTAGCCGGAGCCGTTGGCGAAGGAGGCGTGCAGGTAGCCGACCAGGGCGTGGGTGGGCAGGTCGCCGGAGCCTCCGGAGGAACCGGCGGTGGTGGTGGCCGTGACGGCGGCGGACTTCGCGGACTCGCCGGCGTCGTTCACGGCGGTGACCTGGAAGCTGTAGGCGGTGGCGGGCGTGAGACCGCTGACCGTGGCCGACGTCCCGGTCGCCGCCTGGACCTTCGCCCCGTTCCGGTAGATCGCGTAGCTCGTGGCGCCGGTGACCGCCGTCCAGGACAGACCCACGCTGGAGGAGGTGACCGTGCCGGTCTTCAGTCCGGTCGGGGCGGCGGGCGGCTGGCCCGTGGCGCCGCCGGGGCCGACGAGGGAGATGTCGTCCGCGTAGTAGGCGCCGGTGCCGTACCAGCCGTGGGTGTAGATGGTGACCTTGGTCGTCGAGGCGCCGGTGGTGAAGGTGGTCGTGAGTTTCTGCCAGTCGGGGGCGGACTGGGTCCAGGTGGAGACGTCGGTGCTGCCGGTGCCGCTCGCGCCGAGGTAGACGTAGGAGCCGCGGACGTAACCGGACAGCGTGTACTGCGCGTTGGGCTGTACGGTCACCGTCTGCGCGCACTGGGCGTTGTCGCTGCCGGCCGGGGTCGCCTGCAGCGCGGAACTTCCGCCGTGCACGGGTGAGCCGACCGTCGTACCGCTGCCCGCCGTGCAGGTCCAGCCGGAGAGGCCGGACTCGAACCCGCCGTTGACGGCGAGATCCGCGTCGGCCGCACGGGCGGCCGACGAGAGCGCGGTGATACCGGACACGGCCAGCAGCCCGGCCGTGAGCATGGTGAGGACAGGTCTCGCACGAACCACAAGTGCCTCCGGTGGTGGGGGAATTGGAGGAGGTGGAGTCGCGCTCAATTTGGTCCAGACCAATCCACTTGTCAAGACCTACGGCACAGCGCCCCGTAGGGGCGCGGGGAACTGCGCGACCAGCCACAACGCAGCCGCAGCCGACCTCCGCCCCTGACGCGAACGGCGTCTAGTCATCGGCCAAGCCGGCGGCAGCCTCGTGCATCGCCAGCTCCAGCAGCGCCGGATCCGTCAGCGTCCCCGACCCGTCCGGCGCCACCAGCCACCGCACCCCCTGAGTCGACCGCCCCGGATACGGCACGACGATCCAGGTGCCGGCGCCCGCCGTGCGGATCCCGGTGCCGAGCCACCGCGCGGCCGTGCCGGGCGGCACGAAGAAGCCCACCCGACTGTCCCCGAAGTCGACCAGGACGGGCCCTGGTTGGTCGAGGACGCGGGTGAGCACGTCGAGCGTGGGGTAGCCGAGCTCGCCCGGCAGGATCAGTACGTCCCAGGCCTTGCCGGCGGGCAGCAGCGCGATCCCCAGAGGGTTGCGCTCCCATTCCCAGCGGCACGCCTCGGGGTCAGGTGCGACGGATGCCAGCCATTCGACCGCCGTCTTCGCCCCAGTCATCAGAAGACCTCCCAGTCCCACTCGTCGACGCGGGCGTCGCGTCACGAGGAGAGAGGGAGGTCTTCCAGGGGCATTACGCGGGTTTCACCACCCCGTTGAAGTGAGCTGGATCACACACGCGAACGGGTCAGCTGTCGAAGCCCAGTCCCATCCGGTCCATCGCCCTGAGCCACAGGTTGCGGCGGCCTCCGTGGGCGTCGGCGCGGGCCAGCGACCACTTGGTGAGGGCGATGCCGGTCCAGGCGAACGGCTCGGGCGGGAACGGCAGCGGCTTCTTGCGGACCATCTCCAAGCGGGTGCGCTCGGTCTCCTCGCCGGCCAGCAGGTCCAGCATCACGTCGGCGCCGAACCGGGTCGCGCCGACGCCGAGGCCGGTGTACCCGGCCGCGTACGCCACCCGACCCTGGTGGGCGGTGCCGAAGAACGCCGAGAAGCGGGAGCAGGTGTCGATCGCGCCGCCCCACGCGTGGGTGAAGCGGACGCCCTCCAGCTGCGGGAAGCAGGTGAAGAAGTGCCCGGCGAGCTTGGCGTAGGTCTCCGGGCGGTGGTCGTACTCGGCCCGGACCCGGCCGCCGTAGTGGTGGATGGCGTCGTAGCCGCCCCAGAGGATCCGGTTGTCGGCCGACAGGCGGAAGTAGTGGAACTGGTTGGCCGAGTCGCCGAGGCCCTGCCGGTTCTTCCAGCCGATCGCGCCGAGCTGCTCGGCGCTGAGCGGCTCGGTCATCAGGGCGTAGTCGTAGACCGGGACGGTGTAGGCGCGGACCCGCTTGAGCAGGTTCGGGAAGATGTTGGTGCCGAGCGCGACCCGCCGGGCCCGGACCGAGCCGTACGGGGTGCGTACGGCCATGCCGGCGCCGTACGCCTTCAGTTCGACGGCGGGTGTGTGCTCGTACACCCGGACGCCGAGGGCGAGGCAGGCCTGCTTGAGGCCCCAGGCGAGCTTGGCCGGGTTGATCATGGCCACGCCCCGGCGGTCCCACAGCCCGGCCTCGAAGGTGGGCGAGTTCACCTGCTCGCGCAGCGCGTCGGTGTCGAGGAACTCGATGCCGTCCGCGAGGCCCTTCCGCTCCAGCTCCCGGTACCAGTCGCGCAGTTCCCAGGCCTGGTAGGGCTCGGTGGCCACGTCGATCTCGCCGGTGCGCTCGAACTCGCAGTCGATGCCGTGCCGGGCGACGGCGGCCTCGATCTCGTCGAGGTTGCGCCGGCCCAGCTCCTCCAGGCGGTGGATCTCACCGGGCCAGCGGGCGAGCCCGTTGGGCAGTCCGTGGGTGAGGGAGGCGGCGCAGAAGCCGCCGTTGCGGCCGGAGGCGGCCCAGCCCACCTCGCGGCCTTCCAGCAGGACCACCTCGCGCCCGGGGTCGCGCTCCTTGGCGTTGAGCGCGGTCCACAGTCCGCTGTATCCGCCGCCGATGACCAGCAGGTCGCAGGTGTCGGCGCCGGTCAGCGCGGGCTCGGGGTGGGGCTTGCCGGGGTCTTCGAGCCAGTACGGAACCGGCTGTGCTTCAGAAAGAGACTTGGTCCAATCTGCCTGACGGCTCATGGCGCTTGGGGCCATGATTTTCAACTCCCTACAGAGCCAATTAAGGGTTATGCCTTTTGCCTGGTGCGGCGGTTGGTGATGAGCATCGATACCAGCACGAGCAGTACCGCGACCAGGAACATGGCCGTACCGATGACATTGATCTGGACGGGCGTGCCGCGCTGTGCCGAACCCCAGACGAACATGGGGAAGGTGACGGTGGAGCCCGCGTTGAAATTGGTGATGATGAAATCGTCGAAGGAGAGCGCGAAGGACAGCAGCGCACCCGCCGCGATTCCGGGGGCCGCGATGGGGAGGGTGACCCTGACGAACGTCTGCACCGGTCCGGCGTAGAGGTCCCGGGCCGCCTCCTCCAGGCGCGGGTCCATCGACATCACGCGCGCCTTGACCGCGGTGACGACGAAGCTGAGGCAGAACATGATGTGCGCGATCAGGATCGTGTAGAAGCCCAGTTGGGCGCCCATGTTCAGGAAGAGGGTGAGCAGCGAGGCGGCCATGACGACCTCGGGCATCGCCATCGGCAGGAAGATCAGCGAGTTCACGGCGGAGCGGGCGCGGAACCGGTAGCGGACCAGTGCGAAGGCGATCATCGTGCCGAGGAGCGTGGCGCCGATGGTCGCCCAGACGGCGATCTGGAGGCTGATGGAGAGCGAGCCGCACATGTCGGCGACTCCGCACGGCTGCTTCCAGGCGTCGAGCGAGAACTGCTGCCACTCGTAGTTGAAGCGCCCCTTCGGTTTGTTGAAGGAGAACACCGTGACGATGACGTTCGGAAGCAGCAGATATCCGAGGGTGAGCAGTCCCGCGATGACGACGAGACGCTTCTTGAACCAGTTGACGAAGGGCATTTAGACCAGATCCTCCGTCCCGGACCGGCGAATGTAGATCGTGACCATGAACAGGATCGCGGCCATGAGGATGAAGGAGAGCGCGGCCGCCGTCGGATAGTCGAGAATCCGCAGGAACTGCGTCTGGATCACGTTTCCGATCATGCGGGTGTCGGTCGAGCCGAGGAGTTCGGCGTTGACGTAGTCACCGGCCGCCGGGATGAAGGTCAGCAGCGTGCCGGAGACCACGCCCGGCATCGACAGCGGGAAGGTGACCTTCCGGAAGGTCGTCCACGGCTTGGCGTACAGATCGCCGGCCGCCTCGTGCAGCCGTCCGTCGATCCGTTCCAGCGAGGTGTAGAGCGGCAGGATCATGAACGGCAGGAAGTTGTACGTCAGTCCGCAGACGACGGCGAGTGGTGTGGCGAGGACGCGGTCGCCGGCCGTCCAGCCGAGGAAGTCGGTGACGCTCAGGATGTGCAGCGAGTTCAGTACGTGCACGACCGGGCCGTTGTCGGCGAGGATCGTCTTCCAGGCCAGGGTGCGGATCAGGAAGCTGGTGAAGAACGGCGCGATCACCAGGATCATGATGAGGTTGCGCCAGCGGCCCGCACGGAAGGCGATCAGGTACGCCAGCGGGTAGCCGAGCAGCAGGCAGAGCACGGTCGCCCCGGCCGCGTAGAAGACGGACCGCAGGAACTGCGGCCAGTACTCGCTCAGCGCGTCCCAGTAGGTCGCGAAGTGCCAGGTGACCTTGTAGCCCTCCTCCAGGGAACCCGTCTGGATGGAGGTGGAGGCCTGGTAGACCATCGGCAGCGCGAAGAAGATCACCAGCCAGAGCAGGCCGGGCAGCAGCAGCCAGTACGGCGTGAACCGGCCCCGCTTGCGCGGGGACTTCGTCGCGGGTTCGGCGGGCGCCAGGGGCGGCGGCGCCTCGGAGAGCGTGGCCATCAGGCGGCTTCCTCCTCGGTGCCGGCGTCGATGTCCTGGGAGGCGTCGAGACCGAAGGTGTGGGCCGGGCTCCAGTGCAGGACGACGTCGGCGCCCGGGACCAGCCGCCCGTCGCGCTCGACGTTCTGTACGTACACCTCGAACTCGGGGCAGACCGCGCTGTCGATGACGTACTGCGTGGAGACGCCGATGAAGCTGGCGTCGGCGATCTTGCCGGTGATCCGGTTGCGTCCCTCGGGGATCGAGCCGGCGTCGTCGGCGTGCGTGAGGGAGATCTTCTCGGGCCGGATGCCGACGAGCACCTTGCCGCCCGTCGCGGTCGGGGCCGAACATCGCGCCTCGGGCAGGACGAGCTTGCCGCCGCCGGCCTTGAGGACGATGTCGTCCCCGCTCTTCGTGTCGACCTCGGCCTCGATGAGATTGGACGTCCCGAGGAAGTTGGCGACGAAGGTCGTGTGGGGGTTCTCGTACAGATCGGTGGGCGAGCCGAGCTGCTCCACCCGTCCCGCGTTCATCACGGCGACCGTGTCGGCCATGGTCATGGCCTCCTCCTGGTCGTGCGTGACATGGACGAAGGTGATGCCGACCTCGGTCTGGATCCGCTTGAGCTCCAGCTGCATCTGACGGCGCAGCTTGAGGTCGAGGGCGCCCAGCGGCTCGTCGAGGAGCAGCACCTTGGGGTGGTTGATGAGCGCGCGGGCCACCGCCACCCGCTGCTGCTGGCCGCCGGAGAGCTGGTGCGGCTTCTTGCGCGCCTGCTCGCCCAGCTGGACCAGGTCGAGCATGTCCTCGACCTGCTTCTTCACGCTCTTGATGCCGCGCCGGCGCAGGCCGAAGGCGACGTTCTCGAAGATGTCGAGGTGCGGGAAGAGGGCGTAGGACTGGAAGACCGTGTTCACCGGCCGCTTGTACGGCGGCAGGCTGGTCACGTCCTGGTCGCCGAGGTGCACGGTGCCGCTGGTCGGCTCCTCAAGGCCCGCGATCATGCGCAGGGTGGTGGTCTTGCCGCAGCCGGAGGCGCCGAGCAGGGCGAAGAAGGAACCCTGGGGCACGGTCAGGTCCATCGGTTTCACGGCGGTGAAGCCGTTGTCGTAGGTCTTGCCGATGCCGGTGAGGCGGACGTCGCCGCTGCTGTCTGTCGTCATGGTGTCGTCACGCCCCTGTGAGCTTCGCGAACTTCTGCTGGTATGCCGTCTCTTCCTTCGAGCTCAGTGAGCGGAAGGCATGGGACCTGGCCTGCATGGCCTTGTCGGGAACGATCAGCGGGTTGTCCGCCGCCGACTTGTCGATCTTGGCGAGGTAGGGCTGCACGTCCGCGACCGGGCTGACGTAGTTGATGTAGGCGGCGAGTGCGGCGGCCGGCCCGGGCTCGTAGTAGTAGTCGATGAGCCGCTCGGCGTTCGTCTTGTGGCGCGCCTTGTTGGGGATCAGCATGTTGTCGGTCGACGTCATGTAGCCGCTGGCGGGGATGACATAGCCGACGTCCGGGCTGTCCGCCTGGAGCTGCACGATGTCGCCGGCCCAGGCGATACAGGCGGCGAAGTCGCCCTTGCTGAGGTCGGACGTGTAGTCGTTGCCGGTGAAGCGGCGGATCTGGCCCTTGTCGACGGCCTTCTGGAGGCGGGCGATGACGGCGTCGTAGTCGTCGTCGGTGAACTTCGCCGGGTCCTTGCCCATGTCGAGCATGGTCATGCCGATGCTGTCGCGCATCTCGGTCAGGAAGCCGACGCGGCCCTTGAGCTTGGGGTTGTCCAGCAGGTCGGAGACCGTCTTCACCTCGATGCCGTCGAGCGCCTTCTTGTTGTACGCGATGACGGTCGAGATGCCCTGCCAGGGGTACGAGTAGGCGCGGCCCGGGTCCCAGTCGGGACTGCGGAACTGGTCCGACAGGTTGGCAAAGGCGTGCGGGAGGTTCGACGCGTCCAGCTTCTGGACGTAGCCGAGCCGGATCATGCGGGCGGCCAGCCAGTCGGTGAGGACGATCAGGTCCCGGTCGGTGTCCTGGCCCGCGGCGAGCTGCGGCTGGATCTTGCCGAAGAACTCGTCGTTGTCGTTGATGTCCTCGGTGTACTTCACGGTGATGCCGGTCCGCTTGCGGAACGCGTCCAGCGTCGGACGGTGCTTCCCGCTGTCGTCCACGTCGATGTACTCGGGCCAGTTGGAGAAGTTGACGACCTTCTCCTTCGCCGAGTGGTCGTCGGCGGAGACGCCGCCCTGGGACTTGCCGGCCGCGGGGATACCGCAGGCGCCCAGCGCTCCGACGCCGCCCACCGCGAGCGCACCACCCAGGAACGACCGGCGGGCCAGGGCGGCCCGGCCGGTGCGGAGGCTGCGCCGCATGGCGGCCACTTCGACCGGCGTCGGACGGTCGGGCTCGTACTGCCTCATGCGCTTGATGCCCTTTCGGGAAGAGGGCCGTGATGAGCGGCCGCAGGTATGACTATCGGTCCCCGAAGATCGTGCGGTGCCAGTCCTTCCGAGCAACCGCCGTATTGTCGAACATTACGTGCTTGACCTGGGTGTACTCCTCGAACGAGTACACCGACATGTCCTTGCCGAAGCCGGACGCCTTGTAGCCGCCGTGCGGCATCTCGCTGATGATCGGAATGTGGTCGTTGACCCACACGCACCCCGCCTTGATCTCGCGGGTGGCGCGGTTCGCCCGGTAGACGCTGCTGCTCCACGCGGAGGCGGCCAGACCGTACGGGGTGTCGTTGGCCAGCCGGATCCCCTCATCATCACTGTCGAACGGCAGAACGACCAGCACCGGACCGAAGATCTCGGCCTGGACGATCTCGCTGCCCTGGGGCGCGTCGGCGATCAGGGTGGGCCGGTAGTAGGCGCCGCTCTTCAGCTCGTCCTGCGGCGGCTCACCGCCGGTCACGACGCGCGCGTAGCCGCGCGCCCGCTCGACGAACCCGGCGACCCGGTCCCGCTGGGCGTGCGAGATCAGCGGCCCGAGGTCGGTACCGGGGGCGAACGGGTCGCCCAGCCGCACGGTCTCCATCAGGGCGGCCGTCTGCTCGACGAAGGCCTCGTAGAGCGGCCGCTGCACGTACGCGCGGGTGGCGGCGGTGCAGTCCTGCCCGGTGTTGATGAGCGCCCCGGCGACGGCCCCGTTGACGGCCGCCTCCAGGTCGGCGTCGTCGAAGACGACGAACGGCGCCTTGCCGCCCAGCTCCAGGTGGAGCCGCTTGACGGTCGCCGTCGCGACCTCCGCCACCCGCTTTCCGACCCCGGTGGAGCCGGTGAAGGAGGTCATGGCGACGTCGGGGTGCCCGACGAGATGCTCTCCGGCCAGCTTCCCCGTCCCGGTGACGATGTTGACGACACCGTCGGGGATACCGGCGAGGGTGGCCGCCTCGGCGAAGAGCAGCGAGGTCAGCGGGGTCAGCTCGGCCGGCTTGAGCACGATGGTGTTGCCGGCCGCGATCGCCGGGAGGATCTTCCAGGCGGCCATCTGGAGCGGGTAGTTCCAGGGCGCGATCGACCCGACGACACCGATGGGTTCACGGCGGATGTACGACGTGTGGTCGCCGGAGTACTCACCGGCCGCCTGCCCCTGCAGCTGCCGGGCGGCCCCCGCGAAGAACGCGGTGTTGTCGATGGTCCCCGGTACGTCGAACTCACGCGTCAGCTTGAGGGGCTTGCCGCACTGGAGGGACTCGGCGCGGGCGAATTCCTCCGCGCGGTCGGCGAGCATGGCGGCGAACCGGTGCAGCGCGTCCGAGCGCTCGCCGGGGGTCGCCCCGGCCCACCCGGGAAAGGCGTCCCGAGCGGCGGCGACGGCCCGGTCGACGTCGTCCGTCCCGGCCAGCTCGTACGTGTACACGTCCGCGCCGGTGGCCGGGTCGACGACGGCGTGCGTACGGCCCGACGTGCCCTTGCCGAACCGGCCCGCGATGTACTGCGCGCCGCCCGCGAGCCGCTCCCGCGCGGGGAAGGTCTCCGGGGTGGCGGTGCCCGGGTTGTCCATGTCGCTTCTCCTCCGCTGTCGTCCCGTCCCGAGGGGTGGGTGGCGTAGCTCCAGCTGGATTTGACTGCCGATCCTGACAGAGCAAGGGGAGTCCAACAAGTGATTCCGTTGTTGCCTTTTGGTTACGCGACGGAATCTGTCGACCAGATGTCGAGTCGGAACCGAAAAGGCGGGACGGAGTGTCAGTGGTGCCTGCCAGACTGGCGTGCATGGCGAAGATCGATTCTGCGGAAGCCCTGATCAGGGCGGTCCGGGCGGGGGCCAGGATCAAGTACCTGCACTTCTGGGGACACCGGCCCGGGCCGGACGGACAGCTCTCGGCGAGCTGCCTGAGCCAGTGGTGGCCGTCACCCTTCGTGGTCGACGGTGTGGAGTACGCGACCGCCGAGCACTGGATGATGGCAGGAAAGGCCCGGCTGTTCGGGGACGCGGAGGCGGAGCGCCGGGCCGTGGCGGCCGGACATCCCGCCGAGGCGAAGAAGGCGGGCCGACTGGTCCGGAACTTCGACGGGGCGACCTGGGAGCGGGAGCGCTTCGAGATAGTGGCCCGCGGCAGCGTGCACAAGTTCGGGACCGACCCGCACCTGCGGGAGTACCTGCTCGGCACCGGCGACCGGGTACTGGTGGAGGCGAGCCCGGTGGACCGGGTATGGGGGATCGGCTTGGCGGCGACGGACGAGGCGGCGGCGGACCCGACGCGGTGGAAGGGGCTGAACCTGCTGGGGTTCGCCCTGATGGAGGCACGGGAGAGGCTGCGGGCGGCGGGGGTGTAGGTCTACGGGTCGGGACGCTTCCGGCCGACGGGGACTGGTCCCACCCAAGGGACGGAAGACCGAGCGCTTCCAGCCGACGGGGACCGGTCCCACCGAAAGGGGCGCGGGGAACTGCGCGACCAGCCCCCACCCACCCGCACCCGACCACTCGCCCCCCGCCGACCCCCCTACCGCGTGCTCGCCACCACAAGCAGCACGATGAACCCCGCGGCGAGAACAAGCCCCGCCGACCCGCAGATGATCCCCGCCAGCGCCTGCCCCCCGTTCGTGGCCTCCCCCCGCCCGACCCGGGCCCGCCCGATCGAACCGAAGACGATGGCCAGCACCCCCATCACCAGCGCGACCGGCCACGCACAGAACCCGACCACACTGATGATCCCGGTGACGAGACTCGCCGTGCCCAGCCCGTTGTTGGGCATCGGCTGCATACCGGGCCAGCCGCCATATCCCCCGGGCCCGCCGGGGTAGGGCGGAAACGCCTGCCCGGGGTAGCCGTACCCCGGACCGGGAGCCGGTGCGCCCGGGTAGCCGTAAGGCACCTGACCGGGCCCCTCCGGAGCCATCGGCGGCGGAGGCACCGCCGCACTCTGCGGATACGGCGGCGCGGGCGGGGCGTAGGGACTCGGCGGCGGGTACGCGCCCGGCGCACCCGGCGCCGCGAAGGGGTTCACCGGCGCGGCCGGAGCCGCGTCCGACGGCGCCGCGAAGGGGTTCGCCCAGCCCTGGGGCGGCACCCCGTCCTCCGCCCCCGGCATCGCCGCGACCGTCCGCTGGTCGTGGATCGAGGACGGCACCGACGGCTCCGCCCCGGCCCCCTCCCTCTCCTCCGCCGTCTTGTCCAGCCGTATCTTCGGAGTCTCCGGCGCCTCGTCAGCCATCTCGCGATGTCCCCTCTCCCGCACGCGTGCCGCCGTCATGCTAAGGCCCGTCCGCCTCGAACGCCGGTCCGGCCTACGATGGCCCCGAATCACCGATCAGCCGATCACCGCGCAGGGGGCCAGCTCAGGGCCGTACCACCGCCGAAGGCGGCCCCGCGCCGTTCCGGGGAGGAACCCTTGTCCGACCGCCACACCGAACCCGCCCTCCGCGACGTGCACGCCTTCATCGCCGGGCTGCCCAAGGCCGAACTGCACGTCCACCACGTCGGCTCCGCCTCCCCCCGGATCGTGTCGGAACTGGCCGCCCGGCACCCCGACTCCAGGGTTCCCACCGACCCGGAGGCCCTGGCCGACTACTTCACGTTCACGGACTTCGCCCACTTCATCGAGGTCTATCTCTCGGTCGTCGACCTGATCCGCACGCCCGAGGACGTCCGGCTGCTCACCTACGAGGTGGCCCGCGAGCTGGGCCGCCAGCAGGTGCGCTACGCCGAGCTGACCATCACCCCCTTCTCCTCCACCCGGCGCGGGATCGACGCACGGGCCTTCATGGACGCGATCGAGGACGCGCGGAAGGCGGCGGAGGCCGAGTTCGGAACGGTGCTGCGCTGGTGCTTCGACATCCCCGGCGAGGCGGGCCTGGAGGCCGCCGAGGAGACGGTGCGGCTCGCGACCGACGACCGGCTCCGCCCGGAGGGCCTGGTCTCCTTCGGTCTCGGCGGCCCCGAGATCGGCGTGCCCCGGCCGCAGTTCAAGCCGTACTTCGACCGGGCCGTCGCGGCCGGCCTGCACTCCGTCCCGCACGCCGGTGAGACCACGGGACCCGGCACGGTCTGGGACGCCCTCGTCGAACTGCACGCCGAGCGCATCGGCCACGGCACCAGCTCCGCGCAGGACCCGAAGCTCCTCGCCCACCTCGCCGAGCAGCGCGTCGCCCTGGAGGTGTGCCCGACCTCCAACATCGCCACGCGTGCGGTCCGCACCCTCGAAGAGCACCCGATCAAGGACTTCGTGGACGCGGGCGTGCTGGTCACGGTCAACTCCGACGACCCGCCGATGTTCGGCACCGACCTGAACAACGAGTACGCGGTCGCCGCCCGCCTCCTCGGCCTCGACGAACGCGGCGTCGCCGACCTCGCCAGGAACGCGGTGGAGGCGTCCTTCCTGGACCAGACGGGCAAGGCGAGGATCTCGGCCGAGATCGACGCGTACACGAAGGCATGGCTCGCCCCCTGAAAATCCCCTGCGGAGCCCTGAGAACATGGGCTCATGCAGACCGTGACCGCCGTGGCCCACCGCGGCGACCCCTACCGCTTCCGCGAGAACACGCCGGACTCCCTGCGTTCCGCGCTCCAACAGGGCGCGGACGCGGTGGAGATCGACGTACGGCTGACGCGTGACGGCGTCCCCGTCCTCCTGCACGACGAGACCCTGAACCGGCTCTGGGAAGTCGACCGCCCGCTGAGCGCGCTGTCGGCGGACGAGGTGCGCGGCCTCACGGCGGGCGGCGTGCCGACGCTCGCCGAGGCGCTGGCGGCGGCGGGGGGCAGCCGGGTGATGATCGACCTGCCCGGCGGCCCCAGCGAGCGGGCGGTGGCCAGGATCGTGGCCGTGGCCCGGGAGTGCGGTGCGACGGAGCGCGTCTACTACACGGGAGACGCGGCGGCGATGCTGGCGGTGCGCGCGGCGGACGCGGCGGCGGAGATCGCGCTGACCCGCAAGACCCTGGCGCCCGCGCGCCCGGCGCTCCTGGACGTGATCCGCCCCCGCCACCTCAACTACCGCTTCACCCTGCTCGACCACGCCCTGACCGAGCACGTCCACCGCAGCGGCTACCTGGTCTCGTGCTGGACCCCGGACACCCGCCGCTCGATGCGCCGCCTGCTGGACATGGGCGTCGACTCGATCACCACGAACCGGGTGGACGTGCTCGACTCGCTCCGGCGCTACACGACCGACCGCTGAGCGACCGTCGCCGGATCGCTCGGCGTCCCCCGCGTCACATACTGCGGAACCGGCGCCGAGTCCTTCCCGTCGTCCCGGACCAGCCCGTACCGGATGGCCCCGTCCGGCGGCCCGTACAGCACGTCCTTCTCCACCGCGTCCCAGGTCGACGGGAAGACGCTCACCCCGTAGTCCGCGCCCCGCTCGTTCACCGTGAACGTCACGCTCCCGTCGACGTAGAAGTACTCGTTCTGCCACATCTGCTGGGTGCCGGCCGGCAGGACGGCGTAGCCGGTGGCCGAGCTGCCCATGCCGGTGGCGGAGGCGTCGGTGCTGCTGACGCGGTCGTCCATGCGGCGGCCGCCGCCCGACGCCACGTGGAAGAGCCTGCCCTTCAGGCCGGTCCAGCTGGGCATGACGAGGCTGCCGACCCGGGACAGCGGGGCGATCTGCCAGCGGACGAGGACATAACCCCGGCCGGTGAGCGTCACGTTGTCCCCGCGGTGGTTCAGGACGGCGTGCGCCCCGCCCGTGCTGGTGATCCCCGTCTCCGGCCGGTGCGGCAGCGTGCCGGGTCTGCGGTCCGGGTCCGGTGCCTTGTCGACCGCGTCGACGACCGACCCGTACGGAGCGGCGCTCGCCGACGGGGACGGTGACGGCGAGGCGGAGGGCGAGGCCGACGGGGACGGCGAGGCGGTGGCCGACGGGCTCGGTGCCGGCGCGCCGGTGACCGCCGCCGTGGGCGCGGTGGCCGTGTGCGGTGCCGGACGATCCGGGGTCTGGACGACGACGTAGGCGCCGCCCGCCACGATGGTCGCCCCCGCCGTGACCGCCACCGCGGGTTTGGCCAGCGCGCCCAGCACCTTCGCCGACCAGCCGGCGGAGGTCGCCGCGGCCGCCGTCTTGCCGCCGAGCGCCAGCGACAGCGTGAACCCCACCGGCACCGGTACCAGCGCGATCCCGACCAGCAGCCGTTCCGCCGGTACGACGGAGTCGCGGGGGCCGCCGCAGTAGCCGCAGCCCCGGATGTGCCGGGCCAGCCGCTTGCGCCAGACGGAGTCGGGGCGCCCGTCCCAGCGGGCGGTCAGCTCGCGCAGCTCGGGACAGGCGCCGTCCAGCGCGCGCACGATGCCCCGCGAGATCTCCAGCCGTTCCTTCATCCGCTGCACGCGGACCGCGGCGTGCTGCCGGCTGATGCCGACGGCCGCCGCCAGCTCGCGCCGGGTGAGTTCGCCGGAGACCTCCAGCCACCACAGGGACACCAGCTGCCGGTCCTCGGCGTCCAGCCAGCGCACCGCCTCCGCGACCTCCTTCCGCTGGCCCTCCAACTGGAGGCGCAGCACGGTGAGTTCGGCGAAGTCGGCGGTGCCGTCCGGGATGCCGTCGTCCAGTTTCCGCTCCTGCCTGCGGCGTGCCCGGTCGCGTATCTGCCGCATGGCGATGGCCACCAGCCAGGACCGGAAGCTGTCCGGGTCACGGAGGCTGCCGAGGTGGTCGACGGCGCGCAGCATGGTCTCCTGGACGACGTCGTCGACGTCGGAGTGGCCGTTGAGGGCGCGGCCGACCACGTTGTAGACCAAGGGCAGCCAGCCCTCGACCAGTTCGTCCAGCGCCCGCCGGTCGCCCGCCTGCGCGGCCGCGATGGTGGCGCGCCACTGCCGCGACACGTGCACGTCCGTCCTCATGACCGCACCTTCTCAGCCGGGGCGGTGAGCTTGGCAATGTCGGGGATCACAGTGTGGAGACGGAGTACGGATTCCGGGATAACACTTTTTCCGTCCCAGCCTCCCCACCGCCCGCCACCCCTACGGGCTGTCCCCCACAACTCCCTTATTTCTCAGCGAAGTTGGTGAGGGGCGGTTCAGGGGCGTGCGCCCTCCTCGGCGACGATCCGGCGGCCGCCGTACCCCCGGAGGATGACCAGGTCCCTTCACCCGTCGCCTCCCTGGAGCTCACGCATGCCTGTCCGCAACCGGAGCACCGTCCTCGCCGCCTCCCTCGTCCTGGCCCTCTCGGCCGGACCGCTGGTGGCGCCCGCCCTCGCCGCATCCGCAGCCGCAGCCGCACCCGCCGTCACCGCGCCCACCACCGCCGGCCCGGACGCCGAGGCCCTGCGTGCCGCGATCGCCGGGCTGCCCGACGCGGACGCCACCGCCGCGCTCGTCCGGGTCGGCGGCACCGACGGCGCCTGGCGCGGCAGCGCGGGCGTGCACGACCTGACGAGCGGCGGCGCGGCGGACCCGGACGGCCGCTTCCGGGCCGGTTCGACGACGAAGGTGGTGACGGCGGCGGCCGTACTGAAACTGGCCGCACAAGGGCGGATCGACCTCGACCGCCCCGTCCAGCGCTACCTCCCGGGCCTCTTCACCCGCGCCTTCCGGCCCATCACCGTCCGGCAGTTGCTGAACCACACCAGCGGTATCCAGGCGGGCGACGGCTGGGGCGACTCCTTCGAGACGCAGTACGCGCACCGCTTCGACACCCTCACCCCGGAGCAGGTGGTGCGGTCGGCGGTGGCGAAGGGGCCGGAGTTCCGCCCGGGCAGGAAGCAGGACTACCTCAACATCAACTACACCGTGCTCGGGCTGCTGATCGAGAAGGTGACCGGGCAGTCGTACGCCTCCGAGGCCACCCGGCTCGTGCTCCGCCCCGCCGGGATGCGGGACACCTACTTCCCCGGCACCGACCCGCGCATCCTCGGCCCGCACAACCACGGCTACCAGAAGGTGACGGAGGCCGACGGGACCACGTCGTTCGTGGACGTCACCGACTGGAACCAGGCGGACCGGTTCGCCGCCGGCGACATGATCTCCACGACCGCCGACCTGGAACGGCTGCTGACCTCCCTCTTCCGTGGGCGGATCGTGCCGCCGGGACCGTGGCTGGAGGAGATGTTCACGGTCCCTGCGCACATCAAGGGAGCCACCTACAGCGCGGGGTTGCAGCGCTTCGAGTACGACGGCCGGGTGTACTGGCTCAAGTCGGGCTCCCGGTACGGCTACAGCGCGGTGCTCGCCGGGAGCCGGGACCTGAGCCGGACCCTCGTCTACTCGGTCGGCTCGACCGACGCCAAGGGCGAGGACATGAACCCGGTGGCGCAGCGGATCGCGCTGGCCGCGCTCAAGCAGGGCTGACGGCACGGGCGGTGCTCCGGTCGCGGTACGGCCGGGCTCTCGGGAGTGGTACCCCGGTACCACTCCCCCGCCGAAGATTCCCCCGGGGTCCCAGGGCCCGAAACACGTCGGCCGGGTCCTCGCCAAGATCGGGGCGCGGGACCGGATCCAGGCCGTGATCACGGCGTACGACACGGGGCTGGTCCGCGCCGAGTGAGCACGGCGGGGAGGGCGGGGCCGGGAGAGCGGACCCCCTCTGCCGGGGCGGCGCATCCAGGCGTAGCATGTGAACGAAACTGTTTCGTTCACGGAACGGACCTCGCATGGAGAAGACAGGCATGGTCTCCGTACTCGTCGTCAACGACCAATCCCTCCAGCGCCTCGCCCTGCGCATGCTCCTCACCGCCGAACCCGGCCTGACGGTCGCCGGGGAGGCGACGGACGGGGACGGGGCGATCCGTGCGAGCGCCGCGCTCCACCCCGACGTCGTCCTCATGGACAGCCGGACGTCCGGGGCGGCCGGCATCGAGACCATCCGGCGCCTCACCCACCCCGCCCTCCGGACCACCCGCACCCCCGGATTCCCCGCCGCCGTCGCCGTCGCCGAGGAGGCCCACGCTCCCCGGGTCCTGATGCTGACCGCGGCCGGGCAGGAGGGGGAGGCCTGGGCCGCCCTGCGCGCCGGCGCCGGCGGCTTCCTGCTCGACGACGCCGACCCCGCCGAACTGACCGCGGCCATCCGGGTGGTGGCCGCCGGGGACGCCGTCATCACGCCCGGTCTGACCCGCGCGCTCATCGACGCCGTCCGCGAGCAGCACACCGTCCACCCCCTCCCCCGCACCACCGGGCTCGGCACCCTCACCGAGCGCGAGCGCGATGTCCTGGTCGCCGTGGCCTCCGGCTGGTCCAACGCCGAGATCGCGCAGTGGCTGTCCATCGCCCCGACCACCGTGAAGACGCACGTCAGCAACGTCCTCGCGAAGATCGGCGCCCGCGCCCGCGTACAGGCGGTGGCCTTCGCCTACGAGTCGGGACTGATCCGGCCGGCGGCCTAACTAGAAGCTCTCGCCACCCAGGGCCTTGATGAACGCGAGCGGGTTCCAGTACTCGCGGTACTTGACGATCTTGCCGTCCTTGAACGTCACGAACGTCGCGTAACTCATGTCGTACGGGTTCCCGTTGGCCAGGACCCGGCCGGTGACGCTCCAGTCGGCGATGGCCGTGTCCGGGTCGTCGGTCCCGCGGATGGTCGCCGACGTGATCTGCTGCACGTCGATGAGGTCGGGGTAGCCGCGCAGGTACTCGTAGACGGCGGTCCGGCCCTCCAGCCGGGTGGGGCTGCCCTCGGGGGCGAAGGGGAACTCGACGACGACGTTCTCGTCGCACTGGTCCGCCCAGGCCTTCATGTCCTTGGAGAGGAAGATGTCGAGGCTGCGCTGCACCAGGTCGGCGGCGGAGAGGTTCTCGCTCATGGTTCGTTTCCCATCGTGATACGGAGTGGGCCACGCATTAATGTGGCTAGCCACATATTTACTTGGCTAGCCACATAAGTCAAGGGGTCCCGCGCTCACATGAAGAGGCCGCCGCCGTCCACGGTCAGGATCTGGCCGGTCAGCGCCTCGCCCTCGGGGCTCGCCAGGAAGCCGACCGTCGCCGACACGTCCTCGGGCGTCAGCGCGCGGGGCAGCGCCTGCCCGGCCTGCGAGGCCTCGAAGGCGGCGTCCGGCTGGTACGCGGTGGACGCGGTCCGGGTCAGGCCGGGCGCCACTCCGGTCACCGCGATCCCGTACCGCCCGAGCGCGGCGGCCAGCGACCGGGTGACGGCGATCAGCGTGCCCTTGCTGGCCACGTACGCCAGCAGGTCCGGGCTCGGCGGCTTCCAGAAGGCGTCGGAGACGACGTGCACGATCCGGCCGAAGCCGCGCTGCCGCATCCCGGCCACGAACGCCTGGGCCAGCAGCAGCGCGGACTCGACATTGACCGCCTGGACCCGGCGCCAGCGGTCCAGGTCCACGGTCTCCACGTCCATCAGGTCGGTGGCGGCGGCCGCGTGCACCAGCACGTCACACCGCCCGTTCTCGGCCAGGACGCGACCCGCGGCCGCGCGTACGTCCTCGGCGTCGGCCAGGTCGCAGACGATGTCGCCGGCACGATCCAGGATCCGTACGACATGGCCGCGCCCGGCGAGCTCGCGGACGATGGCGCCGCCGATGGCCCCGGCCCCGCCCACGACGACGGCGACTTTGGGCGCGGTGGATTCCTCAGGCATCAGGTGCTCCTTCTCGTGGTGGTGTCTCGCGTCGGGCGCCACCCGGGGGCGTCGTCCTCCGTGCATGCGTCGGTGCGGTACGCCGACGGCTGCCCCTGCCCCCCACGTACCGCACCGACCGTCTTGTTTCGGCCCTTATTTGCTCGCGTAAGCAATCAACTGCTGCCGCGAAAACCCGTCAGGCGTGGATGGCGCTGCCCAGACCGAGGTCCAGCCGCAGGGACTCCACCAGCGAGAAGGCGCTGCTCTCGGTGAAGACGTCGGCGGCCGCGAGCGTCCCGGTGTACTTGGCCGCGACCGGGGCCGCCGCCTGCCGGCAGACCTCGTCGAGCCAGGTCTTCACGACGGCCCAGATGTTGTCCCCGTACTTCGCCGCGTAGACCCCGTAGTCCACGGTCCCGAGCGCCTGCTTGAGCGACGCGGTCAGGTCCTCGAGGTACTGCTGGTGCACCGTGACGTCGGCGCGCTTGCCGAGCCGTCCCATGTGACCGGCGATGTGGTACTTCCACGGGTACGACAGCGCCTTGGCCGGGGCGGCGAGGTAACCCTGGATGTCCTCGCTGAAGTTGAGCGCGCCGAACGGGGCCCAGCCCGGAATGTTGATGTCGACCAGCATCAGGGCGTCGTGGTGCGGGAACCGGATGTAGATGTTGTCCGGCGAGTGGTTGCTGCCGTGGTGTGCGAGTTCCACCCGCTCGCCTCCGACGTGCAGGGTGTAGCGGTCGGCGAACGTTATCTCGGGCGCGGGCTTGTTGGGGTCGTTGTCGCGCCGCAGCAGCCTGCGGTTCTCCTCGTGCCCGATCCGGACCACGTGACGGCCGAAGAGCCCGGACGCGCCGACGTGGTCGGAGTGGTGGTGCGAGTGGACGATGTGGGTGACCTTGTTGCTGGTGCCGTTGGCGGCGGCGATCTCGTCGACGGCACGCTGGAGGTTGTGGCCGATGGTGGGCGGCGCGTCGAAGAGGACCACGCCGTCGCGGGTGGTGAGGAAGGCGGCCTGGTAGTCGCCGTCGGTCACCCAGTAGAGGTTGTCCTTGACCCGGCCGACGTAGTAACCCTGGCTGTTCACCGCCGGGCCGAGGGATCCCGCGGGCACCGGCGCGTAGTCCGGCAGACCGGCGCCGGAGGATCCGGCGGCCGGGGTGCGGGGGGTGGCCGCCGAGGCCGTCGTCGCGGTGCCCCCGGCGACCAGGGCCGCGGCCGCCGGCACGGCGGTGGCCGCGGCGACCCTGGCGAGGAACGAACGGCGGTCGGTTCCGGATTCGGAGCTGGATGACATGACGATTCCCTTCGGAACGATTCCAGGAGGGCCAGGGGCGATCCGCCCCTGCGGCTCCCGCCCGGCGCAACGGGCTCACGGTAGCGCCCATTAGCTTGCGCACGCAAGCAACTTGTTCCTCACTCCGAAGCGACGGCGGACGTCTGACGTCCCTCGGAGGCCGCCGGGGAACCAGCCGTCAACATCCGCTGCGACTAAGGTATTCCCAGCCCCGGAAGCAGCAGAGAGCAACGGCTTTCCGCCCCCTATCGCCCGCCAGACGAGGAGCGCCATGCCAGCCGCGAAGCCCGACCCGGTGATGCCTCGGCCCAGCCTCGTCGAGCGCGCCCCGGTCAGCTTCGGCCTCTTCGCGCTCTCCCGCGAGCTGCACGGTTACGGCGCCGAACTCCTCCTGAAGCTCGGCCTGCACCCCGGCCAGGAGCTGATCCTCATGCGGCTCTTCGACCGGGACGGCCAGACCCAGGCCGAGTTGCAGCAGGCGGTCGGGCTCGACCACTCCACGGTCTCGCGGTCGATCCGCCGCATGGAGGACGCGGGCCTGGTCGCCCGGGCCCGCGCCGAACACGACCGCCGGGCCTTCGTCGTCTCGCTCGCCGAGGCCGGAGAGGCGCTCCGCGAGCCGCTCGCCGACCTCTGGACCGCCCTCGACCGGCTCGCCACCGACACCCTGCGCCGGCTGGAGGGCGCCGACTTCCTCAGCACGGTCGCGGAGCTGGAGCGCGCCTACGCCACCGCACGCCGCGGCTGACCCACGCCCCCGGACGACACCCCACCACCGCCGCGGGACCGTTCCACGGCGGACACCGCCACGCCCCCGCCGCACACCGAACGCCGAGGTGTCGCGGCATGCATGCACCAGGCTCATGGATTGCTCCTGTTCTAGGCATTGGACGCATGCATACCCGGCTGCCAGGCTTCCGGAGTGAGCGCATTTCCCGGAGACGCGAGGCGCTTCGAGGCAACCCGACGCACCCCCGACCGCCTCGAAGAGACCCGGACGCACTCCGGCAGCACTCTGGAAACGACGCGGAAAACGGACAAGGAGCCGATCATGGGGACCCAGTGGAACGCCGACGAGGGGCACATCGAGACGACCGCCCGAGGCCGTGCCGTACTCTCCCAGCCCCGCCTCAACCGGGGCACCGCCTTCACCCGGGAGGAACGGCAGTCACTGGGCCTGGTGGGCCTGGTCCCGTCCGCGGTGCTGACCCTGGAGCAGCAGGCCGAGCGGGCGTACCAGCAGTACGCGGCCCAGCCCACCGATCTGGCCAAGAACGTCAATCTCACCGCGCTGCACGACCGCAACCAGGTGCTCTTCTACCGGCTGCTCGGCGACCACCTCGACGAGATGCTGCCCATCGTCTACACCCCGACCGTCGGCAGGGCGATCCAGCGCTACAGCAACGAGTACCGGCGCCCGGCCGGCGTGTACCTGTCGGTGGACGCGCCGGAGGAGATCGAGGGCGCGCTCATGGCCACCGGGCTGGGCCCGGACGACGTCGACCTGATCGTGGCCACCGACGGCGAGGCGATCCTCGGCATCGGCGACTGGGGCGTGGGCGGCATCGACATCTCGGTGGGCAAGCTCGCCGTCTACACCGCCGCCGCCGGCATCGACCCGAACCGCACCCTGGCGGTCATGCTGGACGTCGGCACCAACCGCCAGGAACTGCTGGACAACCCGCTCTACCTGGGCAACCGGCACCCGCGGGTGGACCGGGAGACGTACGACGCCTTCATCGACGCCTATGTCCTCACCGCCCGCCGGCTCTTCCCGGACGCCCTGCTGCACTGGGAGGACTTCGGCGCCGCCAACGCCCGCCGGATCCTTGAGCGTTACCGCCCGAACGAGTTCACCTTCAACGACGACGTGCAGGGCACCGGCGCCGTCAACCTCGCCGCCGTGCTCTCCGGGGTGAAGGCCAGCGGGATCGCGCTGCGCGACCACCGTGCGGTGATCTTCGGCGCGGGCACCGCCGGCATCGGCATCGCCGACCAGCTGCGCGACGCCATGGTCGCCGACGGGCTGACCGTCCAGGAGGCCACCGGCCGCATCTTCGGCGTGGACCGCTACGGCCTGCTCACCGAGGACCAGGAGGGGCTGCGCGACTTCCAGGTCCGCTACGCCCGCCCCGCCGCCGAGGTCGCCGACTGGCGCCGGGACGAGAAGGTCGGGGGCATCGCACTGGCCGAGGTCGTCGAGCGGGTACGGCCGACGGTCCTGATCGGCACCTCCGGCCAGGGCGGCTCCTTCACCGAGGACATCGTCCGCACGATGGCCGCCCACACCGACCGTCCGATCGTCCTGCCGATGTCCAACCCGACAGACCTGGCCGAGGCGGTCCCCGCCGACCTGCTGGCCTGGACGGACGGCCGCGCCCTGATCGCCACCGGCAGCCCGTTCCGCCCGGTCGAGCAGGGCGGGGTCCGGTACGAGATCGGGCAGGCCAACAACGCGCTGATCTTCCCGGGCCTCGGTCTCGGCGCGATCGTCGCCCGGGCCACCCGGGTCACCGACGGCATGCTGGCCGCCGCCGCGCACGCCGTCGCCGGCCGGACCGACGCCACCGGCCCCGGCGCGCCGATCCTGCCCCTCACCGACCAGTTGCGCGAGACGTCGGTGGCCGTGGCGGTCGCGGTGGCCCGCGCGGCCGCCGCCGACGGGGTGGCCCGCGCGACGGTGGACGACTCCATCGAGGACCGGGTGAAGGCGGCGATATGGCAGCCGGTGTACCCGCCGATCAAGGCCGTCTGAGCCGCCACGGGGCGGCCGCGGGACCCCGGCCATGCGCCCACGGCCTGGATACGTCCCGTCCGATGCGGCGGGAGAATAGGACCATGGATCTCCAGGTACTGCGCTCCTTCCAGGCCGTGGCCGAGGGCGTGACCGTCACCGAGGCCGCGGCCACCGCGCACATCACCCAACCCGCCCTCTCCCGGGCCCTGAACCGGCTGGAGAGCGAGATCGGCGCGGAGCTCTTCCAACGGGTCGGGCGGGTCCTGCAACTCACCCCGGCCGGGCGGGTGTTCAAGGAGTACGTCGACACCGTGCTGGACAGTTACGACCGGGGCCGGCGGGCCGTGGCCGAGGTCGTCGACCCCGACAGGGGCGTGGTCTCGCTGGCCTTTCTGCACACCCTGGGCACCTGGCTCGTACCCAAACTGGTCACCGGCTTCCGGCAGCGCTTCGCCGCCGTACGGTTCGAACTGCACCAGGCCGACGAGAACGGTCTCACCCAGCACCTCCTGGACTCCACCGCGGACCTGATCATCACCGGCAAGGACCCCGGCCACCCGCTGATCACCTGGCGGCTGCTCCTGGTCGAGCCCCTCTGGCTGGCCGTCCCCGCCCGCCACCGGCTCGCGCAGCGCCGGCGGGTGCGGCTGGCCGAGGTGGCCGACGAGCAGTTCATCGTGCTCAAGCCCGGCTACGGCCTGCGCAGCGTCACCGAGACCCTGTGCCGCCAGGCCGGGTTCAGCCCCCTCGTCGGCTTCGAGGGCGAGGAGGTGGAGACCCTGCGCGGGCTGGTCGCGTCCGGTCTGGGCGTCTCCCTGATCCCGGCCGCACCGGACGCCACCGCGGCCGCGGCCACGGAGGCGAACCCGGACCTCCCCATCCGCTACCTCAGCCTCACCGACGTCCGGGCCGCCCGGGACATCGGCGTCGCCCGCCTGACCTCCCGCACCCTGCCCCCGGCCGCCCGGCGCTTCATCGAGCACGCCCTGGACACGACGGCCGGGCCGGGAGAGGCGCCCCTGCGGCACACCTGAGCACCGCACCACCGCACCACCGTGGACGATTTAACACAACACGGTTGCACTAATAACGCAACCGTGTTGTGCTGTCGGTATGACTACCCACACCTGGTTCATCACCGGCTCCTCCCGCGGCTTCGGCCGCGACCTCGCGATCGCCGCCCTGGAGGCCGGCGACAACGTCGTCGCCACCGCCCGCAGGCCCGAGCAGCTGGGAGACCTCGTCGAGAAGTACGGCGACCGCGTCCTGCCCGTCGCGCTCGACGTCACCGACCGGCCCGCCGCCGTGACCGGCCTCCGGGCGGCCGTCGACCGCTTCGGCCGGGTCGACGTCGTGGTCAACAACGCCGGATACGCCAACCTCGCCGCCGTGGAGACGACCCCCGAGGACGACTTCCGCCGCCAGTTCGACACGAACTTCTGGGGCGTCTACAACGTCTCCACCGCCGCACTCCCGATCCTCAGGGCCCAGGGCGGCGGCACCCTCGTGCAGTTCTCCTCCATCGGCGGCCGCGTCGGCGGCACCCCCGGCCTCGGCTCCTACCAGGCCGCCAAGTTCGCCGTGGACGGCTTCACCCGGGTCCTCGCCGCCGAGGCCGCGCCCTTCGGCGTCCGCTGCCTGGTCGTGGAACCCAGCGGCTTCGCCACCGACTGGGCCGGCCCCTCGATGCGGATCCCCGAGGTCGCCCCGGAGTACGACTCCACCGTGGGGGAGATGGTCCGCCTGCTCGGCGGCACCGTGTCCGCCGCCGGCGACCCCGGGCGCGCCGGCGAGATCCTGGTACGGGTCGTCAAGTCGCCGAACCCGCCGACGCACCTGCTCCTCGGTGTCAATGCCGTCGAGATGGCGCAGTACTACTCGCGCGGCCAACTGGAGGAGGCCGCCGCCTGGGAGCAGGTGAGCCGCTCGGCCGACTTCGACCAGGACTACCCGACCGAACTCCCCGACGGGGCCCGGCCGATCAGGTAGTCCACGAACAGGCCCGGCGGAAGTGTCCGGACCCTGCCCTCCCCCCTCTTACGCCTCTTACGCATCTCCCTGCCACAGCACGCCCCTTCCCCTACTTCCGCGCCGCGGTCCGGAGATCCCGGGCGGCCTCGGCGGCGGAGTAGGAGGAGGCGAAGGTGAACGCGCGGGCAGACGGTCCGTGCGCACGCAGGTCGGCCAGCCGCTCCAGGGCCTCGTCGACGGTCGGGAGGTGGCCGGCCGGGACCCACCAGAGCACCAGGTGCGCCTCGACGTGCCGTTCGAACCATTCGCGCCGCCGCCGCATCACCTCAAGGTGCTCGCTGCGGTAGGTGAAGCCCCACAGCGCCTCCGGGGTCTCCCAGACCGTCAGGTTGACGATGACGTCCTCGCCCGCCGGGCGCAGGACGGTGGCGTCGGCCGCGCCCTCCGCCACGAGCCGCCACACGAAGCCGGGTGCGCCGTCGGCAGCGGTGTTGACCGAGTCGAGCATCTCGACGAACGGCGCGACGCGCGGGTCGTCGAGGGGGTGGCGGAGCGTGGCGACATTGAGCTGGGCGAGGTGAGCGGCATACGTGGATGCGGTCATGACCTCATGTCAGCATGCCCCCATCTCTATGTCAATCGTCGTTGTTTTTAGAACTTTCGAGCACTACACAGCACCGCCCCGGCCAGGCGTCCATGCGGGCCCGGACGGGGCCATCGGTACCGATCAGCCCCTCCAGCAGCGCCAGGTTCATGCCGCAGACGAGCGGCGGAAAGCGCTCGGCGACGCCATGGAAGGGGCAGTTGCGCATCCGGACGACGACCGCCCCCTCACCCGCGCCCTCGGCGCCCCGGTCGCCTCCCGCCCGCTCCAGGTGCGGTTCGTAGCCGCGCGCGGCCAGCGTCTCCATGACCTCTTCGAGGCCGCCGCCGGGCGCCGCCGAGCCGCGCAGGGCCTCGCCGCGGCGGCGGGCGGCCGCGCAGAGTCCGGCGTCCAGTCCGGCCTGTTCGGCGGCCTCGGCGAGCAGTTCGGCGGCGGTGCGGTAGTCGCGGGCGGGCAGCGACACCGCCCGCTCCTCCAGCGCCCGCGTGTACACCTTGGCCGGACGCCCCGCCCCCGGCCCCGACCGCCCCGTCAGACGGCGGCTGCCGGTGTCGAGCAGCCCGGCCTCGGCCAGCCGGTCCAGATGGTGCGCGGCGAGCGTACGCGCCACCCCGGTCGCCTCGGCGGCCTCGTTACGGCCGACCTCACGGCCCTGCGCCGCCACGTACTCGTACAGTCGGCGTCGCACCGGATCCTGCAGCGCCGCGATCGCGTCGATGTCGTCCACCCGGTCATTCTAGGAACAACACAGGTTGGAGATAGAAACGCGGCACCGCGGAACCCCGAGGCGCCCGTCCAGGACAAAACGCCGGCGCGCCGACCGAGGCGGTCGCGGTCGCGGTCAACGGCCGGTCGCCGTCGTACACGCCGCGACGCAGGGCACGAGGCGTGTCACGGCAGCCGGACGTCTCTCCCGTCGGCTCGCCGGTCTCCGCACAGTGTGCGGAGCCGCAGCGGGCTTCATCCCGCGAACGGCGCGGAAGAGACGTCGGGCGGCAGGTTGAACGGTGTGACCACCTGGATCGCCGAGGGGAGGGTCGGGCCGTCGTCCGGCAGTGCCTGGTGGGCCCGCATGACGGTCTGGCAGGCGCGGCGTACGTCCTGGCGCAGGTCGTGGTGGAGGACGGCGGAGAGGCGGCGCTCCCGCAGAAGCCGCGTGTTGTCGTGGTCGAGGTCGTGTGCGACGAAGACGGCGCACGGCCTGTCGAGGTCGTCGAACGCGTCCAGCGTGGCGAGGTTGCCCCCGCCCATGGAGTAGACCGCGACGATGTCCTCGTCGCGCTTGAGCGCGTCGAGCACGAGGTCGCGCTGGGTGGCGTCCAGGCCGTCGCTGTCGGTGACCTCGACCAGGGAGCGCTTGGCGTCGGCGAGCCGCATGGCGCTGCGGAAGCCCATCTCGCGCTCCTCCTCGCCCCTGAAGGAACCGCGGCTGATCGTGGTCAGCACGTTTCCCGGCCGGTCGCCGAGCCATTGCTGGAGGAGGTAGGCGGCGGTGGCGCCCGCCGCGCGGTTGTCGATGCCGACGTACGCCAGGCGCGGACTGTGCGGCAGGTCGGTCACCAGCGTGACGACCGGGATGCCGGCCGCGACCAGCCGCCCGACGGCGGCGGCGATCTCCGGCAGGTCGGGGGCCTTGAGGAGCACGCCCTGCGAACCGCGCTTGGCGATCTTGTCGAGGGTGGCGGTCAGCTCCGTAGCCGAGCAGGTCTCGCGGAAGTGGAAACGTGAGCGCACGACGGCGGGGTGCAGGGAGGGAAGTTCGGCCTCCAGCGCCTCGCGTACGGCGGTGGAGAACCGCTCCGGTGCCTGCATGACGATGTCGATCATGAAGGTCCGGCCGGCGATCCGGACCTGGCTCTGCTGACGGTCCAGGTCCTTGATGGCTTCCTGTACCTCACGGATGGTGCTCTCCCGCACATTGCCCCTGCGGTTGAGGACACGGTCGACCGTGGCGGTGCTCAGCCCTGCCTGACGGGCGATTTCCCTGATCGGATAGGGGTGATGCATGGCTGATCCCCGAGGATGATGATGGATTTTTGATTCGCCGCTGAGGATTGATTGATGCGTGCGGGTTCTCAAGACTGGCAGAAAAGCAGGCACTGCGAAAGGACCCGGATGCCTTCTCCAACGACGGCGAAGCGGGCATGGCTCACCGAGGCCGACTGCGATCTCGACGCGCTCCGCTCACTCGTCGAGCAGAAGACCGACGTCGGGGACTACCCGTCGGCCGCGGGCGTGGAGCAGAACGTGCTGCTCTACGACAGCGACCGGCTCCGGAGCCTCGCGGCCACCGCCGAGGGCCGCCGGGACGTCCAGGAGGAGCTGATCCGGGCGCTGCTCGACGGACCCGGCATCGTGGTCCTCAAGGACGCGTTCGCCCAGGCGGCCGTCGTGGACCAGGTGTCCGAGGCCTTCGCCGCGCTCATCGAGGAGGAGCGCCGCCAAGGCACGGCCCGCGGCGACCACTTCGCCCGGGCCGGCGCCAACGACCGCGTCTGGAACGCCCTGGACAAGATCGCCGTACGGGCGCCGGAGGTGTTCGCCGACTACTACGCCAACGACATGCTGGCGCTGGTCGCCGAGGCCTGGCTGGGCCCCGCCTACCAGGTGACGTCGCAGGTCAACGTCGTCAATCCGGGCGGTGCCGCGCAGAGCGTGCACCGCGACTACCACCTCGGCTTCCTCTCCCAGGAGCGCGCCGCCGCCTACCCGGCGCATGTGCACCGCCTCTCCCCCGTCCTCACCCTCCAGGGCGCGGTCGCCCACTGCGACATGCCCGTCGAGTCCGGCCCGACCCTGTACCTGCCGCACTCGCAGAAGTACGAGCCGGGCTACCTCGCCTGGCGACTGCCACGGTTCGTCGAGTACTTCGGCACCCACCACGTCCAGCTCCCCCTGGACAAGGGCGACGCCGTCTTCTTCAACCCCGCGCTCTTCCACGCCGCCGGGCACAACCGGTCCACCGGCATCCGCCGGATGGCCAACCTGCTGCAGATCTCCTCCGCCTTCGGCCGCGCGATGGAGACGGTGGACCGCGAGGCGATGGCGAACGCCCTCTTCCCGGTGCTGCTGCGCCGCAAGGCCGAAGGCACCTCGGCGGAGTGGCTGCACCGGGTGGTCGCCGCCACCGCCGAGGGCTACCCGTTCCCCACCGACCTGGACCTCGACCCGCCGGTCGACGGTCTGGCCCCGCCCTCCCAGGCGGACGCCCTCTGGCAGGCGGTGACCGAGGGCTGGGCCCCCGATCGGCTGCGCCGGGAACTGCGCGCGGCCGCGGTACGCCGCCGGCACTGAAGGAGACACCGCACTCATGGGACTTTCCGAGGACCTGGTCCTGGCCGGCACCCGCCGTTCGCCCTGCCCGGGGGCGGACGCCGTCGGGGCGGGCTGGACCGCCGAGGCACGCACCCTGTCGCTGCGCGAGCACCGGCCGGTACGACTTGAGGAGGTAGGCAAGGGATGACGGACGAGCCACTGCGGATCGGTGTGCTGGGCGCGGCCCGGATCGCCGAACTGTCCATCGTGGGACCGGCCCGGGCGTGCGGTCACCGGCTGGTGGCGGTGGCCGCCCGCGACCGGGACCGGGCCGAGGCGTTCGCCGCCGCGCACGGCGTGGAACGGGTGGCCGGCTCCTATGCCGACCTGGTCGGCGACCCGGAGGTCGAGGTCGTCTACAACCCGCTGGCCAACGGCCTGCACGGGCCGTGGAACCTGGCGGCGCTCCGGGCCGGCAAACACGTGCTCACCGAGAAGCCGTCCGCGAGCAACGCCGAGGAGGCGACCGAGGTCCACCAGGCCGTCGCCCGGGCTGGCACCGTGTTCATGGAGGGCTTCCACTACCTGTTCCACCCGGTCACCCGGCGCCTGCACGAGCTGCTCGACAGCGGGGAGCTGGGCGACCTCCGGCATGTCGAGGCCATGGTCGCCATGCCCGCGCCGCCGGACAGCGACGTGCGGTGGTCGCTGCCGCTGGCCGGCGGTGCGCTGATGGACCTCGGGTGCTACAGCCTGCACGCGCTGCGGATGCTCGCCCCCTGGGCCGGCGGAGCGCCCCGGCTGGCCGGCGCCCGCGGGGGCGAGCGAACCGGGGCTGCGGGAGTCGACGAATGGCTCTACGCCGACCTGGAGTTCCCCGGCGGCGCCACCGGAACCGCCCGCTGTCACATGGCCTATCACACGTGGCAGATGAGCTGTCGCGTCGTGGGCACGCGCGGCGAGGCCACGGCGACGAACTTCGTCCAGCCGCACCTGGACGACCGGGTGGTGGTGCGTACGGCCAACGGCGAGCGCACGGAGGAACTCGGCCGCCGGTCGTCGTACACGTACCAACTGGAGGCGTTGGCGGCGCAGCTGCGGCACGGCGCACCGTCGGCGCTCGACGCCGATGACGCGCTGACCACCATGCGGCTCATCGACGCGTGCTATCGGGCGGCCGGATTCCCCGTCCGGCCGCGTACGCTGCTCCCCGCCACGGCGTGACGCAGCGGGAGGGGGCGGTACCGGACCGGTACCGCCCCCTCCCGCTGTGTGTACGGCTACCGGTACAGGGCCGGGCGTTCCGCCAGCTCGACCGCCACGCGCCGCCCCTCCCGCTGGGACAGCACACCCGCCTCGCAGACGGCCGCGGCGGCGTAACCGTCCCAGACACTCGGGCCGGTGACCTCCCCGCGACGGGTGGCGTCGACCCAGGCCTGGACCTCGCGGTCGTAGGCATCCTGGAAACGCTCGATGTAGTCCGGCGTGACACGTCCGCCCCAGCGGCCGTCGGCGCTGACCCGCGGTCCGTGCTCGTCGCCGATGCGTACGGTGCCGTGTTCGCAGACCGCCTCGGCGTGCACCTCGTAGCCGTAGCCGCAGTGCCCGAAGATCTCGACGTCGACGAGCGCGCCCGACCCGGTTTCGAAGAGGACGAACTGGGGGTCGCTCATACCGGCGGGCGCCTGTGCCGACGGTGCCGGTTTGTGCACGGTGACCGCTGTGATCTCCTGGCCGAGGAGCCAGCGTGTCACGTCCATCTCGTGCACGACCGAGTCGTTGATGAGCATCTCCTCGGTGAACCAGGTGGGCATGGCCGGGTTGCGGTGCTGTTGGTGCAGCATCAGCGTCCGGCCCAGCTTGCCTTCGTCGAGGAGCCTCTTGAGCTTCAGGTACTCGGCGTCGTACCGGCGCATGAAGCCCACCTGGACGCGCCGGTGCCCGAGCCTCTGTTCGGCCTCCAGGACGCGCAGGGCGGAGGCCGCGTCGGGGGTGAGCGGCTTCTCGCACAGCACCGGCAGGTCCCGGCGCAGGGCTTCGAGCAGAGCCGCCTCGTGGGCGGGCCCCGGTGAGGCGATGAGGACCGCGTCCACGTCCTGCGCCGCCATGGCGACCGCGGGTTCGGTGTACGCCGTGCAGCCCTCCGTCGCGTCGGCCAGCGACTTGGCCCGTTCCGCGTCGATGTCGACGACGGCCGTCACGCGTGCCCCGCTGATGACGTGGCGGAGTCTGCGCACGTGGTCCGCGCCCATCGTGCCGGTGCCGACGACGGCAACGCGCAGCGCTCGCTGAGATGACATGTTCCGGTGTCTCCCGTGGTCGTGGTCAGTTGGTGCGGGGTTCGCCGACCCGAAGTGCGTCCGCTGCGGGGAGCTCCTCGACGTCCACGCCCCGGACCTGGGACAGTTCGTGCTTGAGGGCGGCGAGTTCGGTGCCGCCGGCCATGTGGTTGGTGAGTTCCTCGAGGGTGATCTCGCTGCGCTCGGCGGAGAGTTCCAGGGTGCCCAGGCGCAGCACGCTGAAGTGGTCGCCCACCATGTAGGCGTGGTGCGGGTTGTGGGTGATGAAGATGACGCCCAGGCCGCGTTCGCGGGCGGCGGCGATGTACTTCAGCACCACCCCGGACTGCTTGACGCCGAGGGCTGCGGTGGGCTCGTCCAGGATGAGGACCCGGGCGCCGAAGTAGACGGCGCGGGCGATGGCCACACACTGGCGCTGACCGCCGGAGAGCGTGCCGATGGGCTGGTCCAGGTCGTCCAGGACGATACCCATGTTCCGCAGTTCGCGGTCGGCGGTCTCCTTCATCCTGGTGATGTCCAGACGGCGCACGGGCCAGGGGCCCCGGGTCATCTCGGAGCCGAGGAAGAAGTTCCGCCACACCGGCATCAGGGGAACGGTGGCGAGGTCCTGGTAGACGGTGGCGATGCCCTTGTCCAGGGCCTCGCGCGGGGTGGTGAAGCGCACCGGATCGCCGTCGACCAGGAAGTCGCCCTCGGTGTGCTGGTGCAACCCCGAGATGATCTTGATGAGGGTCGACTTGCCGGCCCCGTTGTCGCCCAGGACACAGGTGACCCGGCCGGGAAAGACCCTGAGGTCGACGCCGTGCAGGGCGCGGATGTTGCCGTAGGACTTGCCCGCGCCGCGCAGTGCGACGACAGGGCCGTCATGCTGCTCGGGGACGGTGTCCGCGAGGATCGCGCCGTGGGTGCCGGCCTTGCTGGTGGATGTCATCGCGTCACCTCCGGGTCGCCGTGCGGCTGACCCACAGATTGATCAGGACGGCGCCGAGCAGCATCACGCCGAGGAAGGCCTTGAACCAGTCCGGGTTCCAGCCCGCGTAGACGATGCCCTGCTGCACCATGCCGAACATGAAGGCACCGAAGACCGGGCCGATCGCCGAGCCCGCACCACCCGTCAGCAGACAGCCGCCGATCACCGCCGCGGAGATGTAGATCAGCTCCTGGCCCACGCCCTCACCGGACTGCACCGTGTTGAACGAGAACAGCTGGTGCATGCCGACGAACCAGGCACCGAAACCGACCAGCATGAACAGCGAGATCTTGGTGAAGGTCACCGGCACACCGACCGCGCGCGCCGACTCCTTGTTGCCACCGACCGCGAAGACCCAGTTGCCGTACTTCGTGCGCAGCAGCACCCAGGTGGCGATGGCCGCGAAGACCAGCCAGTAGAAAACGGTGATCTTGACCTGGACGCCGCCGACGGTGAAGGTCGAGGCGAAGATCTTCTGCGCCTGGCCGAAGCCGTCCATGTTGCTGATGTCGTCGGTGGCGACGTTGCCGGTGACCAGCTTGGTCACCGCGAGGTTGACGCCCTGGAGGATCAGGAAGCTTCCCAGGGTGATCAGGAAGCTGGGCAGACCCGTCTTGACGACCAGCCAGCCGTTCAGGAAGCCGATCGCCAGCGAGACCAACAGGGCCGCGATCACCCCCACCCAGACGTTCATGGACAGCTGGTAGGCGAGCATGGCGGCGGTGAGCGCCGAGGTGATGACGGCGACGCCTGCCGACAGGTCGAACTCGCCGCCGATCATCAGCAGGGCGACCGGCAGGGCCATGATGCCGATGGTGGAGGACTGGTAGAGCACCGTCGCCATCGAGCCGCCGTCGCGCACCGGCGGGGCCGCGATCAGGAAGAACACGTACACCGCGGCGGCACCGAGGAAGACACCCACCTCGGGCCGGGCCAACAGCCGCACAGCCGGGGACCGTTCGGCTGTCCGCCCGTCCTTCTGGTGGGCCGGCGGAGCCGGCGACGGGGAGTCCGTCGCCGGGGCCGGGCTCTGGACCGTGCTCATCACCGGGTTCCCTTCGCCGCGAACTCGGCGATCTTCGCGACGTTGGTCTTGTCGACGAAGGCCGGTCCGGTCAGCACCGGCGCCTCACCGCCGCCGCTGTAGTTGCCGTTGTTCTTGTAGAGCCACAGGGAGTCGACCGACAGGTAGCCCTGGAGGTAGGGCTGCTGGTCGACGGCCCACTGGATCTTGCCCGACTTGATGGCGCCCACCGCGTCCTTGTTGAGGTCGAACGTGGCGAGCTTGGCCTTGCCGCCCGCGTCGGCGATGGACTGGATGGCGGTCATCGCGAACGGAGCACCGAGGGTCGTCACGTAGTCGATGGACGGGTCCGTCTTGAGCTTGGCGGTGATCGTCGACTTCACGGACGGCATGTCGGTGCCGTTGACATAGAGGATGTCGGTCTTGCCCTCGAACGTCTTCTTCACCCCGGCGCAGCGGGCCTCCAGGGAGACCTGCCCCTGTTCCATGATCACGCAGACCGTGTGCTTGGCGCCGGCCTCGTTCAGCTTGCGGCCGAAGGCCTCCCCCGCGATGCTCTCGTCCTGGCCGAAGTACTCGAGCAGACCCTGCTTCTTCCAGTCGGCCACGCCGCTGTTGAAGCCGACGACGGGGATGCCGGCCTGTTCGGCCTTGGCGACCACGGCCTTCATGGCGTCCGGCTTGGCGAGGGTGACCGCTATGCCGTCGACCTTCTGGTCGATCGCGTTCTGCACCAGGCTGGCCTGGTTGGGGCCGCTGGGGTCGCTGGAGTAGACGAGCTTGACGTTGTCCTTCGCGGCTGCCGCCTCGGCGCCCTTGCGGATCGTGTCCCAGAAGGTGTCACCGGGCGCGGCGTGCGTGATCATCGCGACCGTCATACGGGCGGTGGTGGCCTTGCCGGCCGAGACGCCGCTGTCGGCTTCCTCGGCCTTCTTGCCTCCGGAGTTGCTGGAGCATCCGGCGACGAGCAGCGTGGCCGCTGCCGCTATGGCGACGACGGGGGCGATTCTGCGGGAGCGGGGGTACGACGAGCGATCCATCTTCCGGCACCTCACTGTGCGACGGGGAGGAGAAGGATGCGACTGGCTGCGCAGGCGCTACGGGACACATGCCGTTTACGCGGCTGTTTCCCATGACGAGATGGAACCGCCATGAACACCGGGGGTCAACGTTTGTAATGACATCATTTATCCATCAGGACACGATGTCAGGACATGCATCCAGCGCCGATTACGGCGCCCTTCGCACCCGAAATAGCCTGAGCCATTCCGCCTCCCTTTTTAGATGTATTAGCCACCCAGCACGCGGCCGCACGGCAGGGAAAAGGGATTCCGGGCCGACCGGAACGGGCGGGGTCAATTCCCGCACGGACGCGAATTCGACCCGGAATCGGCGAAACAGGTGGTCCGGGTACGTTTACACGGTGGCGCGCAGCACCGAACGCAGATGCTCGGCGCTTTCCCACACCTCGTCGACGGGTCCCTTTCCCGTGGGTTCCCCGGCGAGAATGGTGTCCTGTTCCAGGACGTACCAGCCGTCGTATCCGCGGGCGCCGAGATGGGTGACGATGGCCCGGACATCGACGTCACCGGCGCCGAGCGGGCGGTACATGCCTTCGCGTACGGCCTCGGTATAGGTGAGGCGGCCGGACCGGACCTTGGCGGCGAGGGCCGCGTCCACGTCCTTCATGTGGGTGTGGGCGATGCGCTCGGGTGCCTGCCGGGTCAGTTCGGCGGGGTCGGTACCGCCGATGAGCAGGTGTCCGGTGTCGAGGCAGAGGGAGATCGCCGAGTGCTCCAGGACACGGCGGACCTCGTCGCCGTTCTCGATCATCGTGCCGACGTGCGGGTGCAGGACGGCCCGGACCCCGCGTTCGGCGGCCAGCGCCGTCAGCCGGTCGAGGTTGGACAGGAGCAACCGCCAGCCGTCGGCGTCGAGTTCGGGCCGGGAGTCGTAGCCGTCCTGGCCGGTGATGGCCGACAGGACGAGGACCTCCGCGTCCGAGGCGGCGTAGCTCTCCAGGAGCTGTTCCGCCACCGGCAGCGGGTCGTGTCCGGGCACGTGCAGCAGCAGCGGGGTGAAGCCGCCGACGGCGTGCAGGTCGTGGTCGGCGAGCACCTGGGCCATGGCGCCCGGTTCCGCGGGCAGGAAGCCCTCGGGGCCGATCTCGGTGGCGGCCAGGCCGACCTCGCGCATCTCCTTCAGCACCCGTTCGGGCGTCAACTGGTAGCCCCAGCCCGGCACTTCGCACACCCCCCAGGAGATGGGCGCGCCGGCGATCCTGTCGAGCGGGGAGGTGGTCATGCTGTGGCCTTTCGGTGGTTCCATTCGAGGTCGGCGACCGCGGCGGGCGGGCGGCCCGCGAGGACGTCCGCGACGCCACGCGCCGCGTCGACGAAGGTCAGTGTCATCGCCCGGCGCGTCATACCCATCAGGTGCGGGGTGAGGACGACGTTCGGGTGGTCGAAGAGCGGGTGGTGGCGGGCCGGCTCGGGGTCGAACACGTCCAGGCCGGCGCCGGACAGCCGGCCCGTCTCCAGGGCGGCCAGGGTGGCGTCGAGGTCGAGCAGACCGCCCCGGCCGCAGTTGACGAGGATCGCTCCCGGCCTCACCCGGGCCAGCAGCTGCTCGTCCACGAGGTGCCGGGTGCCGTCGGTGAGCGGGGCGTGCAGGGTCACGACGTCGGCGGCCTCGACGAGTTCGCCCAGGTCGGCGCAGGCCACCTCGGCCGGCGGAGGGCTGAACGGGTCGTACGCGAGCGTCCGCATCCCGAACGCGGCGGCGAGTTCGCCCACCCGGCGGCCGATACGGCCGTAGCCGACGATGCCCAGGGTGGCGCCGTCCAGATCGCCGACCGGCAGGGTGGCGCGCTCGGCCCAGCGGCCCTCGCGCACCAGCTCGGTCAGCGGATTCAGCCGCTTGGTCAGATGGAGCGCCATGGCGAGGACTCCCTCGGCCACCGCCCGGCTGCCGCTGTTCGGGGTGACGACGACGGCGATCCCGCGGGCGGAGGCCGCCGCCACGTCGACCAGCTCGACGCCCACCCCGGTGCGGGCGATGACCCGCAGCCGTGGCATCCGCGCGAGGAGGTCCCCGTCGACCTGCCGGTCCGCGCGGACGATGGCCCCCGCGGCGACCGCGAGATCGCCGGGCGTGGGGTCGGTGACGAAGGTGACCCGCTCGCCGAGGACGGGGATCACCGTGTCGGCGTCGACCGGCCCGAGGGCCACTACGACATGCTCGGCAGGCATACGATCAACTCCGCGCCGGATGACCGAAGGTCGCGCCGGGTACCGCGAGCACCGACTGCCAGGAGCCGCTCTCGGCGGAGGCGGCGGCCGCCGCGATCACCTCGGCGACGGCGTGCGCGTCCTCGATCGTCGAGTGGTGGTGCTCGATGCCGGCGACGGCGGCGAGGAACTTCTTGGCCTCGATGACCTTCAGGTCGTCGTAGCCCATGCTGTTGCCGGGGCCCGGCTGGAAGCCGGCGTAGTCGCCCATGTGACCGTTGCCGAGGACGGTGGTGTAGCCCTGGTGGGGGCCGCTGCGGTCGAGGGCGACGCGCAGTTCGTTCATGCGCTCGAAGTTCCAGGTGACCGAGCCGTCGGTGCCGTAGACCTCGAAGCCGATGCCGCACTGCGGGCCGACGATGACGCGGGACGCCTCCAGGGTGCCGACGGCTCCCCCGCCGAAGCGGACGAGGGCGGCGGTGTAGTCGTCGTTCTCGACCCGCGCCATCTCACCGCCGTCGATCACCGCGAAGTGCGTGCCGGAGCCCATGGGCAGCAGCGGGCGCTCGGTGTAGACGGTGCTGGTGAGCGCGGAGACCTCGTCGATCGGGGCCACGACGTAGCTGACGAGGTCCACGACGTGGCTCATCAGGTCGCCGAGCGCGCCGTGTCCGGCCAGGTCCCGCTTGAAGCGCCAGGACAGGGCGGCCCTGGGCTCGGAGGCGTAGCCGGAGAAGAAGGTGGCGCGGACGTTGGTGATCCGGCCGAGCCTGCCCTCGGCGATCAGTTGGCGGGCCCGCTCGACGGCGGGGGCGTGCCGGTAGTTGTAGCCGATGGAGGTGACCACGCCGGCGGCCCGGGCCGCGGCGGCGACCTCGGCGGTCTCCTCGGCGCCGCGTCCGACGGGCTTCTCGATCCAGAACGGCTTGCCGGCCTTGGCGGCGGCGATGCCGATCTCGTGGTGGAGGAGGTTCGGCGCGCAGATCGAGACGACCTCGACGTCCGGATCGTCGAGGACGGCACGGTAGTCGGTCGTGGCCTTCTCGTAGCCGAGGACGTCACGGGCGTACGCGGCGCGGTCCTCGGCGGTGTCGGCGGCGTGCACGAGGCGGGGCCTGATACCCAGCTCGGGATAGACGGAGGGCAGCTCCCGGTAGGCACGGCTGTGCAGCTTGCCCATCCAGCCGACGCTGATCAGGCCGACACCGATCTCCCGTGCGGGAGCGGGGGTGAATGAGGTCATGGGTTTCTCCTACGAGCCAACGGAACGGGTCGACTGAACTCGGCTGCGGTTCCACAGCGCCCTGAAGGCGCGGGGCTGTGACATGTGCGGCTCCGCCGCGTGGGCGCTGCCGGCAACACCTCGCGGCACCCGGAGCGCAGCGCCTAACGCTGAGCCCGGGCCTCGCCCAGCGCCGCGGACACCGCGGCGGCGAGCAGCGTGGTGTCGGAGCCGATGCCGACGAACGTCCAGCCCTCGGCGAGTTGGGCGGCGGCCGCCCTACCGTCCGATACGAGCAGGCCGCAGGCCTTGCCCCGGCCGGCGGCGGCCTTGCGGACACGTTCCAGGGCCTCCCGGTAGACGGGGGCGGTGAAGTCGCCGGGCACGCCGAGGTCGTGGCTGAGGTCGCGGGGGCCGACGAACAGCACGTCGGCGCCGTCCAGGGCCGCGATCTCCTCGACGTCGCCCAGCGCGCTCGCCGACTCGATCTGGATCACGCCGAGGATCTCGCCCTCCCGGTCCAGGGCCGCGGGGTCGAGTCCGAAGCGGCAGGCCCGGTTGTAGGTGGCCACACCGCGGTCGCCCGCGGGCGGGTACCTCAGGTGCCGTAGCGCTTCGCGTACTTCGGCCGCCGTGTCGAGGCGGGGCAGCATGACGCCCGCGACGCCCAGGTCGAGGACGCGGCCGATGCGGATACGGGCGGCGGACTCGACGCGTACGACGGTCGGTACGCCGTACGCGGCGGCGGCCGGGACGGTCGTACGGACCTGCTCCTCTCCCCCGGCGCCGTGTTCGAGGTCGAGCAGTACCCAGTCGACGCCGGCGGCGGCGCACACCTCGGCCGTGACCGGGGAGGCGCTGCCGACGAAGGTGCCCACCGTGGGCTCACCGGCGGCGAGCCGGGCGCGCAGCCGGCCGTGGTCCAGGATCGAGCGGGTCATCCGTACCACCTCTGGGAAGCCAGGCCTTCCTCGTACTCATGGCGCAGCCGCGCGACCGTCTCCTGCTCGGAGACCTCCGCCGGGGCCACGTCCCACCACACGCCCGCACCGGGGAGGTCGGCGTGCGGGATCACGGGGACGACGAGGACGACGGGTCCGTCGTGGTCCCGGGTGCCGGCCAGGGCGGCCCGCACCTCGTCGGCGGTGGTGGCGCGGATCGCGCGGGCGCCGAGGCCCTCCGCCGTCTTGACGAGGTCGACCTGGAGGTAGCCGCCCTCCAGGCGGGCGGGCTTCCCGGAGCCGATCTCCAGGCTGCCGTCCCGGTAGCGGAACTCGTTGCCGAACTCCCGTCCGCTGCGCCCCATCTGGAGGCGGTGGATGACCTGGTACCCGTGGTTCTCCGGGATCACGATGGTGACCGGCAGCTTCTCCTGTGCGGCGGTGACCAGTTCGGTCGGCGCCATGAGGAAGGTGCCGTCGCCCAGCAGGGACAGCACCCGCTTCGACGGGTCCGGCTCGGCGAGGCGGACGCCGATCGCGGCGGGCAGTTCGTAGCCCATGCAGGAGAAGCCGAACTCCAGGTGCGCGAAGCGGCCTTCGGTGGCGTCCCACACCTTCTGCAGGTCGCCGGGCGGGCCGCCGGCGGCGGCGATGATCGTGTCGCCGGACCGGGCGTGCTCCTGCAGCAGCCCGATCAACTGGCCCTGGGTGAGCACGGCGTCGGTGTCGCTCACGATGTCGGTGTCCGCGGGCAGCGACGCCAGGTCGAAGGGGGTGTCCGGGTCGAGGGCGGCGGCCCGCTCGGCCTGCCACCGCGCGTCCAGCGCACGCACCTTCTCCTGCCAACCCGCGGACGTGGTGGTGCCGTTCGCGCGTACGGCGTCCGTCAGCGCGGCGAGCGCCCGCTTGGCGTCGGCGACGATGCCGGTGGCGCCCACGCGGTTCGCGTCGTGCGCGTTGACGTTGATGCTCGCGAAGCGCACGTCGGGGTTCTGGAAGAGGGAGTGCGAGGCGGTCGCGAAGTCGGTCAGGCGCGAGCCCACGGTGAGGACGAAGTCGGCTTCCCGGGCGAGGGCGTTGACGGCCTGGGTGCCTTCGAGGCCGATACCGCCCAGCTGCCACCAGGCCCGGCGCTGCACCGCGCCCTTGCCGGCGAACGTCTCCGCCACGGGGATCCCCGCCGCGTCGGCCAGCGCCTCCAGTTCCTCGCCGGCACCGGAGTACACGACCCCGCCACCGGCGATGATCATCGGCTTCTCCGCCTCGGCGAGCATCCGCGCCACCACCGCGACCTCGTCGCCGTCCGGCGCCGGACGGCGGATCGGCCAGTCCCGCTCGGCGAAGAACTCCACCGGATAGTCGTACGCGTGGGACTGGATGTCCTGCGGCAGGGAGACGACGACCGCGCCGGTGTCCACGTCGGTGAGCGCCCGCATCGCCGCGGGCAGCGCGGTCAGCAGCTGCTCGGGGCGGGTGATGCGGTCGAAGAAGCGGGAGACGGGCCGGAAGGCGTCGTTGACCGAGGCGTCGGCCTCGACGGGGTGCTGCAGCTGCTGGAGCACGGGCCCCTGGTGGCGGGTCGCGTAGGTGTCGCCCGGCAGCAGCAGGACGGGCAGCCGGTTGACGGTGGCCAGGCCCGCGCCGGTCACCATGTTCAGGGCGCCGGGCCCGATGGAGGCGGTCACGGCGAGGGTGGCGTGCCTGCGCATGGCCTTGCCGTAGGCGGTCGCGATGTGGACGAGGGCCTGCTCGTTGCGGCCCTGGACGAAGGGGAGTCGGTCGCTGAGCTGGTCGAGGGCCTGGCCCAGGCCGGCCACGTTGCCGTGGCCGAAGATGCCGAGCGCGGCCGGTATGAGGCGGCGGCGGTGGCCGTCGGCCACGGAGTACTGCCGGGAGAGGTAGGTGACGACGGCCTGGGCGACGGTGAGGCGCACCGTGCGCTGTCGCGTCCGGTCAGTCATGAGTCGGCTCCTGATCAGGGGTACGGGGCAGGGTCACCAGGGACGGCCGTGCAGCACGATCGTCTTGACCTCGGTCATCTCGCCGACCGCGGCGCGGGGGCCTTCCTTGCCGTAGCCGCTGCCCTTGAGGCCGCCGTACGGCATCAGGTCGGCGCGCCACAGCGGCGTCCAGTTGATGTGGACGGAACCGGCGTCGATCTCCCGGACGGCCCGGACCGCTCCGGCGATGTCGGAGGTGAAGATGCCGGCGCCGAGGCCGTAGGCGGTGCCGTTGGCCTGCGCGAGGGCGGACTCCCAGTCCTCCGCCGAGCTGACGGCGACCGCCGGGCCGAACAACTCCTGCTGGCTGAACGGGGATTCGGGGTCGACGTCGGCGACGACGGCGGGCTGCACCACCGCTCCGTCGCGCTCCCCGCCGGTCAGGACCCGGGCCCCGTCCGCGCCGGCCCGGGCGATGGCCCGCTCGACGCGCTCCGCCTCGGTGTCGGTGATGAGGGCGCCCATCGTGGTGTCCGGGGAGGCGGGGTCGCCGGTGCGGATGGCCCGGACCTTGGGGACGAGGGCGTCCAGGAAGTCGCCGGTCACGGCGGGGTGCGTGATGACCCGCTGGACGGAGATGCACACCTGTCCGGCGTTGACGTATCCGCCTGCCGCGACCGCGCTCGCCGCGGCCTCGATGTCGGCGTCGGGCAGCACCACGACCGGGCAGGACGCGCCCAGCTCCAGGGACAGCTTCTTCACCCCGGCGACCCGGGAGATGTGCTCGCCGGTGGCCGTCGAGCCGGTGAAGGAGATCTTGCGGACGCGGGGGTCGGCGACAAGGGCGTCGCCGAGCACCGAGCCGGAGCCGACGAGTACCGAGAGCACCCCCTCCGGCAGCCCCGCGTCCACGAAGCACCCGGCGAGTTCGAGGGCGGTCAGGGGGGTGCTGGTGGCCGGCTTGAGGATCACCGCGTTGCCCGCCGCCAGGGCCGGGGCGAGCTTGTGCAGGACCAGCAGCGCCGGGTAGTTGAACGGCGTGATCGCCACGACGATCCCGCAGGGCTGGCGCAGCGTGAAGCCGATCTTGTCCTGTCCGGTGCCGCGGTTGGCGTCGAGCGGGAGCGTCTCGCCGTAGAGCTGGGTCCCCTCGAAGGCGGCGAGCCGGATCAGGTCACCGGAGCGGGACGCCTCACCGGTGGCCTCGGTGATGGTCTTCCCGGACTCCGCGCTGATGGTCCGCGCGGTCTTCGGGGCGCGCTCGTCGGCGAGTTCCGCGGCGCGCAGCAGGATCCGCATCCGCTCGTGGGCGGGCGTACGGCGCCAGACGGCCGCGCCCCGCTCCGCCGCGGCGAGTGCCGCCTCGACGTCCTCGGTCCCGGCGAGCGCCACGGTGCCCACCGTCGAGCCGTCGAACGGCGACGTGACCTCCCGAGTCCGCGCGGTTCCCCTGGCCGTCTGCCAGCGACTGCCGATCAGCAACTCCACGGGCGCCATTGCCCTCTCCCTTCAGGAAGCCGTCAGAACACGGCCGCGATCGACGCCTCCGCGGATACCAGGGGTGTCGCACAGCCAACGGCCAGGCCGTTTACGTGCTCGCAACGCTAGGTCCGCGAGGAAGGGTTGCGAAGCCCCCGAAACCATCATTTCGCCGTCAAGCCAGCCATCAATTCTCCATCATCACGACGCCGGCCCTGCCCCCGTCTCACGGTCCGCGGCGGACACCCAGGTCACCCAGGTCACCGAGGCCGTCCGCGGCGAGGGCGGCCCGCAGGAACACACACGGGACATGGCCGCGCCGAAATCGGAGTGCCGGGGACGCCGCCGCCTGGTGATACTGCTCCGATGACCGACCTGCCTACCGCCGCGCTTGACTCGTTGTCCGGGCTCGCCTTCGGTGATGCCTTCGGTGACCGCTGGTTCGGCATCCTGCGCCACGAAGGCCAGGCGGCCCTGGAGACACGGATCCTGCCCCCGGAGCCGCTGTGGCGGTGGAGCGACGACACCGCCCAGGCGCTCGTTCTCGTCCGGGAACTCGCCGAGGGCGACGGCACCGTCGACCAGGACCGCCTCGCCCTGCGCCTCGCCGAGGCCTACGCCGACGACACGCACCGCGGCTACGGAGCCTCGATGCACGACGTGCTCCGCCGGATCGGCGCGGGCGAGCCCTGGCAGGAGGTGGTCGCCGGGCAGTTCGGCGGCCAGGGCTCCTGGGGCAATGGCGCGGCCATGCGCGTCGCCCCGCTCGGCGCCTGGCACGCCGCCGACCTCGACGCCGTCGCCGAGCAGGCCGCCCGCCAGAGCGTGGTCTCGCACCACCACCCGGAGGCGGTCGCCGGGGCGGTGGCGGTGGCCCTCGCCGCGGCGCTGGCAACGCGCAGCCGGGGCGGGCCCGCGCCGGCACGTCCGGACTTCCTCCAGGCCATCGCCGCGCGACTCCCCGACAGCGACGTCCGGTCGGGAGTGCGGGTCGCGGCCCGGATGCCGGCCCATACCTCGGTTCGGCACGTCGCGGAGGTCCTGGGCTCCGGCTACCGGATGTCGGGGCCCGACACCGTCCCCTACGCCCTCTGGTGCGCGGCGGGCCACCTCGACGACCTGCACGAGGGCCTGTGGTTCACCGTCGCCGGACGCGGCGACATCGACACCACCTGCGCCATCGCGGGCGGGGTGATCGCCGCTCGTACGGGCGTCGCCGTCCTTCCGCCCACCTGGCACGCAGCCCGTGAACCACTGCCCCCGACCCCGGTCCGGTAGCCCGGTCTTTGCCGCAGGCCTCCGGACCGCCGGCTACAACCCCACGATCTGGTTCCACCGCTTCGCGAAGGCCACGCGTTCGGTCGACGTGATGTCCCGGGCGATGGCGAGGCGCCTGCGCATCGCCGTGTTCGGGAAGATCAGGGGGTTCTCGGCGAGGGCCGCGGTGTCCTTGTCCTTGGAGGCGGCGAGGACCTGCTGGGCCGCGGGGACGGGGCAGACGTAGTTGACCCAGGCGGCCAGTTCGGCGGCCACCTCCGGCTCGTAGTAGTAGTCGACGAGACGTTCCGCGTTGGCCTTGTGGTCGGCCCGGTCCGGGATCATCAGGGAGTCCGACCACAGTTCCGCGCCCTCCTCGGGGACGAGGAAGCGGATGTCGGGGTTGTCGGCCTGGAGCTGGATGACGTCACCGGAGTACGCCTGGCAGGCCAGGACGTCGCCGCTGACCAGGTCCTTGGTGTAGTCGTTGCCGGTGAAGCGGCGGATCTGGCCCCGGGCGACCTGCTTCTCCACCTCGTCGCAGACGTCGTAGAAGTCGTCGGCCGTCCACTTGGTGATGTCCACGCCGTTGCCCTGCATCAGCAGCGCGAACGCCTCGTCGAGGCCGGAGAGCAGGGTCACCCGGCCCTTGAGGTCGCTCGCCCACAGGTCCTTGACGTGCCGGATCTCACGGCCCAGCTTCCTGCGGTTGTACGCGATGCCGGTGATGCCCGACTGCCACGGCACCGTGTACAGGCGGCCCGGGTCGAAGGCGGGCGAACGGAGCAGCGGGTCCAGGAACTTCGCCACGTTCGGCTGGTGGGCGCGGTCCATCTTCTGGACCCAGCCCAGGCGGACGAACCGCGCGCACATCCAGTCGCTGATGACGATCAGGTCCCGGCCGGTGGACTGGTGGTTCATCAGCGCCGGGCTGATCTTGCCGAAGAACTCGTCGTTGTCGTTGATCTCCTCGATGTAGTCGACGGAGATCCCGGTCTGCTTCTCGAAGGCGTCGAGGGTGGGCCGCTTGTTCGGGTTGTCGTCGTCGACGTCGATGTACAGCGGCCAGTTCGCGAAGACCAGCTTCTGGTCCCGGGCGGACAGGTCGGTCACGGTGCGGTCCCCGGCCTTGACGTAGGCGGCGGGCACCCCACAGCCGGCCAGGGCGCCGAGCGCGGCGGTGCCGCCGAGCGCGCGCAGCAGGGAGCGACGGGAGAGCGCGGGCGTTCGAGAAGGATTCTGGGGCACACCCGAAGCATGTCGCGCCCGCCTGTGGCCGGGCAATCGACGCTGCGTCGAGCCGCCTGACGGGGACCGGACACCTTGTCGATGCCCTGGGTCAACACGGCGTTACCTACGGACCCGGGCAGCAAAAGCGCCCCGACAGGGGCGCGGGGCCGTGTCGATGTGCGGCTTCGCCGCGTGGGCGCGACCAGCTCCCACGCGGCGGCACCCGACCTACGACCTACGCGTCCAGCGACGTCATCACATGCTTGATCCGCGTGTAGTCCTCGAACCCGTACCCCGACAGGTCCTTGCCGTACCCGGACTTCTTGAACCCGCCGTGCGGCATCTCCGCGACCAGCGGAATGTGCGTGTTGATCCACACGCAGCCGAAGTCCAGCTTCTTGGACATCCGCATCGCCCGCCCGTGGTCCTTGGTCCACACGGAGGAAGCCAGCGCGTAGTCCACGCCGTTGGCCCACTCGGTGGCCTGGTCCTCGTCCGTGAAGGACTGGACGGTGATGACCGGTCCGAAGACCTCGTTCTGGATGATCTCGTCGTCCTGCTTGAGCCCGGAGACGACGGTCGGGGCGTAGAAGTAGCCCTTGTCGCCGACCCGCTGCCCGCCGGCCTCGACCTTGGCGTGGGCGGGAAGCCGCTCGATGAAGCCGGAGACCTGCTTGAGCTGGTTCGGGTTGTTCAACGGCCCGTACAGCACGTCCTCGTCGTCCGGCTGGCCCGTCTTCGTCTCGGCCGCGACCTTCGCGAGCGCCGCCACGAACTCGTCGTGGATCGACTCCTGCACCAGCACACGCGTCGCCGCCGTACAGTCCTGGCCGGCGTTGAAGAAGCCCGCGACGGAGATGTCCTCGGCGGCCTTGGCGATGGCCGCGCTGTCGAGGTCCTCGAAGACGACGACCGGCGCCTTGCCGCCCAGCTCCAGGTGGACCCGCTTGAGGTCCTTGGACGCGGACTCGGCGACCTGCATGCCGGCGCGCACGGAGCCGGTGATGGAGGCCATCGCCGGAGTCGGGTGCTCGACCATCAGACGGCCGGTGTCACGGTCGCCGGTGACGACGTTGAAGACGCCCTTGGGGAGGATCCCGCCGATGATCTCGGCCATCAGGACGGTCGACGCCGGGGTGGTGTCCGACGGCTTCAGCACGACCGTGTTGCCCGCCGCGATCGCCGGGGCGAACTTCCAGACGGCCATCATCATCGGGTAGTTCCACGGCGCGACCTGCGCGCAGACACCGACCGGCTCGCGGCGGACGATGGAGGTCATCCCCTCCATGTACTCACCGGCCGACCGGCCCTCCAGCATCCGCGCCGCGCCCGCGAAGAAGCGGATCTGGTCGACCATCGGCGGGATCTCCTCGGAGCGGGTGAGCCCGACGGGCTTGCCCGTGTTCTCCACCTCGGCCGCGATGAGGTCCTCGGCGCGCTCCTCGAACGCGTCGGCGATCTTCAGGAGGTACTTCTGGCGCTCGGCGGGCGTGGTGTCCCGCCATGCCGGGAAGGCCGCGGCGGCGGCCGCCATGGCCGCGTCGACGTCCGCCGCCCCGGACAGCGGCGCCGTCGCGTACGCCTCGCCCGTCGCCGGGTTGACCACCTCCGTGGTCCGTCCGTCGGCGGCGTCCCGGAACTCACCGTCGATGTAATTGCGCAGACGACGCAGCTCGGTGCTCACTGCCGGCCCTCCAAGTTCGGGTGTCCATTGACTGAGACACCCACAGTAATCCGAGATCCCACGTTTTCAACACCCCCACGGCCGTCGCGTCTGCGAAATCCGCAATACCAGGTACCTCAAACAACGAATTTCATCGATGCGGCCTTGCGGAACCGTCGAGACGTCGTGCACAGTGAGGTCGTGGCCAGTCGAAGCGCAGACCAGAGGGACTCGTCCCGCGAGTCCAGGAACGGCACCCCCCAGTTGGACGCCGTTTCCCTCGCCATCATCCAGCAGCTCCAGGAGGACGGCCGTCGGCCGTACGCCGCGATCGGCAAGGCCGTCGGCCTGTCGGAGGCGGCCGTGCGCCAGCGCGTCCAGAAGCTGCTGGACCAGGGCGTGATGCAGATCGTCGCCGTCACGGACCCGCTCACCGTGGGCTTCCGCCGACAGGCGATGGTCGGCGTCAACGTCGAGGGCGATGTCGAGTCGATCGCGGACGCGCTGACCGCCATGTCGGAAGTCGAGTACGTGGTGATGACCGCGGGCTCGTTCGACATCCTCGCGGAGATCGTCTGCGAGGACGACGACCACCTGCTGGACGTCATCAACAAACGCATCCGGTCACTGCCCGGAGTGCGCTCCACCGAAAGCTTCGTCTATCTGAAGCTGAAGAAGCAGACCTACATGTGGGGAACCCGATAACCGTGAGCCAGAAGGACCTCAGCAAGACCGCGTACGACCACCTGTGGATGCACTTCACCCGCATGTCCTCGTACGAGAACTCGCCCGTCCCGACCATCGTCCGGGGCGAGGGCACCTACATCTACGACGACAAGGGCAAGCGCTACCTCGACGGTCTCGCGGGCCTGTTCGTGGTCCAGGCCGGTCACGGCCGCGTCGAACTCGCCGAGGCGGCCTTCAAGCAGGCGCAGGAGCTGGCCTTCTTCCCGGTGTGGTCCTACGCCCACCCGAAGGCCGTCGAGCTCGCGGAGCGCCTGGCCCACCACGCCCCCGGCGACCTGAACAAGGTCTTCTTCACCACCGGTGGCGGCGAGGCCGTGGAGACCGCCTGGAAGCTCGCCAAGCAGTACTTCAAGCTGCAGGGCAAGCCGACCAAGTACAAGGTCATCTCCCGCGCGGTCGCCTACCACGGCACCCCGCAGGGCGCCCTGTCCATCACCGGCCTGCCGGCCCTGAAGGCGCCGTTCGAGCCCCTCGTCCCGGGCGCGCACAAGGTGCCGAACACCAACATCTACCGCGCCCCGCTCTTCGGCGACGACCCGGAGGCCTTCGGCCGCTGGGCCGCCGACCAGATCGAGCAGCAGATCCTCTTCGAGGGCCCCGACACCGTCGCCGCGGTCTTCCTGGAGCCCGTGCAGAACGCGGGCGGCTGCTTCCCGCCCCCGCCCGGCTACTTCCAGCGGGTCCGCGAGATCTGCGACCAGTACGACGTGCTGCTCGTCTCCGACGAGGTCATCTGCGCCTTCGGCCGCCTCGGCACGATGTTCGCCTGCGACAAGTTCGACTACGTACCGGACATGATCACCTGCGCCAAGGGCATGACCTCGGGCTACTCCCCGATCGGCGCGTGCATCATCTCCGACAAGCTCGCCGAGCCGTTCTACAAGGGCGACAACACCTTCCTGCACGGCTACACCTTCGGCGGCCACCCGGTGTCGGCGGCGGTGGGTCTGGCCAACCTCGACCTGTTCGAGCGCGAGGGCATCAACCAGCACGTGCTCGACAACGAGAGCGCCTTCCGCTCGACCCTGGAGAAGCTCCACGACCTCCCGATCGTCGGCGACGTCCGCGGCAACGGCTTCTTCTACGGCATCGAGCTGGTGAAGGACAAGGCCACGAAGGAGTCCTTCAACGACGAGGAGACCGAGCGCGTCCTGTACGGCTTCCTCTCCAAGGCCCTGTTCGACAACGGCCTGTACTGCCGTGCCGACGACCGCGGCGACCCGGTCGTCCAGCTCGCCCCGCCGCTGATCTCCAACCAGGAGACCTTCGACGAGATCGAGCAGATCCTGCGCGCCACGCTGACGGAGGCGTGGACGAAGCTCTGATCATCGGATCAGCGGTCCGATCCGGCCCCGGTGCCGTCCGTTCGAGTGAGAACGGCGGCCCGGGGCCGTGTGCTGTCCGGGCTCGGCCGCCGACCTGCCTAGCGTGCACGTGACCGATCGCCCCGGCCTTCGTTCCCCCGGACGGGGGATCGGAGACGGGAAAACGGATCAGAACCGAGGTGTACGCCCATGGAGGCCCCGCCGGACAACGACGTGCTGTGGGCACGCTCCCTGCACTTCTGCCACCCGGACGGCTCGCCCGGTGTCGCCGGTGTCTCGCTCGGCGTACGCGAGGGCGAGATCCTGGCCGTCAGCGGGCCGCGCGGCAGTGGCAAGACCACGCTGCTGAGGTGCCTGTCCGGTCTGGTCCCGGCGCAGCACGGCGAGGTCTGGTTCAACAGCACGGCCGTACACCGCATGGGCCCGCTCACCCGGGAACGGCTCCGCCGCGACCGCTTCGGCTGGATCGACCCGGCGCCGACGCTGGTCCCCGAGCTGAACGTCTGGGAGAACACCGCCCTGCCCCTGATGCTGCGCGGTACCGGCCGCCGCCGGGCCAAGGTGGCCGCACTGGAGTGGCTGGAGCGCCTCGACGTCGGCGACAAGGCCCGCAGCCACCCCGCGGCGCTCCAGCAGGCCGAACGCCAGCGCGTCTGCATCGCCCGCGCCCTCGCCCCCGCCCCCACGGTCCTCTTCGCGGACGAGCCGACGGCACCGCTGCACCGCGCCGACCGCGCCCATGTGCTGCGCACCCTCACCACGGCGGCCCGCTCGCACGGCATCACGGTGGTCCTGGCCACGCACGACGCGGAGACGGCCGCGCTGGCCGACCGCAGGATCTCGCTCCTGGACGGGCGTCGGGTGAACACGGTCCACCTGCCACCGGTCCCCGAAGCGGAGGGCCGGGCCGAGTGCTCGCTCTCCGCCTGACCCGCGCCGCCCACCCGGCCGTCCACCTACGCCGCCTCCTGGTGGCCACGGCGGCCGCCGGCACGGGCTTCCTGCTGCTGTCCGCCCTCGGCTACGCGATGGTCCACCCGACCCACTCCACGGCCGCCCTGCTGCGCCTGTCGTGGTGTGCGATCCCGCTCGCCGCCACGGTGTACCTCGCGATCGCGGTGGCCCGCACCGACCCCGGCACCAAGCCGCGCCCGGGCCTGTCCGCCCTGGGCCTGGGCCCGGCCCGGCTGATGGCCATCGCCGCCCTGAATACAGCCCTGGCCTGCACCCTGGGCTCGCTGCTGGCCCTCCTGGTCTTCCTCCACCTGCGCGGCGACCTCACGGGCATGCCCTTCGACGGCGCGGCGAAGGACTTCCTGGCGGCGAACAGGTCCCTGCCCGTCCCTGCGGCGCTGACCCTCCTGGCCGTGCTCCCGGTGCTCGCGTCCACGGCGGTGGCGGTGACCCTCCGCCCGAGGGACCTGCCGGGCCCGGCGGGCCGGGCGCGCGTCTACGGCCGTTTCGGGGCCTACGACACAAAAGCAGGGCGCGAGACCTTCGGAGCGTACGGCCGCTTCGGCGCCCGCCTCTTCACATCCCCGTCCCGGCCCACAACCCCGTCCCGGCCCACATCGCCGCCCACGGCCGGCCACGCCGCCGAGACGGCACAGGCGGCCGCCGCGCACACCCCCTCCGGGGAGGGCACCCCGCAAGCGCCGGCGAGCGAAACCCCCCTCCCGGCCCCCGCGGACGTTCCTGAGCTGATCGCGGTCACCAAGTCCCCCACCGGCCTCCCCTGGGGCATCGCCGTGCTCGCCGCGGGCCTCGCCGTGGAGTCCTACGCCGGCGCCACCGAAGCCACCCCGGAGACCACCCTCCCCGGCGGCCTGGCCGTAGGCCCCGTCGGGGTCCTGGCCGGCTGGGCCCTCACCGCCCTCGGCCTGATCCTCGCCGCCCCCGGCCTCACCCACCTCTGCGGCCGCCTCCTGCAGACCGCCCGCCCCGGCGCCCTCCGCCTCCTGGCCGGCCGGGTCCTGATGGCGGAGGCCACCCGCATCGGCCGCCCCCTCGGCGTCGTCTGCGCGGTGGCGTCGGCGGCCTTCGCGGCCCTCACGCTCTACGACGACGGCGGCGCCCTCGCCTTCGGTCCCCTCACCACCCTCGGCGGTGCCGTGGTCGCCGGCTGCACGCTGGCCACGCTCCTGACTGCCGCCGTGGAGGCCCGCCAGTCCCGCGCCGGCACCACCCAGGCCCTGCTCCGCCTGGGCGCCCCGGCCACGGTGCTGCGCAGCGCGGCGGCCCTGCGCTCCGGCGCCCTGCTGGCCCTCTTCGTCCCTCTCACCCTGCTGGTCGCCGGCCTCGCCGCGCTGCCCCTCGCGCGCTGAGAGGCCGTACGAAAGTCGCGGCACAAGAGTGCGAACCCACCGATGACTTTCGGACCGTCCCGCGGTCTGTCCCCCCGAACGGCACGACACCCGAGGGAGAGACCCCCATGTACCAGCAGATGATCTTCGTGAACCTGGCCACCAACGACGTCGCCGCGTCGCGGAAGTTCTTCACGGAGCTCGGCTACCCGATCAACCCGCAGTTCAGCACCGACGACTGCTCCTGTGTCGTGATCAGCGACACGATCATCGCGATGCTGCTGAGCAAGCAGCGCTACGCCGACTTCACCAAGAAGGAGATCGCGGACTCGACGAAGACCAGCGAGGTGCTGATCTGTCTGAGTGCGGAGAGCCGCGAGAAGGTCGACGAACTGGTGGAGAAGGCGGTCGCGGCCGGCGGCACGGCGAACGACGACGTCCAGGACCAGGGCTTCATGTACGGCCGCTCCTTCGAGGACCTCGACGGCCACAGCTGGGAGGTCGCGTGGATGGACCCGGCGGCGGTCCAGAGCTGAGCGGCCCGGCCCCGCCCGCTCCTTCACCACGGGGCCCTACGAACAGCTGTGCCAGCATGGGCGGGTGCATCCGACACCCGCCCAGCCTCAGCCCAACCGTGCCGCCCGCGACCGTGAGATCGAGTCCCTCGCCGAGTTCGACGAGGTCGTCGCCGCGCACGGCACGCTCGCCCAGTACCGCGTCCAGGCCGTCGACCTGACGGACCGTACGGACGTCCTGCTCACCACCGACGCCGCCGGCGCCGTCTTCCTCGGCTGCCCGATGTCGGCCGAGGCGGCCGCCCGGGTCCGCGCCTTGGGCGCCCTCGTCTTCCCGCCCGTCCCGGACCTCCCCTTCGACCCCTACCGCGCCTTCGTCTACACGCCCGACGAACTGTTCGACGCGCTCGGCGAGGGCTACGAGGCGACCCCGGACGCCCGTTCGTACGCCTGGTTCCAGGGGACCAAGGCGGACGGCGACATATTCGCCTCGATGCTCCGCTCGATCCATGACGACGCGGTCTCCGACGCGCTCGACGAACTCCTCGTCGACGCCCGGGTGGTGGGCGTCATGGGCGGGCACGCGATGGCGCGCGGTACGCAGGCCTACGCCGGTGCCGCCCGGCTCGGCCGGGAGCTGGCGCGGGCCGGCCTCACGGTGGCGACCGGCGGCGGCCCGGGCGCGATGGAGGCGGCGAACCTGGGCGCGTACGCGGCACCCTTCGACGACGGGATGCTCGACGAGGCGCTGGAACTCCTCGCCAAGGCGCCCTCGTTCCGGCCGTCGATCACCGACTGGGCGCGGGCCGCCTTCGAGGTCCGCGAGCGCTGGCCGGACGGCGGACCCTCGGTGGGCATCCCCACCTGGTTCTACGGCCACGAGCCGCCGAACGCCTTCGCCGCGCACATCGCCAAGTACTTCGCCAACGCCACCCGCGAGGACGGTCTGCTGGCCCGCTCCAACGCAGGTGTGGTGTTCCTGCCGGGCGCCGCCGGGACCGTACAGGAGATCTTCGACAACGCGACGCCCAACTACTACGAGTCACGGGGCGAGCCGACCCCGATGGTGCTCGTGGACGAGGCGCACTGGAGCGAGAGGCTGCCGGCTTGGCAGCTCCTGACCTCGCTTGCCCGGGAGCGGTCCATGGCGTCCCGTATCGCCCTGGTTGACCGGATCGAGCAGGCTTCCGGGGCACTGAAACGTCTCAGCGATTAATAAGCAGGCAAAGTCAACGCCCGTGGACCGCATATGCATTGACACTACTTACGGCACACTTATAGACCTGTGAGCCTCCTGGGGTTGCTGATGCCTCACCTCACGTTGCGTCAACTGCCCCGCAAACCCCCCGCAGTTATGCACCCAGTAAGGACAAACGTGTCCATATCCCGCCGCAGTGCACGTCGTTCCGTGCGCATCCTGGGAGTTGCCGCTGCGTCGGCCGCGCTGACGCTCGGCGTCTCCGGTTCCGCCCTCGCGTGCAACATCTCTGATTTCTCCGCCGAAGCCACCTGCGACGGCGCCAATGGCGTCATTACGGTCACCGACACCGACGCCTCCGGTACTCCGGCCACGATCACCGTCTTCCTCGAGAACAACGGCGGCGACGCGAAGCAGGTCGGCGACGCCCAGACCGTCAAGGGCTCCAAGGAGGGCACGCCGGTCACCTTCTCCGAGGACTGGCAGCCGAACGCGGTGTACCGCGTCCACGTCAAGGTCGACAGCGGCAAGATCCAGATCGACAAGGACATCACGCCGAACCTGACCACCTCGTCCACCGCCTGCAAGGGCGAGGAGAGCGCCAGCCCGTCCCCGTCGGAGTCGGCCACGCCGTCGCCGTCGGAGTCCGCGTCCACCCCGGCCGAGTCCGACTCCCCGACCCCGTCGGCCTCGGAGAGCAGCAGCACCGCCCCGGCGGGTACGTCGGACAACGCCCCGTCCCCGGCGGTCGGTGAGTCGAACCTCGCCGAGACCGGTGCCAACTCGAACACCGGTCTGATCGCCGGCATCGCGGGCGCGCTGGTCGTGGTCGGCGGCGGCGCCGTGTGGTTCGGCATGCGCCGTCGTGGGGCGAACAGCGGAAGCTGACGCACCCGCCTTCGTACACCGCTTTCGTACACCGTCGAGGCCCGTTCCCGTATCCCCGGGGGACGGGCCTCGGCCGTGTCCTGAAGAGCCTCAGTCCAGTACGACGGTCTCCGCCGCGTCGAACTCGACGCCCACCGCGTCCCCGGCCTCCGGCGCCTCCCGCAGCGCGCAGGCCGCCTCCAGGCGCGGGCCGTCCTGGGGCTGGAGGTGGACGGTGACATGGGTGCCCTGGAAAGTGCGGGCGGTCACCGTGCAGGGCAGCCCCGCGTCGGCCGCCACGAGCCGTACCCCCGCGGGCCGTACCAGCACGGTGCGCGGCCCCTGCGGCGCGTTCCCGGGCAGCGGCAGCTTCCCCCAGGGCGTCACCGCGGCCGAGCCCTCGACGGTCGCCGGGACCACGTTGCCGAAGCCGAGGAAGCGCGCCACGAACTCGTCGGCCGGCCGCTGCCAGACATCGAGGGGCGTGCCGGACTGGGCGATCCGGCCGTCCCGCATCACCACCACCCGGTCGGCCAGCGCGAAGGCCTCGCCCTGGTCATGGGTGACCGCGAGCACGGTCGTGCCCAACCGGCCGAACAGCTCCCGCAGTTCGACCACCAGCCGCTCCCGCAGCGAGCGGTCGAGCTGTCCCAGCGGTTCGTCGAGCATCAGCAGCCGGGGCCGGGGCGCCAGCGCCCGCGCGAGCGCCACCCGCTGCTGCTCACCGCCGGAGAGCCCGGCCACCGCCCGCCGGGCGGCCCCCGGCAATCCCACCAGTTCCAGCAACTCGCCGACCCGCTCGGCCTGTTGCCCCTTGCCCGCGCCACGCATCCGGAGTCCGAAGGCCACGTTCCCGCCCACGTCCCGCTGCGGGAACAGCTGATGGTCCTGGAACATCAGCCCGACTCCCCGACGATGGGCCGGTACCCGCGTCCGGTCCTGCCCGTCGAGCAGCACCCGCCCCGCGTCCGGCGGTTGCAGCCCCGCCACCAGCCGCAGCAGCGTCGACTTGCCGCTCCCGCTGGGCCCGAGCACACACACCACCTCGTGCTCGGCGACCTGGAGGTCCACGGCGTCGAGCACGGCCCGCCCGCCGAACCGCACGGTGGCCTGCTCCAGTTCGAGAAGCGGCATCAGAACTCCCCCGTCCGGTCGGTCCGCAGCCGCTCCAGCACCAGCAGCGCCACCGCGCACACCACCATCAGAATCGTGGAAAGGGCCATCGCCTGGCCGTAGTTGAGATCACCGGGGCGGGACAGCAACCGCGCCACGGCCACCGGAAGCGTCGGGTTGTCCGGCCGCGCGATGAACACCGTCGCCCCGAACTCCCCCAGCGACACCGCGAAGGCGAACCCGGCCGCGACCAGCAACGCCCGCCGCACCATCGGCAGATCGACCTCGCGCCACACCCGCCACGGCGAGGCCCCGAGCACGGCCGCCGCCTCCCGCAGCCGTCCGTCCACGGCCCGCAGCACGGGCAGCATGGTCCGCACGACGAACGGCACCCCGACCAGCGCCTGTGCGAGCGGCACCAGGATCCAGGACTGTCTGAGGTCCAGCGGCGGCTTGTCGAGGGCGATCAGGAACCCGAAGCCGACGGTCACCGCGGACACCCCGAGCGGCAGCATCAGCAGCGCGTCGAAGCCCCGCACCAGCCGCCCCGCGTCCCGCCGGGCCAGCGCGGCGGCGGCGAGCCCGCCGATCACCACGGCGATGGCGGTGGCCGCGACGGCGTATTCGAGCGAATTGACCACCGACTGGATCGGCGCGACCAGGAAGGTGCCCCCGTCGGCGTCACCCAGCGCGCGGTAGTAGCCGAACCCCCCGTCGAGCGACCGCCGTACCAGCACGGCCAGCGGCAGCACCAGGAGTACGGCGACGGTGGCGAGGACCCCGCCGAGCAGCGTCCACTGCCCGGCCCCGCGCGGCCGGCGTGCCGTCACCGACGGGTCCACCAGCCGCAGCGCGCTCTCCCGCCGCCGTACCGTCCACGCGTGCACGGCGAGGATCGCACCGACCGCGACGAACTGCACGATCGTGAGGACGGCGGCGGTGGAGAGGTCGAAGATCTCGGAGGTCTGCCGGTAGATCTCCACTTCGAGGGTGGAGAAGGTCGGCCCGCCGAGGATCTGGACCACGCCGAAGGAGGTGAAGGTGAACAGGAAGACCATCAGCGCGGCGGCGGCCACGGCGGGCGCCAGCGCGGGCAGGGTGACCTTCCGCCAGGCGCCCAGCGGCGAGACGCCGAGCATCCGCGCGGCCTCCTCCTGCCGTGGGTCCAGTTGGGCCCACAGCCCGCCCACGGTCCGTACGACGACCGCGTAGTTGAAGAAGACATGCGCGAGCAGGATGGCCCAGACGGTGGTGTCCAGCCGTACGCCCCACAGCCCGTCCAGCAGTCCGCCGCGGCCGACCAGCGCCAGGAACGCCGTACCGACCACCACTGTCGGCAGCACGAACGGCACCGTCACCACGGCCCGCAGCACCTGCTTGCCCGGGAAGTCGAGACGGGCGAAGACGTAGGCGGCCGGCAGCGCCACCAGCAGGGTGAGCGCGGTGGAGGCGAGCGCCTGCCAGGTGGTGAACCACAGGACGTGCCGGATGTCGGACTCGCCGACGACGTCGGCGATCCGCCCGAACCGCCACACCCCGTCGACCTTCAGCCCGCGCGTGACGATCGCCGCGACCGGCCAGGCGAAGAAGACGGCGAAGAACGCGACGGGCACGAGCATCAGCCCGAGCCGCGCCGCGCTCCCGCGCCTGCCGGCTGCCGCGGCTACTTCAGTACGAGTGACGTCCACGTCTTGACCCACTGGTCACGGTTGGCGGCGATCTTGTCGGGCGCCATGGTCTCGGGGTCCTGGGCGGCGGGACCGTACTTCGTGAACTCGGCAGGCACGGCGGCCCCCTTGACCACCGGGTACACGAACATGTTCAACGGCATGTCCTCCTGGAACTCCTTGGAGACCAGGAAGTCGACGAGCGCCTTGCCGCCCTTGGTGTTCTTGGCGTTGCTCAGCAGCCCGGCGAACTCGATCTGCCGGAAGCAGGTGCCGGTCGCCACGCCGGTGGGCGCGGTGCTGGGCTTCGGGTCGGCGTAGATGACCTCGGCGGGCGGGGAGGAGGCGTACGACACGACGAGCGGCCGGTCGCCCTTCGCCTTCCTGCCGCCGGCCGAGCCGGAGAACTCCTCGTTGTAGGCCTGCTCCCAGCCGTCGACGACCTTGACGCCGTTGTCCTTGAGCTTCTTCCAGTAGCCCTGCCAGCCTCCCCCACTCTCGGCTTCGCTCGAGCGGGAGGTGCCCCCATCCCCGTACGCGGCGGCGGAGCCGAGCAGGAAGCCGAGCCCCGGCGAGGAGGTGGCCGCGTTCTCCGTGACGAGGAGGTTCTTGTACTGCGGCTTGACGAGGTCGGCGTAGGAGGTGGGCGGGGTCAGCTTGTGCTTGCTGAAGTAGGCCTTGTCGTAGTTGACGCAGATGTCGCCGTAGTCGATGGGGGTGACCCGGTGCTTGCCCACGTCGAGCTGGTAGTCCGTGCCGACCTGGTCGAGGCCCTTGGCTTCGTACGGCTGGAAGAGACCGTTGTCGAGAGCGCGGGAGAGCAGGGTGTTGTCGACGCCGAAGAAGACGTCGCCCTGCGGGTTGTCCTTGGTCAGGATCGCCTTGTTGACGGCCTGGCCGGCGTCGCCGTCCTTGAGGACCTTCACCTTGTAGCCGGACTGCTTCTCGAAGTCCTGGAGCACGGTCTTGGAGACGGCCCATGAGTCGTGGCTGACCAGGGTGACGGTCTTGGAGTCGGTCCCGGTACCCGACGACGAACACGCGGACAGCGTGACGAGGCCGAGCCCGACGGCCGCGGCCAAGAAGGTCCTTGTGTGCACTGGTGTTTTCCTCCTGGGGTTGACCAGGAAGAGACGCGGCCCTGCCCAGAGGATCTGATCTTCTGGGCAGGGCGCAACAGCTTGAGTGATGACCGAACTTCCTACCCAGAATGACCTGGGCGAGGTTCAGAGGGTCTGCGGCCCGATTGCCGCACTCTCAGCGCTGTGGCGCTCCCCTGTCGGAATATGAAGATGTACCTGCGGCCCTCAGATTACCGCTCGGTGGCCGCGAGCTGACCGCAGGCTCCGTCGATCTCCTGACCACGGGTGTCCCGGACGGTGACGGGCACACCGTGCGCGGCGATGGCCTCGACGAAGGCCTTCTCGTCCTCGGGCCGCGACGCGGTCCACTTCGAACCCGGCGTCGGGTTCAGCGGGATGAGGTTGACGTGCACGGGCTTGCCCTTGAGGAGGCGGCCCAGCCGGTCCCCCCGCCACGCCTGGTCGTTGATGTCGCGGATGAGGGCGTACTCGATCGACAACCGCCGCCCGCTCTTCTCGACGTACTCGAACCCGGCGTCGAGCACCTCGCGCACCTTCCACCGCGTGTTCACGGGGACGAGGGTGTCGCGCAGTTCGTCGTCGGGGGCGTGCAGGGAGATCGCGAGCCGGCACTTGAGTCCCTCGTCGGCCAACCGGTGGATGGCCGGCACGAGTCCGACCGTCGACACGGTGATCCCGCGCTGCGAGAGACCCAGCCCGTCCGGGGCCGGGTCGGTCAGCGCCCGGATGGCGGTGACGACCCGCTTGTAGTTGGCGAGGGGCTCGCCCATGCCCATGAACACGATGTTGGACAGCCGCGCCGGACCGCCGGGCACCTCCCCGTCCCGCAGCGCCCGCATCCCGTCCACGATCTGGTGGACGATCTCCGCGGTGGACAGGTTCCGGTCGAGGCCCGCCTGCCCGGTCGCGCAGAACGGGCAGTTCATCCCGCACCCCGCCTGCGAGCTGATGCACATGGTCACCCGGTCCGGGTAGCGCATCAGCACGGACTCGACGAGCGTGCCGTCGAACAGCCGCCACAGCGTCTTGCGGGTGGTGCCCTCGTCCGTCGACAGATGCCGTACGACGGTCATCAGCTCGGGGAACAGCGCGTCCCGCAGCCGGTCCCGGGAGCCGGCCGGGATGTCCGTCCACTGGTCGGGGTCGTGCGCGTAGCGCGCGAAGTAGTGCTGCGCGAGCTGCTTGGCACGGAACGGCTTCTCACCGATCTCGGCCACCGCGTCCTTGCGCTCGGCAGGCGTGAGATCGGCAAGATGCCGCGGCGGCTTCTTGGCTCCGCGCGGCGCGACAAAAGTAAGTTCTCCGGGCTTAGGCATGGCTGTACCAGTGTCGCAGATCCAATTGGGTGACCTGGGGCTGCGGCTCGCGACGACTGTCGTTAGTAGTCGCTACCAGTCGTGACTGAACGGCTTCGGACGGCCCGGAGACGGCCCAGCCGAGGGAGCTGCGCGCCCCGACCGAGCTGCCGGGGTCGTCGTTGCGGTCCACTTACGCGGAGTCGACCGTCCATAGCGGATCCAAATCGACGGGCGTCTCCCCGCCGGGCCTGTGGGACCCCGGCCGTCCGTTACCAACACGTCCCACAGAGGTTTTTCCCCTTTGTCCCGATGGGCACACGGTCAGTGAGACCCCACGGAGGTACCGAGATGAGCGCCGGAGAACGGGCCAAGGCAAAGGCAGAACAGATCGTCGGAAAGACCGTGCGGAAGGCGGCCCACGCGGTGCACAAAGAAACCCTCGCAGCAAAAGGCGCCGCTCTCGAAACACGGGGCAAGATGCGGGGCGCGAAAGAACAGGCCAGGGGCTCCTTCAAGCACTGAGCGCACTACCCGTCAGATCCAATCGGGTGGCCTGCGACCGTCGCTCCGGACGGCCGTCGTCGACCGCGCCAAAGTTGACCCATGCGGGAGATCGCGTACGCCGTGAGCGTCCTCAATACCGCAAGCGTGCCTTGCCGCCCTCGATAAGGAGGAAGAATCGGTCGACCGTGTCACCGCCGGTGACCGGCACGAGCGTGAGCCCGAGGTCGATGATCGGCTTGAGGGTCATTGCCGTCCGGCTTCCGTCGGGATCCGGCCCCTTTACCGCGGCCCTGGCTTCGAAGAGCGGCCGGACCGGTTCCCAGCCCGGGCCGGGGCTGAAGTCGCAAGAGAAAAGCGGGCATGTCCACTCCGTAGACCGTGAGTGTGCCCACCAGTTCGTCGCCGTGTATGAGACGCCATGCGTCGATCACAGTTGCCCCCGCCGAGTGAGCGAAGCCTCAGCGGCACCCTATCGGCCGACCGGGGTGGAGACCGGGTAGGTCGGTGTCCTCCCGGTCACCACGTCACGGGCAGGGTGCGCGGGCCGCGGATCAGGCCCTGGCGCTGGAACTCGACCTCCTCGGCAGGCACGGCCAGGCGGATGCCGGGGAAGCGGGTGAGGACCGAGCCGATCATGATCTCGGCCTCCATACGGGCCATGATGGCGGCCATGCAGTGGTGGGGACCGTGCCCGAAGGCCAGGTGGGGGCCGTTGGTGCGGTCGAAGTCCAGGTCGTCGGGGTCGGGGAAGACCTCGGGGTCGCGGTTGGCGGCGACATACGCGTTGTAGATGACCTCACCGGCCCGGATCAGCCGGCCGCCGACCTCGACGTCCTCGATGGCGACCCGCGGGATGCCGACACCGTTGCGGTGCGGGACGTAGCGGAAGAGTTCGTCCACGGCCTTGGGGAGCAGCTCCGGCTCGCGGCGCAGCCGCTCCAGGTGACGGGGGTGGGTGAGCAGCGCGTACATCATCGAGCCGCTGTTGTTGCGGACCGCGTGACCGCCGCTGACCTGGATGGCGGTGGCCAGCGAGATCGCCTCGTCGCCGGTGATCTCGCCGGCCTCGGTGGCCAGCGCCAGCACTCCGGCGAGGTCCTCGCGGGGCTCCTCGCGGCGGTGCTGGAGCAGTTCGGCGATCCGGGCCCGGGTGGTCCGGGCGGCCTCCTTGGCGCGCTCCTCGGAGTCGGCGCCGGCGGACAGCAGGGCCTCGCCGGTCGCCGCCCAGCGGTGCCAGTCCTTCTCGTCGACGCCGAGGAAGTCACGGATGACGGCGATCGGGAAGGGGCCGTGCAGATGCTCCATGAGGTCGGCCGGTGGCCCGGCGGCCGCCATCACGTCGAGCATTTCGGCGGCCCTGCGCTCGGCCATCGGCCGCAGCCGCTGCATGGCCCGCCCGGTGAATGCGCGGGCGACGACCCGGCGCAGCCGGTTGTGCCGGGGCGGGTCGATGTACTGCAGGCCCGCCGTCTGCGAGGCCACGGGCTCCGGACGCATGCTGGTGACGTCGCGGCCGACGACCTGTTCCCGGGAGAAGCGGGGGTCGGAGGTGACGAAGCGGCAGTCCTCGTACCGGGTGATCAGCCAGGCGTGCCCCTCGCCGTGCGCGAGCTTGATCCGGGTGACCGGTTCGTCGCGCAGCATCTCGTCGAGAAACGGGTCGGGGTCGAGGGCGGGTAGATCGTCGACGGGCCAGAACCGCACCGGAGGCGGCGGGGTCGGGGTCGGGGTGGAGGCCGGGGCCGGGTCTAGGGGCATGGGCACACTCCCTGCGCGTCAGAGGACACACAGCGTCCTCACAGGGAGTCTGCCTCCCACCGTACCGACCATGCGATTTGTGCTGCGCCATCCGGGGCCGACAAGCCGACGAGCCCCCGCCCTGCAAAGGACGGGGGCTCGACTACGACAGGTGCGGGTCAGCCGCTGCCGACGAAGAGCACCATGAGCAGCCACACCACAGGAGCCGTCGGCAGCAGGGAGTCCAAGCGGTCCATGATGCCGCCGTGGCCCGGGAGCAGTGTGCCCATGTCCTTGATGCCCAGGTCCCGCTTGATCATGGACTCGCCGAGGTCGCCGAGGGTGGCGCTGGCCGCGACCGCGAGGCCCAGGAGCAGGCCCTGCCACCAGGTGCCGTCGTCGATCAGGAACTGCATGCACAGCGCGCCCGCGGCCATGGCGAACAGCACCGCGCCGACCAGGCCCTCGCGGGTCTTGCCGGGACTGATGCGCGGGGCGAGCTTGTGGGTGCCGAAGCGCCAGCCGACCGCGTAGGCGCCGGTGTCGCTGACCACCGTGAGGAGGAGGAAGGTGATCACCCGGCGGGGGCCGTCGTCGGCGGTGAGCATCATCGAGACGAAGGTCGCCAGGAACGGGACGTAGAACGCCGCGAAGAGGCCCGCCGTGACGTCCCTGAGATAGCCCTCCGGCGGTTCCGTCATCCGCCAGACCAGGACCGCGAGCCCGGTGAGTGCCAGGGCGACCCAGGCACCCTCGGCACCGCGGGCGTAGCCGGCGACCACCATCGCCGCGCCGCCCAGTGCCAGCGGGACCAGGGGCGCCTTGATGCCCTTGCGCTCCTGGAGCCGGCTGGTCAGCTCCCACAGGCCCACCACGACCGCGACCGCGACCACGCCGACGAAGACGGCCTTGACGACGAACAGGGACGCCACGATCACGACGCCCAGTCCGACGCCGACCCCTATGGCCGCACCCAGGTCCCGGCCCGCGCTCTTCTTCTGCGGCGCGGGCGCCGGCTGCGGGGCGTCGGGCATGGGCTCCGGATTCTGCGGCGCCGCCGCATGGGGCAGAGGCTGCGCCGACGAGGTGTCGTTGCGGTACGTGCCGTCGCGGGACGTACCGTCCTGGAACGTCTCGTCTCGGAACAGGGGGCCGCTCAGCCGAGCGGCCCCCCGGTCGTCGTCCTGGTCTCCGCCGTACGGTGGTGCGTCGTCGGGCACGATGGGCATGGGGCGAGTCTGCTGCGCGTCATGCGCATCGTACGCGGGACCCGCCGGGGCGGCTCCCTGGACATGCCCCTGGTCATAGCCATGGGCATAGCCGTGGTCGTACCCCTGGCCGGGGGCATGGTCGTACCCCTGACCGCGGCCGGAACCGTCGGCGTACCCCTGGCCCTGGACCGGACCCTGGTCGTACCCCTGGCCGGTGCCCTGATCGGTCGGACCCCAGTACCCGGCCGGTGATCCGGCCTGCCCGGCCTGCGGACCGGCGTGCGGCGGCGCTCCCCAGGATGAGTCGTTCATCAGACTTCGAGAAGCTCCGCTTCCTTGTGCTTGAGGAGCTCGTCCACCTGCGCGACGTACTTCGCGGTGGTGTCGTCGAGCTCCTTCTCGGCGCGACGGCCCTCGTCCTCGCCGACCTCGCCGTCCTTGATCAGCTTGTCGATGGCGTCCTTGGCCTTGCGGCGGACGGAGCGGATGGAGACCTTGGAGTCCTCCGCCTTGCCCTTGGCGACCTTGATGTAGTCGCGGCGGCGCTCCTCGGTGAGCTCCGGGAACACCACACGGATGATGTTGCCGTCGTTGCTCGGGTTGACGCCCAGGTCCGAGTCGCGGATCGCCTGCTCGATGTTGCGCAGCGCGGTCTTGTCGAACGGGGTCACGACCGCCATGCGCGGTTCCGGTACGGAGAACGAGGCCAGCTGGTTGATCGGCGTCGGCGCGCCGTAGTAGTCGGCCACGATCTTGTTGAACATCGCCGGGTGCGCACGGCCGGTGCGGATCGCGGCGAAGTCCTCCTTGGCGACCACGACGGCCTTCTCCATCTTCTCCTCGGCCTCGAGGAGGGTCTCTTCGATCACCACTTGCTCCTGCGTGTCTTGAGTAAGGCCCGGCTGCGGTTCCTGTGCGGGCGGCGGCCGGCTGCGTCGCGTCTTGTTTCCTGCACGGTTCCCGACCGGCAGGACATTGTCCATCCCCCGGTCAGGGTGCGTCAGGCGGTGCCGGTCAGGCCCGGCCGCCCTGGTCACCCACCAGCGTGCCGATCTTCTCACCCTTGACGGCCCGCGCGATATTGCCCTCCACGAGCAGCTCGAACACCAGGATCGGCAGCTTGTTGTCGCGGCAGAGCGTGATCGCCGTGGCGTCGGCGACCTTCAGCTCGCGGGTGATGACCTCGCCGTAGCCGAGGGAGTCGAACTTGACGGCGTCGGGGTTTTTCTTCGGGTCGGAGTCGTAGACCCCGTCCACGCCGTTCTTGCCCATGAGCAGCGCCTCGGCGTCGATCTCCAGGGCGCGCTGGGCGGCGGTGGTGTCGGTGGAGAAGTACGGCATGCCCATACCGGCGCCGAAGATGACCACGCGGCCCTTCTCCAGGTGGCGCACGGCGCGCAGCGGGATGTACGGCTCGGCGACCTGGCCCATGGTGATCGCGGTCTGCACCCGGCTGTCGATGCCCTCCTTCTCCAGGAAGTCCTGGAGGGCGAGGCAGTTCATCACGGTGCCGAGCATGCCCATGTAGTCCGAGCGGGCCCGGTCCATGCCGCGCTGCTGGAGCTCGGCGCCGCGGAAGAAGTTGCCGCCGCCGATGACGACGGCGACCTCGGCGCCGTCGCGGACGACGGCCGCGATCTCACGGGCGATCTTGTGTACCACGTCGGGGTCCACGCCCAGGCCGCCGCCACCGGCGAACGCCTCTCCGGACAGCTTCAGCAGAAACCGGCCGCGTACTTTGCCGTCGTCGCTCTTCTGAGCCTTGGTGGTCATGGAGATCCCGCCTCTTTCACGTGGTGCACATACGAAGAAGGCCATTGCCGGTGGGGTCGCTTTTCGCTGCCCATGCGCGGCAATGGCCTCCTCGTCAGATCTGCTGCCGTCCGTCACGACCCTGGGTCTGGCCGGGTACCCGGACGACTGCTGTCGACCGACCCTACCGGGATTTCCCCGCGGGTCGCGCGTCGATCGCGGTACGGACTCAGATGCCGACCTTGATGCGCGTGAAGCGCTTCAGGGTGACACCGGCCTCGTCCAGAACCTTCTGGACCGACTTCTTGTTGTCGAGCGCGTACGGCTGGCCGAGCAGCGTGGCGTCCTTGAAGAAGCCGTTCAGACGACCCTCGACGATCTTCGGGAGCGCGGCCTCGGGCTTGCCCTCGGCGCGGGTGGTCTCCTCGGCGATACGACGCTCGGACTCGACGACGTCGGCCGGCACGTCCTCCTTGGAGAGGTACTTCGGCGCGAAGGCGGCGATGTGCTGGGCGACGCCCTTGGCGATCGCAGCAGCCTCATCGGTCTGCTTGTCGAGCTCGACCAGGACACCGATCTGCGGGGGCAGGTCGGGCATCGTGCGGTGCATGTACGCGAGCACGAAACCGTCGGCGTACTGCGCGAAGCGGTCCAGGACGATCTTCTCGCCGAGGTTGGCGTTGGCCTCGTCCACGAACGCCTGGACGGTCTTGCCCGGCTCGATCTCGGAGGCGAGCAGGGCGTCCAGGTCCGCGTAGGTGGACTTGGCGACGTGCTCGGCGATGGCGTTGGCGGCGGCCTGGAACTTCTCGCCCTTGGCGACGAAGTCCGTCTCGCACTTCAGCTCGACGAGGACGCCGGAGGAGTTGTCGTCGGCGATGATCGAGACCACGGCGCCGTTCTCGGCGGAGCGGCCCTCGCGCTTGGCGACGCCCTTCTGGCCCTTGATACGGAGCGCCTCGACAGCCTTGTCGACATCGCCCTCGGCCTCGTCCAGGGCCTTCTTGCAGTCCATCATGCCGGCGCCGGTGAGCTCGCGGAGCTTCTTGACGTCAGCGGCGGTGTAGTTCGCCATGAGTCTGTAAGTCTTTCTCGAAGTCTGGAAGATCGAAGATCTGCGCGTCTGCGATCCACATGCATCCCATGTGTGGATTCCACCTGTAGGGGTGGATCGCGGACCGTTGGCTGACCTACGGGTGAACGGTGGGGGCGGACTTCATCGCACCGCCCCCACCGTCAACGCTTCACCGGACGGTCAGGCCTGCTCGGCGTCCGCGGCCGGAGCCTCGGCGGCGGGGGCCTCGGCGGCCGGAGCCTCGACAGCGGCCTCGGCGGCAGCCGGCGCCTCGGCCTGCTCGGCGTCGGCGACCTTCTCGGTCTCGGCAGAGGTCTGGACCTCGGCCTCGTCCGTCTTCTTCTCGCCCTCGAGCAGGTCGCGCTCCCACTCGGCGAGCGGCTCGCCGGCGGCCTTCTCGCCCTTGTCACCGGTGGCGACACGGGAACGGGAGATGAGGCCCTCGGCGACCGCGTCGGCGATCACGCGGGTGAGCAGGGTGACGGAGCGGATCGCGTCGTCGTTGCCCGGGATCTTGTAGTCGACCTCGTCGGGGTCGCAGTTGGTGTCGAGGATGGCGACGACCGGGATGTTGAGCTTCCGGGCCTCACCGACCGCGATGTGCTCCTTCTTGGTGTCCACGATCCAGACGGCGCTGGGCACCTTGGACATCTCGCGGATACCACCGAGGGTCTTCTCCAGCTTGGCCTTCTCGCGCGAGAGCACGAGAAGCTCCTTCTTGGTGAGACCCGACGCGGCGACGTCCTCGAAGTCGATCTGCTCGAGCTCCTTGAGGCGCTGCAGACGCTTGTAGACGGTCGAGAAGTTGGTGAGCATGCCGCCCAGCCAGCGCTGGTTGACGAAGGGCATGCCGACGCGGGTGGCCTGCTCGGCGATGGCCTCCTGCGCCTGCTTCTTCGTGCCGACGAACATGACCGTGCCGCCGTGGGCGACGGTCTCCTTGACGAACTCGTAGGCGCGGTCGATGTACGACAGCGACTGGAGCAGGTCGATGATGTAGATGCCGTTGCGCTCCGTGAAGATGAAGCGCTTCATCTTCGGGTTCCAACGACGGGTCTGGTGACCGAAGTGGACGCCGCTCTCCAGCAGCTCCCGCATCGTGACGACGGCCATGGCCGTATCTCCTTGAATTTCTCGGTTGTGCCGCGGGTACCGGACGGCTCCCGCGCCTGACGCCCGTTTGCGCTGTGCCACGAAGGACCGAGAAGCGCTGACCCGGATCGTTTTACTGACCTGGTGTCGGGGCGTGCGAAGTCGACCCGGTGACCCGGATCGCCAAAGGAAGTGTACGGGACCCGCGAGGTACCGGGTGACGCCGCTGTCCACAACCGGTGAGTAATCCACAGGTACCGGCCATGATCGGCGGTTTGCGGGACGGTTCGGTCATGTGGGCGATGCGACGAACGATGCGGTGGACGTGGGCGGCGACGGTGCCGCTGCTCCTGGCGGTGACCGGGACCTGGGCCTGGCCCTGGAGCCGGGCGGTGGCCTGGGCGGAGGATCCCCCGCCCCCTCCCGCGACGGTCCCGGCGATCGGCCGCGCCTGGCCGGTGGGGGGACGGCCGCCGGTCCTGCGGGGCTGGGAGCCGCCGGCGACGGTGTACGGCCCCGGGCACCGCGGGGTCGATCTGGGCACCGCGCCCGGCGCTGAGGTGCGGGCGGTGGCGGCGGGCCGGGTCTCCTTCGCGGGGCGGGTGGCCGGGCGGGGCGTGGTGTCGGTGCTGCTCGCCGGGACGGATCTCCGCACGACGTACGAACCGGTGACGGCGCAGGTGAGGAAGGGGGAGGAAGTGACGGCGGGGCAGGTGGTGGGCACGGTGGAGCGGCCGGGTGCGCACTGTGGTGCGCGTGCGTGTGTGCACTGGGGGCTGCTCAGGGGAGACGTGTACGTGGACCCGTTGCTGCTGTTGCCGCCGTGGTTGCTGAACGGGGGTCCGTCGAGACTGCTGCCGGTGCTGGGGGTGCCGCTGCCGGAGGGGTGACTGCGGAGGAGGGGACGCACGTGCGGGTGAGTGGGGGCTGGTCGCGCAGTTCCCCGCGCCCCCTGAAGGGGCGCTCCACTCGCGCCGACCGCCTGGGAGCCCCCTCTCAGCCCTGCACGCCCCGCAGCGCCATGGACACGGCCGCGTCGGTGATCACCGTCGGGTCTTCGGCCGCGCCCAGTTCGATGCGCCGTACCGCCGCGTCCACAACCCCCTGCACCAGCATCGCCGCCAGCCGGGGCTGCGCATGGCCCAACTCCCCCAGCGCCTCCACGATCATCGCGACCAGCCCGCCGTGTGCGGCCCGGATCTTCTCCCGCGCGCCCGCGTCCAGCTCGCTCGCCGAGATCGCGACCACCGCCCGGTGCCGCCGGTCCCCGACCAGCGCCAGCTGCTGCCGGACATACGCCTCGACCTTGCCCTCGGGGGAAGCCGCGCGCTCCATCGCCGCCTCGACCTCCGCCGCCCACACGGGGAAGTCGACCGCGCACAGCTCCTCGACCACCGCGGCCCGGGAGCGGAAGTACTCGTACACGGACGAGCGTGCGAGTCCCGTCCGCTCGGCGAGCGCGGGGAACGTCAGCGCCTCCGTCCCGCCCTCGGACAGGAGGGACCGCGCCGCGTCCAGCAGGGCGGCTCGCTGCATCGACCGGTGCTCGGCCACGGAGGCCGCTCGAATCCTTGGCACGTCAACCACTCTACGGACGCGCCGCGCCGGACGGGAGACAGCACCACCGGGACACGGGTCACTCCCCGGCGGCCATGCCCCGGAATCTCCGGACCCGCGGCCGGAAGCCGCCGCTCAGCGACCGAAACTCGCCAGCTTCGCCCGCAGCTGCAACACGGACTTCGTGTGGATCTGGCTGACCCGGCTCTCGGTGACCCCGAGCACGTTGCCGATCTCGGCGAGTGTGAGCCCTTCGTAGTAGTAGAGGGTCACCACGGTCTTCTCCCGCTCCGGCAGCGTGTTGATGGCCCGCGCCAGGAACCGTCGCAGCTCCCGGTCCTCGGCCACCTCCACGGGGTTGTCCGCGGCGGTGTCCTCCAGCGTGTCCATCAGGCTCAGCCGGTCCCCGCCCTCGCCCCCGACGTGCAGCAGCTCCTCCAGCGCCACCACGTTGGCCAGCGACAACTGGCTGAAGACGGCATGGAGTTCGTCGACCTCGATGCCGAGCTCGGCGGCCACCTCGACTTCCGAGGGCGTCCTGCGCAGCCGGGCCTCCAGTGTGGCGTACGCCCGCTCGACGTTGCGCGCCTTCTGCCGTACGGACCGGGGGATCCAGTCCAGCGCCCGCAGCTCGTCGATCATCGCGCCCCGGATCCGGGTGATCGCGTACGTCTCGAACTTGATCTCCCGGTCGACGTCGAACTTCTCGATCGCGTCGATGAGCCCGAACACCCCGGAGGAGACGAAGTCGGCCTGCTCCACATTGGGCGGCAGACCGACGCTCACCCGTCCCGCCACGTACTTCACCAGCGGCGAGTAGTGCAGGATCAGCTGTTCCCGCAGCCGCTCGTCCCCCGTCGCCTTGTACGACCGCCACAGCTCGTCGAGCGTCGAGGGAGCGGGCGGCCGCACGCTGCCACCGTCGCGGGCGGCTGAGGGGATCGCCGCCCGGTCGGACCCGGAGGTGTGCTGGGGCATTCGTCGCCTTGTGCCGTTCTGCCGTGAAGTGCCAGGAAGTGCTGTGATGTGCCGTGAAGGGGGGTGAGTGGGGGTGAAGGGTGCGGGTTGGTCGCGGTGTCGGTCCGGTGCCGGTTGGCGCGGTCTGCGTCAGGGCTTTCGTGAGCGTAGCGTGACTGAGGAGTCGCGGTGTGCGAACACCGGGGCTCCACCCCTGCGTGAACCCCCTGTACGGCGCGTCCGGCCGCGCCCGGCACGTCGCTCTGCGTGATCGGCCGGAGGTGTCAACTCCGGGAATTCCCAAGGGCGTCGGGGGTTCCCCCGGACGGCCGAACACGCTCGGTCAGCGCCGACTCCGACCCCCTTGGACCGAGATCATCGCCTGGCGTGTCAACTTCCAGCCGTCGCCGTGTCGTTCGACGTAACCAAGTGCTCGGAGTTCGTACAGCCTCGCGACAGCCTCGTCCTCGGACGTCTGAGCGCCCCGTGCCACCTCTTCGGGTGACGCCGTCCGGTTCCCGGGCAGGGCGGCCAGGATCCGCCGGGCGGCGGGTTCCAGCAGGTCACGCGGGAGGACGGGACCGCGTCTGGCCGGTGCCAGTTCGCCCATGTCGCCCACGAGTTCGACGACCTCCGCGGCGTCCGTGACGAGGACGGCCTCTCCTCTCAGTAATTCGTGCACTCCGGCCGAGAGGCCGCTGGTGGCCGGGCCGGGCACGCCCATGGTGAACCGGCCGAGCCGCTGTGCCGCCCGTGCGGTGACCAGCGAGCCGCTGCGGTGGGCGGCCTCCACGACGACGGTTCCCCTGGTCAGGGCCGCGATCACCCGGTTGCGGAGCACGAATCTGCTCTGCGTCGGATGCTCACCGGGCGGCAACTCCCCCACCACCAGACCCTGTTCCGCGATCCTGCCGATCAACTCGGTGTGCCCCCGCGGGTAGGGCCGGTCGACCCCGCAGGCCAGCACCGCGACGGTGGCGCCGCCGGCACCGAGGGCGCCGCGGTGGGCGGCCCCGTCCACGCCATAGGCACCGCCGGACACCACCACCCAGCCGCGCTCGGCGAGTCCCGCGGCGAGGGTGGCCGCCATGTGCGCCCCGTACTCGGTACAGGCCCGCGCGCCGACGACCGCGACGGCCCGCAGCGCCCACATCCGCAGACTGGGCCGCCCCCGCACCCACAGCCCGAGGGGGCGGGCGTCCCCGAGATCGTCGAGCTGGGTGGGCCACTCGGTGTCACCGGGGGCGACGAAACGTGCTCCGGCCTGCTGGGCGAAGGTGAGGTCCGCGCGGGGATCGGCCTGCTCCGCCCGGGCGAGCAGCCCCGCCCACCGCTTCCCGCTGATGCCCGGCAGGGCTTCGCCGGCCCTTCTGAGCCGGTGGACCACCTCGTGCACGCCCCGCTCCCGGATCCACCGTCCGGCCACCTCGTCACCGGGCTCGATGACCCGGGCGAGGAAGACCCGGGCCAGCAGGGTGAGGTCATCGGTCATGTCAGCGCCCCGATGACCATCGGCACGCCACGCGGGACTCCGGTACGCAACTGCAGCGCCAGAGCCACGTCCGTCGCGTCCGGGCGGTCGTGGCCGACGAGGTCGGCGACCGTCCAGGCGACGCGCAGGACGCGGTCGAGACCGCGGGCGGTCAGCACGCCCCGCTCCAGGTTGCGCTCGGCCTCGTCCATGGCTCCCGGCACGGCATGCCAGCGGCTGCGCAGCTCTCGGCCGGGCACCTCGCTGTTGGTCCGCCAGGGGGTGCCGGCGAGGCGCAGGGCCGCCCGCTCCCGGGCCGCGCGCACACGGTCGGCGACCACCGCCGTGGACTCGCCGCGGATGCCCCGCTCGGTGAGCTGGGCCCGGGTGACCCGGTCCACCTGTACGCGCAGGTCGACCCGGTCGAGCAGCGGGCCGGAGAGCCGGGCCTGGTACCGGCGGACGGCCGAGGGCGGACACTCGCAGAAGTCGTCGGCGAGGGAGAACCGCCCGCAAGGGCACGGGTTCGCCGCGAGCACCATCAGGAACTTCGCCGGGAACCGCACCACGCCCGCGCTGCGCGCGATCACGACATGGCCCGCCTCCAGTGGCTGCCGTAGCGCGTCCAGCGTCTGGGTGGTGAATTCCGGGGTCTCATCCAGGAAGAGAACACCCCGGTGAGAGAGCGAAACCGCTCCGGGACGGGCGATTCCGGGCCCACCGCCGACCAGGGCCTGCATGGTGGCCGAGTGGTGCGGGGCGCAGTAGGGGGCGACGTCGACCAGGGGTTTGCCCGGTGGCAGCAGTCCCGCCACCGAGTGCACCGCAGTGACTTCGAGCGACTCCTCCCGGGTCAGCCGGGGCAGCACGGCCGGGAGCCGCTCCGCGAGCATGGTCTTGCCCGCACCCGGCGGCCCCTCCAGGAAGAGGTGGTGGCCGCCCGCCGCCGCCACCTCGACGGCTGTCCGGGCCGAGAGCTGGCCCACGACGTCGGCCAGGTCGTGGCCGTGGTCCTGCTGTGCGGCTCCCGCACTGTGCATCCCGGTCGCCGCGCCCGAGCCCGGCACCCGCAGGCCGGCGAGCAGCGGATCGGGGCGCCCCGGCTCGTCAGGCTCCTCGTCGGGCACCGGCTCGTCCGCGAGGATCGCGATCAGCTGCCGGAGGCTGCGCACACCCAGCACGGAGACATCGGGGACCAGCGCGGCCTCGGTGGCGGCGCACTCCGGCACGACGACCTGCTCGTAACCGGCGTCGGCCGCCGCCAGCACCGCCGGCAGGGTGCCCCGTACCGGACGCACCCGCCCGTCCAGACCCAGCTCCCCGATCATCACGATGTCGGACAGCACCCTCGGGTCGATCCGCTCGGCGGCCCCGAGCACGGCGCACGCGATGGCGAGGTCGAAACCCGAGCCCGCCTTCGGCACCGATGCCGGGCTCAGCCCGACCGTGAGTTTCTTCGAGGGCCAGGCCGCCCCCGAGTTCACCACCGCCGCCCGTACCCGGTCCTTGCTCTCCGTCAGGCTCTTGTCCGGCAGCCCCACCAGCGTGAACGCCGCCACTCCCGGTTCCAGGTCGGCCTGGACCTCGACCACCACGCCCTCGACGCCCACCAGCGCCACCGAGCACGTCCGCGCGAACCCCATCTCACGCCACCCCCCGGGCGTGCTCGACCACGGGCGCCCCGCGCTGCGGCAGGAGCACGCCGATCACGTCGATGCGGACGCCGCCCGGCGGTGCTCCTCCGTGTGCGTGGATCCAGTGTTCGGCGAGGCCGCGCAGCCGCTCCGCCTTCTCGGGGGTCACCCCGGCCATGGGGTGTTCGAAGAGCCCCGCCCGCCGGGTCTTGACCTCGCAGACCACCAGGACGTCCCCGTCCCGCGCCACGATGTCGATCTCGCCCGACCTGCCGCAGCGCCAGTTGCGCTCCACGACCGTCAGACCGGCCTCCGTCAGCCGCCGCGCGGCCAGCGTCTCGCCGTACTTGCCGAGTGCACTGCGTGCCCGATTCGTGTTCATGTCGGCACCACCTCCGGCGCCAACCATCACGCATCCCCGACCCAGAAGTAGATCTTGGTGGGTTACTCAGCGGTTGTGGACAACTCCGTCACTCACACGAGTGATCCCGAGCCGCCCTCGAAGCTGATGCCAAGCCGCCCTCGAAGCCTCGCTCAGCCGCCCGGAAGCTCCAGATCGCTCTTGTTCAGCTCCTCGATATTCACGTCCTTGAACGTAAGCACGCGAACCTGTTTCACGAAGCGGGCCGGGCGATACATGTCCCAGACCCAGGCATCCGCCATGGACACCTCGAAGAACACCTCACCCTGGACCGAGTGCACCTGCATCTCGTAGTCGTTGGTGAGGTAGAAGCGCCGCTCGGTCTCGATCACGTATTTGAACAGACCGACGACATCGCGGTACTCCCGGTAGAGCTTCAGCTCCATCTCGGTCTCGTACTTTTCGAGGTCCTCGGCGCTCATGGCATGTTCCCCTTCAGCCGTGCGATCCCACCATTGTGCGCCAGTCCCGCGCGCCCCTAGACGATTTCCGTGTCAAGGGTGACGGGCCTGACGGGGGGACCTTCGTCGAGCAGCCTACGGAACAGCTCGGCGAGTCTGGTCGGATACACCGTCTCATGTGCCCGGGTCAGTTCCCGGCACGTCCACCAACGCGCTCCCACGACACTGCGCCGCTCCAGCTCGGTCAGGGCTGTGGCCTCGGGTTTCACCTCAAACGTATGCGCCGTCCGGGCCAGGTAGTACCACTCGTCCTGGTCCCAGCGGCTGCCGGCGAACGGGAAGGAGCACATCCGCCGCCACAGCAGTGGGCCGAGTTCGACGTCCGTGATGCCTGTCTCCTCGGCGAGTTCCCGCAGCGCGGCCTGCTCACGGGTCTCGTCGCCCTCCAGTCCGCCGCCGGGCGTGAACCACCAGTCGTCGGCCGGGTCGTCCGGTTCATGGCCGTGCAGGAGCAGGATGCGGTCGTCGGGGTCCAGGAGGACCACCCGGGCCACCTTGCGCGGGGCGCGCGGGGTGCCCTCCGGCAGCGCCTCAGCGGGCACCGGCGGGCTCCGTACGGCCACGGGCACGGGAGCGGCCCAGCAGGCCGGCGATCGGGCCGTACGCGCCGCCGGCGAGGACCAGCACGGCACCGCCCACGATCATGAACTCGATGATCCGCAGCGGACCCGGCTGGGAGAGGGCGCCCAGCGTCTCGAATCCGGTCGGGCGCTTGAGCAGGCCCTTCATGGGCCAGACGACGGAGTCCACGCGGGCACGCACGGCGCTGCGGGCCACGGTGCCCTTCGCCGCGTCCGTGAGGTGGGCGGTGGAGTCCAGGGAGCCCTGGCGCTCGTCGCCGAGGAGGAAGAGCCGGCCCTTGGGGACGGTGACGGTCGGGAAGCCCTGGAGCTCGGCCAGGCTGCCCGCCGGCAGATACGGTTCGTCGATCTGCTTGCCGTTGACGGTCAGCTTGCCGTTCGTGCAGCAGGCGACGGTGTCGCCGCCGATCGCGACCACACGCTTGACGACGTCCGCGTTGGAGACCCAGCTCGTGTCATGGAAGACCACGACGTCTCCCCGGCGTACCTCGCTGCCGTCGATGCGCTGGCCGAGGACCCGGTCCCCGGCGTCGATCGTCGGTGTCATGGAACTGGTGGGCACGGTGTACGGCCGGTAGACCACCGCTGCCCAGGCGAACCCGCCGAGGAACAGGACGATGCCCAGCGCGACGGCGATCCCGGACAAGCGATTTCCGAGCGTGCTGCCGGTCTGCGCCGCGCCGGCGCTGGTGCCTCCGCTGCGCGGGGCCGTACGTATCGTGCTCTCGCCACCCATGAGGCCGCACCCTACCCGGCGGTACCGGGCAGGGGCAGCCCTTCTTCCCCGCCCCTGGTCACAAGCTCCCCAAGGGTTTCACACGGGTGGGTCAGCGCTTGCCCGCGGCCGCCGGCCGCTTCCCGGACTTCGACTCGATCCGGTCGCCCCGCCGCCGGCGCCACACCACGATGGGCAGGACGGCCGCGACGGCCACGCCCTCCGGGGCCACCGTCAGGGAGGCCGCGGCGGACGACTGCGTGTTGATGCCGCTCTGGTCGAAGGTGTCCGGGACCGGCAGGGTGCCCCAGCGGTTGATCGGCCAGGCCTTGACGATGGCGCGGCCGACGACGTCCTTGACCGGGACCATGCCGTGGTGGCTGTCGGACTGGTTGTAGCGCGAGTCGCGGGAGTTCTGGCGGTGGTCGCCCATCACCCAGATGTAGCCCTTGGGCACCTTCACCGTGAACTGGCCGCCCTGGTCGTCGACGCTGCACGGGGTGTTGCCCGGATACACATACGGCTCGTTCAGCGCATGGCCGTTGACCATGAGCGGGCCGCTGTTCTTGCAGGAGACGGTGTCGCCGCCGACGCCGATGACCCGCTTGATGAGGTCCTTCTCCTCGGCGGACGGCATCAGGCCGATCCAGCTGAGGAAGGTCTGGATCGCGTTCGGCTGGGCCGTGGGCTCGCCCGCCAGCCAGTCGTCCGGGTCGTGGAAGACGACGACCTCGCCACGGTCCGGCTTGGAGCCGAACCACGGGGTGAGCTTGTCGACCAGGACCCGGTCACCCTGCTGGAGGGTGTTCTGCATCGAGTCCGACGGAATCGAGAACGCCTGCACCAGAAACGTCTTGATCAGCAGCGCCAGCACCAGCGCGATACCGATCAGGATCGGCAGCTCCTTCCAGAAGGAGCGGGGCTTCTTCGGTGCGGGCGCAGCCGAGTCGCCCGCACCCCCGTCCGTGTTCCCGCCGCCACCGCCGGGGTACGGACCGTCCGCCGGACCGCCGTCCCCGGTCGGCCCACCGTCATTCCCTGAGGTGGAACCACCGTCGACGGGGGGGACATTCTCCACGGGGCGCCCGCTGTGCTCCTCGCCGTCGTGTCCCGACCGTGCGCCAACCGCCACATCCCCCACGCCAACTCCTTACTCCGTGCCGCCGCCCGCGCCATCCCCGGCGCAGACCCACCACTCCCATAACGAGCGGGAGTTCCGCAGGGCTCGGGAGTTGGATGTATCCGTTCGGATCGTCGGAGGCAACCCTATGCGACAGCCGGGGAGCCGCGGTCGACCCCGACACGGAGTTGGAAACGCTTGCGAAGGTTTTAGGTTCGTCCAGCGAGGCCCAGTGCCCGAACGGCCAGCCGATCCACTTGGCCCGGCCCACCACCAGGCTCACCGGGACCGTGCCGCCGTAGTCGGTGTCCTGGTGCGCCCTTGAGTCGGCCGAGTTGCCGCGATGATCGCCCATCACCCACAGCCGTCCCTGCGGGACGGTGATGTCGAACTCGGTGGCGGACGGCACGTTCCCCGGATAGAGGTAGTCGCCCTCGGTCAGCGGTACGCCGTTGACGGTGACCCGGCCCTGCGCGTCGCAGCACTTGACGTGGTCGCCGCCGACGCCGACGACCCGCTTGATGAGGTCCTTCTCGTTGGCGGAGGGCAGCAGACCGATGAAGGTGAGCCCTTCCTTGATCTGCTTGACGACGATCGGGTCGTTCGTCTTGGTGGTCTGTTCGTCGGCCAGCCAGCCGCCCGGGTCGTGGAAGACGACGACGTCACCGCGGTGCGGCTTGGAGCCGAACCACGGGGTGAACTTGTCGACCAGGACCCGGTCGCCGATCCGGATCGTCTGCTCCATCGAACCCGAGGGGATCACGAAGGCCTGGACGAGGAACGTCTTCAGCACCAGGGCTATCAGGACGGCCACGCCGACCAGCAGCGGTATCTCCCGCATCGCGCCGCGCCGGCGCTTGCGCTTGACCTTGCGCTGCAGCTTGCGCCGCTCCGCGCGGGACCGGCCGCTGGACGGGGCGGAGGAGCGCCGGACCCCGGTGGGCAGCAGATTGGCGGTGGCGTCCGTGGGCACGCCGCGCGGTTTGCCGCGGTTACCCATGAGTCCCTCCCGCCGCCGGCACGCGCGCGTAGGCGGCGGGACGGGTGAGGTGGGTCCAGTGGGCGTACGGCCAGACGATCCAGTCGGCCCGGCCGATCACGTCCTTGACGGGGATCATGCCGCCGCCGGGCGAGCCCAGATGGTCGCGGGAGTCGCTGGAGTCGCTGCGGTGGTCACCGAGGACGAAGAGCGTGCCGTCTGGAACCTCAACGTAAAAGGGCACGGTGGACGGGGTGTCCCCGGGATAGAGGAACGCGGTCTCGTCGACCGACCGGCCGTTCACTTCGATCCTCCCCTCCTTGTCGCAGCAGACCACACGGTCTCCTCCCACACCGACAACGCGTTTGATGTAGTCGGCGTCCCCGAAGTACCCGGTGCCGTCGAACACGACGACATCGCCCCGGCGCGGCTCGGCACCGAAACGGTACGCCAACTTATTTACGAGAACTCGGTCCCCGATCCTCAATCCCTGTTCCATGGATCCGCTGGGAATCTGGAATGGTTGCGCCACGAAAGCGTTGAGGACGAGCAAAAACGCCAGGCAGGCGAAGAGGGTCAGGGTGATCCAGCCGCCCGGCAGCCAGTCGGTGACCCGCGCCAGGAACGCAAAACGCGACCGGTCCTCCACGGCCTCTGGTTCGGGGCTGGAGGAGCGGTCGCGCTCCGTCGGCTGTGCTTCGGTGTCCATCGGGGCCAGATGTTATCCGGCCCCGGTAAGACACCTTCTTGGCGGCTCGCTCGCCCACGGCTCACGAGCGTCGTCGCGCGCGCTCAGTTGGCGCGCTTCTCCTTGATCTTCGCGGCCTTGCCGCGCAGCTCGCGCAGGTAGTAGAGCTTGGCGCGACGCACGTCACCACGGGTGACGAACTCGATCTTCTCGACGATCGGGGTGTGCACCGGGAAGGTGCGCTCGACGCCGACGGAGAAGGAGACCTTGCGGACCGTGAAGGTCTCGCGGACACCGCTGCCCTGGCGGCGGATCACAACGCCCTTGAACTGCTGCACACGGGAGCGGTTGCCCTCGATGACGCGGACGTGGACGTTGACGGTGTCACCCGGGCGGAAGTCCGGGACGTCGCTGCGCAGCGACGCGGAGTCGACGGTGTCGAGCAGGTGAGACATTTTCGTCTGCTTTCTTCGCTGATGCCACAGGTCATCAACGGGAACTAGATGTTCTTCGGAGGTGGGCCGTGCCGTCGGGGTGGGCGTCGTCTCCCCCTGTGGCAGGGGCGCACACCGGACGGTTCACAGCAACAGCCGCCTATTCTTCCATGCCGTGGGCCCGGCGCCAAAATCGGCCGTGGGGCTCCCCCTCCGGGTCCGGTTCCCAGCCCAGGATGGAGAGCATCTCGCGATCCTTCTTGTCGAACGCCTTGGGCTCGCAGCGCTCGATCAGGTCGGGCCGGTGCGCGGTCGTGCGCTTCAGGGCCTCGTCGCGGCGCCAGCGGGCGATCTTCCCGTGGTGGCCGCTGAGCAGCACCTCCGGGATGTCGCGCCCCCGCCACTCCGGTGGCTTGGTGTAGACGGGCCCTTCCAGGAGGTTGGCCATCGCGCCGGGCGCGAAGGAGTCGTCCCGGTGCGACTCGGCGTTGCCGAGGACCCCGGGCAGCAGCCTGGCCACGGCCTCGGTGACGACGAGTACGGCCGCCTCGCCGCCGGCGAGCACGTAGTCGCCGATGGACACCTCGTGGACCGGCATCCGGGTGGCGTACTCGTCGATGACCCGCCGGTCGATGCCTTCGTAGCGGGCCGGCGTGAAGATCAGCCACGGCCGCTCGGAGAGTTCGACCGCGAGTTCCTGGGTGAAGGGGCGGCCGCTGGGGGTGGGCACGATCAGGGCGGGGGCGTGCGCGCCGGTCTCGTAGCCGTCGGCGAGGACGGTGTCGAGGGCGTCACCCCAGGGCTCGGTCTTCATGACCATGCCGGGTCCGCCGCCGTACGGGGTGTCGTCGACCGTGTTGTGCCGGTCGTAGGTCCAGGTCCGCAGGTCGTGCACCCGCACGTCGAGCTGCCCACGCGCGCGTGCCTTGCCGACGAGCGAGACGTTCAGCGGTTCCAGGTACTCGGGGAAGATCGTGACGACGTCGAGGCGCATCTCTTACGACTCTTCCCGCGAGGAATCGATCTCGGCCCGGTCGTCGATCAGGCCCGGCGGCGGCGCGATGACGGCCCTCTGCTCTTCCAGGTCGATCTCGGTGACGATCTCCTCGACGAACGGGATCATCACCTCGCTGCCGTCGGGGCGCTCGACGATGAAGAGGTCCTGGGAGGGCAGGTGCGAGACCTCGGTGATCCGGCCGACCTCGGTGCCGTCCTCGGTGACCACGTCCAGGTCGATGAGCTGGTGGTCGTAGTACTCGTCCGGGTCCTCGGGCAGCTCGTCCGGGTCGATCTCGGCGATCAGGACGGTGTTGCGCAGGGCCTCGGCGCCGGTGCGGTCCTTGACGCCCTCGAAGCGCAGGAGCAGACGGCCGCTGTGCACGCGGCCCGTCTCGATGGTGAGCGGTCCCACGCCGGCGGGATCGGTGGCGAGTACGGCGCCGGGTGCGAGCCTGAGTTCCGGCTCGTCGGTACGTACCTCGACGGTGACCTCGCCCTTGATGCCGTGGGCGCGGCCGATCCGTGCGACTACCAGCTGCACTGTGCTTGCTCTCCTGTCCTGCGACTCATACGGCCAGCCATACGACTACGGGCCGGGGACGGCCCAGTGGCCCTCCCCGGCCCGAGCCGGTTGCGATGAAGCGTCAGCGGACTTGGTCCACGTCGACGAGGTCGACGCGGACGCCACGACCGCCGATGGCGCCCACGACGGTGCGCAGGGCACGGGCGGTACGGCCGTTGCGACCGATCACCTTGCCGAGGTCGTCGGGGTGCACCCGGACCTCCAGCACGCGCCCACGGCGCAGGTTGCGCGAGGCGACCTGCACATCGTCGGGGTTGTCGACGATGCCCTTCACGAGGTGCTCAAGCGCCTCTTCGAGCATGCTGCTCAGGCCTCGGTCGACTCGGACTCAGCCGCGGCCTCGTCCTTCTTCTCAGCCTTCTTCTTCTGGGTGATCGCCTCACCCTTGCCCTCGTCGTCACCGCCGAGCGCCTCGAACGACGGGCGCGTGGCCTTCGGCGCGGCGACGAGCAGCGGCGCCGGGGCGGGCTCGCCCTTGAACTTCTGCCAGTCACCGGTCTTCTTCAGGATGGCGAGGACGGGCTCGGTCGGCTGGGCGCCGACACCGAGCCAGTACGCGACGCGGTCGGCGTCCACCTCGATGACCGACGGGTTGTAGGTCGGGTGGTACTTGCCGATCTCCTCGATCGCACGGCCGTCACGACGGGTGCGGGAGTCGGCGATGACGATGCGGTAGTGAGGCGAACGGATCTTGCCCAGACGCTTCAGCTTGATCTTGACTGCCACGGGAGTGGGTTCTCCTGGATTTGACGTGTTTGGGCACGGCGAGGTTGCCGCGTGGGGTTGCGGTACCCGAGTGCCCGATGGACGCGTCAGCCGGAGGAGAGAGGGGTCCTGTGCGGCTGTCGAGTACAGCTAGCCATTGTGCCACACCCTGCGGGCCGCTTTGGCCGACGGCGAGGTGAGAGGCCCCGGGCATGCCGGAGGCGCACCCGGCGCGAAGGTGAGGTACGTCGGGTGCGCTGCCCACGGGGAGACCGGGGTTGGCGATGAGCAACGGCTACGGCTGCCACGAGCAGCCGTGTGGTCAGCTCGCCGCCGCTCCCACGATCTCCGGGATGCGGAACGGCTTGCCGCAGCCGCCGCACACGATGGGCGCCTGGGCCAGGACCGACGGCACCACCCGGACGTTGCGACCGCAGTCGCACACCGCCTTGACCCGGACGCCGCCGCCGGACGAGCCATGGCGGGCGGCCGGGCCGCGGAAGGTGCGGGAGGTGTCGGCGGAGGTCGCCACCGTGTGCGCCTTGAGAGCGCGCTGCAGTCTGTCGATGGTCGGCCGGTAGCGGCGCTTGGCCTCGGGGTTGAGCGTGACCAGCGAGAAACCGCTGCTGGGATGCGGCTCGTCGGGGTGGTCCAGGCCCAGCTCCTCGGCGATCGCGAGGAATCTGCGGTTGTGGTAACGGCCGGCCCTGGAGGTGTCGCGCACTCCACGGGCTGCGGCGATGCCGTGGACTGCCTCATGGAGCAGTCGTTCGAAGGAGAGCTCGTGTCCGCACGCGGACGACGACTCTCCGATCAGGGACTCTGGCGCGGCAAGGTCCGGCAGTTCGGGGTGGTACCGCTGAATGTCGGCCCACGCCTCTGCCAGCTCTGCGGCGAGAACAGGTGGTGTCTGTGTCGTGCTCACGTAATGAGAACGAGCGGGAGTGCCACTGTGTTCCTATTCCGGGGCATCCCAAATAATTTGCACGTACCCGTCAGTTGGCACTGATGCGTGGAGACGAGTACGGGTGCGCTGATCTGCGGAGAAGCCTCACAGCTCATACCAAGCCGGTGCGTAGTCTGACGTACGACCCGACGCGTATCACCGGCGTAGAGACCGGGACGGCTGTGGCCGGCGGATGCGCAAGAGGCCTTTCGGTCGCTCTCGTGGCGGAGGACCTCATCTCGGTCAGCGCCCGCGACGGTCCCGACGTTACCCGGATCCCGTCGTCATCCCGGCACCGGCCCGTCTCCGGTGGCCGGACACCGTACGGCCACCGTGTCGGCCGACCATGGCCAGAACCCCCGTCTCGTGGGTCCGATGGTAGAGCCACAAGTTGCGAGTATGTGAAATCTCGCCACAGTCACAGTCCACGCACAAGCCGGGTCCCGCGACCTCTGGACGCCACCGCGAGCCCGGAGTTACCTGGCATACGTGGGAAGTGCGAGCGCACGACACGGGGACCACGGAATCGGTCAGTGCGTAACTCTCGGCGGATTGGGGCGCTTACCTATGACACCTACGCTCGTGCGGCATCACCCGTCTCACGCGGACTCCGCACCCCGCGTGAACCTGGGCGCACGCGCGCGTGACTGGTCAGAGATCCAGGAGCGGATGCTGGTGCCGCTCCACCAGACCGTCCACGAGCGACTCGAAGTGGGCCCCGCCACCCGGCTGCTCGGCCTGCGCTGCGGTTCCGGTCTCGCCCTGCTGATGGCGGCGGCCAGAGGGGCCGCGGTGACCGGTGTCGACCCCTCCCCCGAACGCCTCGCCCTCGCCCGCGAGCGCCTGCTGCCCGAGCCGGCCCTCGGGGCACGCGCGCGTGGCCGCGCAGCCCGGGTCGTCCGGGTCGTCCACGGTGGGCCGGCGGACGCGGCGGACGCGCAGGCACCGGCGTACAACCTGATCACCGCCTTCGAGCCCATCGGCTGCCTGGCCGGCGACGCCGAACGGCTCGGTGGACTGCTCGCCGAGGCCACGCCCCTGGCGGAGCGCGGGGCGGCCGTGGTGCTGGTCGGCTGGGGTCCGCCGGAGCGCTGTGCGACCTCGTCCGTCCTGCGGGTGGCCGCGAAGTTGGCCGATCCTTTGCGCAGCGCGGGAAGCTGGCGGCCGGCCTGCCGCGACGACCTGGAGGAGGTCGCCGCGCGGGCCGGGCTGCGGATCGACGGTTCCGGGCGGGTCTCCTGCCCGTTCGGGTACGCCGACGCGGACAGCGCCGTACGCGGGCTGCTGTCGACCGGGCTGTTCGACGCGGCGATCGCGGCGACCGACCAGGAGCAGGTCGGCAAGGAGCTGGCCGAGGCGCTCCATCCGCATCAGCGGCCGGACGGCACGGTGTGGATGCCGAACGTCTTCCGCTACCTGATCGCCCGCGTGCGCTGACGCTCCGCCGGTTCGCTCCGCTGGGTAGGCCGTCTTTCGTCTGCGGCGCCGATGTGGCTGGTCGCGCCCGCGCGGCGGAGCCGCACATCGAAACAGCCCCGCGCCCCTTCGGGGCGCTCAGGTCTCCTTGGTCAGTCGGGTGATTCCGGCGATCCGGTACGCGTCCGCCTCCTCCAGCGTCTCGCGTTCCAGCAGGCTACGGCTCCTCGGAGGCGCCCTCGGTGCGCCAGGGCTGGTCGGGCGACCTGCGTGGCGGCGCAGGGTTGGTCAAGCGATTCCGCATATGACCAACCGTTCCTTTGCAGTGAGCGGAGGCAAGTCTGCGCACTGGCACGCCCCGAACGGTGTTGGGCGCACTGGTCGTCCGCTTTCGCAACCGGGCGGCGACACGGATCCTGTCCGTGGTCCGATCCAGAAGGGGCGGAGTCGGCCGACCATCACACGATCGAGCTAAACCGCCCTCATGTGCGTTCACCGAACGGCCTTTGCAACCCCTGGCACGCGCACAGGTGAACTCGGCCCTTGAACTCCCATGAACTTCAGCCCATGGAACGTCAGCCCATGAACTTCTTGAACTCGTCCGGCAGCTCGAAGTCCTGGCTGCCCTGCTGCGGCACCCCGAAGGCGTTCCCGCCCTGGGCGGCCGCCTCGCGGCGCTGGGCCTCCTCCAGCTCCTGCTGCTTGCGCTTCATCGGGTTGCCGGAGCGCTGCTTGCCCTTTGCCTGCTTCGGCTGCTTCTTGGTACGGCCGGGGCCGCCGCCCATGCCGGGGATCCCGGGCATGCCCGGCATACCGCCGCCCTGGGCCATGCGGGACATCATCTTGCGGGCCTCGAAGAACCGCTCGACGAGCCCCTTGACCGCGCTGACCTCGACGCCGGAGCCCTTGGCGATACGGGCGCGGCGGGAGCCGTTGATGATGTTCGGGTCCTGGCGCTCGCCGGGGGTCATCGACTTGATGATCGCGGCGGTGCGGTCGACGTCCCGCTCGTCCAGGTTGTTGATCTGGTCCTTGATCTGGCCCATGCCGGGCAGCATGCCGAGCAGCTTGGAGATGCTGCCCATCTTCCTGACCTGCTCCATCTGGGCCAGGAAGTCGTCCAGGGTGAAGTCCTGGCCCTTCTTGGACGCCAGCTTGGAGGCCATTTTCTCGGCCTCTTCCTGGCTGAACGTCTTCTCCGCCTGCTCGATCAGGGTGAGCAGGTCACCCATGTCGAGGATGCGGGAGGCCATCCGGTCCGGGTGGAAGGCGTCGAAGTCGTCGAGCTTCTCGCCGTTCGAGGCGAACATGATCGGCTTGCCGGTGACCTGGCGGATGGAGAGCGCGGCACCACCGCGGGCGTCACCGTCGAGCTTGGAGAGGACGACGCCGTCGAAGCCGACGCCGTCGCGGAAGGCCTCGGCGGTGGTGACGGCGTCCTGGCCGATCATGGCGTCGACGACGAAGAGGATCTCGTCGGGGCTGACCGCGTCCCGGATGTCGGCGGCCTGCTGCATCAGTTCCTGGTCGATGCCGAGGCGGCCGGCGGTGTCCACGATCACGATGTCGTGGACCTTCTGCTTGGCGAACTCGATGGAGTCCTTGGCGACCTTGACCGGGTCACCGACGCCGTTGCCCGGCTCGGGCGCGTAGACCGCGACCCCGGCGCGCTCGGCGACGACGCTGAGCTGGTTGACGGCGTTGGGGCGCTGGAGGTCGGCGGCGACCAGGAGCGGGGAGTGGCCCTGGCCCTTGAGCCAGTGGCCGAGCTTGCCCGCGAGGGTGGTCTTACCGGCACCCTGGAGACCGGCGAGCATGATCACGGTGGGCGGCTGCTTGGCGAACCGCAGCCGCCGGGTCTCGCCGCCCAGGATGGTGACCAGCTCGTCGTTGACGATCTTCAGGACCTGCTGGGCCGGGTTCAGGGCCTTGGAGACCTCGGAGCCGAGCGCCCGCTCCTTGACGTTCTTGATGAACGTGCGGACGACCGGGAGGGCCACGTCGGCTTCGAGGAGCGCGATGCGGATGTCCCGCGCCGTGGCGTCGATGTCCGCTTCGCTCAGACGCCCTTTGCCGCGCAGATTCTTGAAGGTCGCTGAAAGGCGATCGGAGAGAGTGTCGAACACGGCGGCGTCGGTCCTCGGAGTCGGGGGCAGTGAGCGTCTTCCAGGGTATCCGGCCGCGCAAGGAAGTGGTCCCCGCCTTGCACAACCTGCGGTCAGGCCCTCAGCGTCTCCTCCAGTTTGCGCGCCACGGAGCTCGCTTCCTCCGCGGGCAGCGGCGCGTGGTCGGCGCCGGTCACGTAGAAGGCGTCGACGGCGTTCGACCCGAGCGTACTGACATGCGCGCTGCGCACCCGTACCTCGGCGTCCTCCAGCGCCCGCCCGATCCGGAACAGCAGCCCGGGTGCGTCCTGGGCCCGCACCTCGATCACCGTGGCGTGCCGGGAGGCCGCCGAGGCGACCGTCACACGCGGCGGCGGGGCCACCCAGCCCCGGCGCCTCGGGTAGGCCGCGTCCCGCTCGGCGAGGCGTCCGGCGATGTCCAGGGAGCCGTCCAGGGCACGGACCAGGTCCGCCCGGAGGCGGGCCGCCTGCGGCAGGGAGCCGTACTCGGCGGCGACCCGCCAGTCCAGCAGCAGGACGGCGCCGTCGTCGACGTCGTCGGGGAGCCGGAGGGAGCGCAGCTCGGCGGTGCGGACGGCGAGGCGGTGCATGGCCAGGACGCCGGCGACGGCCGGGAGGACGCCCGGCTGGTCGGGTACGGCGATGAGCAGTTCCACGCCGAGCGGCTCGGGGTCGCCGGACGGCTCGTCCTCCGTCGCCGCCGGTTCGGTCTGGGCCCGCAGCGACAGCACCGGGCTGCCGGTGCGGAACGCCTCGATCGCCAGCCGCTCCTGCTCGGCCGTGGGCGCGCCCGGCTCGGGCTCGTCGACGGTGTCCCCGGCGAGGACCGCCGCGACCCGCTTGACCAGGTCGGCGACGAGCGAGCCGCGCCAGGACGACCAGGCGGCCGGGCCGGTGGCCAGCGCGTCGGCCTCGGTAAGGGCGTGCAGCAGCTCCAGGGTGCCCTGGCTGCCGACCGCCTCGGCGACCAGGCGGACCGTGGCCGGGTCCTCCAGGTCGCGCCGGGTGGCGGTCTCGATGAGCAGCAGGTGGTGCCGTACGAGCGTCGACAGGACCGCCACCTCCGCACGGTCGAAGCCGATCCTGGCCGCCACGTCCTTGGCGATGATCTCGCCGGCCACCGAGTGGTCGCCGGGCCAGCCCTTGCCGATGTCGTGCAGCAGCGCGGCGACCAGGAGCAGGTCGGGGCGGTGCACGCGGCGGGCGAACTCGGAGGCGCGGACGGCGGTCTCGATGAGGTGCCGGTCGACGGTCCAGATGTGCACGGCGTTGCGCTGCGGACGGCAGCGGACCCGCTCCCAGTCGGGAAGGAGCCGGGTGATCAGGCCCTCGGCCTCCAGTGCCTCCCAGACCTCGACGGTGGGGCGGCCGGAGCCGAGGAGCGTGACCAGCTGCTCGCGCGCCTCGGCGGGCCAGGGCGTGGGCAGGGGGCGCGCGGTGGCGGCCATGCGCCGTACGGCGTGCAGGGAGAGCGGGAGGCCGGCCTGCGCGGCGGCGGCCGCGGCGCGCAACGGGAGCACGGGGTCGCGTTCGGGGCGCGCGGCGCGGGCGAGCACCACCTCGCCGTCCTGCTCCACCACCCCTTCGGCGAGCGGGGAGCGCTCGGTGACCGGCTTGCCGCCGCCCAGCATGGCGCGCAGCCGCGGCCGCACGGCGCGCGAACGCAGCACGCGCCCCACTTCACGCCAGGTGACGTCACTGGCGTACGAGATGAGCCGCGCGGACTCGTAGACCTGGCGCAGCAGCGTGTCGGCGTCGAGGAGGTCCAGTTCGGCGGCCACCTGGTCCTGCTCCTGGAGCGCCAGGCGGTCGGTGGCGCGCCCGGTCGCGAGGTGCAGGGCGTCACGGACGTCGAGCAGGCGCCGGCGGGCGTCGGCGAGGCCCTCGCGCGGGGCGTCGGCCAGCCAGGAGGCGGCGACGGCACGCAGTGTGGTGGCGTCCCGCAGCCCACCGCGGGCCTCCTTCAGGTCCGGTTCCAGGAGGTACTGCAGCTCGCCGTGGCGTTCGGCACGCTCGAGGCAGAGCTCCTGGAGTTCGGGGAGGCGTTTGGGGGCCTGGTTGCGCCAGTCGGCGAGGATCGTGGTGCGCAGTCCGGTGGTCAGGCCCAGGTCGCCGGCGATGTGGCGGGCGTCCAGGAGGCCCAGCTGGACCTTGAGGTCCTCGCCTGCGGTCTTGCGGGCCTCGGCGGGCGTACGCACGGAGTGGTCGAGGGCCAGGCCCAGGTCCCAGACGGGGTACCAGAGCCGATCGGCGACGGCGGCCACCGCACCGGAGTCGCCGCCGTCGTGCAGCAGCAGGAGGTCCAGGTCACTGCGCGGGGACAGTTCGCCGCGGCCGTAGCCGCCGACGGCGACCAGGGAGACGCCGCCCTTGATGCCCTCGGTGGCCGCCGCGAACAGGCCGGTCAGCCATTCGTCCGTGAGTTCGGCGAGGGCGGTACGGCGCGACGGCCCGGACCGCGCCCCCTCGGTGAGGAGGCGCAGCCGGGCCGCCGCGTAGCCGCTGGGTCCCGTGTTCTCTGCGTCGTTCCGAACTTCCGTGCCCGTCACCCAGCGACTCCTGCCTGTATTCAGATGGTTCTGTTCTACAGTGCGTCCGGTCCGCGCTCGCCCGTGCGGACCCGTACGGCGGTCTCGACCGGGAGGGACCAGACCTTGCCGTCACCGATCTTGCCGGTGCGGGCGGCCTTGACGATGACGTCGATCAGCTGTTCGGCGTCCTCGTCCTCGGCCAGCACCTCGATGCGGATCTTGGGCACCAGGTCGACCGTGTACTCGGCACCACGGTAGACCTCGGTGTGGCCGCGCTGCCGACCGTAGCCGCTGGCCTCGGTGACCGTGAGACCGTGGACGCCGAAGGCCTGCAGGGCCTCCTTGATCTCGTCGAGCCGGTGGGGCTTCACGACGGCGGTGATGAGCTTCATGCGTCCACCTTCTTGCTCGTGCCGGCCAGGGCCGCGGCGGAGACGGTGCCGAGGACACCGCCGCCCGCACCGCTGAAGTCGTATGCAGTCTCGGCGTGCTCGGCCTGGTCGATGCCGGAGACCTCGTCGTCCTCGGAGACCCGCATACCGATGGTCTTGTCGAGGAGGAAGGCGAGGACCGCCGAGGCGACCAGGGAGTAGGCGAGGACCGCACCGACACCGGCGAACTGCTTCCACAGCTGGGTGAAGGAGTGGTCGCCGTAGAAGACACCGGTCGCGGCGGACTGGCCCTTGCCGGTGGCGAAGAAGCCGATGAGCAGGGAGCCGATGATGCCGCCGACCATGTGGACGCCGACGACGTCCAGGGAGTCGTCATAGCCGAACTTGAACTTCAGTCCGACGGCCGCGGCGCAGGCGACACCGGCGATGACGCCGACGGCGATCGCGCCGAGCGGGGAGACCGCACCACCGGACGGGGTGATCGCGACCAGACCGGCGACCGCGCCGGAGGCGGCGCCCAGCGTGGTGAACGCGCCGTGCCGGATCTTCTCGTAGGCGAGCCAGGCCAGCATGGCGGCGGCGGTGGCGACCTGCGTGTTGACGAACATCAGCGCGCCGACGCCGTCGTCGTTGCCGAGCCAGGAGCCGGCGTTGAAGCCGAACCAGCCGAACCACAGCAGACCGGCGCCGAGCATCACCAGCGGGAGGCTGTGCGGGCGCATCGGGTCCTTCTTGAAGCCGACGCGCTTGCCGATGACCAGGATCACGCCGAGCGCGCCGGCACCGGCGTTGATGTGGACCGCGGTACCACCGGCGAAGTCGATCACACCGAGCTTGTAGGCCCAGCCGTCGGCGCCCCACACCCAGTGGGCGACCGGGACGTAGACGACCGTGAGCCACAGGGCGACGAAGAGCGCCCAGGCCGAGAACTTGACGCGGTCGGCGATGGCGCCGCTTATCAGGGCCGGCGTGATGACCGCGAACATCATCTGGAAGACCATGAAGACGAAGATCGGGATCGTGTAGCCGTCCCAGAGTTCCGTCAGCCCGACGTTGCTCATGCCGAGCCAGTCGGAGTTGAAGCCGATGAAGCCGTTGCTGGAGCCGAAGGCCAGGGAGAAGCCGTAGAGCACCCACAGGATGGTGACGATCCCGATGCTGACGAAGCTCATCATCAGCATGTTCAGGGTGCTCTTGACGCGGACCATGCCTCCGTAGAAGAAGGCGAGTCCCGGCGTCATGAGCAGCACCAGGGCGGAACAGATGAGCATGAAGCCTGTGTTCGCGGAGGACAGCTTGGGTGCCTCCGCGGCAAGCATGATGGCTGGTGCCATCGGCGTCTCCTCGTCGATTGGTACGGCCCTGTGTGCGGGCGATGCCTGAGTGCGGTCCGGTCAAGCGGGGGGTGGGCCGGTTATGCGCCATGAGATTGGCGCAGCGCGGTTTCGGACACCGCCCCTCGTTGTTTCGCCGCCGTGACGAAGGAGTCGTGGGTGTTACGCGTGGGTGAACTGCCTGATGTTCGCCATGCGGATCGTTATCGTGACGCAACCTCGGTGCGAGAGCGGCACCGCTTTGGGCGCAACGGCAGAACCGGCCGCGGGCGGCCTTCCGATGACCTGGCGTGGGGGAGCCGAGTCGGGCAGTTCGGGAGGGCCGGCCGCGGCCGGGGTCCGTGGTGTGCCGGGGTTCAGACCGCCTCGGCGGTCTCCGGCAGATCGACGGCGAGCTGTTCGGTGAGGTCGACGACCGCGGCGAGATCACCGTGGTCACGGACGGCCGAGTCCACCGTCTTTCGAATACGAGTGTTCACGCGCTCGGAGCGCACCTTCTTGGCGATGCCCATGGCCTCGGAGGCGAGAACCGTGCTCTGCTCGGGCTCGCCCCGCAGCAGGTGCACGGTGGCCATGCCGATGAGGTTCAGTGCGTACGACCGCTGGTGCTCGGCGTCCTTGGCGAAAAGCTCCACGGCCCGCTGCATCAGGGGCTCGGCCAGCGAGGCGTAGGTGGGGCTGCGGCCGGCGACATAGGCGAGGTCGCGGAAGGAGTGGCTGTTCTCGCCGTAGAGCTCGGCCTCGGAGAAGAAGCGGATCCAGTCGGGGTCCGGCTCGTCCCACTCGTCGGCCTCGGCGAAGGTGTCCTCGGCCATCCGGACCGCCCGCTTGCACTTTCCGGGCTGGCCCATGTTGGCGTAGGCGCGGGCCTCCATCGCATACAGCATCGACTGGGTGCGCGGGCTCGCGCAGTCCCGGCTGCCGTACTGGGCGAGGTGGATCAGCTCCAGGGCGTCGTCGGGCCGGCCGAGGTGGATCATCTGGCGGCTCATGCTGGAGAGGACGTACGAGCCCAGCGGCTTGTCGCCGGCCTCCTTGGCCGCGTGCAGGGCGAGCACGAAGTACTTCTGGGCGGTGGGCTGGAGCCCGACGTCGTAGGACATCCAGCCGGCCAGCTCGGCCAGCTCGGCGGCGACCTTGAAGAGTTTGCGGGCGGTGGCCTCGGGCTGGGGCTCCTGGAGGAGGTCGGTGACCTCGTGCAGCTGGCCGACGACGGCCTTGCGGCGCAGGCCGCCGCCGCACTGGGCGTCCCACTGGCGGAACATCACCGTGGTGGACTCCAGCAGCTCCAGCTCGGGCTTGGAGAGGCGGCCGGGGCGGCGGGAGTCGGCCGCCGGCTCGGGGGCCTGCCGCGGGGCGGTGGGCGAGGGGACGAGCCAGCGCTGCATGGGCTCGATGAGGGACGGGCCCGCCGACAGGATCAGCGAGGTTCCGAGGAAGCCGCGCCGCGCCAGCATGAGGTCGCTGCGCGAGAACTCGCTGAGCAAGGCCACCGTCTGCGGGCCCGTCCAGGGCAGGTCGACGCCGGTCGCCGAGGGTGGCTGGCGGGCGGCCCGCAGACCGAGGTCCTCGACCGAGACGACACAGCCGAAGCGCTCGGAGAACAGCTCGGAGAGGATCCTCGGGATCGGCTCGCGCGGGTTCTCCCCGTCGAGCCAGCGGCGCACCCTCGACGTGTCGGTCGAGATGTGGTTGGCCCCCAACTGGCGTGCCCTGCGGTTCACTTGCCGCGCCAGCTCGCCCTTGGACCAGCCGCTGCGCACGAACCACGAGTTGAGCAGCTCATTGGGGCGCTTGTCCGTACTGGCCGCGGTCGTCCCGCTTCCGCCGTTGCCGCCCACTGGAACGCCCCCATCCCTGAGACCACTTGTTGCCGGATGCGCCAAGCCCTATCAGAATGCCGGTAAATACGGCCGCCCGCCCGCAGTTCTCACCCTTCGAACGGGATACCGAGTTGCCTCCGGCATACCCACGAGTGCATGTGCCCCCAGGCCTCGTGCACTCAAAGTAATCCTACGATCACTGCTCCAGCCATGGCGATCCCGGAAACGCCACCATTCGCCACCCCTTCGAATGAACTCACGACGACCTAGGCGCGATTCACTTGACATAGGACGGCCGGGAGTAGGCGGAGCGATGCACTCGGGGGCGCACAGCCCCAGGTGCACCACCGGTAGCGCTTCCAGGCGCTGTCTTGACCTTGCGAGCGCGAGGGAAGGCGGAGCCGTAGCGTCACGTTCCGTTTCGGTCTCGTTCCGTGTCGTAACCACCGGCGCGCCGGACCCGTTGGAGGGGGCATGGGCTTCACGATCGGCGGCATTCGCGAGATCCGCTCCGGCACGCGCCGGCGCGGTCGTTCATCGGATTGCACCGCCGTCGCCGAGTTCACCGGCCTGTGGGGCTGGGACGCGGTCCCGGGCGCCCGGGCCGCGGGCGGCGCGTGCTCGTGCGGGCACGCCGACTGTCCCGCGCCGGGAGCGCATCCGCTGGACTTCGCGCCCCAGGTGTCCGCCGGGGCCACGCTCGACGAGGTCACCAAGGCCTGGGGCGAGTTCCCGGGCGCGGCGGTGATGCTGCCGGTCGGCGGCGCGTTCGACGTCGTCGAGGTCGCCGAGGCCGCCGGGCGCCGGGCCCTGGTCCGCCTGGAGCGGATGGGCCTGCCGCTCGGCCCGGTCATCGCTACCCCGGAGGGCCGCGCCCACTTCCTCGTCGCCCCCGGCGCCGCCGCCGAACTTCCCGAACTGCTCTACCGCATGGGCTGGGACGACCCGACCTCCCTGGACCTGCGCGGCCTCGGCCCGGGTGCGTACATCACCGCGCCACCGTCCGACCGGGGCGGCCTGGGCCCGGTGCGCTGGCTGCGGCCACCGGCCCTGGACTCGGCGACGAAGCCGCCGTCGGCGAGGCTGCTGCTGGGGACCCTGGCGTACGTGGCACACCGGTCGCGGGCGTAAGCGCTCCGCTGGAATTGCCGCGATGCGCCGTCGCTCGTCCACGGCGGCGTCGTGGCTGGTCGCGCCCACGCGGCGGAGCCGCATATCGATACAGCCCCGCACCCGTTCGGGGAGCTGCCGAGCAACAGCGGACTTCACCCGACCTGCTTGGCCACAGGGGGCTCCTCATACGCCGAAGCGCCCGTCCCCGGCTGCACGGTGGGGATCGGGCGCTTCTCACGAAGGTTCACGAGGGCTCTCGCCGCGGCGGCGGGTAAATCCGCCCTCCTGGGGTCAGTCACCGATAAGGGCATCCACGAACGCCTCCGGCTCGAACGGCGCCAGGTCGTCCGCGCCCTCGCCCAGGCCGATGAGCTTCACGGGGACACCCAGTTCGCGCTGGACCGCGATCACGATGCCGCCCTTGGCGGTGCCGTCCAGCTTGGTGAGCACGATGCCGGTGATGTCGACGACCTCGGCGAACACCCGGGCCTGGACCAGGCCGTTCTGGCCGGTGGTGGCGTCCAGGACGAGCAGCACCTCGTCCAGCGGGGCGTGCTTCTCGACGACCCTCTTGACCTTGCCGAGCTCGTCCATGAGCCCGGTCTTGGTATGAAGACGCCCGGCGGTGTCGATCAGTACGACATCCACCCCCATCTCCTTGCCCTCCTTCACCGCGTCGAAGGCGACGGAGGCGGGGTCGCCGCCCTCCGGCCCGCGCACGGTGTAGGCACCCACCCGCTCGCCCCAGGTCTGGAGCTGGTCGGCGGCGGCGGCCCGGAAGGTGTCGGCGGCGCCGAGGACGACCGTTCGGCCGTCGGCGACGAGCACGCGCGCGAGCTTGCCGGTGGTGGTGGTCTTGCCGGTGCCGTTCACGCCGACGACCATCACGATGCCGGGCTTGCGGTCGGCGGGCTCGGTCTTCACCACGCGGTCGGCATCGGTGCCGACCAGCTTGAGCAGCTCCTCGCGCAGCAGCCCGCGCAGCTCCACGGGGGTGCGGGTGCCGAGCACCTTGACGCGCTCGCGCAGCTGCTCGACCAATTCGGTGGTGGGCTGCACACCGACGTCGGCGGTGAGCAGGGTGTCCTCGATCTCCTCCCAGGTGTCGTCGTCGAGGTGCTCGCGCGAGAGCAGCGTGAGCAGCCCCTTGCCGAGGGCGTTCTGGGAGCGGGAGAGCCGGGCGCGCAGCCGGACCAGGCGGCCGGCCGTGGGCTCGGGGATCTCGATCTCGGGAGCCGGGGGCTCTTCTACGACGACGGGAGCCGAGCCGTCGGGAAGGTCGACCTCCTCTATCGTCCGGCGCGGTTCGTCGCGCGGCGTCTCGGCCTCGTCGCCGATGTGCGGCTCGGCCGGGGGCGCGGTGATGTCGGGCGCGGCGGGCGGCGGCGGGGGCAGCGGCTTCTTGCGCCGGCTGCCGACGATGAGCCCGCCGATCGCGCCGAGCACGACCACGGCGATGACTACAGCAAGGATGACGGTTTCCATAACGCGTCCAGTATCCATCTCTCCCCCGGGCACGACTTTGCTCCCTCGCGAGGGAGTTTCTGGACGATTCCCCGAAGCGAGATGTCTCCTTTGGGGGTATTCGTTGGACTAAAGTACGATGACTGCTCATGAGGACCACCGCCCACCACGATGGCGCCCTCGAACATCTGGAAGAGTCACTGGAGCAGCACGGCCTCGAAACCCGGGGCATCGAACCGGTCCCCGACTCCGAGCGCACCGGGACACCCCGCGGACTGCTCCCCACCTGGATCGCCGCCAACATCACCGTCCTGCTGCTCACCGTGGGCGCGAGCCTGGCGGTGTCGTTCGGGCTGAACTTCTGGCAGGCGCTGGTGGTCGGCACCGCCGCGCCGATCGTGTCGTACGGCCTGGTCGGGCTGGTCGGCATCGCGGGCAAACGGGGTGGCGCACCGGGCATGGCCCTCTCCCGCGCGGTCTTCGGGCAGCGCGGAAATCTGCTGCCCGGTGCGCTGATCTGGGTGGCGCGCTGGGGCTGGGAGACGATCAACGCGGTGACCGGCGCCTACGCGCTGCTGACGGTCCTGGACATCGTCTTCGGGATCAGGAGCAACACCGCCCTGATCATCGTCACCCTCCTGCTCTTCGTGATCACCACGTTCGCGATCTCCGGCATGGGCATCAAGGTGGTGCAGCGCTGCAACCGGTGGGCGACCTGGCTGTTCGGCGCCTTCACCCTGCTGGTCCTCGGCCGTCTGATCGTGGAGACGGACTGGGGCCGGGTGTTCGGACAGGCCGCCGGCCCCACGGCCGCGATGGTGACCGGGGTCGGACTGATCGCGGCGGGCGGGATGAGCTGGGCACCGGCCTCGCCGGACTTCACGCGGTATCTGCCGGGTACGGCGTCCTCGGCGGCGATCGTATGCAACACGGTCGGCGGCGCCGTGATCGTCGTCCTCCCCATGGTCCTGATGGGTGCGGTGGTGGCGTCCGGCACGCCGGACCTCGCCGAGGCGGCCGACCCGGTCTCCTTCCTCGGCGAGATCCTCCCGCTGTGGCTCGCCGTCCCCTATCTGCTGATCGCGCTGGTCGGTATGGTGCTGATCAACGCGATGTCGATGTACTCGGCGGGCTTCACCGCGCAGACGCTCGGCTTCCGGATCCCCCGCCACTGGGCGGTCTGTGTCAACGCGGTGATCTCACTGGTCCTCGGCGGGGTGCTGATGCTGGCGGCGACCTCGTTCATGAGCTCGTTCATCGCCTTCCTGTCGCTGCTGGCGGTGGCGTTCTCGGCATGGGTGGGCGTGTTCGGGGTCGACATGCTCCGGCGGCGGGAGTACGACGCCACGGCACTCCTCGACACCACCCGCGCCGGCGCCTACTGGTACCGGGCGGGCTTCTCCCCCGCCGCCGTCACGGCCTGGGCGCTCGGCCTGCTGGCCGGGTTCCTGTTCACCAGGTCCGACTGGTTCAACGGTCCGCTCGCCTCGAACAACCCCGTCGGCCGGTACGGGCTGGGCTGGATCGCGACGATCGTCGTCTCGGGTCTGCTGTACGCGGTGCTGCCGAAGCCGGCGGTGGTGCCGGCCTCGGCCGGGGAGCGCGCACCTCTGGCTGTCTGACGTGCCGTCAGCTACTGTCCCCGCCACACCCGCCCGGCCAAGGTGAAGGGGAACTCCCATGCCCGTCTCGGTCGTTCGCTTCAACCTCGTCGAGCCCGGGGCCGACTCCGCTTCCCTGGGCGCCCGCTACCGGGCCGCCGTGGAGATGGCCGCGTACGCCGACGAGCACGGGGTCACCACGGTCCAGACCGAGGAACACCACGGGGTCGACAACAACTGGCTGCCGTCGCCGTTCGCCTTCGCGGGCGCGGTGTTCGGGGCGACCCGGAACATCGCGGTGACCGTGTCGGCGGTGATCGGCCCGCTGCACGACCCGCTGCGGCTGGCGGAGGACATCGCGGTGCTCGACCTGCTCGGCGGGGGGCGGCTGGTGACGGTGGCCGGCATCGGCTACCGGCCGGAGGAGTACGCCCTGTTCGACGTGGACTGGAAGCGGCGCGGCAGGCTGCAGGACGAGGTGCTGGAGACGGTGCTCAAGGCGTGGACCGGGGAGGAGTTCGAGTACCGGGGCCGTACGGTACGGGTCACACCGCGCCCCTTCACCGATCCGCACCCGCTGCTGCTGGTCGGCGGCTCCTCCAAGGCCGCCGCCCGCCGTGCCGCCCGGCTCGGCCTGCCGTTCTTCCCCAGCGCGCATCTGCCGGAGCTGGAGGCGTACTACAAGGAGAAGCTCACCGAGTACGGCACGGAGGGCTGGACGATGATGCCCACGGCGGAGACGCCGCTGCTGCACATCGCCGAGGACCCGGACCGGGCGTGGGATCGGTACGGGAAGCACTTCCTGCACGAGGCTCTGACCTACGCGTCCTGGCAGTCCGGAGACATCCACTCGGCGGTGCGCTCGTCGGCCACGACGGTGGAGGAACTCCGCGCGGAGGGCGTCTACCGCATCCTCACTCCGGAGGAATGCGTGACGGCCGGCCTGGACAACCTGGTCCTCCACCCACTGGCAGGCGGCATGCCCCTGGAGGAGGGCTGGCGAAGCCTGCGGCTGTTCGGAGAGGCCGTGCTTCCGGCGCTGCCGACGTAGGCGGAAGACCGGGGTGCGGCGGATCGACTGACAGGGGAAGCGTGAACCGCCGCCCCGCCCGGGCAGTGACCGGGCGGGGCGGCGGGGGGTACGAGGAGAGGGGCAGCGGGGACTTGGCCCTTCTCCTCGAGTCGGGGGCCTCGTGACGAGGTTCAGCCCATCTCCTCCAGGGCCTTGCCCTTCGTCTCCTTGACGTACTTGAGGACGAACGGGATGGAGAGGGCCGCGAAGACGGTGTAGATCACGTAGGTCGCGGAGAGGTTCCAGTCGGCCAGCGACGGGAAGCTCGCGGTGATGGCCCAGTTGGCGATCCACTGTGCGGAGGCGGCCACGCCCAGCGCGGCGGCGCGGATCCTGTTCGGGAACATCTCGCCGAGGAAGACCCAGACGACCACACCCCAGGACAGGGCGAAGAAGAGGACGAAGATGTGCGCGGCGACCAGCGCGGTCCAGCCCTGCGCGGCGGGGAGCTTGCCGTCGACCAGGTGGTAGGAGAAGGCCCAGGCCTCCAGGGCGAGGCCGACGACCATGCCGACCGAGCCGATGAGGGCCAGCGGCTTGCGGCCGATCCGGTCCACGAAGATCATCGCGATCACGGTGCCGATGATGTTGATGATCGAGGTCGTGAAGGAGTAGAGGAACGAGTCCGTCGGGTCGACACCGACCGACTGCCACAGCGTCGAGGAGTAGTAGAACGCGACGTTGATGCCGACGAACTGCTGGAAGACCGAGAGACCGATACCGACCCAGACGATCGGCTTGAAGAAGAAGGAGCCGCCGAGCAGGTCCTTGAACGTCGACTTGTGCTCGCTCTTCATCGCGTGCTCGATCTCGGCGACGCGGGCGTCCAGGTCGACGCTCTTGCCCTCGACCTCTTCGAGGATCGCGCGGGCGCGGTCACGCTTGCCGACGGAGAGCAGGAAGCGCGGGGACTCGGGGATGGCGAAGGAGAGCAGGCCGTAGAGGACGGCCGGGATCACCATGACGCCGAGCATGACCTGCCAGGCCTCCAGGCCCATCAGCTTGCCGCGCTGGTCGCCGTCGGCGGCGTTGAGCAGACCCCAGTTGACCAGCTGCGAGATGGCGATGCCGATGACGATCGCGGCCTGCTGGAAGGAACCGAGACGACCGCGGTAGGCGGGCGGGGCGACCTCGGCGATGTAGGCGGGGCCGATGACGGAGGCCATGCCGATGGCGAAGCCGCCGACGATCCGCCAGAAGGCGAAGTCCCACAGAGCGAAGGGCAGCGCCGAACCGACGGCGCTGACGGTGAACAGCACGGCGGCGATCTGCATGCAGCGGATACGGCCGATCCGGTCGGCTATCCGGCCGGCGGTCGCGGCGCCGATGGCACAGCCGATCAGGGCGATGGCGATGACCTGGGCCAGGGCGGCGGACCCGATGTCGTAGCGGCTTCGGATGGCCTCGACGGCGCCGTTGATGACGGAGCTGTCGTAGCCGAAGAGGAAACCGCCCATCGCGGCGGCCGCCGCGATGAAGATGACATGCCCGAGATGATCGGGGTGAGCCGTCCCGGCTCCTGAATTGGGTGCCTGCGCAGTGCTGGTCACAGAAAACTCCTCGGGCCACCCGGCAGCGCTGCCGGGGGTGGGGGTGAGCCCTCTCAGGTTCAAGTGGCGCACAAGATCACACCGCTCACACCTGAAGGTAAAAGCAACGTTGCAGAGACTATGCCTTCAAGTTTCGAAGTCAATAGGGGATGAGGTGTGAAGTTGTAGATACCACGCACCGAAGATGCGTTCACTTCTTGAAGAAGAGGCGAAGGTGGCGCGCCCAAGGGGCGCAGGGCTGTATCGATGTGCGGCTCCGCCGCGGGGCGCGACCAGCCACAACGGCGCCGCACCCGGAACCGTCGGCCAAGACGCGGCGTCAGCGCAACCGCTGGCTGATGACCTTCGACACACCGTCACCCTGCATGGAGACGCCGTAGAGCGCGTCGGCGACCTCCATCGTGCGCTTCTGGTGCGTGATCACGATCAGCTGCGACGACTCCTGGAGCTCCTGCATGATGCGGATCAGCCGCTGCAGGTTGGTGTCGTCCAGGGCCGCCTCGACCTCGTCCATGACGTAGAACGGGCTGGGCCGCGCCTTGAAGATGGACACCAGCATCGCGACGGCGGTCAGCGAGCGTTCGCCACCCGACAGCAGGGAGAGCCGCTTGACCTTCTTGCCCGGCGGCCGGGCCTCGACGTCCACGCCCGTGGTGAGCATGTTGTCGGGGTCGGTCAGGATCAGCCGGCCCTCGCCGCCCGGGAAGAGACGGCTGAAGACGCCCTCGAACTCCCGGGCCGTGTCCCGGAACGCCTCCGTGAAGACCTGTTCGACCCGTTCGTCGACCTCCTTCACCACTTGAAGCAGGTCGGCGCGGGTCTTCTTCAGGTCCTCCAGCTGCTCGCTGAGGAACTTGTGCCGTTCCTCAAGGGCCGCGAACTCCTCCAGGGCGAGCGGGTTGACCTTGCCGAGCTGCTGGTAGGCCCGCTCGGCCGCCTTGAGCCGCCGTTCCTGTTCGGCCCGGTGGAAGGACTTGGGCTGGTTGCGCGGGTGCTCGGGGTCCTCCGGCAGCACCTCGCCCTCGGCGGGGGGCGAGGGCGGCACGAGCTGGTGCGGGCCGTACTCCTCGACGAGTCCCGCCGGTTCGACACCGAGCTCCTCCAGCGCCTTGGTCTCCAGCTGCTCGATCCGCAGCCGCTTCTCGGCGCCGAGTACCTCACCCCGGTGAACTGAATCCGTGAGTTTGTCGAGTTCCGCCTTGAGGTCACGGCCGGTGCTGCGGGCTGCGGCCAGCTCCTGCTCGCGCCGGGCCTTCGCGGCCTCGGCGGCGTCCCGCTCCCGGTCGGCCCGGCCGACCGAGACCTCGACGTGCGCGAGCAGCTGCCGGGCGCCGGAAGCGACGGCGTCGGCGACCGCGGCCTCGTGGCGCAGCCGGGCCCGGCGCTGTTCCGCACGCGCGCGTGCCTCGCGTTCCGCGCGGGCGGCGCGGTCGAGGGAGTCGGCGCGGCCGGCGAGGCCCTTGACCCGCTCCTCGTGGGTACGGACCTGGAGGCGGGCCTCCATCTCGGTCTGGCGGGCGTTGGCGCCGTCGGCGGCCAGCCGGTCCCGCACCGAGGTGTCCGGTTCCTCCTCGACCGGCATCTCCTCGGCCACGGCGAGCCGCTCGGCCAGTACCTCGACCTCTTCCAGGGCCTTGTCGAGGGACTCCTGGGCGCGGGCGGCGGCGGCCGTGGAACGTTCCGCCTCGCCGGCCGCGCCGCGCGCCTGTCCGGCGAGCCGGCCGAGCTGCTGGGCGACGGCCGACTTCTCTCTGTCGGCGACGCGACGGCGTTCCGCCAGCTCCTCGACCTGAGCGGTGCACGCCTTGCGGTGTTCCTGGGCCGTCTGCTGGGCCTCGGTCAGCGCCTCGCAGCGGACGGCCAGCTCTTCCAGTTCGGCGGCGGCCTCGTCGACGGAGGCCTGTACTTCGAGGAGGCTGGGGGCGCCCGCGGAGCCGCCGTGTGCGAAGTGCGCGCCGAGGAGGTCGCCTTCGGCGGTGACAGCGGTGAGGTGGGGGTGGCGGTAGACGAGTTCCTCGGCGGCTTCGAGGGTGTCGACCACGACGATGCCGTGCAGGAGGCGGCGGACGGCGGGCATCAGGTCGGCGGGGCCGCGGACGAGGTCGGCGGCGGGGGCCCCGGAGGGGGGTGCCGGGAGGGGGCGTGAGTCGGGTGCGGAGCCGTCGTGGCTGGGCGCGCCGTTCCCCGCGCCCCTTTGGGGCGCCGCCTCAGGCCGGGGCAGCTCAGGGGCGCCCGACAGCAGGAGGGCTGCTCGGCCTCCGTCCTGTTTGCGGAGGAGGCGGATCGCGTCGGCCGCCGAGGTCGGGGTCGTCACGGCGATGGCGTCGGCCGCCGTGCCGAAGGCCGCCGCCAGGGCCACCTCGTGGCCCGGGGTCACCGTGAGCAGTTCCGCCGCCGGGCCCAGGATTCCGGTCAGGCGGTCCCGGGCGCCGAGCAGTATGCCGGTGCCGTCCTTGCGGCGCAGGCCCAGTGCCAGCGCCTCGCGGCGGGCCTGGGTCGCGGCGCGGCTGCGTTCCGCCGCGGTGGTCGCCTCACGGGCCGCGGTCAGCGCCGCCTCCGCCTCGGCGAGCCGCAGCCTGGCCTGCTCGTGCTGTTCGGCCAGTTCCTCGTCACCGGCGTCGAGGCCGTCGACCTCCGCCTTCAGCGCCTCGTACTCCTCCTGCGCCGACACCGCCCGTTCCTGGGCCTCGTCGCGGGCGGCGGCCAGCCGGTCGATCTCGGCCTGGGCCGAGCCGGCACGCGAACGGGCCGCGTTGACCTGGCCGTTCAGCCGGGCCAGGCTCTCCCGGCGGTCGGCGATGGAGCGGGCCACGTCCTTCAGGCGCCGTTCCTCGTGGGCCAGTTCGCGCTCCAGTTCGGCGCGGTGCGCGACGGTGTCGTCGAGGGCGTGCTGGGCCGCCTCCAGGGCCGCCTCCAGCTCGGCCTCCTGCTCACGGATGCGGTGGGCCTCGCGCTCCATGTCCTCGGGGTCGCGGCCGCGCCGCTCCTCGGGCGGCGTGGAGGTGGCGCTCTTCACCCGCGCGTCGGCCAGCGAGATGGTGCCGCGCACCCGTTCGGCCAGCTGGGACAGCTCGTACCAGGTCTGCTGGGCGCGCTGGAGGCGCGGGGTGAGCCGGCGTACCTCGTCCTCCAGGAGTGCCTCGCGCTGGAGGGCCTTCTTCAGCTCCTGCTCGGCGGCTTCCTTGCGCTCCTTGAGGGCGGCCTCGTCGGCGATCTCGGTCTGCAGCGCCTGGCGCAGTCGTACGAGGTCGTCGGCGAGCAGGCGCAGCCGCGCGTCGCGCAGGTCCGCCTGGATGACGGCGGCCCTGCGAGCGACCGCCGCCTGGCGGCCGAGGGGTTTGAGCTGGCGGCGGAGTTCGTCGGTGAGGTCCTGCACGCGCGCGAGGTTGGCCTGCATCGCGTCCAGCTTGCGGAGGGCCTTCTCCTTGCGCTTGCGGTGCTTGAGGACGCCGGCCGCCTCTTCGATGAAGGCCCGGCGGCCCATCGGGTCGGCGTGCAGAACGGAGTCCAGCTGGCCCTGGCCGACGATGACGTGCATCTCGCGGCCGATGCCGGAGTCGGAGAGCAGTTCCTGGATGTCGAGGAGGCGACACGTGTCGCCGTTGATCTGGTACTCGCTGCCGCCGTTGCGGAACATGATCCGCGTGATGGTGACCTCGGCGTACTCGATGGGCAGCGCGCCGTCGGAGTTGTCGATGGTCAGGGACACCTCGGCGCGGCCCAGCGGCGGGCGGCCGGTGGTGCCGGCGAAGATGACGTCCTCCATCTTGCCGCCGCGCAGCGACTTGGCGCTGTGCTCGCCCATGACCCAGGTGAGCGCGTCCACGACGTTGGACTTGCCCGAGCCGTTCGGACCGACGACACACGTGATCCCCGGCTCGAACCGGAGCGTGGTCGCCGAGGCGAACGACTTGAACCCGCGAAGGGTCAGGGCCTTGAGATGCACGCCGTCGGACTCTACCCGGCGGCGCTACCGCACTCCACGACCCCTCGCAACCTCGCGGTTTCGCGCATGAACATGCAGGGCACACCAGACGTTAAAGAGGGTGAAAGGATGCGCGGGGCTGGAAGGGGCCGGGCGCAGGCGTGCGGGGGCCGCCGAGAGGGACAGCGAAGAAAAGAAGGGACGCCGGGGCGTCCCTTGCAGATCTTGACAACTTAGCGGTTGAAAGGGCTGCCCAACCGCCGCATGTGCTGTTGTGGAGCGATGCAGCGATCAGGTGAGCGCAGGCTCCGCCTGGTTTGCGTCGATGCTCTCCATGATCCTGTCGGGAGAAGCGGCAGCCGTCAGCGCGTCGTTCTCGGCCTGAATCCGTACCAGCTCGGATTCGAGGTCCTGGACACGCTGCTGGAGCCGTCGCATCTCGGCGAGGAGTCGCGGGTCAGAGCCGCCGACGTAACCGAGAAGCGCCTTTGCCATGATGGATGGTCCTCCACACTGAGTGACCGACCGAAGCGGTGTGGGTCGTGAGGGATCGCACCCGCGGTGCTTGACACATCCGAGTGTTACTCGCTTGTTGCTCCATGCCAAACAGCTAAGGTGCGCGGGGCTTTCAGCGTCTCACCAAAAAGTTTGACGGTCAACACGATCACGCCCTGTATTGGCGGGCGAACCCGGGCGCGCGCGGCTGCAGGACCGGCGGCGCTGCGACTCCTGCGGGGCCCTCAGGACGTGGCGATCAGCTTTATCTGCGGAGCCTGCCACGACAAGCGAATATTGGCAACCACCAGGCCATTCCTGCTCCGGGCACATGCCGGTGGCATTTCACTCCGCTTTCACCTGCGGGGTTTCACGGAACGGGGTCAGCGGATGGCGAAGCCCTCGTAACCGCCGCGGGGTGTGTCCCAGATCTCGGTGACACCCTCGACCCGCCCGGGCGTGTCATCGCCCTGGAGCCAGGCGAGCAGCCCTTCGCAGCCCGTCCGGGAGCCCTCCGCGACCACCTGGACGCGACCGTCGCCCAAATTGAGAGCAAAACCACTCAGGCCGCCGATCTCCAGCGCCTTGGCCCGCGTGAACCAGCGGAATCCCACACCCTGTACACGTCCACGGACCCAGGCGACCAGTCGCACATCCTCGCTCATGGGTGCAACCTAACCGGCCAATCTCACTCGGAACACTTCCGCCTTCACCGCCATGCGGTACCGTCCCCACCCAATGAATCTCATCTGAAACTCACTCGATCGGGTGAGTCTGGTCGACCAGAAGGAGTCATTGGCCACACCGGCCCCTGGTCGACCCGGACCGCGAGGACGAGGGAAGAAGGCAAGGACATGGGACGCCACCGACGCTCCGCCGCCGGCCGCGCCGCCACGGGCCACGCCACGGGGGTCACGGAGCACGACGGCTCGTACACGGGCGGCCACGACCCCCAGGACTCGTACGCGGGCCTCCGCTACGGCACAGGCACAGCGGCCTACCTGCGCGAGGAGGAGTACGCCGACACCAACGCGCGCAGCTCGGCCTACCTGTTCGCGACCGAGGACGACTACGCCCGCTTCATGAACACCGCCGACTTCCCGGCCGAGGAGTTCACCCCGGCCGGCGGCTCCTCCTCGGGTGGCGGGCACCGGCGCCGGAAGAAGTCGGGGCGGCCCGTGGCCACCGGGCTACTGGGGGTCTCCGCCGCGGTCGCGATCGGTACGGTCGCGGTGGCCACCGGTGTGGTGCCGGGCCTGGAGAACTACAAGCTCGGCGGGAACACCAGCACCAGCGGCGGCGACCGGGTGCAGGCCGACGGGGCGCCCAGCAACACGGCCGCCGAGCAGGGCGGCACCTCCGGCAGCGCCGAGAGCCGGGACTCCGGCTCCTCGACCAGCCGTGACACCCAGCGCTCCGGCTCGCCCACGGAGGCGGCCTCCGCATCCGCGTCCACGTCCACCTCCGCGTCGCCCGCGCCGACGAAGACGGCGTCCGAGAAGCCGGCGCCCAGCGCCACGCCGTCCAAGAAGGCGACGCCCACGCCGACCAGGACGGCCACCAAGGCGCCGGTGAAGACCACCGCGCCGATCACCGTGTCCGAGGCGGCCGCCGCCGAGGCCGAGGTGCTCAAGCTGGTGAACGAGGAGCGGGCCAAGGTCGGCTGCAGCGCGCTGTCCGTGAACTCCTCGCTGACCAAGCTGGCCGAGGCGTTCAGCGAGGACATGGCCGCGCGGGACTTCTTCGACCACACCGACCCGGACGGCAAGACGCCCTGGGACCGGGACGCGGCCGCCGGCATAGCCAACCTGGGCGGCGAGAACATAGCCCGGGGCCAGGCCACCGCCCAGGCCGTCATGGACGCCTGGATGAACAGCGAGGGCCACCGCGCCAACATACTGAACTGCGACTTCAAGACCCTTGGGGTCGGGGTGCACCTCGGTTCGGGCGGCCCCTGGTGGACGCAGGACTTCGGGTACTGAGCCGTACCGACCACTCCAGGGTGCGCTAACCGACAGTTAGCGCACCCTGTTGGTTAGCGCCGTGCTCGCTTACGCTTGACACATGACCATCAGCACCCAGGACCGTCCCGAGGAGACGCCTCCTCCGTACGACGCCTTCGCCCGGGCCTGCCCCTCGCGCACCACGCTGGAACATGTCATGGGCCGCTGGGGCGGGCTGACGCTGAGCGCGCTGTACGAGGGATCGTTCCGGTTCAACGAGCTGCGCCGGCGCGTGGACGGCGTCAGCGAGAAGATGCTCTCGCAGACGCTCCAGGCGCTGGAGCGCGACGGCCTGGTGCACCGTGAGGCCCAGCCGACCAACCCGCCGCGGGTCGACTACGAACTCACCCCGCTCGGCCGCGAGGTCGCCGACCGCCTGCTGTCCGTCGTCCACTTCGTGGAGAGCCGGATGGACGAGGTGCTGGCCGCCCGCGCACGTTACGACGAGACGCGCGGCGCCCGCTGACACTTCGGGCAGAAGTAGCTGGACCGGTTCATCCAGGGCCGCCTGCGCATCGGCGTACCGCACCGCCGGCAGGGCAGCCCCTCCCTGCCGTAGGCGTCCAGCGAGCGGTCGAAGTACCCCGACTCGCCGTTGACGTTGACGTAGAGGCTGTCGAAGCTGGTGCCGCCGACGGCCAGGGCCGCGTTCATCACATCCCGTACATGGCCGAGGAGCTCGGCGGTGCGCGGGCGGGTGAAGCCGGCGGTCGGTCGCTCGTAGTGGAGACGGGCCCGCCAAAGGGCCTCGTCCGCGTAGATGTTGCCGACCCCGCTGATCAACGACTGGTCGAGCAGCGCCCTTTTGATGGTCGACCGCTTCCGGCGCAGCGCCTGGTGGAAGGCCTCGTCGTCGAACAGCGGGTCGAGGGGGTCGCGGGCGATGTGCGCGATGACGTCCGGCAGCCCGTCGAGGGTGTTGTCGTGCAACGACAGCCCGCCGAAGGTGCGTTGGTCGACGAAGCGGAGTTCGGTGCCCAGGCCGTCGGCGAACCTGACACGGATTCTCAGGTGCTTCTCGTCCGGTGCCTCGTGCGGCTGCACCAGCAGCTGACCGCTCATGCCGAGGTGGGCGAGGATCGACTGGTTGGTGTCCTCCAGCGGCAGCCACAGGTACTTGCCGCGCCGGCTCGGGGTGCCGACGCGGTGGCCCTTGAGCCGGTGCGTGAAGTCGTCGGCGCCGGCGAGGTGCCGTCGTACGGCGCGCGGGTGCAGCACTTCGGTCTCGGCCACGACACGGTGGGCGACCCACCGCTCCAGGCCACGCCGTACGACCTCGACCTCGGGCAATTCGGGCATCGCGTCTCCCGTGCAGGACCCTGGACGATGCGAGCGCCCGGCCCTGGGAAGGGGCCGGGCGCTCGGATCATCGCGCTGTTCTTCAGGCGGAGGCGGCGGACGACGAACCGTCGTCCTCCTCGGCCGCGGCGGCCTGTTCGGCTGCCGCTGCCAGCTTGGCTGCCTTGGCTCGCTCGTCCGCCGCGGCGCGGATGGCGCGCCAGGCGGACTCGGCGGCCTGCTGTTCCGCCTCCTTCTTGCTGCGGCCGGTGCCGGTGCCGTACGAGACGCCTCCGACGCGGGCGGCAGCAGTGAAGGTCTTCTCGTGATCGGGGCCGGTCTCCGTGACCAGGTACTCGGGCACGCCGAGGCCCTCCGTCGCGGTGAGCTCCTGGAGACTGGTCTTCCAGTCCAGGCCGGCTCCGAGGTTCGAGGACTTCTCGATCAGCGGGTCGAAGAGCCGGTGTACCAGCTCGGACGCCGAGTCGAGGCCCTGGTCGAGATAGACCGCACCGATCACCGCTTCCAGGGTGTCGGCGAGGATGGACGCCTTGTCCCGTCCGCCCGTGCCCTCTTCACCGCGGCCGAGCCGGATGAAGGAACCCAGGTCGAGACCGCGGCCCACCTCCGCGAGCGCACGAGAATTCACCACCGCTGCCCGGAGCTTGGCCAGCTGGCCCTCGGGCAGGTCCGGGTGGGTCTTGTACAGCGTGTCCGTGACGACGAGGCCGAGGACGGAGTCACCGAGGAACTCCAGCCGCTCGTTCGTCGGCAGGCCGCCGTTCTCGTACGCGTAGGAACGGTGGGTCAGCGCACGCACCAGAAGGGCGGACTCGAGCTGGTAGCCGAGCCGCCCTTCCAGAAGCGTGTGGGACGAGGCCGTGTTGTCCGTTTTCTTCTTGGCGGTTGGGTCCGCCTTGGCGTCATCCGCCTTCTTGGGACTGGACACAGTGCCTCTCACCTGGCCGCTCAGACTTCGAGGACCTGGCGCTTGTTGTAGGTGCCGCAAGACGGGCACGCGATGTGCTGCAGCTTGGGCTCGTGGCAGCGCTCGCACGCAACCAGGGTGGGGACCGCAGCCTTCCACTGCGACCGGCGGTGGCGCGTGTTGCTGCGCGACATCTTCCGCTTCGGAACAGCCACGGCTACTTCTCCTGCTTCTCGTCGACGCCCGCTTCCGCGTCAGCGCCGCTCATCTCGTCCTTCTCGCCGTCCTTCGTGGAACCGGCGAGTCCCTGCAAAGCCGCCCAACGGATGTCGACGGCGTCGTGGTGGTGGTCCGGGTCGTCCGCGAGGCGGGCTCCGCACTCGGAGCACAGCCCTGCACAGTCGTCCTGGCACACCGGCTGCATCGGCAGTGCGAGCACCACCGCATCACGCAGCACGGGTTCGAGGTCGAACAAGCCGTCCTCGATGAAGTACCTGTCCTCGTCGTCCTCGGCGTCGTCGCCCGGTTCCGCGATCACGCGGCCCCGGTCGTCGGCGTCAGGGTACGAGAACAGTTCCTGGAAGTCCGCTTCGAGCTCCTGCTCGACCGGCTCCAGACACCTTACGCACTCCCCCTCGGCCTGTGCACGGGCGGTGCCTGTGACGAGCACACCTTCCATGACCGACTCGAGCCGGAGGTCCAGCTCCACCGGGACGCCTTCCGGCACTCCGATGACCCCCTTGATACCGAAGTCCTCGGGAGCGTCGATCGTGCGGGTCAGGCGCTGCAGCGCGCCAGGACGCCGCCCCAGCTCGTGTGTGTCGAACACGAACGGGTTGCGGTGGTCTAGGCGTGCGTGAGGAGCCATTCCTGCTTTCGATCTTCGAGTTCAGAGGGACGCCGTCCGGAAGATTCCTCCGGGCAGCGCAGATCGCGTACGTGGACGCGACCGAAGAGCCAGGATACTGGACCTTTCGCTGTCAGCCCAATCCGCTGGCCTTCGGTCGGTTTCCCTAGGGCCTGTCTGACAATTCCCGTCGTCGCCCGGAGGGCGGCCTCGCGGCGTCAGGTGCGTGCTCTGAGGGTCCCCCCGGCCGGAGGCTGGGGGAGTGCCGGGCGTAGGCCCTCGTACTGGACGTACTTGGGTCTGCGCCCGGTGCGGCGAGTGGGGGCACCTCCCACGCCCTTAAGGCAGTGGGGGAGCGTGCATGGCGTCGTGAGGCAGACGGGAATTGTCAGACAGGCCCTAGAGGCCCCGGCCCTGCTCGTACGCCCTCAGCTGCTCCGGCGTGATCATGCCGGTGTCGAAGAGGCTGGTCTCGTCGAGGGCGTACGACTGCTGCGACTGGTGCTGGACCGCCGGCTGCTGCTGCGGGTCGTAGACGGGCTGCTGACCGGTGTCGTAGCCCTGGTAGGCGTAGGGGTCGGCCTGCTGGTAGCCGTAGGGGTCCTGCTGGGCGTAGGCGGGCTGCTGCTGGGGGTAGCCGCCGTAGGGGTCCTGCTGCTGCGGGTAGCCGTACGGATCCTGCACCACGGGCTGCTGCACCGGCTGCTGGTCGTACTGCGGCTGCTGCTGGGCGGCGGCGGGCTGCTGCTCGGCCTGCGCCGCCTGCGCCGCCTGGGCGTCCTGGTCGGCGAGGGCCGCGAGGTCGGCTAGGTAGTCGGCGTCGCTGGAGTGCTGGAAGGTCGTGTTGTCGTCGGCCAGGGCACCGAGGGCGTCGGAGGCGATCCGGCCGTGCAGCTTGGCACGGCCCTTGCCGACGGCCTCCAGGGTCTTGGCGAGGACCGCCTCGAAGGCGCCGAGCTTGACGTCGACGTAGGCGTCGGCGTCCCGGCGCAGGGTCTCGGGGTCGTGGCTGCGCTCGGGGGCGTCCTCGTCCTCGTAGCCCTGCTCGTCCAGGCCCGGGCCGGTACCGAGGAGCTTCTCGCGGCCACGGCCGACCGAGCCGAGGGTCTTGGTGAGGACGACCTCGAAGTTGGCGAGCTTGGAGTCGACGTAGTCGTCGGCGTCGGCGCGGACCTCCTCGGCCTCCCTCCGGGCCTCGTCGAGGATCCGGTCGGCCTCCGTCTGGGAGCGGCGGGCCACCTCGGTGTCGGAGATCAGCGAGCCGCGCTCGGCGTGCGCGGTCTCGATGATCCGCTCGGCCTCCATGCGCGCCTGCTCGACCATCTGCTCGCGGTCGCCGATCAGCTCCTGGGCCTGGGCGAGGGAGCCGGGCAGCGCCTGGCGCAGGTCTTCGAGCATCGCGAGCAGGTCGGCACGGTTGACCACGCACGACGCCGACATGGGCATGGCCCGGGCGCCGGAGACCGTGGCCACGATCTCGTCGAGCTTCTTCTGTACGTCCACCCTGCGCTCGCCACTCTCTACAGCTGTGTTGGAGACGGACGGGACGACTGTAGCCCCATCAGTCCCTGTGAATACGCTTGTTGAGGGCCTCGAAAACGGCCTCCGGAACCAGGTGGGATACGTCCCCGCCCCACTGGGCGACCTCCTTGACCAGGGAGGACGAGAGGAAGCTGTAGGTGGGGTTGGTCGGCACGAAGAGTGTCTCCACGCCTGACAGGCCGATGTTCATCTGGGCCATCTGCAGCTCGTAGTCGAAGTCGCTGACGGCCCGCAGGCCCTTGACGATGGCCGGGATCTCGCGCTGCTTGCAGAAGTCCACGAGGAGGCCGTGGAACGCCTCGACACGGACGTTTCCGTAGTCGGCGGTGACCTGGCGGATCAGGTCGATCCGCTCGTCGATCTCGAACAGGCCCTTCTTGGACTTGTTGATCATCACTGCGACGTAGACCTCGTCGTAGAGACGGGACGCACGGGCAATGATGTCGAGGTGTCCGTTGGTGATCGGGTCGAACGACCCGGGACAGACGGCGCGGCGCACTTGAGATCCCTCGCTCTCCGGTCCGGTCATCGTGCGTCTTCGCACGTAGAGGCGGCGCGACCGTACCAAAACGTTCCCTCGCCGTAGCGACGGGACCGGAGGGCCTCGAAGCCGGTCGGCCAGTGGTAGTCACCGCCTCTGGTGCTGCGCTCCACGGTGACGAGCGCCTCCGGCGCTAGCCAGCCCCCCGAGTGGAGTGTGAGGAGAATCTCCCGAAGATCGTCGTCCGAGACGGCGTACGGGGGGTCGAGGAAGACGAGGTCGTACGGCTGCGCGGGCGCCGGTGACTGGACGATCTGTTCCGCTTTGCCCGCCCTCACCTCGGCACCGGGCAGGCCCAGGTTCTTGACGTTCTCCCGTACGACGCGGGCGGCTCTGGGGTCGGCTTCGACGAGGAGGGTGTGGGCCGCGCCCCGGGAGAGGGCCTCCAGACCCACGGCTCCTGAACCGGCGTAGAGGTCGAGGACGCGTTCGCCGTCCAGGGGGCCGCCGAGGAGGGACTGCCAGGTGGAGAACAGGCCCTCGCGTGCGCGGTCGGATGTGGGCCGGGTGCCTGTGCCGGGCGGCACCGTCAGCCGACGTCCGCCGGCTGCGCCGGCGATCACGCGGGTCATTCGAGGTCCTTCGTCGTGGATGGTTTTACGGTTCAGTCTGGCAGGCCTCCCGGGGTGGGGCCTGGTCCGGGACAGCGGCTGCGGGTCCACCGTGGCTTGTCGCGCAGTTCCCCGCGCCCCTTGCGGGGCGCTGCAGCTTCAGCCCTTTTCCAGGAACTGTTCTCTCTCCTCGTCCAAGAGGGCGTCCAGGGCCGTTCGTAGCCCCGCGAGGCCGGCTAGCTCCGGGTCCCTCGCCACCAGCGTCGTCGCCTCCTCTCTCGCCTCGGCGATGATCTCCTCGTCCTCGATGACCGCCAGGACGCGGAGGCTGGAGCGGGCTCCGGACTGCGCCTGGCCCAGCACGTCGCCCTCTCTCCGCTGCTCCAGGTCGATCCTCGACAGCTCGAAGCCGTCCAGCGTCGAGGCCACCGCCGTCAGGCGCTGGCGGGCCGGGCTCGCCTCGGGCATCTCCGTGACCAGGAGGCAGAGGCCGGCGGCGGAGCCTCGGCCCACGCGGCCGCGCAGCTGGTGGAGCTGGGAGACGCCGAAGCGGTCGGCGTCCATGATCACCATGGCGGTGGCGTTGGGGACGTTCACGCCGACCTCGATGACCGTGGTGGCGACCAGGACGTCCGTGTCGCCGGCGGCGAAGCGGCGCATCACCGCGTCCTTGTCGTCCGGGTGCATCCTGCCGTGCAGGACCTCCACCCGCAGGCCGTTCAGCGGGCCCTTGGCGAGGTGGTCGGCAATGTCCAGGACGGCCAGCGGGGGGCGCTTCTCGGCTTCGTCCTCGGCCGTCTTCCTGGCCTTCTTCGGGTCGTCCTCCTCGTCTCCGATGCGAGGGCAGACGACGTACGCCTGGTGGCCGTTCCCGACTTCCTCGCGGACCCGTTCCCAGGCGCGCGCCAGGAAGTGGGGCTTGTCGGCGGCGGGGACGACATGCGTGGCGATCGGGGAGCGGCCGGCCGGGAGCTGGTCCAGGACCGAGGTCTCCAGGTCGCCGAAGACCGTCATCGCGACCGTGCGCGGGATGGGGGTCGCCGTCATGACGAGGAGGTGGGGCGGCTGCTTGCCCTTGCCGCGCAGGGCGTCCCGCTGTTCCACACCGAAGCGGTGCTGTTCGTCCACCACCACCAGGCCCAGGTCGTGGAACTGGACCTTGTCCTCGATCAGCGCGTGCGTGCCGATCACCAGGCCGGCGTCGCCGGTGACGAGGTCGAGCATCGCCTGGCGGCGGGCGGCCGTGCCCATCGACCCGGTGAGCAGGACGACCTTGGTGGCGTGCTCGGCGCCGCCCAGCATGCCGCCTTCCGCCAGCTCCCCCATCATCTCGGTGATCGAGCGGTGGTGCTGCTGGGCGAGGACCTCGGTGGGGGCGAGCATGGCGGCCTGACCGCCCGCGTCGACAACGGCGAGCATCGCGCGCAGGGCGACGAGGGTCTTTCCGCTGCCCACCTCGCCCTGGAGGAGCCGGTGCATCGGATGTTCCGTCGCCAGGTCGTCGAAGATCTCCTTCGAGACCTTCTGCTGGCCGTCCGTGAGGGTGAACGGCAGACGGTCGTCGAAGGCCGTGAGCAGGCCGTCGGGGCTGGGCCTGCGGGCCACCGCCGGGAGCAGGGCGTCGGTGTGACGGCGGCGGGCCAGGGCGACCTGGAGAACGAAGGCCTCGTCCCACTTGAGGCGGGCGCGGGCGTCCTCGATGTCCGCCTTGGTGTGCGGGCGGTGGATCTTGAGGAGGGCCTCGGGGAGGGAGACCAGACCGCGGCCCTCACGGAGGGCCGGCGGAAGGGGGTCCAGGGCCTCCTGGACGCTCGGCAGGACCGTCTGGATCGCCTTGCCGATCTTCCAGGACTCCAGCTTGGCGGTGGCCGGGTAGAGCGGGATGAGGGTTCCGGCCCAGGTCTCCACCGACTCGGCCGGGTCGTCGCCGCGGAGCAGTTCATAGGCCGGGTGGGCCAGTTGGAGGCGGCGGTTGAAGACCGAGACCTTGCCGGCGAACATCGCGCGCGTGCCCGGCAGGAGTTCCTTGTGGGGCTTGTGCACGCCGTTGCCGAAGAAGACCAGTTGGAGCCGGCCGCTGCCGTCGGTGATCGTGACCTCCAGCCGCTGGCCCTTGCCGCGGGGCGCCTTGGCGGAGGCGAACGTGTGCAGGCGGGCGTCGGCCACCATGGCGACCACGGTCACGTGTTCGTCCATGGGCAGGTCGGCGAGGTGGGTGAGCTGGCCGCGCTCCTCGTATCTGCGGGGGTAGTGGTGCAGGAGATCGCCGACCGTGTGCAGGCCGAGATGCTCGGCCATCACCTTGGCGGTGGCTGGGCCGAGCACCTTCTTCAGTGGTTCTTCCAGTGCGGGCACGAGATCCATTGCACACCACGCCACTGACAATGCCGTATATGTCTCGGGAAACCCCTGGTCAGGCGGCCGTTTTGAGTCATAGGATGGCGCGCTCCGGCCATCCTTCCGCGGTCACCACCCCACCAGGGACCGCCCGACCCCGCGCCGACCACGTCTTCCCCCCTCCGGCGCAGCGACGATGGACTCCCAGACCTCACAGTCATCCCAGGCATCACAGTCACCTCATACGTTCCAGGTCGACCTGCGTGGTCTGGTGGACCTGCTCTCCCATCATCTGTACTCCAGTCCCAAGGTCTACCTGCGCGAGCTGTTGCAGAACGCGGTGGACGCCATCACCGCCAGACGGGCCGAGCAGCCCGACGCCCCGGCGCGGGTGCGGCTGTACGCCGACGGCAGTGCTCTCCGGGTGGAGGACAGCGGCGTCGGGCTCACCGAGTCGGACGTGCACAGTCTGCTCGCGACCATCGGGCGCAGCTCCAAGCGGTCGGACGGGCTGCAGGAGGCCCGCTCCGACTTCCTGGGCCAGTTCGGCATCGGGCTGCTGGCCTGTTTCGTGGTCGCCGAGCGGATCCGGGTGGTCAGCCGCAGTGCCCGCACTCCGGACGCGCCGCCCGTGGAGTGGACGGCCCGCGACGACGGGTCGTACACCGTAAGGACGTTGGCGCCCGAGGCCCGTCCCGAGCCCGGTACCACCGTGCATCTGGTGGCGCGGGCGGGTGCGGCGGAGTGGCTGGACGAGCGGCGGGTGCTCGCGCTGGCCCGGGACTTCGGTTCGCTGCTGCCGTACGACGTCCGGGTGGGCGACGAGGCGGTCACCGATCTGCCCGCGCCCTGGGACCGGCCGTACCCCTCCCCCAGCACCCGCCGGGTGGCGCTGGCCCGGCACTGTCAGGAGCTGTTCGGGTTCGCACCGCTGGACTCGATCGCGCTGGACGTGCCGCTGGCCGGGATCCGGGGGGTGGCGTATGTGCTGCCGTCCGCGGTCAGTCCCGCCCAGCGGGCCACCCATCGCGTGCACCTCAAGGGCATGCTGCTCACCGAGCGGGCCGAACAGCTGCTGCCGGACTGGGCGTTCTTCGTGCGCTGTGTCCTGGACACGGACAGTCTGCGGCCGACCGCCTCGCGCGAGTCGCTGTACGAGGACGAGACGCTGGCCGCCGTACGGGAAGCGCTCGGCGAAAGGATTCGGTCCTGGCTGACCGGGCTCGCGGCCGGCGATCCGGAACGGCTCTCGGCGTTCCTGTCCGTGCACCACCTGGGGGTGAAGTCGCTGGCCCGGCACGACCAGGAGATGCTGCGCACCATGCTGCCGTGGCTCCCCTTCGAGACCACGGACGGGCAGCTGTCCCTGGAGGAGTTCGCGCAGCGACACCCGGTGGTGCACTTCACCCGGACCGTCGAGGAGTACCGGCAGGTCGCGCCGATCGCCTCCGCGCAGGGCGTCGGGGTGATCAACGGCGGTTACACGTACGACAGCGAGCTGGTCGAGGCGCTGCCGTCGGTGCGGCCCGGGACGGTGGTCGCGGAGCTGGACGCCGACACCGTGACCGCGCATCTGGACACGGTGGATCCGGCGGAGGAGCTGGCGCTGGCGGGCTTCCTCGCGGCCGCGCGGGCGAAGCTGGACCCGCTGGGCTGTGATGTCGTCCTGCGCGCCTTCCACCCCCTGTCCGTGCCCGCGCTGCACCTGGACGACCGGGCGGCCCGGCACGAGCAGGCCCGCGCGGAGGCCGAGGAGCAGGCCGACGACCTGTGGGCGGGCATCCTGGGCTCGCTGCGCGGCAGCGCGCCCCGGGCGCGGCTGGTGCTCAACCACCTCAACCCGCTGATCCGGCGGATCAGTTCCCTGACGGATCCGGAGCTGATCGGCACCGCGAGCGAATCACTCTACGGGCAGGCGCTGCTGATGGCCCAGCGCCCGCTGCGGCCCGCCGACTCGGCGCTGATCAACCGCTCGTTCATCGGCCTCCTGGAATGGGCCACTCACGGGGAGGGTGACCGCTGATGGACGAAACCGGCGGGATCGCGGACTTCGACTCGCTGCGCCACGCGATGGCCGAGAACTCCGAGGAGCCGGAGGGGCCCGCCCGCAACGCGCGCGCGGAGCAGCTGCTGCTGGAGGCCGAGAAGCTGAACATCCCGCTCGCCGTGATCGAGGCGCTCGGGCACCAGCTGAAGGTCTACAACTACAGCTCCGAGAAGGACAAGATGTTCGTCCCGTTCGCGCGGTTGCTGCGCCTGTGGGACGAGCGGCCCGGGGACTTCGACGAGTACGAGACGCATTCGCTGTACTGGGTCTTCAAGTGGATGTCGGCCGGCATGCTCGACCAGCCGCACATCCCGCTCGCCTCGATCGAGAAGTGGCTGGGCGAGATGGAGCACCGCTACCGGCTCGCCGGGCACTCCGAGCGGGCGGTGCGCAGCGCCGAGTTCAGTGTCGCCGGGCACATCGGTGACTTCACGCGCGCGGAGCGTGCGTACACGGCCTGGCTGGCGGCGGACCGGGACCGGATGGCCGACTGCCACGCGTGCGAGCTGCACGGGCAGGGCAGCTGGCAGCTGCGGAACGGCCGGGACGCGGAGGCCCTGGAGCTGTGGCGGCCGGTCCTGGAGGGCGAGTACAGCTGCGCCCACGAGCCGCACACGGTCCTCGCCTCCTCGTTGCTGCCGCTGCTGCGCCTTGGCCGGGTCGACGAGGCGCGCGCCCACCATCTGCGCGGTTTCCGGCTGGTCCGCCCGATGGAGAGCATGCGGGGCGCGTACGCGGACCATGTGGAGTTCTGCGCGCTGACCGGCAACGAGGCGCGCGGTCTCGAACTGCTGGCGGAACGTCCCGCCTACTTCACGGACACCGGGCAGCCGCGCAGCCGGCTGGACTTCATGGCGGTGGTGACGCTGCTGATGGAGCGGCTGACCGAGCTGGGCCTCGGTGACCAGCGGGTGCCGGGCCCGGCCGGGCGGGCGTGGAGCGCGGGGGAACTCGCCGTCCACGCGCGCGCGGAGGCCCTGGAGCTGGCCGCGCGGTTCGACGCCCGCAACGGCACCTCCTATGTCGGCGACCAGGTACGCGAGCGCATGGCCCAGCGGCCGCTGGTGGACCGGCTGCCGCTGGGCGTACGGGCGGTGCGGACGGCGCCCGCCGGACCGGTCGCGCCGGTGGTGCGGGCGCCCGCGCCGGAGCGACCGTCGCTGCCCGCGCTGCTCACCGAGGCGCGTCGGCTGTCGGACACGCTCCAGCCGCACGCCCTGGAGGCCTGGGCGGCGGTCGCGGAGGCCGCCGAGAGCGCCGAGGTCGACACCTATGTCCGCGCGGAGATCGCCGACCATACGGCGATGGGCCGCGGCCCGGAGGGCGTCGAGCTGTTCGAGCGGGCGGCTGAGCTGTACGCGGAGGCCGGCGACGAGGGCGAGGCGATCGCGGCACGCGCGCGTGCCGCCTACGTCCGCGCGCTGTCCGGGGAGCTGGACGAGGCGACGGCCGCGATCGACGAGCCGTACGACCGGATCCTCGCGCTGTACGCCGACGACGCCACCGGCGTGCGGCAGACGGCGTCCGTGCTGATGAGCCGGGCGCGGATCCTGATGCGGTGGGTGCACGAGCGGTCCGAGGGCGCCGCCGACGCCGAGCAGGCCGTACGGGAACTGCTGGCGCTCGTCGGCGGGCGCGGTGGGTCCGACCTCCGGCTGGTGTCCCGGGCGGCCGAGGGGCGGGCGATGCTCGCCGAACTGGCCGAGCACGCCGGCGACGGGGAGCGGGCGGGCGAGCTGTTCCGGCAGGCGTCGGCGCAGTTCGTCGGCGCGGAGCTGCCGTGGTTCGCGGTGGAGTACGAGGTGCGGGTGGCCGCGCTCGCCCATGAGCAGGGCGACATGGCCGAGGCGGAGCGGGCGCTGCGCGCGGCCCTGGAGCACGGTGGGCCGTATGTGGAGCCGGTCGGGCGGGCCCAGCTGCATCTCCAGCTCGCCGAGGTCCTCGGCGGCCGGGGCGGGGCCGAGGAGGCCGCCGAGCACGCCCTGGAGGCCGCGCACTGGGCCGACGAGGCCGGGGAGAGCGGCACCCTGGGCGCCTGGGCACGGCACCAGCTGGGCGGCTTCCTGCTGCGGCAGGGGCGGTTCGCGGAGGCCGCCGAGGTGCTGGAGTCGGCGCTGGCCGACCTGAGCGCCGAGACGCACGGCGACGGCGCGGTCGTCCAGACCCAGTGGTGGCTCGGGGACTGTCTGAGCGAGCTCGGCGAGCACCACGCGGCGGCCGAACGGCGGCTCCAGGCTGCCGAGATCGCCCGGCACTGGCCCGAGCAGCACGACCACGCCACCCTGGCGCACCTGGCGGCCGAGTCGCTGGGCAACGCGGGGCTGCCCGCCGAGGCGGACCGGGCGTACACGCGCGCCGGCGAGTTGTGGCGGGCCATGGGCAATGTGCACTTCCTGGTCCGCTCGCTGCGGGCGCGCGGCTGGCTGGCGCTGCGCACGGAGGCGGGCGCGGAGGGCGCGCGGCGGCTGATGGCGGCCGCGGTGGCGGAGTGCGAGACGGCGCTGGCGGCGCTTCCCACGCCCGCCGACCCGGCGGCCCGGGAGCGGCTCACCGGTGAACTCGGGCACACTCGCCGGCAGTTCGGTGATCTGCTGGCCCGGTCGGTGCCCGAGGACGCGGAGGACACCGCGATCCAGGACGCGTTCGAGGCGGCGCTGGCCGAGATGACGGCGGCGATCGCCGTCTTCGCCGAGCTGGGCGAGGACGGGCTGCACAGCCGTACCGGCGCCGAACTCGCGGCGGGCTGGCTGGAGGCCGACCTGAGCCGGCCGGCGGACGCGGCGGCACGCGCGCGTGCGGTGCTGGACGCCTACGAGGGCGCCGACCCGGACGACGAGACGGTCCGGGCCCGGCGGGCGGAGGCACGGCAGTTGCTGGAGCCCACGGAGGGGTGAAGGGGCGTGCGGTGGGGGCTCTACTCGACGCCGATGAGGAGCGGGGCCCCCTGCCGGCCGCCGTTGTAGACCACCGTGTCGACGGCGAGGTACGCCTCGCGCACCCGTGCCTCCAGGCGTTCGGCGACGCCCTCGGGCGCCTCGTCGCCGAGGACGAGGGTGACCAGCTCGCCGCCGGCCTGGAGCATGCGGTCGAGGACGGTCTCGGCGGTGGCCGTCACGTCCGAGCCGATCACCGCCACGTCTCCCTCGACCAGGCCCAGCACGTCGCCGGCCTGGCAGATGCCGGCCATGGTCCAGGACTGCCGTTCCGCGACCACGACCTCGGCGTAGCGGGTGGCGCCGGCCGCCGAGGTCATCTGGACGACGTCCTCGTCGAAGCGGCGTTCCGGCTGGTGCACCGCGAGCGCGGCGATGCCCTGGACCGCCGAGCGGGTCGGGATGAGGGCGACCCGGATGCCCTCCGCGCGGACCTGCTCGGCCGCCGCGGCCGCCGTGTGCCGCAGGTCGGCGTCGTTGGGCAGCAGCACCACCTCGCGCGCGTGGGCACGTCGTACGGCGTCCACCAGTTCCCCGCTGGCGGGCGGCTCCCCGGGGCGCGCGAGCACGGTGGTCGCGCCGGACTCGGTGTACAGCCCGACCAGCCCCTCCCCCGGCACCACGGCCACCACGGCGCGCTGTACCCGCTCGCGCGGCGGCTCCCAGCCGGTGTGCACGTCCCCCGCGCCGAAGTGCGTGATCCGGATCCGGTACGGCCGCCCCGCCTCGACGCCCGCCTCCACGGCGGCGCCGGCGTCGTCGACGTGCACATGGACGTTCCACAGGCCGTCGCCGCCGACCACGACCAGGGAGTCACCGAGCGCGTCGAGCCGGGTCCGCAGCCGGTCCACGGCGGCGTCCGCGGCCTCCAGGAGGTAGATGACCTCGAAGGCGGGACCCCCGTCCGACTCGGCGCAGGCATCGGCCCGGGCGTCGGAAACGGTGTCCACGCGCGCGTGGACGACCGGTACCGACCCGTACGCGTGTGCGTCGAAAGGCGTCGGGGTCTCCCCCGTGAACGCCTCCACCAGCGCCCCGAGCACCGCTACCAGGCCCCGCCCGCCGGCGTCCACCACCCCGGCCCGCTCCAGGGCGGCCAGCTGTCCCGGGGTCTGCGCGAGCGCCTTGCACGCGCCCTCGTAGGCGGTCCGCGCTATCGTCCCGCAGTCGCCCTCGGTCGCGTCGGCGGCGTCGGCCGCCGCCGACGCGACCGACAGCACCGTGCCCTCGACGGGGTGGGCCACGGCCTCGCGGGCGGCGTCGGCGGCGTGCCGCAGGGCGAGCCGCAGCCCCTCGCCGTCGATGTGAGTCGCTTCACCCTCGGTGAGGACATGGGCCATGCCGCGCAGCAGCTGCGCCAGGATCGTGCCGGAGTTGCCGCGCGCGCCTATGAGGGCGCCGTGCGCCATCGCGCGGACCGCGTCGGCCAGCGTGGGTACCTCTTCGCCCAGCTCGTAACCGGCGAAGACGGCCTCCACGGCCCCGGTGGCCGATTCCACCGTCAGATAGAGGTTCGTACCCGTGTCGCCGTCGGCCACCGGGAAGACGTTGATTGCGTCGATCTCCTCGCGCGCCCGGCCGATCGCCCCGAGCGCGAGACCGCACCAGGTGCGTACCGCGAGAGCATCGAAGAATGTCTGCGGCACCTGCGCCACCTGCGCCTCCTTGAACTGGCCCGACGTGGTCGCAGCGTAGACCCCGGGAGGGTGTCCACCGGAAGTGGGCCGGGAGTCGGCCCCTGAGCTGCCATGCTAGTTTCGTCTTACCGACGCGGCCGTTGTATGCTGCTCCGGTTGCCCGATCTGATCGGGCCATCACCCCTGGCAATGCCACTCAAGATCTCAGATCCCTGAATCTCGATCCCGGCACGCCGGGATTCAACCGTAAGTGCATCTGAAGTCTTTGGAGTGACCCGTGGCTGCCAACTGCGACGTCTGCGGCAAGGGGCCGGGCTTCGGCAACAACATCTCGTTTTCGCACCGCCGTACGTCCCGTCGCTGGAACCCGAACATCCAGCGTGTGCGTACCGTGGTCGGCGGGACGCCGAAGCGCGTGAACGCCTGCACCTCGTGCATCAAGGCCGGCAAGGTCTCGCGCTGACGCACTGCTGCTAGCGCGCGGCCACAGCCGGTTCGCCGCACTGAGCCGGTCCACCTGAGGGTGGACCGGCTTTTTGCCGTGCCCGGAAGTCGGGCCCGGAAGCCTGCCCGATCAGCCGCCGTGCCCGAAAATCGGAACCCCGGCAAACCGGGCCCTGCCAAGCTGGGCGCATGCGCTTCGGCATCCTCGGCCCCCTGGACATACGCACCGACGACGGCACCCCCGTCGACCCCGGCGGCCCCCGCCCCCGCGCGCTGCTCACCCTGCTCCTCCTGGACGCCGGACGCGCGGTCTCCGGACAGCGCCTCGCCGAGGGCCTGTACGGCGCCGAGCCGCCCGCCGGAGCCGCCAACGCCCTCCAGTCGCAGGTCTCCCGGCTGCGCAGGCGCCTGGCGCCGCACGCCGGGATCGAGGCCACCGCCACCGGTTACCGGATCGCCGTCGCCCCCGACACCGTGGACGTATACCAGTTCGAAACCCGGTCCGCGGCCGGCCGTGCCGCCCTCGCCGCCGGCGACCACCGGAACGCGGCGACCCGGCTCCGGGAGGCGCTCGCCCTGTGGCGCGGCCCCGCGCTGCCCGACCTCCCGGACGCACACGCCGAGGCCGCCCGGCTCGACGAGCTGCGGCTGGCCGCCGTACAGGACCGGATCGAGGCGGATCTGGCGCTCGGCGAGGGTTCCGGGCTGGTGGCGGAGGTGCGGACGCTGCTGGCCGCCCATCCGCTGAGCGAGCGGCTGTACGGGCAGCTGATGCGGGCCCTGCACGCGAGCGGGCGGCCCGCCGAGGCGCTCACGGTGTTCGAGGAGGCCCGTCGAACCCTCGCCGACCAACTGGGCGCCGATCCCTCGCCGGAGCTGTCCGCACTGCACCTGGAGCTGCTCCGGGGCACGGAGCCCGAGCGGCCCGGGCTCCCGGGCCAGGTCACCCGGTTCGTCGGCCGCGAGCCGGAGCTCGCCCGGATCGCCGAGCTCCTGGCCGGCTCCCGCCTGGTCACGCTCACCGGCCCCGGCGGTGCGGGCAAGACCCGGCTGGCGGTCGAGGCGGCGACCAGGATCGAGGCCGCCCGCACGGGCAAGGCCGCGCGCGCGGGCGACGGCGTCTGCTTCGTCGAGCTGGCGCCGCTGGGCGACGGCTCCCAGATCCCGTACGCCGTCCTCACCGGACTCGGCGTCCGCGAGGGTCTGCGCAGCCCCGCCGCCGATACCACCGACCGGCTGCTGGCCGCCTTGGAGGAGCGCGAGCTGCTGCTCGTCCTCGACAACTGCGAGCACCTGGTCGAGGCGGCCGCCAGGATCACCGCCCTGCTCCTCGCCTCCTGCCCGGGCGTGCGGATCCTCGCCACCAGCCGGGAGTCCCTGAACATCACCGGCGAGGTCCTGGTCCCGGTGCCCCCGCTGCCGCCGGAACCGGCGGAGCGGCTCTTCCTGGACCGGGCCCGCGCGGTGCGCCCCGGTTTCGGCGGCCACGCGCGCGTGCCGCACATCTGCGCCGCCCTCGACGGGCTGCCGCTGGCCATCGAACTGGCGGCGGCCCGGCTGCGCACCCTGACCCCCGACGAACTCGCCGACCGCCTGGACGACCGCTTCCGGCTCCTCTCGCGCGGCGACCGCTCCAAGGCGCCCCGGCACCGCACCCTGCGCGCGGTCGTCGAGTGGAGCTGGGATCTGCTGGACGAGGAGGAGCGGGAGCTGGCGAGCCGGCTGACGGTGTTCTCCGGGGGTGCAACGCTGGCGGCCGTGGAGGCGGTGTGCGGGCTGCCGTATCCGGAGGACGTGCTGGCCTCGCTGGTGGAGAAGTCGTTCCTGGAGGTGTCCGAGGGCCGCTACCGGATGCTGGAGACGATCCGCGCGTTCGCCGCCGAGGACCTGCCCGACCCGGGTGGCCTGCGGGACGCGCACGCCGGGTACTTCCTGCGGCTGGCCGAGGAGGCCGAGCCGAAGCTCCGTGGCGGCGGCCAGCTGCCCTGGCTGGAACGGCTGTCCGCCGAGCACGGCAACCTGGACGCGGCCCTGCGCCATCTCGTGCGCCACGGCCCCGAGGACGCCCTGCGCCTGATGGCCGTCCTGTCCTGTTTCTGGCGGCTGCGCGGGCTGCACGGCGAACAGGTGACGTCGGCACGCGAACTGCTGGCCGCCGTGGGGGACGCGCCGCCGCCGGGGCTGACGGAGGAGTACGTGCTGTGCGCGATCAACGTGCTCCTGGGCGACGGCGACCATACGGCCGGCGGTGGAGCGGGCGGCGACGAAGAGCTCGTCGCGCGCGTGGACGCCCTGCTGGCCGCGCACGACGGCCCCTTGCGGCTGCCGTACATCCTCATGCTGTGGTCGCTCGCGGTCGGCCCCCGGCCGGCGAGCAACGAGCAGGCGCTCGCCCTGGCCGGCGACGACCCCTGGGCGCGTGCGCTGCTCGACGTGGGCCTGGGTTTCCAGGAGTACTACACGGGCCGGCCGCGGAAGGCCGAGGAGTGCTTCACCCAGGCGCTGGCCGGGTTCCGGGCGACGGGCGACCGCTGGGGGATGGCCAACTGCCTCGACCCGCTCGGCATGTTCGCCCACGCGCGCGGGGACTCACGGCGCGCCCTGGAGCTGCTGGACGAGGGGCTGGCGTACATGCGCGACCTGGCGGCCCCCGAGGAGACCTCCGATCTGCTGCGCAGCCGTGGCACCGTGCTGCTGCACCAGGGCGACGCGCAAGGCGCCGAGGCCCACTTCGAGCGGGCGCTGACGCTGGCCCGGAGTGCCGGGCTCCCCGACAAGGTGGCGGGTGCCCGGCGTCAGATCGGCGACGCGGCACGGCTGTCCGGGGACACGGCACGCGCACGCGTGCACTACGAGAACGCCCTCCAGGAGTGTGCCGCCAACTGGTTCAGCGTCGGCGAGACGGTCCGCATCTTCATCGGGCTCGGCCGCACGGCCGCCGCCGAGGGATGCGCCGAGGAGGCTCGCGACTGGTTCCGGCAGGCCACTGAACTCGCCGTCGAGGGGCCGGGCGCCTTCAAACTCGCCGAGACGGCCGACGCGTTGGCGTCCGTCGCCGACACCGCCGAACGGGCCGCCGTCCTGCTCGGCGCGGCGACAGCCCTGCGGGGCGCCCGCGCCGAAGCCGACCCCGACGTCATCCGCACCGACAACGACGTACGCGCGAAGCTGTCCCCCGATGCCTACGACCAGGCCTTCGAGCGGGGCCGGCGGCTGGGGTCAGCCGCGGTCAGCGAACGGTAGGAAGACGGTCAGCGGAGCCGCCGAACCTCATCGCATGACCAAGAACCCCACTCCGAAGAGCCTCGGCCACCTCAGCGTCCTGATCTCCGGCGCCAGCGTCGCCGGCCCCGCCCTCGCCCTGAACCTCGTCCGGCTCGGCGCCCGCGTCACCGTCGTCGAGAAGGCCCCGGAACTGCGCGGCGGCGGCTTCGCGGTCGACTTCCGCGGCCATGTCCACCGCACCGTCCTGACCTCCATGGGCATCTGGGACGAGGTCCACGCCCGCCAGACCCACATGGGCCGCCAGACCGTCGTGGGCGCCGACGGCAGCCCGCGCGTGGACCTGCCCGCCGAGCTGATGAGCGGTGACGTGGAGATCTTCCGCGGCGACCTCGCACAGCTGATGTACGAACGCACCGAGGACGACGTCGAGTACGTCTTCGGCGACTCGATCGCCTCCCTCGCCCAGGACGCCGACGGTGTCGACGTCGCCTTCGAGCGGGGCGCTCCCCGCCGCTTCGACCTGGTCGTCGGCGCGGACGGCCTGCACTCCCACACCCGCCGGCTCGCCTTCGGCGACGAGTCCCGCTACCTGCGCTTCTTCGACCACTACGTGGCCGGCTTCGACATCCCCAACCACCTCGGCCTGGACCGCACCGGCCGCGCCTACAGCGAGCCCGGCCGCGGGGCCGTCATCGGCAACTACGACGGCGACCCGGACCGCGCGGGTGCGCTACTGGTCTTCCGGTCCGCGGAGCTGTCGTACGACCGCCGGGACGTCACGGCGCAGAAGCGGATCGTCGCGGAACGTTTCGCCGGCTTCGGCTGGGAGGGCCCGACCCTGCTCAAGGCCCTCGAAGAGGCCGACGACCTGTACTTCGACGCGATCGCCCAGATCCACGTCGACCGCCTGGTCGAGGGGCGGGTGGTGCTCCTCGGGGACGCCGGGTACGGGGCGACCATGGGCGGGATGGGGACGGGTGTGGCGGTCGTCGGCGCTTATGTCCTCGCTGGTGAACTCGCCCTCGCGGGCGGCGACCACCGCACCGCGTTCGCCGAGTACGAGACCCGGATCCGGGACTTCGCCAAGGGCTGCCAGAAGATCTCCGGGAACGCGGGCCCGTTCTTCGCCCCGCCGACCGAGCGGCGCATCCGCAACCGGGACCGCATGTACCGGGTCCTCGGCTCACGCCCGCTGGCCCGCTTCTTCAAGAAGATGACGGAGAAGGCGGCCACCGACATCAAGCTGCGGGAGTACCGTTTCTAGAGACTGAGCGGAAGTGAGTCCTGTGGCCAGAACTCATGCTCAGCCGAACGCCCCGAACGGTGTTGGGCGTTCTGGTCGACCGTGTTCGCTCCGCGTCTGGGCGGCACGGATCGTGTCCGTGGTCCGGGCATGCGGGGGCGGTGTCCCTCACGTCCTGGGTCCACCGAACTGGCCTGGACGGTCCGATGCCCGCATCCATCGCTCTGGTGGGTGCGGGGCGGTGCCGTCCGACGCCTGATCGGGTGTCCCAGGGCGCGCCTTCCGATCGCCACGGCGGCTGCGTCGTGGCGGGTGGTCTTCCTGGTGTTGCTGGTGAGGGGTTTCTGCCAGTGCTGGGCGCCCCCACCTGCTGGTGTAGGCGGGGTCGACGGCGATGACGGGGATGCCGAGTTCGGCCGCCATGGACACGAGCCGGGCCCGCAGCCGGGAGGTGGGCATGCCGGAGATCATCTTGCGGAACCGCTTCTTGCGGCCGTATTTCTCCCGGGTCTTCTCCGCGGTGAAGTCGAGGTCCTCGACGGCGACCGCGAGACGATGGCGTTTGGCCCAGTGCAGCAGCCTGATCAGCGCGTGCCGGAGTTGGGCATCGCGATACTCAGCGGTACCGGAGAGATCGTAGCCGAACCGGCACGGTTCGCCGACCGGGTTGCCGTGCCGGTTCAGGTGCCAGGCGGCGAGGTGGTCGGCGTTGGTATCGACGCCGACCAGGCCGTTCGCGCGGGCCGCAGGGCCCAGCCGTGGTCCACCGGCCCGATCCCCGCGCCGAGTGCGAACCCGGCGGCGATCGCCCCGGTGACGTACTCCTTGGCCGCCGCCACCGCCTCCGGCACGGACCGTCCCTTCGCGAGCTGCGACGCGATCGCGGACGCGAGGGTGCAGCCCGTGCCGTGCGTGTGCCGGTTGTCGTGCCGGGGGGCGCGCAGCCGGAACTCTTCGGTGCCGTCCGTGAGCAGGTCCACGGCCGCACCGGGCAGATGCCCGCCCTTGATCAGCACCCACTTCGGCCCGTACGACAGCACGGCCGCCGCGGCCCGGCGCAGCTCCGTCTCCGACTCGACCTGTACGCCGGTGAGTTGGGCCACTTCGTCGAGGTTGGGGGTGGCCACGGTGGCCAGCGGGAGGAGTTTGGTGCGGACCGAGTCCAGGGCGGAGGCGGCCAGCAGGGAGTCGCCGTGCTTGGAGACGCCCACCGGGTCGACGACCACGGGCGCGTCGGTCCCGGCGATCAACTCCGCCACCGTCTCGACGAGTTCGGCCGAGGAGAGCATCCCGGTCTTCACCGCGTCCACCCCGATGTCGTCGACCACGCTCCGGTACTGGGCCCGCACCGCCGCCACCGGCAGCTCCCAAGCGCCCTGTACGCCCACGGAGTTCTGCGCGGTCACCGCCGTGATCACGCTCATGCCGTGCACACCCAATGCCAGCATCGTCTTCAGGTCGGCCTGGATCCCGGCCCCGCCACCGGAGTCGGAGCCCGCGACCGTCAGCACGCGCGGGAGGCTCATGACTCGATGTCCCCGAAGTGGTCCCAGCCGCCCTTGCTGGTCCAGGGCGCCCCGTCGACGGTCACCTGCGGCAGCGCGGACGGGTTGAGGACCTCGCCGATGACCTTCCAGCGGGCGGGCAGCTTCACGTCCGGCGGGAAGGTCGCCACGATCGCGTGGTCCTCGCCGCCGGTCAGCACCCACTGGATCGGGTCGACGCCGACGGCCTGCCCGATGTCGTTCATCTGGGACGGGACGTCGATCGCGCCCGAGCGGATGTCGATGCGGACCTTGCTGGCCTCGGCGATGTGCCCCAGGTCGGCGATCAGCCCGTCGCTCACGTCGCACATCGCGGTCGCGCCGAGGCCCGCGGCGGCCGGGCCCGCGTGGTACGGCGGCTCGGGGCGGCGGTGCGCCTCCACGAAGGCACGCGGCGAGCGGAAGCCCCGGGAGAGCACCGCGTAGCCGGCCGCGGACCAGCCCAGCCAGCCGGTCACGGCGACCAGGTCGCCGGGCTGGGCACCGGCCCGGGTGACCGGCTCCTGGTTGCGCAGATCGCCGAGCGCGGTGATGGACACCATGATCGTGTCGCCGCGGACCACATCGCCGCCGACCACCGAGGCGCCGGCCACCTGGCACTCGTCCCGGATGCCGTCCATCAGCTCGCTGGGCCAGGTCACCGGCAGTTCGGCGGGGACGACCAGGCCGAGCAGCAGCGCGGTCGGCACGGCGCCCATGGCGGCGATGTCCGCGAGGTTCTGTGCGGCCGCCTTGCGGCCCACGTCGTAGGCCGTGGACCAGTCGCGGCGGAAGTGCCGGCCCTCCAGCAGGATGTCGGTGCTGGCCACGACCCTGCGGTCGGGCGCGGCGACCACCGCGGCGTCGTCGCCGGGGCCGACCCGGACCGCCGGAGTGGTGGTGAGACGGGAGGTGAGCTCCCTGATGAGCCCGAACTCGCCCAGCTCACCAACAGTGCCCTTCATTGCCCTTACGCCCCTTCTCTGCCTTGCCGTGCCCGCTCGCGCGTCATCGTCGTCCTGGATACGGTCGAGGTGACCGTCAACTTCTGTCGTGCCTGCACCCTGGCGCGCAAGCCCCTGTCCGCGCAGGTCTCCCCGCGGTGAGCGGCGACGCGATACCGTGGCGTTCCTTTTCCCCACATGATCCTCGTGGCCGCCCTGGAGGTTCCGTGGTACAGGCGTACATCCTGATCCAGACGGAGGTCGGCAAAGCGTCGACCGTCGCCGAGTTCATCAGCAAGATCCCTGGAGTCATCCAGGCCGAGGATGTGACAGGACCGTACGACGTCATCGTGCGCGCACAAGCGGAGACGGTCGATGAACTCGGTCGGCTCGTGGTCGCGAGAGTCCAGCAAGTGGAGGGCATCACGCGTACCCTGACCTGCCCGGTCGTCCATCTGTAGCCCCCGTCTAGGCTTGGCCGGTGAACATTTTCCGTCACCGGCCATTCGGTCTGCCCGCGCTCGCCGTGCTGATGATCGCGGCGGCGGGCTGCTCCTCAGCAGACGACGCCCCGTCGGCGGCGGTTCCCAGTCCGGGCGCGGCGGTTGCCAAGCTGTGCCGGAACCTCGACGAGGGGTTGCCGAAGAAGGTGGACAAGCTCGCCCGGCGTGACCCCGAGCCTGCCTCCGCGCTGACGGCGGGCTGGGGGGACCCCGCGATCATACTGCGCTGTGGTATCGAGCGGCCTGCGAAGATGGCCGACCCGGAGGCCGACGGGGTCGAGGTCAACGGGGTCGGGTGGCTGCTGGAGCAGGAGGCCGACAAATCGTTCCGGTTCACCACGACGTTGCGGAAGGCGTATGTCGAGGTGACGATTCCTGCGGGGCGAACCGGGGATGGCATGGCGCCGTTGGTGAGCTTGGCGCCTGCCATCAAGAAGGCGATTCCGGAGGGGGTTGCCGACTAGGCGCCGTGGGCGGACCGGTGGTGTGTCGGGTGCCGGTACGTTGTGGCTGGTCGTGCCCACGCGGCGGAGCCGCATGTCGGATACAGCCCCGCGCCCCTTTCGGGGCGCTTCAGCTCGGGGCGTTTTCTAGCGCAGGCCGGTTGAACGGTTCAGCGCTGCCTGGATCAGGCGGTCGATGAGGTCCGGGTAGCTGACGCCCGTCGCCTGCCACATCTGGGGGTACATCGAGATCGGGGTGAAGCCCGGCATCGTGTTGATCTCGTTGATGACGAAGTCGCCGTCATCCGTGCGGAAGAAGTCCGCGCGGACCAGGCCCTCGCAGGACGCGGCCTCGAAGGCGTCCACCGCGAGCGCCTGGATCTCGGCGGTCTCCTCGGGGGTCAGCGGGGCCGGGACGATGCCGGGGGTGGAGTCGATGTACTTGGCCTCGAAGTCGTAGTACGCGTGCGTGTCGGCCGGCGGGATCTCGGCCGGCACCGAGGCGCGCGGGCCGTCCTCGAACTCCAGGACGCCGACCTCGATCTCGCGGCCGCGCAGCGCCGCCTCGACCAGGATCTTCGGGTCGTGGGTCTGGGCGGTGGCGATCGCCTCGTCCAGGCCGGAGAGGTCGTCGACCTTGGTGATGCCGATCGACGAGCCGGCCCGCGCGGGCTTCACGAACAGCGGCCAGCCGTGCTCGCCCGCGAAGTCGACGATCCTCTTGCGGGCGGCGGACTCGTCCTGCTTCCACTCGCGAGGCCGGATCACCAGGTAGGGGCCGACCTTGAGCCCGAACGAGGTGAACACCCGCTTCATGTACTCCTTGTCCTGGCCGACGGCCGAGGCGAGCACGCCGGAGCCGACGTACGGGACGCCGGAGAGCTCCAGGAGGCCCTGGAGGGTGCCGTCCTCGCCGTAGGGGCCGTGCAGCATCGGGAAGACGACGTCGACCTCGCCGAGCGCCTTGGGCACGGAGCCGGGCTCGCTGTAGACGACCTCGCGGTTGGCCGGGTCGACGGGGAGCAGCACGCCGCCGTCGGTGGACTCGGCGAGGTCCCCGACCTCCGGCGTACGGCGGTCGGTGATCGCCATGCGTTCCGGCGCGTCGGCGGTGAGCACCCAGCGGCCTTCCCTGGTGATGCCGATCGGCAGGACGTCGTACTTCGTCCGGTCGATGGAGCTCAGGACGGCTCCGGCGGTGACCATGGAGATCCCGTGCTCGGAGCTGCGACCGCCGAACACGACGGCCACACGCGGCTTGCGAGCGGGCTGCTCAGGGCTCTGGGGGAGGTTCTCGGTGCTCATATCGGGTTGAGAGTACCCGGTGGTAGGGCCCCGATACAGCGTCCCCGGGGTGCGTTCGCTCAGCGTCGCTCGGGCTTCGCGCTGCGCGACATCAGCTCCTTGAGGGCGACCACGGGCGGCTTGCCCTCGTGCACGATGTCGACCACCGTCTCGGTGATCGGCATCTCCACGCCGTGCCGGCGGGCCAGATCCGCCACGGACTCGCAGGACTTGACGCCCTCGGCGGTCTGCCGGGTGACCGCGATGGTCTCCTCCAGGGTCATGCCCTTGCCGAGGTTGGTGCCGAAGGTGTGGTTGCGGGACAGCGGCGAGGAACAGGTCGCCACCAGGTCGCCGAGACCGGCGAGGCCGGCGAAGGTCAGCGGGTCGGCGCCGAGCGCGACGCCGAGGCGGGTGGTCTCGGCGAGGCCGCGGGTGATCAGCGAGCCCTTGGCGTTGTCGCCGAGCCCCATGCCGTCGGCGATGCCGACCGCGAGCCCGATGACGTTCTTGACCGCGCCGCCGAGTTCGCAGCCGATGACGTCGGTGTTGGTGTACGGCCGGAAGTACGGCGTGTGACAGGCGGCCTGGAGGCGCTGGGCGACGGTGTCGTCGGTGCAGGCGACCACGGCGGCGGCCGGCATCCGGGCCGCGATCTCCCGGGCCAGGTTGGGGCCGGTGACGACCGCGATACGGTCCTGGCCGACCTTGGCGACGTCCGCGATGACCTCGCTCATCCGCATGGTGGTGCCGAGTTCGATGCCCTTCATGAGGGACACCAGGACGGTGCCGGGCGCGAGCAGCGGCGCCCAGTCCGCGAGGTTGGCGCGCATGGTCTGGGACGGCACCGACAGGACGGTGAAGTCGGCGCCGTGCGCGGCCTCGGCGGGGTCGGTCGTGGCCCGCAGGTTCTCGGGGAGTTCCACGCCGGGCAGGTAGTCGGGGTTGGTACGGCCGGAGTTGATGGCCTCGGCCACCTCCGCCCGCCGCGCCCACAGGGTGACCTCGCACCCGGCGTCGGCGAGCACCATCCCGAAGGCCGTACCCCACGAACCCGCGCTGAAGACCGCCGCCTTGGCAGGCATGCTCACTTGCCGCTCTCCTCTTCCAGACCGCTCTGCGCACGCGTCCGGCGCCGCTGCTCGATCCGCACCTGGCGTGGATCGTAGGGGGTCTCGGGGGCCTTCTCGCCCCGGATCTCCTCCAGCTGGCGGGTGATGGCGGCCATGATGACCTCGGTCGCCTCCTTCAGGACGTCCTGGGTCATGTCCTTGTCGTAGAAGGGCGAGAGGTCGACCGGCGGACCGGCGAGGACGTGGTGGGTCTTGCGGGGCAGCAGGTTGAGCTTCTTCGCGTACGGCGGCAGCAGTTCGTTGGCGCCCCACTGGGCGACCGGGATCACCGGGCACTTGGTCTGCAGGGCGACCCGGGCGGCGCCGGTCTTGGCGGTCATGGGCCACTGGTCCGGGTCGCGGGTGATCGTTCCCTCAGGGTAGAAAGCCACGCACTCGCCGCGTTCCACGGCGTCGATCGCGGCCCGGAAGGCGCTGAGGGCGTCGGTGGACTCGCGGTAGACGGGGATCTGGCCGGTGCCCCGCATGGCGGCGCCGACGAATCCCTTCTTGAAAAGCCCGCTCTTCGCCAGGAATCTCGGAACGCGCCCGGTGTTGTACTGATAGTGCGCGTAGGCGAAGGGGTCGATGTGAGAATTGTGGTTCACCGCGGTGATAAATCCGCCCTCGGCCGGAATGTTCTCCATTCCACGCCAGTCCCGCTTGATCAGGACCACCAGCGGCGGTTTGCAGAGCACCGCAGCGAAGCGGTACCAGAAGCCGATTCTCCGGCGGGGCACGCGCACACCTTCCTCTAGGACTTCTTCCCGGTCTCCGGGACTTCTTCTCCCGGACCGGGGGCCGGGAGAAGTGTCGCCCCGGTCCGCCGGTCTGTCGAGGAACACCGTACGCCTCGCTGCCGCGCCTGCCTCGGGGCCCGGGTGACAATGAGGCAACGAGGGAGGGACGGTACGTCGGTGCAGTGGACCTTGGTGATACCCCTCAAGCCCCTGGCGCGAGCCAAGAGCAGGCTCGCGGACACCGCGACGGACGGTGTGCGTCCGGGACTGGCCCTCGCCTTCGCCCAGGACACGGTGGCCGCGGCGCTGGCCTGCCAGGCGGTGAAGGATGTGGCGGTCGTCACGGACGACACGCTGGCCGGGCGCGAGCTCTCGGCGCTGGGCGCGCGGATCGTCCCGGACACGCCGGGCGGCGGCCTGAACGCCGCTCTGCGGCACGGCGCGGCGGTCGTACGCGCGTCGCGTCCGGAAAGCGCGGTGGCGGCCCTGAACGCCGATCTGCCGGCGCTCCGTCCGCTGGAATTGTCCCGGGTGCTCGACGCGGCCGCGGAATTCCCGCGCGCTTTTCTCGCGGACGCGGCGGCTATCGGCACCACCCTGCTGGCCGCGACCCCCGGAAATGAATTGGCGCCCGCATTCGGCCTGGATTCCCGCGCCCGCCACACCGCCTCGGGCGCCGCGGAACTGCCGCTGGCCGGCGTGGAGTCGGTACGCCAGGACGTGGACACCGGCGCGGACCTGCGCACGGCCCTGGCCCTGGGCGTGGGCCCGCGCACGGCGGCGGTGGCAGCGCGGCTGCTGATCCCGGACCAGTAGGCTGCGCTCATGCAGGCGACCGCGTACACGTACGACCCCGACAGCAGAAGCGGCCAGGTACTGCTGGACGACGGGACTCCGGTGCCTTTCGACGGGGCGGCGTTCGAGGCGGGCGGGCTACGCCTGCTCAGGCCGGGTCAACGGGTCCGGATCGAGACCGAGGGAAGCGGAGCCGACCTCCGCATCACCCTGGTGACACTTCAGACGTTGTGAGGCGCGGCCCACCAAGGGGCGCGGGGCTGCATGAACACACCGCGGGCCGGACTCCCCAAGGGAGTCCGGCCCGTCGCGTGAGTGTCCCAACCCCGCTGTGAAGCGAGCCCTGCCCTAGCGCGCAGCCGTCTTCTTGGCGGTGGCCTTGCGAGCCGTCGACTTCTTGGCCGGCGCCTTTTTGGCGGTGACCTTCTTGGCCGGAGCCTTCTTCGCGGCCGCCTTCTTGGCCGTGGCCGTGGTCTTCTTCGCGGTCGCCTTCTTCGCCGTGGTCTTCTTGGCGGCGGCGGCCGTCGTCTTCTTCGCGGCAGCCGTCGTCTTCTTGGCGGTGACCTTCTTCGCGGTGACCTTCTTCGCGGTGACCTTCTTGGCCGCCGCCTTCTTGACCGTCGCCGAAGCACCGCCGGTCAGGCTGCCCTTGGGCGCCTTCTTGACCGCGACCTCACCGCCGCGCGGGAGCTTCTTCGAGCCGCTCACCAGGTCCTTGAAGCCCTGGCCGGCACGGAAGCGCGGCACGGAGGTCTTCTTGACCCGAACCCGCTCGCCCGTCTGGGGGTTGCGGGCGTAACGCGCCGGACGGTCCACCTTCTCGAAGGACCCGAAGCCCGTGACCGAGACCCGGTCACCCGCGACGGTCGCGCGGACGATGGCGTCCAGGACCGCGTCGACAGCCTCGGCCGCCTGCTGGCGGCCGCCCATCTTGTCGGCAATCGCTTCTACGAGCTGCGCCTTGTTCACGTCTTCCCCTTCGGAGACATCGCCAGAACGAAAGTGTTCAAGCTTTTTCGCACGTTAGGCAGATATATACCGCAAATCAAACACGAAACGGGCTTATCACCCTTGTGCCGCAACGGATTCGGTCGTCCAGGACGGTCCGGTCAGCGTTCCTCTTCGGGGAATCGACCCGCGTCGAGGTCCGCATTGAACCGTTCCAGCCGCCTTGCCGCGTCGGCGATGTCGTGCTTGGCCGCGGCCGTAATGACCAGCAGCTTCCGGGTCAGCGCCATCCGTACGCCCTCCGGGACTTGCAGTGCGCGCACTGTTGTGTGCGCTTCCTTCAGCTGGCCCGCGACCGCCGCATAGAGCTGGAGTTGGCCGTCGTGTTCCATGCACAGATTGTGCCATCTGGGGCGAGTTGTCGCCTGCGCAGGGGGCAACTGCCGCCTCAAATGGCCTTCCGGGCACTTGCGGAAGCCGCGGACACAGCACTCAGGTACCCACACAACATCCGTCCTAACGTGGGAAGTTGGCAAGACCTGCGACAACGCGAGCGTCCGTTCGGGTGCAGACATGGCTGTACCCCCAATCGTGGCGATCGGGGGTACAGGCGGGGCGTGGCGGTGGCTGAAACCAGCCGTATTCAGATGTGGTCGATCAGGCCGGAAGCGGGCTCCGGATCAGGCCTGGAGCGTCCGCGGCTTGTACGACGGCCGCTTGGTCTCGTACGCGGCGATGTCGGCCTCGTTCTGGAGGGTGATGGAGATGTCGTCCAGCCCGTTCAGCAGCCGCCAGCGGGAGTTCTCGTCCAGCTCGAAGGAGGCGGTGACGCCCTCGGCGCGCACCTCGCGGTTCTCCAGGTCGACGGTGATCTCGGCCTGCGGGTCGCTCTCGGTGAGCTCCTGGAGCGCCTCCACGATCTTCTGCTCCAGAACCACCGTGAGCAGGCCGTTCTTCAGCGAGTTGCCCCGGAAGATGTCGGCGAAGCGGGACGAGATGACGGTCTTGAAGCCGTAGTTCTGCAGGGCCCAGACGGCGTGCTCACGGGAGGAGCCGGTGCCGAAGTCGGGGCCGGCGACCAGGACGGTCGCCCCCTGCCGCTCGGGCCGGTTGAGCACGAACTCGGGATCTTTGCGCCAGGCCTCGAACAGCCCGTCCTCGAAACCGTCCCTGGTGACCTTCTTGAGCCAGTGAGCAGGGATGATCTGGTCGGTGTCGACGTTGGAGCGGCGCAGCGGGACGGCCCGGCCGGTGTGCGTGGTGAATGCTTCCATGGCTGATCAGACTCCAGCGGGCGTACGAACGTCGGCGTCGGACAGGTCGGCGGGCGAGGCCAGGTGGCCGAGGACGGCCGTGGCGGCCGCGACCTGCGGCGACACCAGGTGGGTACGGCCGCCCTTGCCCTGCCGGCCCTCGAAGTTGCGGTTGGAGGTGGACGCGGAGCGCTCCCCCGGGGCCAGCTGGTCCGGGTTCATGCCCAGGCACATCGAGCAGCCCGCGTGCCGCCATTCGGCGCCGGCGTCCTTGAAGACGACGTCCAGGCCCTCGGAGACGGCCTGCAGCCCGACCCGCGCGGAGCCGGGAACGACCAGCATCCGTACGCCGTCGGCGACTTTGCGGCCCTCGACGATCGCGGCGGCGGCGCGCAGGTCCTCGATGCGGCCGTTGGTGCAGGAGCCTACGAAGACGGTGTCCACCTTGATGGAGCGCAGTTCCTGACCGGCCTCCAACCCCATGTACTCCAGGGCCTTTTCGGCGGCGAGGCGCTCCGAAGCGTCTTCGTACGAAGCCGGGTCGGGGACCTCCGCCGAAAGCGGTGCGCCCTGGCCGGGGTTGGTGCCCCAGGTGACGAACGGCGAGAGGGCGGCGGCGTCGATGTGCACCTCGGCGTCGAAGACCGCGTCCTCGTCCGTCCTCAGGGTCTTCCAGTACTCGACCGCCGCGTCCCAGTCGGCGCCCTCGGGGGCGTGGGCGCGGCCCTTGATGTACGCGAAGGTGGTCTCGTCGGGGGCGATCATGCCCGCGCGGGCGCCGGCCTCGATCGACATGTTGCAGATGGTCATGCGGGCCTCCATCGAGAGCTTCTCGATGGCGGAGCCGCGGTATTCCAGGATGTAGCCCTGGCCGCCGCCGGTACCGATCTTGGCGATGATCGCCAGGATCAGGTCCTTGGCGGTGACGCCCTCGGGCAGTTCGCCGTCGACCGTGATGGCCATGGTCTTCGGGCGGGCCAGCGGCAGCGTCTGGGTGGCCAGTACGTGCTCCACCTGGGAGGTGCCGATACCGAACGCGAGCGCGCCGAAGGCGCCGTGCGTGGAGGTGTGCGAGTCACCGCAGACGACGGTCGTGCCGGGCTGGGTCAGACCCAGCTGCGGGCCGACGACGTGCACGACACCCTGCTCGATGTCGCCCAGCGGGTGCAGCCGGACGCCGAAGTCGGCGCAGTTCTTGCGCAGTGTCTCCAGCTGGACGCGCGAGACCGGGTCCGCGATGGGCTTGTCGATGTCGAGGGTGGGGGTGTTGTGGTCCTCGGTCGCGATGGTGAGGTCGAGGCGGCGCACCTGGCGGCCGTTCTGGCGCAGACCGTCGAAGGCCTGCGGGCTGGTCACCTCGTGCAGCAGGTGCAGATCGATGAAGAGGAGGTCGGGCTCGCCCTCGGCGCGCCGGACGACGTGGTCGTCCCAGACCTTCTCCGCGAGTGTCCTACCCATCGCTTTCCCTCCGGCCGGCAGTCGTGCACCGGCCCAACTAGAGATCTTGAGGTAGCGGCTGCCCGTTCTCCGGGCCCCTGAAGTCGTGGTTCCGGGCGTCCGCCGCCGGGCCCGTTGGTCCGCGGGCCACTGTGTCTCTCCAGAGTGGCGCGTTCCACCGAAAATTGAACTTGCGTTTCACAGAGTGAGACGTGAGTATCGTTGCATGGACAACAGTAGCGGCGTCGGCGTTCTGGACAAGGCGGCCCTTGTCCTGAGCGCTCTGGAGTCCGGTCCGGCCACCCTCGCGGGTCTGGTCGGGGCCACCGGACTGGCAAGACCCACGGCCCACCGGCTGGCCGTGGCTCTGGAACACCACCGCATGGTGGCACGCGACATGCAGGGCCGTTTCATTCTCGGTCCCCGACTCGCGGAACTGGCCGCGGCGGCCGGCGAGGACCGCCTGCTCGCGACGGCGGGCCCGGTGCTCACGCACCTCCGGGACATCACCGGCGAGAGCGCGCAGCTCTATCGCCGCCAGGGTGACATGCGGATCTGCGTGGCCGCGGCGGAACGCCTGTCCGGTCTTCGGGACACGGTCCCGGTCGGCTCGACGCTGACCATGAAGGCGGGTTCCTCCGCGCAGATCCTGATGGCCTGGGAGGAGCCGGAGCGGCTGCACCGCGGCCTCCAGGGCGCGCGCTTCACGGCGACGGCCCTGTCGGGTGTCCGCCGCCGCGGGTGGGCCCAGTCCATCGGCGAGCGCGAGCCGGGGGTCGCGTCGGTGTCGGCGCCGGTGCGGGGGCCTTCCAACCGGGTGGTGGCGGCCGTCTCCGTCTCCGGCCCGATCGAGCGCCTGACCCGCCACCCTGGTCGCATGCACGCCCAGGCCGTGATCGACGCGGCGGGCCGCCTCTCCGAGGCACTGCGCCGCACCGGCTGACGCTCCCTACCGGAAGGGGCCCGCCTCAACGCCGCGGCAGGCCTCTTCCGACGGAAGTGCAACCCCCTAGGGGCGCGGGGCTGTATCGATGTGCGGCTACCGCCGCGTGGGCGCGACCAGCCACACACTGCCCGCACCCGCCCAGTGACCGCAGCCCCCACGGCGGAGCATGTGCCACCACCGGCCGCCAGCCGTCAGCGACGCCGTCGTGGCTGGTCGCGCAGTTCCCCGCGCCCCTGACGGGGCGCTGCACTCACCCAGAGCGATACGCGAACCGGTCCTTCGCATAGCGCCCCCGCCGCTCCACCGGCACCACCCCGCTCGCCGCGCCCAGGCCGAACTCCGGCATGTCGAAGTAGATCGACTCGTACGAACCCTCGGGTGCCACATACGCCTCGTGCCACAGCCCCACGTGACCGTGGAGCTTCGCCGCACGTTCCTTGCGGTTCACGATGCCCCACACCTTGTGATGGAACAGGTCGGGTGAGCTCGCGTACGCGTACAGCTTCTCCTTCGACTCCCAGTACTGGACGACGTAGTACGTCCGCGGCGAAGCCGTCAGCAGGATGTGCCCCAGCAGCCCCCGGCCGGGGTCCCGTTCGAGTTCGCGCAGCATGCGGAACATCGACAGCAGGACCGGCACCCACTGGTGGACCGCCCAGAAGTGGTTGACGCGCGTGCCGATCAGCAGGACGACCGCGTCGCCCTCGCGAGCGGCGGTCGTACGGCCCGGAATCGGTTTGGCGAACATGACGACACCCCCGGATCCTCATCGGATAGCAGCACTATCCTTCTCTTCGATGCTTGGATAGTGGCACTTACCAAGGAAGGGCGCAAGACATGCGGCTTGCCCAGCTGAGCGAGCGCAGCGGTGTGTCCGCCGCGACGATCAAGTACTACCTGCGCGAAGGCCTGTTGCCGCCGGGCCGCCAGGTCAACGCCACCACCGCGGAGTACGACGAGGAGCATCTGCGCCGGCTCCGCCTGGTCCGCGCGATGATCCAGGTCGGCCGGATCCCCGTCGCGACGGTCCGCGAGGTGCTCGGGCATGTCGACGACGGCTCGCTGGGCCGCACGATCAGGGTGGGCGCCGCGCTGTGGGCGCTGCCGCAGGTCCCGGAGCCGGACGACGAGGACGAGTTCGTGCAGAGCGCGCACCGGGAGGTCGGCACACTGCTGGACGTCCTCGGCTGGGAGAACGCCAAGCAGCTCACGACCATCTCCCCCGCGTACCGCCAGCTGGTGGTCGCGGTGGCCGCGTTCCGCCGGCTCGGTTACGACTGGGACACCGAACTCCTCGTGTCGCACGCGAAGTTGATGCACCAGGCCGCGATCACCGACCTGGACTTCCTGGAGACGCATCCGTCGGAGGAGGAGAAGGTGGAGGTCGCGGTGGCCAGCGCGGTCCTGGTGGAGCCGATGCTCCAGGCGCTGCACCGCCTGGCCCAGGAGGAGGAGACGGCCCGCCGCTACGGCTTCGAGTGAGCCGCACGGCATTCGGCGGGTACGACGAAGGCCCCTCACCGAAGTGAGGGGCCTCGCTCTTCTCTCTGTACCCCCGACCGGATTCGAACCGGCGCTACCGCCTTGAGAGGGCGGCGTGCTAGGCCGCTACACAACGGGGGCGTGGATCTTACGAGCGTTTAAAACTGCACCGCCGCAGATCCGAGCTGGTCTACCTGGACTCGAACCAAGACTAACTGAACCAGAATCAGTCGTGCTGCCAATTACACCATAGACCAATGATGGTTTAGACCAGTTCGTACCCCCGACCGGATTCGAACCGGCGCTACCGCCTTGAGAGGGCGGCGTGCTAGGCCGCTACACAACGGGGGCCCTAGCGATCCTTCGATCACCGTACCCCCGACCGGATTCGAACCGGCGCTACTGCCTTGAGAGGGCAGCGTGCTAGGCCGCTACACAACGGGGGCTTGCGGATGTGATCCGCGCGTGCAGATGAGCTCTGCGAGCTGGCCTACCTGGACTCGAACCAAGACTAACTGAACCAGAATCAGTCGTGCTGCCAATTACACCATAGGCCACTGGAACGCAAGCCCCTGAGGGGATCTTGTTCTAGCTTCGCGCCTCCGGTTTCCGGCCTTTCGGCCCGCTCCCCGGCGGCGCAGGAAGAACATTACCTGAAGGTGGACGGGGCTCCAAAACGGGTATCGGCGCGGAGGATCGCGGGAAGTTCGGCGAGGGACGCGATCCGGTGCGGTCCGGCGGACCCGTCGCCCCCGGTCGCCAGTCCGTGGCGGTCGATCCACACCGAGAGCAGCCCGGCGTCGGCGGCACCGCGCCCGTCGATCTCCGGGTGGTCACCGACGTACGCGACCTCGTGCGGGGCGAGTTCCAGCGCCGCGCACGCCGCCAGGAAGGCGCCGGCCGCGGGCTTGGAGACGCCCAGTTCGGCGGCGCAGAGGATGGCCTCGAAGCGGTCGTGGACACCGAGCGTGCGCAGTTTGTGGTCCTGGACGTGGAGGCTGGAGTTGGAGAGCACGGCGTGTCGGTGGCTGGCCGCGAGCGCGTCCAGGGCGGGCAGGACGTCCGCGAAGAGGGCCCAGACGGCCTCATAGTGTGTTCGGTACCGGTGGAACCAGTCGTCGGCCTCGGCGTCGGTCAGCGCCGCCTCCAGGAACAGCCGTACCCGGTCGCGGCGCTGGTCCTCGAAGGAGAGCCCGCCCGCCGAGAACCGCGCCCACTGCTGGTCGGTGATCTCCCGCCACCGCACCAGCGCCGCCTCCGCGCTCTCCCAGCGCGCGAGCAGCCCCTCCGCCGCCAGATGCGCCCGCATGCCCTCGCGGTCGGCGGTCGTGTAGTCGAAGAGTGTGTCGTCCACGTCCCAGACCACGGCCCTGATCGTCATGACACCGACCGTACTCCGCGGGCGCCGCCGGCCCAGGGTCATCGTGCCGGAACGGGACTTGGCCGTAGGGGTCCGCTCTCGGGGACGCCTCGGGGACGCACGAGGGGCGGCGCCCGGAGACTCCGGGCGCCGCCCCTCACGTACGCCTGCGTGTTACGCGGCCAGCTTCGCCAGGGCCGCGTCGATCCTGGCCAGGGTCTTCTCCTTGCCCAGGATCTCCAGGGACTCGAAGAGCGGCAGGCCGACCGTGCGGCCGGTGACGGCCACCCGGACCGGGGCCTGGGCCTTGCCGAGCTTGAGGCCGTGGGCCTCGCCGGCGGCCAGGACGGCCTCCTTCAGGGACTCCGGAGAGGTCCAGTCGGCCGACTCCAGCTTCTCCCGGGCCGTGGCCAGAAGGGCGTCGCTGCCCTCCTTCATCGCCTTCGTCCACGACGCCTCGTCGGAGACCGGCTCGGGCAGGAACAGGAAGTCGACGTTGTCGGTGATCTCCGACAGGACCTTCAGGCGGGTCTGGGCGTGCGGGGCGATCGCGTGCCACTTGGACTCGTCGAAGTCCGCCGGGGCCCAGGGGGCGAAGGGGGCCTTCAGCCAGGGGGCGCAGCGCTCCGTGAAGTCCTTCACATCCAGCAGGCGGATGTGGTCGGCGTTGATCGCCTCGCACTTCTTGAGGTCGAAGCGGGCCGGGTTGGGGTTCACGTCGGAGATCTCGAAGGCGGCCACCATCTCCTCGATCGAGAAGATGTCCTGGTCCGCGGAGAACGACCAGCCGAGCAGGGAGAGGTAGTTGAGCAGGCCCTCGGGGAGGAAGCCGCGCTCGCGGTAGAGGTTGAGCGAGGACTCCGGGTCGCGCTTGGAGAGCTTCTTGTTGCCCTCGCCCATGACGTAGGGCAGATGGCCGAAGGCCGGGATCTGCCGGGCGATGCCGAGCTCGGTCAGCGCCTTGTAGAGGCCGATCTGGCGCGGGGTGGAGGAGAGCAGGTCCTCGCCGCGCAGGACGTGGGTGATCTCCATCAGGGCGTCGTCGACCGGGTTGACGAGCGTGTACAGCGGGGCGCCGTTCGCGCGGACGATGCCGTAGTCCGGGACGTTCTCCGGGGTGAAGGTCAGCTCGCCGCGGACCAGGTCCGTGAAGGTGATCGTCTCGTCGGGCATCCGGAAGCGGACGATCGGGGCACGGCCCTGGGCCTTGTACTCCTCGACCTGCGCGGCGGTGAGGTCGCGGCAGTGGCCGTCGTAGCCGGACGGCCGGCCGGCCGCGCGGGCGGCCTCGCGGCGGGTGTCCAGCTCCTCCTGCGAGCAGTAGCAGTGGTAGGCGTGGCCGGCGTCGAGCAGCTTCTGGGCGACGTCCTTGTACAGGTCCATGCGCTGCGACTGGCGGTACGGCGCGTACGGGCCGCCGACCTCGGGGCCCTCGTCCCAGTCGAAGCCCAGCCAGCGCATCGCGTCGAGCAGCTGGTTGTACGACTCCTCGGAGTCCCGGGCCGCGTCGGTGTCCTCGATGCGGAAGACCAGCGTGCCCTGGTGGTGCCGGGCGAACGCCCAGTTGAACAGGGCGGTGCGGACCAGGCCCACATGGGGGTTACCGGTGGGCGAGGGACAGAATCGGACGCGGACGGGGGAGCCGGGTGCGCTAGCCACGCTTGACAACCTTGTTGGTGAGAGTGCCGATGCCTTCGATGGTGACGGCGACCTCGTCGCCGACGTTGAGGGGGCCCACCCCTGCCGGGGTGCCGGTGAGGATCACGTCGCCGGGGAGCAGCGTCATGGCCTCGGTGATGTGGACGATCAGGTCCGCGATGGGATGGATCATCTCGCTCGTCCGACCGAGCTGGCGCTGTTCGCCGTTGACCGTGAGCTGGATCGTCAGGTCGGACGCGGTGGAGAGGTCCAGGTCGGTCTCCACCCAGGGGCCGAGCGGGCAGGAGGTGTCGAAGCCCTTGGCCCGGGCCCACTGCTTCTCGCGCTTCTGGACGTCGCGGGCGGTGACGTCGTTGGCGCAGGTGTAGCCGAGGATGACGTCCTGGACGCGCTCGCGCGGGACCTCCCGGCACATGCGGCCGATGACCACGGCCAGTTCGGCCTCGTGGTGGAGGTCCTGGGAGAACGAGGGGTACTGGATCTCGTCGCCGGAGCCGATCACCGAGGTGGACGGCTTGAAGAAGGCGAAGGGGGCGTCCGGGACCTCGTTGCCCAGCTCCCTCGCGTGCTCCGCGTAGTTGCGGCCGTAGGCGACGACCTTGTTCGGGAGCACCGGCGGGAGCAGCCGTACCTTGTTCAGCGGGACCTTCGTGCCGGAGAGCTCGAAGTCCGTGAACGGAATGCCCTTGATGATGTCGAGGACGAGTTCGTCCTGCTTGTCGCCCTCGACGGCGCCGAAGGCGACGTTCCCGTCGATGGAGAACCTGGCGATGCGCACGGGATCCTTGCGCCCCTCACTGAGCCGGCTGGAGTCTGACGCTCCAGGCTAACGCGGCAAGGGCCTGTTCCGGGTTCTCCGCCGTCCGCGCGGAGCGCGGGCGCAGCGGCGTCCGGTGCGTGCGCTCGGCGTGCGGTGTCGCAGGTCATGTGGCGGAGCCACCTGTCCTGCGGCGCCGTGCGGCGAGCGTGCGTGCCGGGCGTCGGGGCGCAGGCGGGGAACCCGGAACAGGCCCTTGGGGTGGCCGCCGCGGAATAACCCGGTGACCGGGTGAGTGAGTGAACGGCGGCCGTGACCCGTACTGACGGCTACTCGGCGACCGAGGTCGTGGCCGGGATCTCCATGAGGATGGTGCGCCGCGGGTTGGCGGTCTGGGCGGGGAGGTCGAGGGAGTGCTCGGGGAGCTCGGGGGTCTGCAGTTCCTCGGCGTCCTTGAGGTGGGCGAGGGTGGTGCGCCGGGGGTTGGCTATGTTGCGGAACATCATCGTCGTCTTCACGGTTGTCGTGGACCCCGTCATGTGTCGGTTGGCAGAAACTTCCCTCTTGTAAAGCGCCAGGCTAAACATCGAATTCCCGGCGGAAGCCGCCAAGTAGCTGTGATCCACGTGTGAGTTTGCTCACGAAGCCGAGGCCAAAACGGTCATTCCGGGCCGACAAGTCACCGCAATGAAACGGACATTGGCGAACTGAAGATGTCATTCCGCTCCTGATCATGGCGACTGGGACACGCCTCCCGCGCCTGCGACTGACAGGGATACGTCCGTTATGTACGCGATCGGCTTCGACATCTCGTAACGTGTCACTCACACGCTGTCACGGAGGTCACAGCTCGGCTCACGGCCCTTGTTGGAGATCCGGCACTGTGCTGGAATTCCACGGACCGCCGCAGGATCGAGCCGGCGCGCAGGGGGCGCAACGCAGCGCCGGGTGGCGGCGAGACAGGGGGATCCAGCGCCGGTCACACTCACGACCAACAGGGGGCGCGCATTCAGGGCGCTCCTCCCTATCAACGCCGACACCGTGTCTCTCCGTTCAGCGGAGGGGCGCCTGGTCCAGAGGTTGCGACGCTAGTGCAGGGACGTTTCAAGAGGGATGGCAGCGCTCCGGCGGAGCCGGAGGCGCACGGCGGGACCGACCGCGGTTCCTCGCCCCAGCACGCCCAGAACCCGGGCCCGGCCCCGGCCGGCGGTGGTGACGGCGGTGAGCGCCCCGGGCGCCCCGCCGTGTCGGCGTCTTCGGGATCTTCGGGCCCCCAGCCGACCGCTACACCGGCGCCCACGATCAAGCCCCCCAAGGGCCCGTCCAACCCCGGCCCGCGCGTAGCCCTGCGCAACTGGCGCATCTCCACGCGCCTGGTCTCGCTGCTCGCGCTCCCCGTGGTGGCGGCGACGACGCTGGGCGCGGTGCGCATCAACCAGTCACTCGACGACATCCAGCAGCTCGACAACATCAAGCTGCTGACGGAGATGACCAAGCAGGCGACCGAACTGGCCGTCGCGCTCCAGGACGAGCGCGACGAGACGGCCGGTCCGCTGGCGCACGGTGGGTCGACCACCAGCCTCGCGATCAAGAACCAGGAGGCGCAGACCGACCGAGCCCGCGACAACTTCCTCAACGCCTCCGAGGAAATCGACACCGCGAGCAAGAACGGTCAGCTCCAGGGCGTACGCGACAGCCTCGTCGGTCTGGCCGGCCAGCTGGACGACCTGGCGAAGATCCGCAAGGACGCCTATCAGCAGAAGGAGAACTCGACCCAGACGGTCGAGTCCTACCACCGGCTGATCACCCAGCTGATCGACCTCTCCCAGGACATGGCGCAGGCCTCCAGCAACCCGGAGATGATCCAGCGCACCCGCGCCCTGGCGGCGTTCTCCACCGCCAAGGAGTACGCGTCCGTGCAGCGCGCCGTCATCGCCGCGGCCCTGCCCGCCAGCAACAAGATCGCCGGTGACCTCTCCGAGAACGACCGCCTGTACGGCGAGTCCGCGCAGGAGAGCGAGACCTCCGAACTGACGATCTTCCGGAAGATCTACGCCGGCAACGCCGCGACGCTGCTGGAGCCGATCGAGGGGAAGAACCCCACGATCGAGGCCGCCGACACCTACGCCAAGCGCGCGCTCGGCGCCCAGAACGGTCTCAACGAGCTGAGCAAGCGGTCGTACAAGGACTGGGTGGACGACAGCTCGACCAAGATCGAGCAGATGGAGAAGATCGAGCACTCGCTGCTCGAGGACATGGAGCAGAAGGCCCGCGAGCTGCGGTCCTCCTCCGAGCAGGAAGCCATCCTCTCCGGTGCGCTGATCCTGCTCGTCCTCGGTGTGTCGCTGGTCGGCGCCTTCATCGTGGCCCGCTCCATGATCCGCTCGCTGCGCCGTCTCCAGGAGACCGCCACCAAGGTCGCCCAGGACCGCCTGCCCGAGCTGGTCAAGCAGCTGTCCGAGTCCGACCCGCAGGACGTCGACACGTCCGTGGAGTCGGTCGGTGTGCACTCCCGGGACGAGATCGGCCAGGTGGCCGCGGCCTTCGACGACGTGCACCGCGAGGCGGTCCGCCTCGCCGCCGAGCAGGCCCTGCTGCGGGGCAACGTCAACGCGATGTTCACCAACCTCTCGCGCCGCTCCCAGGGCCTCATCCAGCGTCAGCTCTCGCTCATCTCCGAACTGGAGTCCCGCGAGGCCGACCCGGACCAGCTCTCCTCGCTCTTCAAGCTCGACCACCTCGCGACGCGTATGCGCCGTAACGGTGAGAACCTCCTCGTCCTCGCCGGTGAAGAGCCCGGTCGCCGCTGGACCCGCCCGGTCCCGCTGGTCGACGTGCTCCGCGCCGCCGCGTCCGAGGTGGAGCAGTACGAGCGCATCGAGCTGGCCGCCGTACCGACCACCGAAGTGGCCGGCCGCGTGGTCAACGACCTCGTGCACCTGCTCGCCGAGCTCCTCGAGAACGCCACCTCGTTCTCCTCGCCGCAGACCAAGGTCAAGGTCACCGGTCACGCGCTGCCCGACGGCCGCGTCCTGATCGAGATCCACGACACCGGCATCGGCCTCTCCCCCGAGGACCTCGCCGCGATCAACGAGCGGCTCGCCTCGCCGCCCACCGTGGACGTCTCCGTCTCCCGCCGCATGGGCCTCTTCGTGGTCGGTCGTCTGTCGCAGCGGCACGGCATCCGCATCCAGCTGCGCCCGTCCGACTCCGGTGGTACGACCGCGCTGGTCATGCTTCCCGTCGACGTCGCCCAGGGCGGCAAGAAGCCCGCTCCCGGCAAGCCCGGCGCCCCGGCGTCGTCCGGCGGTCCGGCCGCCGCACAGGCAGCGGCCGGTGCGGCCGCGGCCCGGCGCGGTGGCCAGGGTGGTGCCGGCGGTTCGCTCGGCGCGGGTGCCCCCGCCGCGGCCCTCGGCGGCGGTGCCGCCGGTGCGCGCGGTGGCGCCCTCGGTGCCGGCGGCCCCTCCGGCGGCGGACTGCTCGGCGCCGGTGCGGCTCCGCGCGGCCAGGTCGGCGCGGGCCAGGGTCCCCGGGCCGCGCTGCCCGGCGCGGGCCCGAACGGCGGCCGTCCCGGTGCGCCGGGCGGCAATCGCGGCCAACAGGGTCCGGCGGCTCCCCCGCAGGGCCGGCCCAACGGCGGCGGCGGTGCCTTCGGCGACCAGGACGCGTTCGGCAACCGGCAGGACTCCTTCGGGGGGCAGGACGCCTTCGGCAACCGGGCCCCGGTCCCGCCGCAGCGCTCCGCCTCCCCCTCCGACCAGGGCCGGCAGCCCCAGCTGCCGCCGCGCGGTGGCCCGCGGGCCGAGCTGCCCGGCGGCAACCCGCCGCAGGGCGGCAGGCCCAGCTGGAGCGACGACAACGCCCAGCCGCCGCTCTCCCGTGCCTCGCTGGACACCCCGCGCGGCCACGACGAGCAGGACCCGGCCCACACCGCGCCGATGCCCCGCATCGACGACCGGCAGGGCATGGGCGCCACCTCGCAGATGCCGGCGATCCCGCAGGGGCCGTCGTCCACCGGCGAGTTCCCGCGCCCGGACTTCACCCTGCCGAACGGCTCGCAGAACACCGGTTCCTTCCCCCGCCCGGGCATGAACGGACCGCAGGACACCGGCTCGTTCCCCCGCCCGGGCATGAACGGACCGCAGGACACGGGTTCCTTCCCCCGTCCCAACGTGAACGGCCAGCAGGACACCGGTTCCTTCCCCCGCCCCGGCGCGAACGGACCGCAGGACACGGGTTCCTTCCCCCGTCCGAACGTCAACGGCCAGCAGGACTCGGGGCAGTTCGTCCGCTCCGACGTCTTCGGCGGGTCGACCGGGCCGCAGAGCGGCTCCCAGAACACCGGGCAGTTCGCGGCCCCGCAGAACTACGACAACGGCTCCACCGGCCAGTTCGCCGCACCGTCCTACGACGGCGGCTCCACCGGCCAGCACTCCCTGCCCGGCCGCCAGAACGGCTACGCGGCCAACGGCCAGTACGGCAACGGGCAGAACGGGAACGGCCAGAACGGCACGGGCCAGTTCGAGCGGCCGGGGACCAACGGCCGCGGCATGGACTTCGGCGCGCCGCAGCGCCCGCCGGTCCCGCCCGCGCCGCCGGCCCGTCAGGAGCCCGAGGCGCTGCCGCCGGCCAGCGGTCCCGGTGACGGTCGTACCCCGCTGTACGACACGCTGGAGACCAACTGGTTCCACGGCGGCCAGCAGGAGCAGCAGCACCCGCAGAGCAACGGCCACGGAAACGGCTCGGCGCCGACCCCGCCCGTTCCTGCCCAGCCGACGGCCCCGGCCGCCGCGGCCCCCCAGCGTCCCGCCCAGGCAGCCTGGCGCACCTCCCCGAACGATGACCTCGTCCGGCAGGCGGAGCGTGTACGGCAGCCGGCGGCGGGCGGTGTCACCACCTCCGGTCTGCCGCGCCGGGTGCCCAGGGCGAACCTCGTCCCGGGTACGGCTCAGCAGCAACAGCACCACACCGGTCCGCAGGTCTCGCGTGCGCCTGATGACGTCCGCGGCCGGCTGACCAATCTCCGTCGGGGTATCGCGCAGGGACGGCAGGCCGGTACCGGCCCGCAGACCGGCAGCTTCCCGAGCCCCACTCACCAGCAGGAGCGTTAGTTGAGTCCGATGAGCCAGGCGGCACAGAACCTCAACTGGTTGATCACCAACTTCGTGGACAACACCCCCGGTGTGTCCCACACCGTCGTCGTATCCGCCGACGGTCTCCTTCTGGCGATGTCCGAAGGCTTCCCGCGTGACCGTGCCGACCAGCTGGCGGCCGTCGCGTCCGGACTCACCTCGCTGACGGCCGGGGCATCCCGGATCTTCGAGGGCGGCGACGTCGCACAGACGGTCGTCGAGATGGAACGCGGCTTTCTTTTCCTGATGTCGGTCTCGGACGGGTCGTCCCTCGCGGTCCTGGCCCACCCCGAGTGCGACATCGGCCTCGTCGGCTACGAGATGGCGCTTCTGGTCGACCGCGCGGGCGCGGTGCTCACGCCCGACCTGCGCGCCGAACTGCAAGGCAGTCTGCTCCACTGACCGCCCGGATCCAACCCACCTCACCAAATCACCGTCCGGCCGCCACAATCCCCCCACCGGCCACGTCCGACGGCACGACTGACCGACTTGCTGTCCCGCCCGGAGGAACGATGACCCCGCCCACCGCCTCTCATGATCCGTACGCGGAGCCGTACGGGGACGAGGGCGACCAGCCGCTGGTACGTCCTTACGCGATGACCGGCGGCCGGACACGGCCGCGCTATCAGCTCGCCATCGAGGCGCTGATCAGCACGACGGCCGACCCGGCAGCGCTCATGGGGCTGCTCCCGGAGCACCAGCGCATCTGCCACCTGTGCCGTGAGGTGAAGTCGGTGGCCGAGGTCTCGGCGCTGCTCGCCATGCCGCTCGGTGTGGCCCGGATTCTGGTGGCCGACCTCGCCGAGGCCGGCCTGGTCGCCATCCACCAGCCGGGCGGCGACGAGAACAACGGTGGCGCACCTGACGTGACGCTGCTCGAAAGGGTGCTCAGTGGACTTCGCAAGCTCTGACGGAGGTCGGGCCACCACCTCCGCGAAGATCGTGGTGGCGGGCGGCTTCGGCGTCGGCAAGACCACGTTCGTGGGAGCGGTCTCCGAGATCAACCCGCTGCGCACGGAGGCCGTGATGACGTCCGCCTCGGCGGGCATCGACGACCTGACCCACACCGGGGACAAGACCACCACCACGGTGGCGATGGACTTCGGACGTATCACGCTCGACCAGGACCTGATCCTGTACCTGTTCGGCACGCCGGGCCAGGACCGCTTCTGGTTCATGTGGGACGACCTGGTCAGGGGCGCCATCGGCGCCGTCGTCCTGGTGGACACCCGCCGGCTCGCCGACTGCTTCCCCGCGGTGGACTACTTCGAGAACAGCGGTCTGCCGTTCGTCATAGCGCTCAACGGCTTCGACGGGCACCAGCCCTACACGCCCGAAGAGGTGCGCGAGGCGCTGCAGATCGGCCCGGACGCGCCGATCATCACGACGGACGCCCGGCACCGCGCCGACGCCAAGAGCGCGCTGATCACCCTGGTGGAGCACGCCCTCATGGCACGGCTGCGGTAGCAGTCAAGTCGTTCGTCGTGTACGGCAGTTGTCGTACGGAAACCGGAGCCGGCTGTGGCCTTTGACACGGTCGGCTCCGGTGTTCATAACGTTTCGGCAGAGGAATCCGGTGGTATCGCCACGCGTCGCGGTCACGCGGTACCGCTGCGCTCACAACAGCCCCGCCTTTTGGCGGGGCTCGCTCTTTATGACCGTTTTATCTGGGCCTTACAAGACCGCACTCCCCCGCTTTCCGCTGTTTGGAAGTGCGCAGGCCCCCGTGCTGGAATGCCTGAACTGCCCAATAGTCAAAGACGTACTCCGTAGTGGTCGATGACACACCGGGCTCTGAGAGACTGCGGCACGACGATAGGTGCCCGCCGCCGAGAGGTTGTTGGTCGAGTGAGGCGAAGCAAGAACGGTCCCGAGCCGTCGGCACGGGGCAACTTCACCCCGCCGCCGCGCGCTGCGGCGCCCACCCCTGTGCCAGCCGCGGAACCACCGGCCGCGCCCGCGAAGAGCGGCGGCCGTTTCTCCCCGCGCAACTGGCGAGTGCCGACCAGGCTGAACGCGATCCTGCTCATACCCGTGGTCGTCGGCCTGGTCATGGGCGGCTTCCAGGTGAAGAGCTCCATCGACACCTGGCAGGAGGCCCGGGACGCGGAGAACACCGCGCGTCTGGTCCGCGCCTCCCTCAGCTACGCCGACGCCCTGTACAACGAGCGTGACGTCACCGCGGCACCGCTGCTCCTGAACAAGGACAAGGCCACCGTCACCAAGGCGCGCGCCGAGACCGACAAGGCCGCCGACGCCTTCGACGCGGCCGCGCAGAACATGCCGCAGAAGTCCGGCCTGGAGCGCCGCCTGAAGCTGTTCCGCGAGGCGGAGCCCGCCCTCACGAACCTGCGCGCCGCCGCGTACACCACCAACCTCGGCGGTGTGAAGACGGAAGAGGGCTACACCCAGGTCGCCCACCCGCTGATGGAGTTCGCCAACGAGCTCGGTCTGGGCACCGGAAACATCACGTCCTACGGCCGTACGGTCTACGCCATCTCGCTCACCAAGGCGGCCCTGTCGCTGGAGCGGTCGATCGGCATGCACCTGCTGATCAAGCCCGGCCCGGACGCCGGCAACCTGGCCACCCAGCGCGTCGCCCTCTCGTCGTACGCCTACCTCGAAGGCATCGCCGTCGAGGAGTACCTCGGCGGTGGCACCGAGGCGGACGCGCAGAAGCTGGCCGGTCTCCAGCAGAAGATCAAGACCGACGGCGCGGCGATGGTCCAGCAGGCGAAGGCCAAGAACCCGGACTACGTGGCCCCGCCGTCCAAGGACAACGCGATGGTCTCGGCGCTGGCGACGCTGCAGGACACCGACCCGAGCACCCGCCAGACGCTGGCGGCCGGGGGCATCACCGCCGACAACTGGTGGGCGGTCAACACGCTCAAGTACAACGCCTACCGCACGATCGAGTCGGACATGGCCGACAAGGCGGTGAGCGAGGCCTCCGGCATCGCCGACGACGCGAAGACCTCCGCGTTCATCACCGGTGCCGCGGTCGTGGTCGCCCTGCTCGCGGCGTTCATCCTGGCCGGCATGGTGGCCCGCCAGATGTCCCGCTCGATGCGCCAGCTGCGCAACGCCGCCTTCGGCATCGCCGAGCAGCGCCTGCCGATGCTGGTCGACCAGCTCTCCCGCACCGACCCCGGCCGGGTCGACACCCGGGTGGCGCCGATCCCGATCACCTCGACCGACGAGATCGGCGAAGTCGCCCGCGCCTTCGACCAGGTCCACCGCGAGGCCGTCCGGCTCGCCGCCGAGCAGGCCCTGCTGCGGGGCAACATCAACGCGATCTTCACGAACCTGTCGCGCCGCAACCAGTCGCTGATCGAGGGCCAGCTGACCCTGATCACCGACCTGGAGAACAACGAGGCCGACCCGGACCAGCTGGAGAACCTCTTCCGCCTGGACCACCTCGCGACCCGTATGCGCCGCAACGGCGAGAACCTCCTGGTCCTCGCCGGCGAGGAGCCCGGCCGCCGCTGGGACCAGCCGGTCCCGCTGGTGGACGTGTTGCGCGCCGCCTCCTCCGAGGTGGAGCAGTACGAGCGCGTCGAGCTCTCCGGCGTCCCGGAGGCCGAGATCCACGGCCGCGCGGTCACCGACCTCGTGCACCTGCTGGCCGAGCTCCTGGAGAACGCCACCACGTTCTCCTCCCCGCAGACCAAGGTCCGCGTCACCGCGACCCGTCTCCCCGACGGCCGCATCATGATCGAGATCCACGACAAGGGCATCGGCCTCACCGCCGAGGACTTCGCGGACATCAACCACAAGCTGGCCAACCCGCCGACCGTGGACGCCGCGATCTCCCAGCGCATGGGCCTCTTCGTGGTCGGCCGGCTCTCCGACCGGCACGGCATCCGGGTCCAGCTGCGGCCCTCCGGCGAGCAGGCCGGCACCACCTCGCTGGTCATGCTGCCGGACGCCATCACCCACGGTGGTGGCGGCGAACAGCAGCTGGACCGCGACGAGTTCACCGTCTCGCAGATCATCCCGGAGCAGCAGTTCCACGCTGAGAACTTCAGCCAGCAGCCGCAGCTCCAGCCGATGCGCACGGCGGCCGAGCTGGGCTTCGACGACAGCCGCTACGTGGAGGTCCCCGACGACATCCGCGATCTGGACCCCGTCGGCCGCTCCCTGATGCGCGAGGAGCGCCGTGCGGCCCTGGAGGCCCAGGCGCAGCCCGGGCAGGCCCCACAGCTCCCCCAGAGCCCGCAGGAGACCGCGGAGATCCCGGCCTACGCCGACGAGTTCGACCGGGGCCAGCAGGGCTACGACACCAGCGGTACGGGCTTCCAGGAGCAGCCCACGGGCTTCGACGCCGGGCAGCAGTACCAGGAGCGGTCGCAGAGCGCGTACGACGAGCAGTACTACGCGCCGAACGGCGGCCTGCCGCAGAACGACACGTTCTCGCCGGACGCCTTTGCCACCAACGGCGGCTACCCGGAGCCCACGTATCCGGAACCGGCCCAGGAAGAGCCCACGGCCGCGCCCGCCGCCGCCTCCGACTCGTTCCAGGGGTTCGGGGAACAGCCCTACCAGGACGACTGGCCGCAGCAGGGCCAGCAGCAGGACAGCTACCAGAACGGTTACCCGGCCCAGTACGCTCCGGAGGCGGAGTCGGCGCAGGCCGGTGACGTGGACGAGCGGAACCGCGTAGGCTTCGACCGTCCGGGAGCGGCCCCCTCGGCCGGCCACCAGCTGACCAACGCGGGGCTGCCCCGCCGGGGATCCGGCGGTCCGGGCGGCGCGAACGGCGCGGGTCCCGCGCAGCAGGCTCCGGCCGCGGCTTCGGCTCCGGGGGCCTCGGCTCCGGAGTCCAACGGCGACAGCAGCTGGCGTTCGGCGAACGACGAGCGCTGGCAGCAGGCCTCGGCGCTGCGTAAGCCCAAGGCGGGCGGAGTCACCTCCTCCGGCCTGCCGAGGCGGGTTCCCAAGGCCAACCTGGTCGAGGGAGCCGCCGAGAACACCCCTCAGGGCGGCCCACAGGTCTCCCGCGCCCCGGAGGACGTCCGGGGCAGGCTGAGCAACCTGCGCAGGGGCGTCCAGCGCGGACGCAACGCAGGCAGTGAAACGAACGGCCAGGCCACTAGGAATCAGCACAGTGGTCCTGACAGCACCTACAACCAGGAGCGTTAGTGTGAGCCCGATGAGCCAGGCGGCACAGAACCTGAACTGGTTGATCACCAACTTCGTGGACAACACCCCGGGGGTGTCCCACACGGTGGTGGTCTCCGCCGACGGACTCCTTCTGGCGATGTCCGACGGCTTCCCCCGCGACCGCGCCGACCAGCTCGCGGCCGTCGCCTCCGGTCTGACGTCCCTGACGGCAGGCGCGTCCCGGATTTTCGAGGGCGGCAGCGTGAACCAGACGGTTGTGGAGATGGAGCGGGGGTTCCTGTTCATCATGTCCATTTCCGATGGGTCCTCGTTGGCCGTCCTGGCCCACCCCGAGGCCGATATCGGCCTGGTTGGGTACGAGATGGCCCTTTTGGTGGACCGAGCGGGCACGGTTCTTACCCCGGATCTGCGTGCGGAACTCCAGGGAAGCCTTCTCAACTAACAAGCAGACGGTGCGTTTTCGCGTCCCGGGGCCGTAAGGTTTCGGGACGCGGCTCCACAGTGATGGGTGCCCGGCACGGTCGGAGGAGGAGAGAAAGTGGCAACACCCCCAAACGGTTCGAATAACGGCAACTGGTCGTACGGTCCTGCGCAGGGCCAGGGCGACGGTTCCGCGAACCGGTACAACTTCCCCTCCACGCCGAGCCACCGGCAGCCGTACGCACCGCAGGGCCCCGGCCCGTCGCCGTACGACCAGCCGCCGGCGCCGCGCATCCAGCCGGTACAGCCGCAGCGCCGTCCCGAGCCGGCGCCGGCCTCGGGGTCGCACAACCCCTTGGTGCGTCCGTACGCCATGACCGGTGGCCGGACCCGCCCGCGGTACCAGCTCGCCATCGAGGCACTGGTGCACACCACCGCGCAGCCGCACCAGATGCAGGGCCAGCTGCCCGAGCATCAGCGGATCTGCAACCTCTGCCGGGAGATCAAGTCGGTGGCCGAAGTCTCGGCCCTCCTGTCGATCCCTCTCGGCGTGGCCAGGATCCTCGTCGCCGACTTGGCGGAGGCGGGCCTGGTCGCCATCCATCAGCCCGGCGGCGACGAGAACGCCGGTGGCCAGCCAGACGTGACACTGCTCGAAAGGGTGCTCAGTGGACTTCGCAAGCTCTAGCGGAGGGCCTTCCCGCTCCACCACGTCCGCGAAGATCGTGGTGGCGGGCGGCTTCGGCGTGGGCAAGACCACGTTCGTCGGTGCCGTCTCGGAGATCAACCCGCTGCGCACAGAGGCCGTGATGACGTCCGCGTCTGCCGGCATCGACGACCTCACCCACACCGGGGACAAGACGACCACCACGGTCGCCATGGACTTCGGCCGCATCACCCTGGACCAGGACCTGATCCTGTACCTCTTCGGTACGCCGGGTCAGGACCGCTTCTGGTTCATGTGGGACGACCTGGTACGAGGTGCCATCGGCGCGATCGTGCTCGTGGACACCCGGCGCCTGGCCGACTGCTTCCCGGCGGTCGACTACTTCGAGAACTCGGGTCTCCCGTTCGTCGTCGCCCTCAACGGCTTCGACGGCAGCCAGCCGTACAACCCCGAAGAAGTCCGCGAGGCGCTCCAGATCGGCCCCGACACCCCGATCATCACGACGGACGCCCGCCACCGCGCGGACGCCAAGTCGGCCCTGATCACCCTGGTCGAGCACGCGCTCATGGCCCGCCTGCGCTAGCGGTCAGCCGCACGAGGGGCCCTTTCCGATCGGAAGGGGCCCCTTTGTCATACCCCGCCGGCGTTACGACTGGGGACGACCGTGGCCCGCTCGGCCGCCCGGACCTGGCTGGGCGGGAAGCAGCGGGAGCAGGAACGCCGCATGGACATGGCCGAGTTGATACGGCTGCGGGTGCCGGGCCTGCGTCTGCAACGCAGCGTCGAGCGGCAGTTCGGGGAGATGGCGGACGCGGTGTTCGACCGCCTCGCGCCGTTCCTGGACCGGGCGCGGGCCTGACGGAGTCCGGCCGGGAGGCCGTGGTCAACGGCGTGTGCGACACGTTCGCCGCCGCCGACCTGTCCGACGAGGCGATCCTGGCGGCGGACGCGAACCCGGCGGAGGTGGTCCGCCGGGTGACCCGGGCGGTACGGCCACCGGTCGGCTCGGCGAGGCGGAAGGCCGCCTGTACGAGCTGCTGGCGCGTACGACGTCCCTGGGCACGGAGATCGCCCGGGTCCTGGAGAAGCTGCCGGACAGGTCGCTGTTCGCCCCCGAGGGCACGGACCGGGACGGGGACTTCCGGCGCCGGTACCTGGAGCTGGTGAGCACGGCCCTGGACGAGGTGGAGCTGTTCCGGCGGGCGTCGGACCGGGCGGCGGCCCAGGTACGGCTGTCCGTGGCGTACGTCAGCCTGCGGGCCACCGGCGACGAGGGCGGGACCCGGCTCGCCCGCCGCTCCCTGCCGCTCCTGCGGCCCGACATGAGCCTCCGGGAGGCGGCCGCGGGCGAGGGGCGGCCGGGATGCGCGTCGAGGCGGCTCTGGGCGGCTCCAGGCGGGTCCTGCTGCGCGGTGAGGCGGACTCCGGCAAGACGACGCTGCTGCGCTGGCTGGCGGTCACGGCGGCCCGCGGGGCGTTCACCGGCGAGCTGGCCGACTGGAACGGTCTGACCCCGGTGTTCGTGAAGCTGCGGGAGTTCAGCGGGCGGGCGCTGCCGGTGCCGGAGGCGATGCAGGAGACTGCGTCCTCCCCGACGATCCGAGCGCCCTGGAGTTCCCCGGCGTGGCGGTCGACATCCATTGACGAGCACACCACGGCCCCGCCCTCCCCAAGGGAGAAGCGGGGCCGTGGTCACGTCGTGCCGAGGGCTCAGTGCCAGCTGTGCGGCGCTCGGAAGCCGTTTTCGCGTTCCAGGCGGCGCCAGGCGGCCTTCGCGCGGCCTCGGTGGGTCTGCTCGGTGTCGGCGGTCGGCCGGGCGGCCGCGCGGGCCAGGAGGACCGCCGTTATGGCGGCGACTTCCTCCGGGTCGGCGTTGCCCTTCTCCACGCGAATGTCAGGGACGTTCATGGATTCAGTCTCCGTGAGAGAGGTTTCCGCAGGATTACTGCGGGGGGTTGCCGTGCTTACGCGACGGCAGGTCGGCGTGCTTGGTGTGCAGCATCGCCAGCGACTTGGCGAGCACCTCGCGGGTCTCGGCCGGGTCGATGACGTCGTCGACCAGGCCGCGCTCGGCCGCGTAGTAGGGGTGCATGAGCTCGGCCTTGTACTCCTTGACCATCTTCTGCCGCATGGCCTCGGGGTCCTCGGCCGCGGCGATCTGCCGACGGAAGATCACGTTGGCCGCACCCTCCGCACCCATGACCGCGATCTCGTTCGTCGGCCAGGCGTACGTCAGGTCGGCACCGATCGACTGGGAGTCCATGACGATGTAGGCACCTCCGTACGCCTTGCGCAGGATCAGTGAGATCCGGGGCACGGTCGCGTTGCAGTAGGCGTAGAGGAGCTTCGCGCCGTGGCGGATGATCCCGCCGTGTTCCTGGTCGACACCGGGGAGGAAGCCCGGTACGTCCAGGAATGTGACGATCGGAACATTGAAAGCGTCACACATCTGGACAAAGCGCGCAGCTTTTTCACTCGCCTCGATATCCAGGACGCCCGCGAGGACCTGCGGTTGGTTGGCGATGATGCCGACCACCTGGCCGTCGATCCGGGCCAGCGCGCAGATGATGTTCCGCGCCCAGCGCTCGTGGACCTCCAGGTACTCGCCGTCGTCGACGATCTCCTCGATCACCTTGGTCATGTCGTACGGCCGGTTGCCGTCGGCCGGGACCAGGTCCAGGAGGACGTCGCTGCGGCGGTCCACGGGGTCCGTGGAGTCGACGCGGGGCGGGTTCTCGCGGTTGTTCTGCGGGAGCAGCGAGAGGAGGTAGCGGACCTCCGCGATGCAGGTCTCCTCGTCGTCGTACGCGAAGTGGCAGACGCCGGAGGTCTCGGCGTGCACGTCGGCGCCGCCGAGGCCGTTCTGGGTGATCTCCTCGCCGGTGACCGCCTTGACGACGTCCGGGCCGGTGATGAACATCTGCGAGGTCTCGCGGACCATGAAGACGAAGTCCGTGAGGGCGGGGCTGTAGGCCGCGCCGCCGGCGCAGGGGCCGAGCATCACGGAGATCTGCGGGATGACGCCGGACGCCTTGGTGTTGCGCTGGAAGATGCCGCCGTAGCCGGCGAGGGCGGAGACGCCCTCCTGGATACGGGCGCCGGCGCCGTCGTTCAGGGAGACCAGCGGGGCACCGGCCGCGATGGCCATGTCCATGATCTTGTGGATCTTGGTGGCGTGGGCCTCGCCCAGCGCGCCGCCGAAGATCCGGAAGTCATGGGCGTAGACGAAGACGGTACGGCCCTCGACCGTGCCCCAGCCGGTGATGACGCCGTCGGTGTAGGGCTTCTTGGCCTCCAGGCCGAAGCCGACCGCGCGGTGCCGGCGCAGCTGCTCGACCTCCTGGAAGGAACCCGGGTCCAGGAGCAGCTCGATACGCTCCCGGGCCGTCAGCTTGCCCTTGGCATGCTGCGCCTCGGTCGCCTTCTCGCTGGGCCCCGCCACGGCCACCGCACGGATCTCGTGCAGCTCGGCGACCCGCCCGCGTGCGTCCGTCGGCTCGCCGGTGGGCTCACCCGTCGTCTCTTCCAAAACGGTCATGTAGCGACCTTACGAAGGACACCAAGGATTACGAGACGTCGACTCCGTACAGTCTCCGACCCGTTTTCCTGGAACCACTGAACAGAACCAGAACGACATGCAGCCGTTCCGACTGCTCAGAGGGCTGTGGCGTTGTAGGGGTGCCACAAAGGCAGCACCTGAGACGCGCCTCACATTCGCGGGCGCCCCATACCACCCCCGGAGTGAAGGGGCCCCCGGACGGCGGGTCCGTCGCCCGCTTCGCCCGCAGCGCGACCCACTCACCACCGAGCCTAACCCGCAACCTCGCCACACCCTCCCGTCACGTCGCGATCCGGCGCACACGACGTTACGGTGCGTAATAAGCGCGACACGGGAATCGATGATGTTGAATGTTGTACGGAATAGCGCTACGGTAGGCGCCGTTGAGTTCGTTGAACATTAAACATCAACGGTCCGTGCCTTCGGCAGCCACCGCTCCCAGGCCGCGACCCGTCCCCCCAAGGAGCACGTCATGGGCATCTTCGGCCGCAAGAACGACGACACCACCACCGCTGCCGTCCCCGGCGCCGACACGGCCACGCTGACCGGCGACTACACCGTCGACCCGGCGCACACCACGCTCGGCTTCGTGGCCCGGCACGCGATGGTCACCAACGTCAAGGGCAGCTTCCAGCAGTTCGAGGGCTCGCTGCACCTGGACGGCGCGGACCCGGCGAAGTCCACCGCCTCCCTCGACATCACGATGGACAGCATCACCACGGGCAGCCCGGACCGTGACGGTCACCTGAAGTCGGCCGACTTCTTCAAGACGGACGAGTTCCCGACGATGACCTTCCGTTCCACCAAGGCGGAGGCCCTCGGCGGCGACGACTACCGCATCACCGGCGACCTCACGATCCTCGGTGTCACCAAGCCGGTCACCATCGACCTGGAATTCAACGGCGCGGCCAAGGACCCGTTCGGCAACGAGCGCGTCGGTTTCGAGGGCAAGGCCGAGATCAAGCGCTCCGACTGGGGCGTGACCTGGAACGCCGCGCTGGAGACCGGTGGCGTGCTCGTCTCCGACAAGATCAAGCTGAACTTCGACATCTCCGCGATCAAGAACGCGTGAGCCCGCGGCGCCGGACCGCCGGCCCCGATCACGCCCGCTGAGCGCCCGCCCTCGACTCCCCTGAGGGCGGGCGCTCGGCCGTGTCCGGACGTCCCGCATGTGTCCTAGTAGTCGATGGTCGGGTACCAGTCGCCGCGCCCTTGCGGGGTGAGGTCGAGGAGGTGCCAGACGGGCGTCAGCAGGTCGATGCCGCGCTCCTGGATGTCGTCGGCCATGCGCGGATGGGCGGAGTAGGTGTGCCGGACCGTGCCGTCGCCCGCACGGGTGAAGACGGAGACCGTGGAGTCCTGCGCGCCGTCCTTGTCCTCACTGCCCAGGTCGTACTTGAACGTGCTGTCGCCACAGCTGAGCAGCCGCAGCCGGTGCCAGCCGCGATCGCGGGCGTACTGACGGAGGGTGGGCGGGTCGGCGGCCGCAGCGATGACGAAGTCCGCGTTCCGGGCCACGTGGTGGGCGATGCCGTTGTAGCCGTCGATCCACAGCGTGCACATCGGGCAGGCGCTGGTCTGGAGCTTGCCGTACATGAAGTGGTAGACGATCAGCGGGCGTCCGGGGCCGGAGAACAGCTCGCTCAACGCGACCTCACGGACCGGGGTGTCACCGGCGCCGAGGTCGCCGGGCCCTTCGAGGAAGACGTAGTCGTCGACGGCCGACCCCTGCGGGAGCGCCCGGCGCAGCGCCGCGACCTCTTCCCGGCGCCGCATCAGCTCGATCTCGGCCCGCCGCAGCTCCTCGCGGGCACCGAGATACTCCCCGGACTCCCCTTCCAGCCTCGTCTGCCGCACCATCGCGTCCTCCTGGAGTGGGGTCCCCCGCCCAGGCCCTCAAGTCTAGGCCGGTGACTTGCCTCACTCACCTTCGTACAGACGCGCCAGGTTGACCAGCACCACCTCTCCCCGGTCGCCGGCGGCCCGGAGATCGTCGGTGAACCCAGCTCCGCTTTGACTCGCATCTTCGAGGTCCGCCCGCCCTGCGGGCCTCCTCGCGGACGCGCACGGCATCGTTGTACACGACGCGGGCGCACCCGAACGCCCTGGCCAGCGCGCGGCGTTGGCCACGTTCCGGGTACAGGTCGGGTAGCCGGGATGCATTACTGCACCCCGGCCCCCTCAGAACCGTGCGTGCACCTTTCAATGCACACGGCTCAAGCTCGCCCCATGGGCCAGCGCAGTTTCACTTGGCCTGTACGCCATCTTGAGCGTGTAGCTGTCGATGGCATGCGGAGTGCACGAGACGAAGATTGGTTCGATCGCCGGAACCGCCTTCTCTCCGGTAAACGAAGTGATGCTTGTGCAGCATCTTTTTCGAGGCCGCAAACCAGTTGATCCACGGCGTGGTTGGACACCGAACATGCTTCCCTTGTCAATGCCGTGTTGTGGGCAGAGAAGGCGGAGCACAGGACGGCCGCGACAGGTCTGGGAGTTTGTATCGACAGGTATCTCCACTTCCGGCGGCACTTCACTGACGGTGTGACTGTCTCCGATGCCCTGCATACCGCAGCGCGGCGGGACCGAGATCAAGTCCTGGAGTTGTTCTCCTTGGCCTCCTCGGGGAATGCTCACCATGAACTACGTCAGTATCGTGAGGCCGCCATCGCTCACACGCACGCTCTCCGCCTGGCGTACTCGATCGGCGACCTGAGCGGCCAGGCAGCCGGCTGGACCAACCTGGGCCGTTGCATGCACGAGTGGGAGCAGTACGACATCGCCGCGCAGATACACAGCCACAGTCGGGCACTGTTTTCGCAGCTGGGTGACGACCACAGAGAGGCGATGGCCTGGAACAACCTCGGCATGGCCCTCGGAGAGCTTCGCCGATTTCAGGAAGCCGCCCAGGCGTGCGGACGTGCCCAGGAGATCTACGCCCGGCTGGGGGATCGACAGCGCGAGGCAACGGCATGGATCAATTTGGGCGCAGCCTTGGCAGAAGGCCCTGACTTCGACTCCGCTGCCAATGCCTACATGAATGCAGCAGACCTCTTCGCCGAACAAGGAGATCACCACGGAGAGGCTTCAGCTTGGAGCAATGTAGGCTCGCTCCTGAGTGATCTCCAGGAATTCGACATGGCCGCCAAGGCGCTCTTCACAAGCGAGGCGGTGTACGAAGCCCTCGGCGATTGGTACAACGTGGGCAGAATCCGCTGGAACACCGCACTCCTTCATGAACGGCAAGGCAAACACCTCGAAGCACAAGCGTCCTGGACCGCCAGCGCCGAGGCATACGAGCGGGCCCAGGCCCCCGAAAGGGCCGCCAAAGCTCGTCGGAACGCTCAGATGTAGTCACTCCCGCACCACGAGCTCGCACCACACCACCTTCCCCGGCTCCCGCTCCCCCACCCCCCACTTGTCCGCGAGCAGGCTGACCAGCAGCAGGCCCCGGCCGTGTTCCGAGTCCGGTGACATGTCGCCGTAGCGGAGTTCGCCCGGGCCGCTGTCGTGGACCTCGGTGCGGAGGACTCCGTCGGGGTGCAGGGTCAGCCGGAGGCGGAAGCCGCGGCCCGGGGGTACGCCGTGGAGCACAGCGTTGGTGGTCAGTTCGCTCACGCAGAGCAGTACGTCGTCCGCGCGCGGGCCGACCTCCCAGTCGGCCAGGACCGTGCGCGTGAAGTCGCGGGCCACGCCGACGGATCTGCGGTCCCGGCGGTAGAACGCCTCGCGGGTGTGGGGGTGTTGGAGTTCCCGGTTCATGAGGCGAGTGTCACCGTGAGTGACTAATATGGATCAGTGAGTGAAGTCGTAGTTCTGACTTCTACGAGTCCACTACGAGCGGTCCGGGCGCGCACGGGGGAAAGGGACACGCATGCACGTGGCGAGGAAGCCCAAGAAGGTCGGTTCGTGGCACGCGGTCGGAGCGCTCGTCGCCCACTACCGGAAACAGGCCCGGCTCACACAGGAGCAGTTCGCCGAACTCGCGAACCTGCATGTCGACACGGTGGGCTCCATCGAGCAGGGGCGGCTTGCACTTCAGCCGGATCGGGCGGAGCAGTTCGACGAACTGCTGGCGACAGGCGGGGCCTTGGGTGTGCTGGTGACGAAGATGCCGGTGCGGGAGCGGATCGTTCAGTTCGCGCAGGGGCTCATTGATCACGAGCAGGAAGCGCTGGGAGTTCTGTCGTACGAGATCCAACTGGTGCCTGGACTGCTCCAGACCAGGGAATACTGCCGCGCCACCTTTGACTCCCGCTATCCCGCGCTCGGGACCGAGACGGCCGAGCAATGGGTCAACGCCCGAATGGAAAGGCAGTTGATCTGGCAGCGGGACCGGCCGCCCGTGGGGCACTTCATCCTGGAGGAGAGCATCCTCAGGCGAGAGGTCGGCAACCGTGAAGTGATGCGGGCACAGGTCCGCCAGATCCTGGAGTACACCGAACCCATCCACATGAGCGTGCAGATCATGCCCATGGACCGCATGCCGCATGCGGGGCTCGCAGGCCCCATGACACTACTGGAGACACCCGAGCACAACTACCTCGTCTACCTGGAGGTCCAGCGAGCGAGCTTTCTCGTCGACGATCCCGACGAGGTCAGCGACTATCACCACAAGTATGGAATGCTGCGGTCGCAGGCCCTCTCGCCCGAGGAGAGCGTGCGCTACTTGAATGGACTGCTAGGAGAGTCATGAACACCGCAGCGTCGCTTGCCTGGTTCAAGTCCAGCTACAGCAGCAACGAGGGCGGCAACTGCGTCGAGGTCGCCTCACACACTTCCGCCATCCACGTCCGTGACTCCAAGACCCCCGCCGGACCGATGCTCACCCTTTCCCCGTCCGCCTGGAGCGACTTCCTTGAGCGCCTCGCCCGCTGAGCAGATCGACTGGGTCCTCGTCGCCTCGTACCAGAACCTGCCGGGGCGTCCGACTCCCCTTGCAGCCGTGCACGGTTGACTGCGGGAGCGCGGGATCGACTGGATGCCCTTCGTGATCGACGAGGTGCGGTGGGATCTCGCGTGCGGGAGGGGGGACGACGGGCACTGGTGGGGGAGGTTCGGTGTATTCGTCGACGCGCGGGCGCTGGTCGCACTCGGGTTGCATCCCGAGCAGGCGTTTGCCGTTGCCGGCGACGCCTCACCGCCGCACTGGTGGCATGCCGCCGGTGAGCGGTACGCGGTCTCGCGGTGGCCGCTCGCACGGCTCGGGGCGCCGTCCTCGTAGGTGTGGCTGGATCTCACCCCTTGTGTGCGCGCTCACAGCGTTCCCATAATCCAGCAACAGAATTTGACGAGCGCATGCCAGAACATGGTCATTCCTTTACGGCTTTCGTGGCCTGTTTATTGGCATGCGCATGTCATACATCGCATACACCCCCCACGGAAGGCTTCACGTTGAAGAAGCTCCTCAAGGCCCTCAGGAGATGCGCGGTCGCCGGTGCGGCCGCCCTCGCGGTCGTCAGCCTTCAGCCCGTCTCCGCCGCACAGGCCGCCCCGAACCCCGTGGTCGGCGGGACCCGTGCCGCGCAGAGCGAGTTCCCGTTCATGGTCCGGCTCTCCATGGGCTGCGGCGGCGCGCTCTACACCCCGCAGATCGTGCTCACCGCCGCGCACTGTGTGAGCGGCACCGGCGCCAACACCAGCATCACGGCCACCGCCGGTGTCGTGGACCTCCAGTCGACCACCGGCCGGGTCCAGGTCAAGTCCACCTACGTCTACCGGGCCCCCGGCTACAACGGCAACGGCAAGGACTGGGCGCTCATCAAGCTCGCCTCGCCCATCAACCTGGCGACGCTGCCCATCGCCACCACCACGACGTACAACACCGGCACCTTCACCATCGCCGGCTGGGGCTCGGCCACCGAGGGCGGCGCCCAGCAGCGCTACCTCCTCAAGGCGACCGTGCCGTTCGTCAGCGACGCCACCTGCCGCTCCTACAGCGGCTACAGCGGCCTGGTCGCGACCGACGAGATCTGCGCCGGCTACGCGGCGGGCGGCGTCGACACCTGCCAGGGCGACTCCGGCGGACCCATGTTCCGCAAGGACAACGCCGGCGCGTGGATCCAGGTCGGCATAGTCAGCTGGGGCATCGGCTGCGCCCGGGCCAACGCCCCCGGTGTCTACTCCGAGGTCTCGACCTTCGCCTCCGCGATCGCCGCGGCGGCGGCAACGCTCTGAATCACGCCTCGTACACCTCGTACACCTCGTAGAACAGCCACAGGCACGGGTCCGGCGCCGCCACGCGCCGGGCCCGTGCCCCGTACGTCAGAAACCGCCGCCGAAGTCGCCGCTGTCGCCGCCCCCGCCGCCGAAGTCCCCTCCCCCGCCGTCCCCGAACCCGCCCCCGAAGTCGCCCGGGTCGAAGTCCGCGCCCGACACGTCGCCGCCCTGGTAGCCGCCGGTGTTGAAGTCGCCGTAACCGGTGCCGTAGTCGGCCGCGTAGGCCGGGGCGGACATCCAGCCGCCCAGGGCCGTGCCGATGAGGAGGCCGGGAAGGATGCCGCCGCCGAAGTAGCCGCCCGCCCAGGGGCCGTAGGCCGGGCCCGCGTCCCAGTAGGGGCGGCGGCCCTGGTCCGTGTCGACCTCGCGGATCGCCGGGTCGCGGCCGTCGGCCAGCCGGGTGGCGTCGGCCGCGCAGACCGGCACCTCGCGGGGCGCGCCGCCGGCCGGGGTCCAGGTGGCGTCGGTGACCGAGGGGCCGTGCCGCGGGTCGAAGAAGCACGGCGGGCGGCGCTCGGGAAGCGGGCGGCCCTCACGGCGGGCGGCCAGCTGCGCCAGCGAGAAACGGCCGTCCTCCAGGGCCTGGGTGACCCCGCGCACGTCCTCCGGTCCGCGGGCGTCGGCCATGTACTGCTTCGCCTGCTCGTAGGCGTTCAGCGCGCGCTCGTACTCGGCGCGCATGGCGTCGTCGGCGCCGGGCTCGGCCGGGTGGAAGTCGAGCTGGTCCAGTTCCTCGCCGAAGGCGGTGATGTCCTCGTCCACGACCACCCGGAGCCGGTCCAGGGCGGCCCGCTGCTCCTCCTGGTGGCGCCGGCGGTTGCGGCGGACCAGGGCGTAGGCGCCCGCTCCGCCGGCCACGACCACTGCTCCGATCGTGATCAGCGCCGTGGTGGAGACGCCGGAGCCGTCCGCGCTGCCGCCGCCCCAGCTGGCGGGTGCCTTGCCGCCGAGGTTGGCCAGGGCGCGGTTCGTGAAGTCGGTCAGCTGGGTGTTCGCGGTCTCGCCCTGGACACTGGTGACCAGGTTCTGCACCGCCGTCCGGGACAGCACCGAGGAGTCGGCGCGGGCGTCGAAGCGGTCGCCGAGCCGGACTGCGTACAGGCCGGTGATGCCGGTGGCGGTGCGCAGGTCCGTGAAGAGGTCCTGAGTGGGGTAGCCGGCCGGCAGGACCGCGATGAACAGGGGTTTGTTCGCGTCCTTGATCTGCCGGGCCAGGGTGTCGGCCTCGGCCGTGGAGAGCTGGGCGGCGGCCGCCGGGTCGACGTACACCGGGCTCCTGCGCAGGGCGTCGGCGATCGTCGAGACACCGGTGGCCGCCGTGGCCTGCGGAGCGAACGCCGTGAGGGCGATCACCAGCAGGGCCAGCAGCAGGCCTGGGAGGCTTCGGGTCCGGGTCCGTAGCACGGCCTTCATATTTCGCAATTTACCCGAAGCCTCCCATAACCAGTCATTTCTTATGCTGCGTCGTACGCCTCCGTCAGCTTCTCCACCGCCGCCGCGTACTGGCCGGTCAGCAGCAGATGGTCGGCGTCCGCGAAGGGCTTCGACACGGCTGCCGTGATCGACTGTCCGATCTCAGCCTGCACCAGCAGTCGCGCCTTGGTGACCAGTTTCCGGCCGGCCGAGGCGGCACCCGCCCGCTCCGCGGCCTTCGCGGAGACGCCGAGCGCCCGCAGGGTGGCCTCGCCGCCCTTGGGGGACTTGGTCAGGGTCGTCAGACCCCAGCCGTACGGGTACTGCGGGTCGTACGAGGCGTCGCCCACGTTGATCGGCAGCTGGGCCTCGGACTTCGGCCAGGTGACCGGGAGCTGGCCGGTGAAGGCCTCCCTGCCGTAGAGCACGTCGGCCACGCCGTCGCCCTCCGTGCCCGGCAGCCAGGACGCCACCAGGGCGTCGATCTCGCCGAGCCGGTCTCCGATCAGCTGCGGGCGTCCGGAGACGATCAGCACCGCGCACTTCATGGCCGCGCACACCTTGTCCACGGCGGCCTGGTCGGCCGGGGTCAGCGCCAGGTCGTTGCCGTTGCCGACGTCTCCGATGCCCTCGGCGTACGGGGTCTCGCCGACGACGACCACACCCACGTCGTAGCCGCTCGTCGGCGCCGAGGCGTCCTTGGAGTAGGTGACGTCTCCCCCGGCGTTCTTCATGCCCTGGAGGATGGTGGTGCCGGTGGTGTGGGTGCCGGACTGGCCCTGCCAGGTGATGGTCCAGCCGCCGGTCTGGTTGCCGAGGTCGTCGGCGTTGGACCCGGCGACGTACACCTTCTGCGACTTCTTCAGGGGCAGGACGCTGTCGGAGTTCTTCAGCAGGACCTGCGACTCGGCGGCCGCCTGGCGGGCCACCGCCCGGTGCTTGGCGGAGCCGATCTTCGAGGCGCCGGAGGTGTCGGCGTACGGGTGCTCGAACAGGCCCAGCCTGAACTTCTGGGTGAGGATGCGGGAGACCGCGTCGTCGATGCGCTGCTCGCCGACCCGGCCGGCGTTCACCTCCGCGGTCAGGGTCTTGGTGAAGTCCTGGTAGCTGTAGGGCACCATCATCATGTCGACGCCCGCGTTGACCGACGTGCTGACGTGGGCCGCGTAGTCGCCGGGGAGCTGGTCGATGGCGTTCCAGTCGCTGATCACGAAGCCGTCGAAGCCCATCCGGCCCTTGAGTACCCCGTTGATCATGTCGGCGCGGGCGTGCATCTTCACCGGGCCCTGGCCGTCGCCGAGGATGTCGAGCGAGGAGTACGAGGGCATGACCGTGCCGATGCCCCGGTCGACCGCGGTCTGGTACGGCGCCAGGTGGACCGCCTCCAGCTGCTGCCGGGTGACCTTGGTGACGCCCTGGTCGATGGTGTACGACCCGGTCGTGGACGAGCCGTACTCCGTGCCGCCGTCGCCGACGAAGTGCTTGGCGGTGGCCAGGACCTTGTCGTCGTCCTTCAGGTCACGTCCGTCCGCCCGGCCCTGGAGGCCCTGGATCATGGTCTCCATGGACTTCACCAGCGCCGGGTCCTCGCCGAAGGACTCGTAGGAGCGGCCCCAGCGCTCGTCACGGGTGACGCAGAGGCAGGGGGCGAAGTCCCAGGGGATGCCGGTGGCGCGGACCTCGGCGGCCGTCACCGCGCCGGTGTCCTCGGCGAGCCCGGGGTCGCGGGTCGCGCCGATGCCGATGTTGTGCGGCATGATCGTGGCGCCGGCCAGGTTGTTGTGGCCGTGCACCGCGTCGACGCCGTAGATCAGCGGGATCTGGAACCTGGTCGCCTGCGCCCGGAGCTGGAAGCCGTCGATCATCTTCGCCCAGGCCGCGGCCGTGTTGGGCGTGGGCGTCGAGCCGCCGCCGGAGAGCAGCGAGCCGAGGTCGTAGGCGGCGACGTCACCGCCGTTGCCCACGGCACCGCGCTCGGCCTGGGTCATCTGGCCCACCTTCTCCGCCAGGGACATCCGGGACAGGAGGTCGGCGACCCGCTTCTGCACGGGCAACCTGCTGTCCAGGTACGGCAGTCCGTGCGCGTCGACGACGACCTGCGGGGTCTCGGCGGGGGCCTTGGCGCCGGTGACGGTGAGCTTCAGCGGGATGGCCTCGGCCGATTCGCCGGACCGGTCCTTCAGCGTGCGCACCTTGATGGTCTGCGTGGCGCCGGAGACCGTACCGGCCGGGAAGGTGAGGGTGCCGGAGACCGGGGTGTAGTCCTCGCCGGAGGTGGCGGTCCCGGTCGTGGCCGTCTCGTAGGCGACGGTCACGGGCTCGTCGAGGGGGGCGGAGCCGGTGGTGCCGACGGAGACCTTCACCGCGGCCGTGCGGCCCTCCTGTACGGGGTAGACGGCCGCGTCCGTGGTGACGGAGGCGCGCAGGGCCTGGTCGGCCTTGCCGTACAACTCGACGTCGTCCACGGCGAAATGCCCCGGGACACCGACCGGGAGGGTGAGCGCGTAGCCCCACATCTGGGTCAGGCCGAGGACGTGGTCAATACCGCCGACGGGCTGGTAGTCCGTGCGGTAGACGAAGTCGGCGAAGGGGATCTCGATCTGCTTCCAGCCGGTGAAGTCGTCGGTGAAGGAGGTGGTCCACAGCTCGGAGGCCTCGCCGTTGGCGCCGCCGTCCTTGATCTCGAAGTTGATCTTCTTGCCGTTGTCCTGGCCGTCCCACCAGAAGCGGATGCCCTTGTGGGCGGACCAGTCGTGGGCGGGTTCGGTGGCGGCGAAGTCGTGGGTGAAGCCGCCGTAGCCGCTGATGTCGTAGGTCCCGGAGAGGACCTTGGCGCCCTCGGGGGCGTCCGCCCGGTCGGCGAACTGTAGGGCGGGCGGGTCGTCGCTGTCGCCTCCCCAGGTGAAGATGCCCTCGGCGGGCTGGGAGGCGAAGGGGACCTCACCCTCGAAGCGGTCGACGGGGGTCGGTGCGGGGTCGTCGGCCGCGCGGGCCGCGGACAGGGGCATCAGGGCTGCGAGTAGGGCGGTGGACACGAGCAGGGCGGTTCTTGGCATGGACCTTCCCTCGACTCTCTGGTTCACTCATGGCTCTCACAGTTCACTCATGGCTTAGATCACGACGTGAGTTAACTAACGGCTCGCACCCCCGTCAAGACATCCGTCAGGAAGGGCGATGTGTCCATGAGAACCACCCCCCACACGGTCCGGCTGCTCTTGGCCGGGCTGCTCACCGTGGCCGGCCTCAGCGCGGTCGTGCCGTCCGCGCACGCGGCCGGTGAGCAGGTCACGGCGTACCTCACCACCACCGACGACTCCGGCGGGCGCCATGTCACCCGCGGGCTCCAGGCGCAGACGCCGTTCGCCTTCCAGTCCGGGAGCGGCGGCAGCGGCGAGAACATCACCGTCGACGAGAACACCCGCTACCAGACCTTCACCGGCGGCGGCGCGTCCTTCACCGACACCGCGGCCTGGCTGATGAACAGCAGCGGGGCGCTGTCGACGGCGACCCGGAACGCGACCATGCAGAAGCTGTTCTCGCCGACGGACGGCATCGGACTGTCGTTCCTGCGCAATCCGATGGGCGCCTCGGACCTGGCCCGGTACGGGTACACGTACGACGACATACCCGCCGGGCAGACCGACCCGAACCTCAACAGCTTCTCCATCTCCCACGACCTCGCGGACGTCGTCCCGCTCACCAAGCAGGCGCTCCAGCTGAACCCGTCCCTGACGGTGATGGCCTCGCCGTGGACCGCGCCGGCCTGGATGAAGGACAGCGGCTCGCTCAACGGGGGCTGGCTGAAGTCGGAGGACTACGGGGCCTACGCCTCGTACTTCGTGAAGTACCTCCAGGCCTACCAGGCACAGGGCGTGAAGGTCTCCTACGTCACCCCGCAGAACGAGCCGACCTGCTGTTCCGGCTACCCGTCGATGAGCTGGAACGCCTCGGGCCTGCAGTACTTCCTCAAGAGCGAACTGCTGCCGAAGCTCCAGGCCGCCGGGCTCTCCACCAAGGTCCTCGCGCACGACTGGAACTGGGACGTGTACGACTCCTACGCGGCCGCGAGCGTCGACGACTCGGCGATCCGCAACCACCCCAACTTCGGCGGGATCGCCTGGCACGGCTACGGCGGTGACATCAACAAGCAGACCACCGTCCACAACCAGTACCCCACGCTGGACGCCTTCGGCACCGAGCACTCCGGGGGCACCTGGATCGCCAACCAGCAGCGCGAGGACATGAACAACATCATCGACTACACCCGCAACTGGGCGAAGTCGGTGACGAAGTGGTCGCTGGCCGTGGACCAGAACATGGGCCCGCACAACGGCGGTTGCGGCACCTGCACCGGGCTGATCACCGTGCACAACGGGGACGGGGCGAGCGGGACCGTCGACTACACGGTCGAGTACTACACGATGGGGCACCTGACCAAGTTCGTCCGGCCCGGCGCGCAGCGGATCGCCTCCACCGCGTCCACCGCCGTGCCGAACGTGGCCTGGCGCAACCCGGACGGGTCCAAGGCGCTGATCGCCTACAACGACTCGTCCGCCGCCAAGACCGTCACCATCAACTGGGGCTCCCAGCACGCCACTTACTCACTGCCCGGCAAGACCTCGGCGACCTTCACCTGGTCCGGCACCCAGTCGGGCGGCGGCAGCCAGACGGGCGCCTTCGTCGGGCTCGCGAGCAAGTGCCTCGACGTGGCGGGCGGTTCGAGCACGAACGGTACGGCCGTGCAGCTCTACGACTGCAACGGCAGCACCGCCCAGCAGTGGACCGTGCAGTCCGACGGCTCGGTCCGCGCGCTCGGCAAGTGCCTCGACGTGACGTCGGCCTCCACGGCGGACGGCGCGAAGGTGCAGTTGTACGACTGCAACGGCACCGGGGCGCAGCAGTGGTCGTACAACGCGTCGACGGGTGACGTGGTGAACGCGGCGGCGAACAAGTGCCTCGACGTCACGGACAACTCGTCGGCCAACGGGGCGCGCGGCCAGATCTGGACGTGCACGGGATCCGCCAACCAGAAGTGGCACCTGCAGTAAGGCGGTACGCGGAACGAGCCGGGGGCTGTGAGCCCAGCCCCCGGCTTCACCGCTGTTACTCCGCCGGCTCCACGCCCGCCCGCAGCAGGCCGTAGGTGTACGCGTCCTCCAGGGCCTGCCAGGAGGCGGCGATGACGTTCTCCGCGACGCCGACGGTGGACCATTCGCCGCTGCCGTCGGACGTGGAGATCAGCACGCGGGTGATGGACTCGGTGCCGTGCTTGCCCTCCAGGATGCGGACCTTGTAGTCGACCAGGTCGAGCTTGGCGAGCTGCGGGTAGATCTTTTCGAGGCCCACGCGCAGGGCCCGGTCGAGGGCGTTGACCGGGCCGTTGCCCTCCGCCGTGGCGACGATGCGCTCGCTCTTGGCCCAGAGCTTGACCGTGGCCTCGTTGGCGTGGGTGCCGTCGGGGCGGTCCTCGACGATGGCCCGCCAGGACTCGACGCGGAAGTAGCTGCGCCGCCTGCCCTCCACCTCGGCGCGCAGGAGGAGTTCGAAGGAGGCGTCGGCCGCCTCGAAGGTGTAGCCCTTGAGCTCGTACTCCTTCACCCGCTCCACCACCCGGCCGACCAGTTCGCGGTCGCCGCCGAGGTCGATGCCGAGTTCCTTGCCCTTGAGCTCGACGGAGGCGCGGCCGGCCATGTCGGAGACCAGCATGCGCATGGTGTTGCCGACCAGCTCGGGGTCGATGTGCTGGTAGAGGTCCGGGTCGACCTTGATCGCGGAGGCGTGCAGGCCGGCCTTGTGGGCGAAGGCCGAGACGCCGACGTAGGGCTGGTGGGTGGAGGGCGTGAGGTTGACGACCTCGGCGATGGCGTGGGAGATGCGGGTCATCTCGCGCAGCCGGCCGTCGGGGAGGACCTTCTTGCCGTACTTCAGCTCCAGCGCGGCGACCACCGGGAAGAGGTTGGCGTTGCCGACGCGCTCGCCGTAGCCGTTGGCCGTGCACTGGACGTGGGTGGCGCCGGCGTCGACGGCGGCCAGGGTGTTGGCGACCGCGCAGCCGGTGTCGTCCTGGGTGTGGATGCCGAGCCGGGCGCCGGTGTCGGCGAGGACGGTGGAGACCACGGCGTTGACCTGGGCGGGGAGCATGCCGCCGTTGGTGTCGCAGAGGATGACCACGTCGGCGCCCGCCTCGGAGGCGGCCCGGACGACCGCCTTCGCGTACTCGGGGTTGGCGCGGTAGCCGTCGAAGAAGTGCTCGCAGTCGACGAAGACCCGGCGGCCCTGGTCCTTCAGGAAGGACACCGTGTCGCGGACCATCGCCAGGTTCTCGTCGAGGGTGGTGCGCAGCGCCAGTTCGACATGGCGGTCGTGGGACTTGGCGACCAGGGTGATCACCGGGGCACCGGACTCCAGCAGGGCCTTGACCTGCGGGTCCTCCGCCGCCTTGGCACCGGCCCGGCGGGTGGCGCCGAAGGCGACCAGCTGGGCGTGCTTGAAGTCGATCTCCTGCTGGGCGCGGGCGAAGAACTCGGTGTCCCGGGGGTTGGCGCCCGGCCAGCCGCCCTCGATGAAGCCCACGCCGAAGTCGTCCAGGTGCCGTGCGATGGCCAGCTTGTCCGCGACGGTGAGGTTGATGCCCTCGCGCTGCGCACCGTCGCGCAGCGTGGTGTCGAAGACGTGGAACGAGTCGTCCAGCTCGTTGGTTGCCGTCTCGGTCATGGTCACTAGGCTCCTGATGTCGAATCTCGGTCGTACCGGAATGACCGGCTCCACCGTCCCTCCATGGTCCCTCGCGCTGGTCTTCCGGCTGAAGGTGGGCCGGAAAACGAAAAAACCCCTCGCGGGTGCGAGAGGTCTGCGCGCGGGTCGAGGACGACGATGGCCACCCGTACCTGGTCGTACGTGGTGGTCACTGCGGACCGGCGCGCCTGCTGCCAATAATCATGGCGAACGAGAGCACGGGGGAAGTCTGGCACAACCCGCCCCCGGCTCACCGACCGTCTCAGGATGCGGTCGTCACGGTGGATGGATCCTGAGACCTCATCCGTGCCAGATCCAGGTCCTTCGTCTCCCGCATGGTGACGTACACCACAAGCGATACGGCGGCACAGCCCGCCACGTACCAGTAGAAGCCGGACTCGATCCCGGCGTTCTTGAACCACAGGGCGATGTACTCCGCCGTACCGCCGAACAGGGCGTTGGCGAGGGCGTAGGGCAGGGCCACGCCCAGGGCGCGGACGCCGGTCGGGAAGAGCTCGGCCTTCACGCAGGCGTTGATCGAGGTGTAGCCGGTGACCACGACGAGGGCGAGCAGGGAGAGGCCGAGGGCGGGCCAGTAACCGTTCGCGTGTTTGAGGAGGGTCAGGATCGGCACGGTGAGGACGGTGCAGCCGACCGCGAAGGTGATCAGCAGCGGGCGGCGGCCGATGCGGTCGGAGAGGGCGCCGGCGAGCGGCTGGAGGCAGGCGAAGACGGTGAGCGCGGTGAAGGAGACCAGGGTGGCGGTCTCCTTGGACAGGCCCGCGGAGTTGGAGAGGTACTTCGTGAGGTACGTCGTATACGTGTAGTAGGCGACCGTGCCGCCCATCGTCAGCGCGATGACCAGGAACGCCGCCCGCCGGTGCCGCCACAGCGCGCGCAGCGTGCCGCGCTCGGCGGTGTCCGAGGTGTCCTCCGCGTAGACCTCGGTCTCCAGCATGGTCCGGCGCAGGTAGAAGACCACGGCGGCACCGAGCGCGCCGACCACGAACGGAATGCGCCAGCCGTAGTCGTGCAGCGCGGTGTCGGAGAGGGTGTGCTGGAGGACGATCAGCAGGCCGAGGCCGGCGATCTGGCCCGCGGTCATCGACACGTACTGGAAGCTGGAGGCGAAACCGCGCCGGCGCGGGTCGGAGGCCTCGGTGAGGTAGGTGGCGCTGGCCGCGTACTCGCCGCCCACCGACAGCCCTTGCAGCAGGCGGGCGACGAGCAGCACGAAGGCTCCGCCGTAGCCGGCCACGTCGTAGGTCGGGGCGACGGCGATGAGGAGCGCGGACACCGACATGAGGGTGACGGTGAGGGTCAGGGCCGCTTTGCGGCCCTTTCGGTCACCGACCCTGCCGAGCAGCCAGCCGCCCACCGGGCGCATGAAGAACCCGACGGCGAAGATGCCGGCGGTGTTCATCAGCTGCGCGGTGGGATTTCCGCTCGGGAAGAACGCCCCGGCGAAGTAGGTGGCGAAGCTCGCGTACACGAACCAGTCGAACCACTCGACCATGTTGCCCGCCGAACCGACCCAGATCTTCTTCCACTGTTGTCGTCCCATGGGCCTTTCCTGCCCGGCGGGGGAACATGAGATTCCTTTACTGCAAATGCCTGACGAAGACGTCCTGTTCGTTGTTGGTGTCCCCGCGCGGGTTGAGGGTGCCGTCGTAGGACGTGAAGGCGACCCGGCCGCCCGTGACCCCGCCGGGAGCCGCCTGGCCTTCCTGGGCGACCAGGGTGCGGGTGTGGTTCCTCAAGTCGCTCGCATACAGCGGGTATGCGGAACCCTCGTGGGTGGTGAGGGTGACGTATCGGCCGTCCGCGCTGACCGCCGCGTCCCGCCCGTAGCCCTGGATACGGTCGTTGACGCCCGTGGCGATGTGGTGGACGAACACGTTCCAGCTGTTGTCGGTATCGGCCGGAACCAGATGGGTGTCGGCCGATTCGAAGACGACGGTACGGCCGTCCGCGCTGAGGGCCGGGTTCAGGGACTCGCGGGTGGTGGGTGAGCCGTCGGTGGAGCGGTCGATCCGGGTGCGCTCGCCGGTGGCGCGGTCGTAGAGCCAGATGTCGCTCCAGTCGTCGCCGCGCGGGCCGTTGGAGTAGGTGTACTGGTACACGATCCGGCTGCCGTCGTCGCTGACGGTGGGGGCGCCGGCGCTGCGCGGCTCCCAGGTCGGCTTCGGCGGGCTGATCCGCTCGGTGGTGTGCTTGTCGCGGTCGCGGAGGAAGACGACCGGGCCGTCGGCGTCGCTGCTGGCGGTGAAGACGGCGTAGCGGGCGGTGCCGCTCAGACGGGCGTGGGAACCCGGGCCGAAGCCCGCCGGGAGGCCGGTGTCCAGGCGTTCGGTGCGGCCGGTGCGGCGGTCGAGGAGGCGCAGGCCGGTGCCCGTGGTGTAGGCGAGGCGGCGGCCGTCGGCGCTGAGCGACGGGTCGGTGCCGTCGGCCGCGTGCGTGAGCTTGCCGGTCGTCAGGTCACGGACGAGGACCCCGCCGTGCGGGGCGCCGGGGAGCAGGTCGGTGGCGGTCGAGGAGAAGGCGACGTAGCGGCCGTTCCGGCTGATGACCGCACCGGTCGACGGGCCGTCGCCCGCCGCCCCGGAGGGCGTGACGCTGACCGGTTCGGTGCGCGGAGCGGTGGCGGGCGCGGCGGTGGCCGCCGCCCCGGTCGCGGCCAGGGCGGCGGCCGTCAGGGCGGCGGCGAGGGCGGTGCGGGTACGGACGTTCAAGGCGGTGATCCCCCGGGTGTGCTGGTCGGTGGTGGACGAGGAGCTGACCTCAGCAGGACGAACGTGCCGGCGGGGCCGGCGGACACGGCCCGCCCGGCGTCGGCTCGTCGTCGGCTCGGCGTCCTGTCACCTTGTCTTCCGTACGAAGACGTCGGCGACGCCGTTCGTGTCGCCCCGGACGAGGTTCGTGGCCGTCGAGGCGTAGGCGGCCGCCCTGCCGTCGGCGCTCAGGACGGCGGCGGACGAGGCGCCGTCGGCCTGGCCGGTGCCGAGGCTGACGCGGGTGATCGCGCCGGTCCGCAGGTCCTTGACGAAGATGTCGGCGACGCCGTTCGTGTCACCGGGGACCAGGTTGCCGGCGGTCGAGGTGAACGCCGCGTAGCGGCCGTTCGCGCTCAGGCTCGGGTCCTGGCTGGGGCCGTCGGCCTGGGTGCCGTCGGCGGCGGTGCTGGCCCGGACGGTGGTCCCCCGGGTCCGGTCGTAGACGAAGATGTCGGGCTGCCTGTTGGTGTCGTCGGGGACCAGGTAATAGAGGCTGGACTCGAAGGCGACCAGGCGGCCGTTCCCGCTGATCGAGGAGTCGTCGGCGTAGTTCTTGTAGGCGTACCGGGTGGGGCGGCTGATCTGCTCGGTGGTCTGCGTACGCAGGTCCCGGACGTAGACCGTCCTGGTCTTGGAGGTCTGCACCTGGGTCGGGTCCAGCTGGGCCGGGGTGTCGAAGGTGACGTAGCGGCCGTCGGCGCTGAGGGACGGGAAGAGCGCGTCGGCGTCGGCGAGCACGCCCGAAGTGGTGTACTGCACCAGCTGGTCACGGCCCGTGCGGCGGTCGTGGACGATCACGTCGGCGCGTTCGTTGGTGTCGCCGGGCGCGGCGTCCGGGGCCGAGGTGGCATAGGCGACGACCCGGCCGTTCGCGCTGATCGCGGGGTACGAGTTGGCCAGCCAGTCGGTGGGGTGGCCCTTGCTGATGCGTTCCGCGCGGTGGGTGCGGCGGTCGTAGAGGTAGATGTCGGCCACGCCGTTGTCGTCGCCCTTGGCGAGCGCGGCCGAGGTCGCGAAGACGACGTAGCGGCCGTCGCCGCTGAGGGCCGGGGCGCTCGCCGGGCCCTTCGCGATCCGCTCGGTGCGGCCGGTGCGCAGGTCGCGTACGAAGACGTCGGCCACGCCGTTGCGGTCGCCGCGGACCAGGTTGCCGGCGGCCGAGGTGAAGGCCACGTAGCGGCCGTCGGCGCTCAGCGCGGGTGCGGCGGAGGCGGCGTCGGCCTGCCGGCCGCCCGGTCCCACGCTGACCCTGGTGGTGGCGGGGTGCGATGCCGCGGCGGCGGTCGGGGCCGCGGTTCCCGTGAGCGCGAGCAGCAAGGCGCTGCCCAGCGCGGCGCCGCCTAAGTACACGCGTGGTGCAGTGGACATGATGACCCCCGTGATCGTGTCGTCCCTCGGGTCCCCCGGCCCTGCGCCGAAGGCTCAGCCGAGGGCTCACCGGAATGCAACCGCAGCACACAACCCGGGTCAATCACCCTTATTGCGTACAACCGGGTCGGAAGGTCACGCGTCCGCGAGAAGATCCGCTTCCAGGAACTCGCGTACATGGCCGAGAACCTGTGCCCGGTCCGTGCCGCGCAGGCCGATCGCGACATGGATGGAGAAGCCGTCGAGCAGGGACCGCAGCCGCGCGGCGAAGCGGTCGGCGTCGACGGGCCGGAACTCGCCCCGCGAGATGCCCTCCGCGAGCAGGGCCACCAGGTCGCGGTGCCAGGCGCCCTCGATGGCGGCCTGGCGGTCGCGGGCGGCCTCGTCGGCGTTCTGCGAGCGGTTCCAGACCTCCAGCCAGAGCGTCCAGTGCGGGTCCCGGTGGCCGACGGGGACGTACAGGTCGACATAGGCGTCGAGGCGCTCGCGGGCGGTGCCGCGGCGGGTGAGCAGCCGGCCGCGCTCGGCGCCCAGCCGGCCCTCGCTCCACTCCAGGGTCTGGAGCAGCAGTTCGTCCTTGGACCGGAAGTAGTAGAGGAGATGGCCGCTGCTCATGCCGACCTCGTGGCCGAGCGCGGCCATGGTGAGTTTCTCCAGACCGCGCTCGGCGATCATGTCCATGGCGGCGGCGAGCACGTCCTCGCGGGGCGGGGCCTGTCTGCGCCCACCGGCCATGTGCTGCTCCTCGTACTGCTAGATCTTCGGCTGCTGTTGCGTGATGCAGTGGACGCCGCCACCGCCGGAGAAGATCGTACGGGCGTCCACCAGCGTCACCGTCCGCTCGGGGAAGAGACGGCGGAAGATCCCGGCGGCGATCTCGTCGCGCGGGTCGTCGAAGCCGCAGAGCACGACCCCGCCGTTGCAGAGGTAGTGGTTGATGTAGGAGTAGTCGGCCCAGTGGCCGTCGGCCTCCAGGACGGTCGGGGCCGGGACCTCGACGACCTCCAGGGTGCGGCCGCGCGCGTCCGTCTGGGACCGCAGCAGGCCGATGACCTCCTGGGTCACCTCGTGGTCCGGGTGCGCGGGGTCCGGCTGGGAGTGCGCGACCACGACTCCCGGGCGGGCGAAGGCGGCGACGATGTCGACATGGCCGAGGGTCCCGAAGCCGTGCGGAGGGTAGTCGCCGGTGAGGCCGCGGGGCAGCCAGATGGCCTTGCGGGTGCCGAGCATCCCGTGGATCTCCGCCTCGACCTCCGCGCGGCTCCACCCGGGGTTGCGCTCGGGCCCGAGCTGCACCGTCTCGGTCAGCAGGACGGTCCCCTCGCCGTCGACATGGATCGCACCGCCCTCGTTCACCAGCTTCGAGGCGTACGTCTTCGCGCCCGCGAGGTCCGCGACATACCCGGCGATCTTCGTGTCGTGCTCCCAGCGGGCCCAGTGCTGGGCGCCCCAGCCGTTGAACGTCCAGTCGACGGCGGCCAGTTCACGTCCGTCGGTGAGGAAGGTGGGGCCGATGTCCCGCATCCAGGCGTCGTCGAGGTCCCGCTCGACGGTGTCGACGCCGGGCCCGAGCAGCGTCCGTGCCGCCGCCGACTGGCCGGGACCGCACACGACGGTCACCGGTTCGAAGCGGAGGACGGCACGGGCCACCGACGCCCAGGCCGTCCGGGAGGCGAGGAGGTCGTCCGGGTCGTCGAAGGTGGGGTTGGGGCCCGGCCACGCCATCCAGGTGCGCTCGTGCCGGGTCCACTCGGCGGGCATCCGGAAACCGTCGGAGGCAGCAGTCATCGGTGATCCTCAGAGGAAGTACAGGCGGTTGAGGGAGACGGAGTCGGCGGGCTCGGAGCGGAGCGGCTCGCCGTCGAGGGTGACCAGGCCGGTGCGCCGGTCCACGTCGACCGCTCCGGTGCGCGAGTTGCGCCGCAGGTCGGCCGGGCCGATGCCGCGGGTGCCGCGGACGGCGACCCGGCGGCGCCGGGTGGGCATGGTGTCGTGGCCCTGGTCGAGGGCGGCCTGGGCCACGAACGCCACGGAGATGTCGGCGGGGGTGGCGCCGTGCGCCCCGAACTGGGGGCCAAGCACGAGGGGTTCGCAGGTGTCGGTGGCCGCGTTCGGGTCGCCGGTCACGCCGTACGCCGGGAAGCCGGACTTGAGGACGAGCTGCGGCTTGGCGCCGAAGTACTCCGGCAGCCACAGCACGATGTCGGCCAGCTTGCCGACCTCGATGGAGCCGACCTCGTGCGCGAGCCCGTGGGCGATCGCCGGGTTGATGGTCAGCTTGGCCATGTACCGCAGCACGCGCTCGTTGTCGTGGCCGTCGTCCGGGGCGCCGAGCTCGGCCTTCATCTTGCCGGCCATGGCGAAGGTGCGGCGGACGGTCTCCCCGGCCCGGCCCATGCCCTGCGCGTCGGACGAGGTGATGCCGATCGCGCCCAGGTCGTGCAGTACATCCTCGGCGCCCATGGTCCCGGCGCGGATGCGGTCGCGGGCCATGGCCGCGTCGCCGGGCAGGTCGGTCTTCAGGTCGTGGACGGAGACGATCATGCCGTAGTGCTCGGCGACCGCGTCCCGGCCGAAGGGCAGGGTGGGGTTGGTGGAGGAGCCGATGACGTTGGGGACACCGGCCATCTTCAGGACGTTCGGTACGTGTCCGCCGCCGCAGCCCTCGATGTGGAAGGCGTGGATGGTGCGGCCCTCCAGCACCCGGAGGGTGTCCTCGACCGACAGGCACTCGTTCAGCCCGTCGCTGTGCAGGGCGACCTGGACGTCGTGTTCCTCGGCGACCCGCAGGGCCGTGTCCAGGGCCCGGGTGTGGGCGCCCATGTCCTCGTGCACCTTGAAGCCGGAGGCACCCCCCTCGGCCAGCGCCTCGACCAGCGGAGCCGCGTGCGAGGACGAACCCCGCCCGAGGAAGCCGATGTTGACCGGCCACGCGTCGAAGGCGCTGAACGCGTGCTTGAGCGCCCAGGGCGAGTTGACGCCGACGCCCCACACCGGGCCGAACTCCTGCCCGATGATCGTGGTGACGCCGGAGGCCAGCGAGGCCTCCATGATGCGCGGCGACAGCAGGTGCACGTGCGTGTCGACGGCCCCGGCGGTCGCGATCAGCCCCTCGCCGGACACGATCGAGGTACCGGTACCGACCACGACGTCCACCCCGTCGAGGGTGTCGGGGTTTCCGGCCCGCCCGATCGCATGGATCCGCCCCTCGCGGATGCCGATGGACACCTTCCGGATCCCGAGCACGGCGTCGATGACGACGACGTTGCTGATCACGACGTCGCAGGTCTCGCGAACGGCGGCGGCCTTGAGGTGCAGTCCGTCCCTGGCCGTCTTGCCGAAGCCCGCCAGGAACTCGTCGCCGTAGCGCTGGGAGTCGTCCTCGACGCGGATCACCAGCCCCGAGTCGCCGAGGCGGACGCGGTCGCCGGCGCGGGGGCCGTGGGTGGCCGCGTACTCGTACGGCGTGAGGCGGCGGGCCTCCGCCGGGTGCCCTCCGGGACGGCTCATCGGTCCCCCTCCTGGTCGCGGATGTCGTGAACGCCCAGGTAGCCGCAGGCGGCCGCGCGGCGCAGCGCCTCCTCGCGGGCCCCGGGCGCGTCCAGCGGCCCGTCGACCAGCCCGGCGAAGCCGATGGCGACCCGGGCACCGCCGATCGGCACCAGGCCGACCTCCAGGGACTCCCCCGGCCCGAAGCGCACGGAGGACCCGGCGGGCACGGCGAGCCGCAGACCGTAGGCGGCGGCGCGGTCGAAGTCGAGGCGCGGGTTGGCCTCGAAGAAGTGGAAGTGGGAGGTGACGGAGACGGGGACGGTCGCGGTGTTGGTCACGGGCAGCCGTACGACCGCCTCCGGGTCGCCGTGCTCGGGTCCCGGCAGCAGCGCGCCCGGCCCCTCGTCGCCCAGCCCGCCGCCCCCGATCGGGTCGGTGACCACCGCGAGCCGTGAGCCGTCGTCGAAGACGGCCTCGACATGCACCTCGGTGACGATGTCGGCGACACCGGGCAGCACGTCGGCCGGGCCGAGGACGGAGCGGGCCGCCTCGACGGCCTCGGCGAGCCGCCTGCCATCCCGGGCGGCCTCGCAGACGGTGTCCGCGATCAGTGCGGTGGCCTCCGGCACGTTGAGCCTGAGGCCCCGGGCGCGGCGGGCGCGGGCCAGCTCGGCGGCTCCGAAGAGCAGCAGCCGGTCACGTTCCGTGGGGGTCAGTCGCACGTCCCGGTACCTCCTTCGCTTCCTGCACTTAGAGCACCACTCTAAATGCCGGATTAGGAGAAGGGAACCATTGACATCAACCGCCTGGTCACCCACATTGAACGTCGCTCTAACTCTCAGCCATACGTCTCAGGTGGCCGTCGAAGGAGACCAGCCATGCCGATAGAACAGCGCGGAGTCGACACCATCCCGGACGAGGAACGCACCAGCGGACCCAAGGACCTGGTCTCGATCCTGCTCGGCTCCAACCTCTGCCTCGGCGTGATCATCTTCGGCTGGCTGCCGCCGTCCTTCGGGCTCGGCTGGTGGGCGTCGGTGAGCGCGGTCGTGGCGGGCACACTGGTCGGCACGGTGTTCACGGCCCCGCTGGCCCTGGTCTCGCTGCGCACCGGCACCAACCTCTCCACCTCCTCCGGCGCCCAGTTCGGGGTGCGCGGACGGCTGGTCGGCTCGGTGGTGGGCCTGCTGCTGGCCCTCGGCTACACCGCGCTGACCGTGTGGATCGGCGGCGACGTCATGGTGAGCGTGCTGGGCCGGCTGTTCGGACTGCCCGCGGACGGGGTGTCGTACGCCGTGGTCTACGCGGTGCTCGCGGCGGCGACGGTGGCGGGCGCGGTCTACGGCTACCGGGTGCTGCTCGCCATGTCCAAGGTCCTCGCCATCGGCATGACGGCCCTGCTGGTCCTCGGGATCTTCGCCTACGCCCCGCACTTCACCACCTCTCCCCTGCCGGAGGCGGGCGGCTATCTGCTGGGCGGCTTCTGGCCGACCTGGTGCCTGGCGGCGGTCGCGGCGGGGCTGTCCGGCCCGGTCGCCTTCATCACCCTCCTCGGCGACTACACGCGCTACATCTCCCCCGCCCGCCACTCCTCCCGCCGGGTCCTGCACGCGACCTGGCTGGGCCTGATCCTGGGCCTGCTGGTGCCGCAGCTGTTCGGCACGTTCACCGCGTACGCGGCGCGGGCGGCCACGGAGTACGCGGGCCCCCTGGTGTCGGCCTCCCCCACCTGGTACCTGGTCCCGCTGCTGCTCTCCGCCTCCGCGGGCTCGGTCGGCAACGCGGGCCTGATGCTGTACTCGATGGGCCTGGACCTGGACGCGATCCTGCCCCGCGCGTCCCGCGCCCGCGCCACCTACACGGTCGCGATCGTGGCCACGGCCTGCGTCTTCGTCGGCCACTACGCCTGGAACGCGCAGTCCGCGATGACGTCCTTCGTGCTCCTGCTGACCGCGATCGGCACCCCCTGGGCGGTCATCACGCTCATCGGCTTCGTCCGCTGCCGGGGCAGGTACGACGCGGACGCCCTCCAGGTCTTCAACCGCCGCTCGCACGGCGGGATCTACTGGTACCGGGCCGGCTGGAACATCCGGGCCGCGGTCTCCTGGACCCTGGGCGCGGGAGTCGGCCTGCTGGCGGTGTCCCTGCCGTCGTACGAGGGCCCGCTGCTGTCGCTGACGGGCGGGGTGGACTGCAGCTTCCTGCTGTCGGGCCTGACCGGCGGCCTGGTCTACCTGGCGCTGACGGCTCGCCGTCCGGTCGTGCCGGTCAGCCCGGCCCCAGCCCCGGCAGGAACTCGCTCGCCCCGAACGCCGGTTTGAGGTCGGTGAACCAGGTGGCGCCCTCGTCGTAGGCGGCGAAGAACGGCCGGTCCACCAGGGCCGGGTCGCGGGCCTGGATCAGGTGCAGGACGAAGACCTTCTCGCCGGCCACCTCGGCGACCCCGTCCACGCAGACCTTGCCGGGCATCGCCGACATGACCGGGCCGCGGACGGTGCGGGCGAGGCCGGAGACCCGGGCGTACGCGTCCCGGAAGACCGCGTGGCCGCGGGCCAGGGGGACGGCGAAGTAGCCCTGTGGGCCGGTGTCCCGCTCCACGAACTGGTAGTACGGGACCGCGCCCAGCGTGGTCGTCTCCTCCCACAGCTCGGCCCAGGCCTCGGCGCTGTCGTTGATCCCGGCCACCAGCGGCCCCTGACAGCGGATCACGGCACCGGTGTCACGGACCCGGCGCATGGCCTCCCGTACGACGGGCGGGCGCAGCTCCTGCGGATGCGTGAAGTGGGCCATCAGCGCGAGGTGCCGGCCGCTCGCCACCACCTGCTCGAAGAGGCGGAGCAGGTCGTCGGCGTCCCGGTCGGTGGTGAAGCGGTAGGGCCAGAAGGCGAGCGACTTGGTGCCGATGCGCACCGAGCGGACCGTGTCGGTCTCCAGGAGGGGTTCGACGTAACGGCGCAGCACGTCGGTGCTCATGACCAGGGGGTCGCCGCCCGTGATCAGGGCGCTGCTCACCTCGGGGTGGGCGCGCAGGTAGGCGGTCGTGGCCGCGATGTCGTCGGTGGCGATGCGCAGGTCGGCCTCGCCGACGAACTGCGGCCAGCGGAAGCAGTAGGTGCAGTAGGCGTGGCAGGTCTGGCCCTGGCGCGGGAAGACCAGCACGGTCTCCGGGTACTTGTGCTGGAGGCCGGTGAGGCGGCGGCCCTCGTGCACGGGGACGTTGGCGTCGAGCTGGCCCGAGGGATGCGGGTTGAGCCGCATCCGGATCTCGTGGGCGGCACGCTGGACCTCGGCCCGGGGCGCCTGCCGGGCCAGCAGGCCGGACATCCGGCGGACGTCGGGCCCGGGCAGCATCCCGGACTGCGGGAAGGTCAGCCGGAAGACCGGGTCCTCGGGCACCGCCGACCAGTCGATCAGCTCGTCGACGACATAGGCGTTGGTGCGGAACGGCAGGACCGAGGAGACCGCCCGCAGCGCCAGCCGCTGCTCGTCCGTCAGGGAGACCCGCCGCAGCAGGCCGTCCAGGTCGCGGGGCGTGAAGGCGCGGAAACGGGGGTGGTGCGCTGAACACATGTGTGGCGGGGCCCTCTATTCCGTGACCAGGACCGTGGACGGCCGCAACTCCACGAAGGCGGCCGCGTGCGCATCGTACTTCTCCCCGAAGTGGTGGATGAGCCGCCGGTGCAGCTCGCTCTCGTCGTCCACGACGATCACCTCGTGCGCCCCGGCCCCGGTCAGCGCCTCGCTGTACGCGCTGAGTTGGTCCAGCCGGCGGCGCGCCAGATAGGTGACGAGGTCGGGCGCGGCGACGTACAGGCGGTCGTCGAGGAAGACGAAGCGGCAGACGAACTCCCGTCTGCCGTCGGTGGCGTCGACCAGGGTGACGGGGAGCCTGGTGAACCGTTCCATCGGCTTGCCCTGCTGCCACAGTTCGTCGAAGCGCTGCTCCACGAAGGTGCCGAGCGGGGAGCGGACCGCGACCTCCAGCTGGACGCCCTCGCCGGAGAGCCGGCCGACGGTCAGGAAGGAGACCAGGCAGCGCTCGTCCCAGCGGTAGAGGGTGACACCGGGGGAGGTCGAGCACAGCCGTACCTCCAGCAGATGCCGGGAGGTGGCGTCCAGGCGGCGGGCGAAGGCGTCCAGGGTGCGCAGGTTGCGCATGATGTCGCGGCGGATGTCGGCGCTCCGCTCGCCCAGTTCGCGGCCGCGCAGGATGACGGCGAGGGAGTCGGGGTCAAGGAGCAGGATCTGCACCCGGGCGCCGCTCGCGGTGGCGGATCTGACGCCGCGGAAGAGACGCTCGGAGAACTGCGGGCCGAACAGGTTGGAGAAGGTGTCGAGGACCTTCACGTTGGACGTCGAGCCGTACACCTGGGCGGCGAACCACTCGTAGTCGAGCCGGGTGTGCTCGCGGACGCGGCCCTCCTGGGCCCGGGATATCAGCGGGCCGATGACGAACACGGTGACGACCACGCCGACGATGTCGGTGCCGAGGTTGAGGGCGAGGTTCTGCCCGTAGTTGTCCATCGTCGACGCCCGCCACAGCAGCACGGCCGCGACGGCGGTGAGCAGTCCGAGCACGGTGAGGCTCTGCGGGCGGCGCGGTGTCCGTAAGGTCCGCATCAGCCAGCGCAGCCGTGGCATCGGCGACCGTCCGCTCACGCGTGTTCCCTCCCCCGTGTGGACTGAGGTGATACCCCTACGGGGGAGGCGATACGCGTCGAACGGACGGCCGGGGACCGGTCAGCCGAGCTCGTGCATCCAGCCGTGCTTGTCCGCCACCTTGCCGCGCTGGATGTCGAGAAGCGCCTCGCGGAGCCTCATGGTCACCTCACCCGGCTCGCCGTCCGACTGCCGCCACTCGGCGCCGCTGCGCTTGACCGTGCCGACCGGGGTGATCACGGCCGCCGTGCCGCAGGCGAAGACCTCGGTGAGGGTGCCGTTCTCCGAGTCGCGCTGCCACTGCTCGATGGAGACCCGGGCCTCCTCGGACTCGTAGCCGAGGTCACGGGCGACGGTGAGGAGGGAGTCACGCGTGACGCCTTCGAGGATCGAGCCGCTGAGGGTCGGCGTGACGATCTTGTCTCCGTACACGAAGTACAGGTTCATGCCGCCGAGTTCCTCGACCCACTTGTGCTCGACCGCGTCGAGGTAGCAGACCTGGTCGCAGCCCTGCGCGGCGGCCTCGGCCTGGGCGAGCAGGGAGGCCGCGTAGTTGCCGCCGGTCTTGGCGTCGCCCATGCCGCCGGGGACGGCGCGGACCCGGTCCTCGGAGGCCCAGATGGAGACCGGCTTGACCCCGCCGGGGAAGTAGGCGCCGGCCGGGGAGGCGATGACCAGGAAGAGGTACTCGTTGGCCGGCTTGACGCCCAGGCCGACCTCGGTGGCGATCATGAAGGGGCGCAGGTAGAGGGATTCCTCGCCGCCGTGGGCCGGGACCCAGTCCCTGTCCTGCTGGACGAGCAGGTCACAGGCCTCGATGAAGGTCTCCACCGGCAGCTCGGGCATGGCGAGCCGGCGGGCGGAGCGCTGGAAGCGCTTGGCGTTCTGGTCGGGACGGAAGGTGGCCACCGAGCCGTCGGGCTGCCGGTAGGCCTTCAGCCCCTCGAAGATCTCCTGGGCGTAGTGCAGGACGTTGGTCGCCGGGTCGAGGGGGATCGGCGCGTACGGAACGAGCTGGCCGTCGTGCCAGCCGCGGCCTTCGGTCCACTTGATCATCACCATGTGGTCGGTGAAGTGGCGGCCGAATCCGGGGCTGGCCAGGATCGCCTCGCGCTCGGCGGCGGCGAGCGGGTGCGCGGACGGCTTGAGCTCGATCGTGGGCGTCGTCATGAGTGGTAGTCCTTCACCGGTTGTAGTGATGGGCCGCGCTCACGCCCGTACGCCGGTGTCCAGTGGTTGGACGTCCGAGCATTCCCTCACAGCGCGGCTCCGCGTTCGATTATCGCGCGGGGGCCGGGATGAACGGAATCGGGGTGAATGCGGACCCGGGGTTGATGGTGGCACCCGGCGGCAGGCATGGGGAAGCCGCCGGGCGCTTGTGCGACCCGGCGGCTTCGAAGTCGATCGGCAGCGCGGCGGGTCAGCCGGCTACTCGTACGGCGAGCGCGTCGCCGATCTCCGAGGTGGAGCGGGCGGGCTTGCCCTGGCGCTCGGTGAGGTCGGCGGTGACGGCCTCGTCGATGCGGGCGGCCTCGGCCTCGTAGCCGAGGTGGCGGAGCAGCAGGGCGACGGACAGGACCGTGGCGGTGGGGTCGGCCTTGCCCTGGCCGGCGATGTCGGGCGCGGAACCGTGGACCGGCTCGAACATCGAGGGGAACTCGCCGGACGGGTTGATGTTCCCGCTCGCGGCGACGCCGATGCCGCCGGAGACGGCCGCGGCGAGGTCGGTGATGATGTCGCCGAAGAGGTTGTCGGTGACGATGACGTCGAACCGGCCGGGGTCGGTCACCAGGTAGATGGTGGCCGCGTCCACGTGGATGTAGTCCGTGGTGACCTCGGGGAACTCCTCGGCCACCTTGTTGAAGACGTTCGTCCACAGGTGCCCGGCGAAGGTCAGCACGTTGTTCTTGTGGACCAGCGTGAGCTTCTTGCGCGGGCGGGCCTGGGCGCGGGCGAAGGCGTCCCGGACGACCCGCTCCACGCCGTAGGCCGTGTTGACGGACACCTCGGTGGCGACCTCGTGCTCGGTGCCCTTGCGGATGGTGCCGCCGTTGCCGGTGTACGGGCCCTCGGTGCCCTCTCGGACCACGACGAAGTCGATCTGCGGCTCGCCGGCCAGCGGGGTGGCGACACCCGGGAGGAGCTTCGACGGACGCAGGTTGACGTGGTGGTCGAAGGCGAAGCGGAGCTTCAGCAGGAAGCCGCGCTCCAGGACGCCGGAGGGGACGCTCGGGTCGCCGATCGCGCCCAGCAGGATGACGTCGTGGTTCTTCAGCGCGTCGAGGTCGGCGTCGGTGAGGGTCTCACCGGTGGCGTGGTAACGCTGGGCGCCGAAGTCGTACTCCTTGGTCTCCAGCTTCACGTCCTCCGGGAGGACGGCGGAGAGGACCTTGAGGCCTTCGGCCACGACTTCCTGCCCGATGCCGTCACCGGGGATCACTGCGAGATCGATGCTGCGAGACATGTCGGCACCCTACTCCTCGTCCCATGGGATGACACGATGTGTCCGCCATACGGACGGCTCGGGTCGTTCCGTCAACCGGCGTTCACCCGTACGTGTGGCCGGTGTTGGCCTGCGCTGGGCATGTTTCCGGCATGGACCTTCCCGGCACGGACATCCCCGACTTCGGCATCCCGCCGCGGCTCGCCGCCCGGATGAGCATGGCCGAGCAGTACGAGTATCTGCGGGCCCGGCTGGTGAGCCGCCGCACCCTGGTGACGGCGGGCGCGGTGGCGGGCACCATGGCGGGCGGCGGTCTGGTCGCCGGCTGTGCGAAGAAGTCGGCGAGTCCGGCGCCGGCCACCTCGGCGATCCGCGGCGCGGCCGTGGTGCCGTTCGGCCGCCATCTCGCCTTCGGCGCCGACCCGAGGACGCGGATGCGGATCTCCTGGCAGGTGCCGTTCGCGGTGCGGAAGCCGTTCGTGCGGGTCGGGACGCGCCCCGACGACCTGGGCCGGCGGGTCGCCGCGGAGATCCGGCACCTGCACACGCCCGGGGTGCAGGGGGTGCGCCCGGTGGTCGAGCAGTACTACGTGCACGCGGCCCTGGACGGCCTCACCCCCGGTACGACGTACTACTACGGCGTCGGCCACGACGGCTGGGACCCGGCCGCCCCCAACCACCGCTCCACCATCACCTCCTTCCGCACCGCGCCCGCGAGCCCGGAGAAGTTCGTGTTCACGGCCTTCGGCGACCAGGGCGTCAGCCAGGCCGGCAAGGCCAACGACAACGCGCTGCTGAAGCAGGACCCGGCCTTCCACCTGCACGCCGGCGACATCTGCTACGCGGACGGCAACGGCGCCGGGAAGACCTCGGACGGCTACGACGCCCGGGAGTGGGACCGGTTCCTGCGCCAGAACGACCCGGTGGCGCGGTCGATCCCGTGGATGGTGACGACCGGCAACCACGACATGGAGGCCTGGTACTCCCCCGACGGCTACGGCGGCCAGTACGCCCGCTTCGCCCTCCCGGACAACGGCTTCGACCCGCACGGGTCACCGGGCGTCTACGCGTTCACCTACGGCAACGTCGGCTTCGTGGCGCTGGACGCCAACGACGTGTCGTACGAGATCCCCGCCAACCTCGGCTACAGCGGCGGCTGGCAGACGACGTGGCTGGAGAAGAAGCTGAAGGAGCTGCGGGCGGCGCCGGGCGTGGACTTCGTGGTCGTCTTCTTCCACCACTGCGCGTACTCGACGTCCGCGCACGCCTCCGACGGCGGGATCCGGGCCACCTGGCTGCCGCTGTTCACCGAGTACCAGGTGGACCTGGTCATCAACGGGCACAACCACGTCTACGAGCGCACGGACGCGGTGCAGGGCGGCGAGGTCGGCCGCGCGGTCCCGGTCGGCGGCTCGACCGACCCGGCCCGGGACGGGATCGTGTACGTCACGGCGGGCGGCGGCGGGCGGGACCTCTACTCGTTCCCGTCCGGGGTCAAGGACAGTTACGAGGGGCATGTCACCCGGCACGGCGCGGTGCGCAGCTTCCACTGGACCGAGGGGCAGCACAACGTGGCCGAGACGGTGGAGTGGTCGCGGGTGCGGTACACCGGCTTCTCCTTCCTCAAGGTCGAGGCGGAGGCGGGTACCACCCCGAGGCTGAGGGTGTCGGCGCTGGCGCAGAGCGGGGCGCGGATCGACCACTTCGAGATACGGCGGGGCGGCTGACACGGGAGTACGTCCCGAACCACGTCCCCGGAGTACGGCGCGGCTGTCCCGGCCGCGCCGTACTCCGTGCGGGTGCGGCTCCCGGTCAAGGGGTGTTACACGTGTTACCGGCGTTTCCCAGGTGGGCTCAGTGGCCGGTCTCGCCGCCGTTGTCGCGGCGGTCGAGGGCGCGCTGGAGGGCGGCGGCGGCGTTCTTGCGCTCGGACTCGCTGATCCGGGACACGTGGCGGACGCGGCGGCGGACGGTCGTCTCGGCCATGGGAATCGACTCCTTCGACATACATGGAGTACGGCAATGGGGGGTTACGAGACGCCGGAAGGGGCGGGAAGCGCGGAGCCGCAGGGGTTGCCTGCACGGGGCCCGGCTCACGACCGCCCTTCGCTTGATCGAGCGAGACGTTCGGCTCCTACAAAAGTAAGGGAGCGGCCCGCTTCTGTCTGCACAATTACTTGGGCTTCCTACTATCTGAGACGGCGCACCGGGACAGACGGCCGTGAGCTGGGCTTTTGACAGGTGGGGCGGATGGGACCACCGGGACGGATGTCATCCGGGAGACGGACGGGTTACATGACATCGCCGTCCCGCCAGTCGAAGACCAGCTCGTGGGCGGGGTCGAGGACGTCCCCGGCGAGGCCGGGCCACACGTACACGTCCCCCTCCTCGTCCGGCAGGCGCACGATCCCCTCCGCCGGGGAGACCGCGCAGACCGGACCGGCCCAACGCCCCCAGCCCCGGGCGGTGTAGAGCCGAGCACCGTCCTCGCTGGCGGACAGCGCACCGAAGTCGTACGCCCGCTCGACGATCCCCTCAAGGGCCGCCAGCACCTGGCCGCCCAGCCCCCGGCGGCGGGCGTCGGGCCGGACGCCGACGGCCTCGACATAGCCGACGCGCAGCCAGCGGCCGCGGTGCCCGGCCCGGCGCATGACGACCGAGCCGTGGGCGGCGAGCCCCTCGTCGTCGTGGACGAGGGCGTGCAGGCCGCCCAGACCGTGCTCCCAGTCGCTGTCGGCGAAGTCCCCGCCGAACGCCTCGTGGAGCAGGCCGCGGGCGGCCCGGAGGTCGGCGGGACCGAGATCGGCGGTGTGAGCGACACGGAGAGACATGACCCAAGTGTCGTACGGGATCACCAGTCGACGGGGCCGTGGCGGTCGATGAAACGGCCCGTTCCCGCGTCGGACGGCTCGGTGGCGAGGCGGACGATCGCGTCGGTGCCCTCGGTGACGGTCTGCGGCCCGCTGTGGGCGTTGAGGTCGGTCGCCGTGTAGCCGGGGTCGGCGGCGTTGACGCGGATGTCCTTCAGGGCCTTGGCGTACTGGGTGGTGAGCATGGTCAGGGCCGACTTGGAGGCGGTGTAGAGGGGCGAGACGACGGAGGACTCGACGCGCGCGGGATCGTGTGTGAGCGCGAACGACCCCATTCCGCTGCTGACGTTGACGATGACGGGCTCCGCCGACCTGCGCAGCAGGGGCAGGAACGCGGTGGTCGTGCGGATGACGCCGAAGAGGTTGACGTCGAAGACGGCCCGGGCGCCGGCCGCGGTCAGCCCGGCGGGGTCGTCGTGCGGGCCGGAGACTCCGGCGTTGTTGATCAGTACGTCGATCCTGCCCTCGTGGGCGGCGACGTCGGCGGCCGCGGCGGTGACGGAGGCGTCGTCGGTGACGTCGATCCGCACGAACCGCGCGCCGAGCGCGTCGGCGGCCGCGGCGCCCTGCTCCGGATCACGGGCGCCGACGATCACGGTGTGGCCGAGTTCGACGAGGCGGCGGGCGGTCTCGCGGCCGAGGCCCTTGTTGGCGCCGGTGATGAAGGTGATGGTCATGGGTCGATCGTCCGTCCGGCGCCGGCCCGGTTCCAGAGACGCTTCGACTGTAGGAAGGGCAGTACCACGATCGCCGAGGGGGGAGGATGGAGAGCATGACCGGGAAAGAGGCGACCGACCTGGGTACGACCATCCGGGTCTGGCGGGAACGGCTGTCACCGTCGGACGTGGGGCTGCCGGTCGGCCGGACCCGCCGGGCGGCCGGACTGCGCCGCGAGGAGCTCGCCGAGCGCGCCGGGGTGTCCGTCGACTACGTGGTGCGCCTGGAGCAGGGGCGGGCGACGGCACCGTCCGGACAGGTGGTCGCCGCCCTCGCCCGGGCCCTGCGGCTGACCGGCACCGAGCGCGAGCACCTCCACCGGATGGCCGGGCTCGCGCCCCCGGACGACGGTCCGGTCCCCGACCGCCTCCCGCCGGGTGTGCACCGCGTGCTGAACCGGCTCGGGGACGTGGCGGTCGCCGTGTTCACCGCGCATTGGCAACTCCTCTGGTGGAACCCCGGCTGGGCCGCACTGCTCGGCGATCCCGAGGCCACGCCGCCGAGGCTGCGCAACCTCGCCCGATCGAGGTTCCCGGTCGGCTCCGGGGACGCACGCGTCTCGTCGTGGCCGGTGCTCGTGGCGAACCACGACGACTCCGACCTCGCCATCGCATCCGACCTGCGCCGCGCCACCGGCCGCTTCCCGCACGACGCCCGCCTGGCCGAGCTGGTCCGGGAACTGACCGAGGGCAGCCCGCGGTTCGCCCGGCTGTGGGCGAGCGGCACGGTGGCGGCCCACCGCGAGGACCGCAAGACGGTCGAGCATCCGCGGGTGGGGCCGGTGGAGATCGACTGCGACGTCCTGACGGACGGCGACTCGGAGCTGAAGATCGTGATCCTGTCGGCGGCGCCCGGTACCGAGGCTGGGGCCAGGTTCCGGGACGCCCTGACGGTGGAGGACCTCGAAAGCCGCGGCGCGCCACGGGAGTGACCGCTTCCCCGGGGTTTCTCCGGGCTTTCCCCGGGTTCCGGCCGGCTCATGGGAACGGGCCGGGAAGCCTGCTCGTGGGTCAGGCTTCCCGGCCCGTGCTCGGGTGGGCTCTGGGTCAGCCCATGTGCGGGTAGGAGTAGTCGGTCGGGGCGACCAGGGTCTCCTTGATCGCGCGGGTCAGCGTCCAGCGCAGCAGGTTCTGCGGGGCGCCGGCCTTGTCGTTGGTGCCGGAGGCACGGCCGCCGCCGAAGGGCTGCTGGCCGACGACGGCGCCGGTCGACTTGTCGTTGATGTAGAAGTTGCCGGCCGCGTAGCGCAGCTTCTCCATCGTGTACGCCGCCGCCGCGCGGTCGCCGGCGATGACCGAGCCGGTGAGCGCGTACTCGGAGACCGACTCCATCTGGGTCAGCATCTCGTCGTACTGGTCGTCCTCGTAGACGTGCACGGCGAGGAACGGGCCGAAGTACTCGGTGCGGAAGACCTCGTTCTCCGGGTCGGAGCACTCGACGACGGTCGGGCGGACGAAGTAGCCGACCGAGTCGTCGTAGGAGCCGCCCGCGACGATCGTGCAGGTCGGGTCCTCCTTGGCGCGGTCGATCGCGGCCTTGTTCTTGGCGAAGGCGCGGTCGTCGATCACGGCGCCGATGAAGTTCGACAGGTCGGTGACGTCACCCATGGTGAGGTAATCGACCTCGGCGGCGAACTCCTCCTTGAAGCCGGAGTTCCAGATGGACGCCGGGATGTAGGCGCGGGAGGTCGCCGAGCACTTCTGGCCCTGGTACTCGAAGGCACCGCGGGTCAGCGCGGTCTTGAGCACCGCGCGGTCGGCCGACGGGTGGGCGACCACGAAGTCCTTGCCGCCGGTCTCGCCGACCAGGCGCGGGTAGGTGCGGTACTTCTCGATGTTGTTGCCGACCGTCTTCCACAGGTGCTGGAAGGTCTTGGTGGAGCCGGTGAAGTGGATGCCGGCCAGGTCCCGGTGCTCCAGGGCGACCTTCGACACCTCGATGCCGTCACCGGTGACGAGGTTGATGACGCCCTTGGGCAGGCCCGCCTCCTCCAGCAGCCGCATCAGCAGGACGGCGGCGTGGGTCTGGGTCGGGGACGGCTTCCAGACCACCACGTTGCCCATGAGGGCGGGGGCGGTGGGCAGGTTGGCCGCGATCGCGCTGAAGTTGAACGGCGTGATCGCGTAGACGAAGCCCTCCAGCGGGCGGTGGTCCATCCGGTTCCACACGCCCGGGGAGTTCGCCGGGGGCTGCTCGGCGAGGATCTGCCGGGCGTAGTGGACGTTGAACCGCCAGAAGTCGACCAGTTCGCAGGGGCTGTCGATCTCGGCCTGCTGGGCGGTCTTGGACTGGCCGAGCATGGTGGAGGCGGCGATGGTCTCGCGCCAGGGACCGGAGAGCAGCTCGGCGGCGCGCAGGATGATGGCCGCGCGGTCGTCGAAGGACATGGCGCGCCAGGCGGGCGCGGCGGCGAGGGCCGCGTCGACGGCGTCCTTGGCGTCCTGCTGGGTGGCGTGCCGGCCGGTGCCGATGACGGCCTTGTGGTTGTGCGGCTGCACGACCTGGAACTGCTCGCCGCCGCCGAGCCGCTGCTCGCCGCCGATGGTCATCGGCAGCTCGATCGGGTTCTCGGCGAGCTCCTTGAGCTTCGCCTCCAGCCGGGTGCGCTCGGCGGAGCCGGGGGCGTAGCCGTGCACCGGCTCGTTGACGGGGGTGGGGACCTGGGTCACAGCGTCCATGGGATCCGTAACTCCTTGTACGTGAGCGGGTGTGCCGGGCGGCGGGTGGGAGAGAGGCGTGCGGTGGGCGGGAGGGGGGCGCTTCAGCCCTTGCTGAGCATCGAGCGGACGAAGAAGCGCAGGTTCGCCGGCTTCTCCGCGAGCCTTCGCATGAAGTAGCCGTACCAGTCGGTGCCGTAGGCCGTGTAGACCCGCATCCGGTGGCCCTCGGCGGCCAGCCGCAGGTGCTCGTCGCCGCGGATGCCGTACAGCATCTGGAACTCGTACTCGTCGGGCTTGCGGCCGGCGCGCCGGGCGAGTTCCTGGGCGATGGAGATGAGGCGCGGGTCGTGGGAGCCGACCATCGGGTACCCCTCGCCCTCCATGAGAGTCCTGAGGACCCGCACGTACGCCTTGTCGATCTCGTGCTTCTGCTGGTAGGCGACCTCGGCGGGCTCCTTGTAGGCGCCCTTCACCAGGCGGACCCGGCTGCCGGCCTCGGCGAGGCGGCGGGCGTCGGCCTCGGTGCGGAAGAGGTAGGCCTGGATGACGCAGCCGGTCCCCTGGAAGTCCCTGCGCAGCTCCTCGTGGATGGCGAACATCGAGTCGAGGGTGGTGTGGTCCTCGGCGTCGAGGGTGACGGTGGTACCGATGGCGGCGGCGGCCTCGACGACCGGCCGGACGTTGGCGAGGGCCAGGTCGTGGCCGCCCTCCAGCGCCTGGCCGAACATGGACAGCTTGACCGACATCTCGACGCGCTCGCCGAGGCCCAGCTCGCGCAGCCGGTCGATGAGCGCCAGGTAGGCGTCCCGGGCGGCGGTGGCCTGCTCCGGGGTGGTGATGTCCTCGCCGACGACGTCCATGGTCAGCTCCAGGCCGCGGCCGGTGAGCTCCTGGACGATCGGGACGATGTCGTCGACCGACTCACCGGGGATGAAGCGGTCGACGACCTGCTTCGTCACCGGGGCCGCCGAGATAAGGCGTCGCATCCGGTCGCTGCGCGACGCGGCGAGAATCACGGGACCCAGCACGGGGCACCTCCACAACACATGCCAGAACGGCCGCGATCCGACGATGTGGATACGGCACGGAGAACCACCGTGAAAGTTAGGGATCTCTCCGATCCTGAGCCATCGACAGCTGTCACGCATCCGTGCCACAGATCTCAGACAGATGTATGAAGGCGTCCGTGAATTGCGGGAGAATGCCCGGGTGACGTCGGAATTCAAGGGTGACTACCAGGAGCTGGTCGACGAGATCTCCGAGCTGCTGGGCGTCCCGGCGACCCTGGAGAACCGCGACTTCGAGCTGCTCGCCTTCGGGGCGTACGACAGTGAGGGCGACCTCGATCCGTCGGCGCTGGACCCGGTCCGGACCCGCTCGATCCTGACCCGGCGCTCCACGGCGGCGGTCCGCACCTGGTTCGAGGGGTTCGGCATCACCCGGGCGACCGGACCGGTGCGTATCCCGCCGACCCCGGAGGCGGGGGTGTACCGGGGCAGGATCTGTCTGCCGGTACGCCATCGGGGTGTCGTCCTCGGCTATGTCTGGCTCCTCGACGACGATCCGGGTCCGACGGAGACCCAGCTGGCCGCCGCCATGGGAGTGGCGGGACGGATCGGCGCACTGCTCGCGGACGAGGCACAGGCGGGGGCGGGTCTTGGCCGGGAGCTGCGGGCGGTGCTGGTCGCGGAGCGCGGCTGGCAGCGGGACATGGCGGTGGCCGAGTTCCGTACCGCCCTCGGCGCCCGTGCCGACGGCCCGCACACGATGGTCTGTGTCGCCCCCTGGCCGTCCGCCGACCCGGACGACGCCCCGTCCCCGCGTACGGTCCCGCACGCCACCGCGCTGTGCACCCTGCCGTGGGGGACCAGCGGCCACAGCCTGGCCGTCCTGGTCCGGCTGCGCAGCACGGACACGGCCACCCCGGCCCTGACCGCCGCCGCGCGGCTGCTCAAGGAGGCGGAGGAGGCCCGGTCGGCCCGGTCGGCGTCGGCGCTCGGGGCCGGGGCGCGCACGGCCGCCGCCGTCGCCGCGGGATTCACCGGCGCGGCCGCGGCGGCACAGGGCTGCGCCGCGGGGGTGGGCGAGGCCCGGGCCGGCCTCGCCGAACTGGGCACGGTCTGGCAGGAGGCCGCCGCGGCCACCCGCGCCGCGCTGGCCGAGCCGCGGCTCGGGCCGGTCGCGGAGTGGGCGCACATCGGCCCGTACCGGCTGCTGACCGCGCTGCCGCCGGATGCCTCGCACGACCCGGCGGCGGCCGTCCTGCTCACCCCGGCCCACCGGGAACTGGCCCGCACCGCCGAGGCGTACCTGGACTGCGCGGGCCAGGCGGGCCGCACGGCCGCGGCCCTCGGCATCCACCGGCAGACCCTGTACTACCGCCTGTCCCGCGTGGAACAGCTCACCGGCCTCGACCTGGACGACGGGGAGGACCGGCTGCTGCTGCACATGGTGTTGAAGAGGGCGCGGCTGTAGTCGCCGCCCGCTCGCGGCCGCAGGTCAGGTGCGGGTCGCGGCCTCGACGATCTGGCGCAGGCCCTCGGTGAGCGCGTCGCCGTCGGGCGCGGTCTTCGGGTCGAAGGTCCACTGTGAGATGAGGCCGGACATCAGGGTCATGTAGAAGCGGCCCAGGGTGTCGGCGGTCTCGTCGGAGACCTTTTCCTCCGGTACGCCCATCAGCAGCGAGGTCAGCCCCCGGCCGCCCTCGCGCTGGGCGCGCGCCAACTGGTCGCGCACCTCCGGCAGTTGATCGCCCATCGTCACGATCTCCACGCTGAGCCGCCACAGCGAGCCGGGCCCGCGCATGCTGTCGACGATGTTCGACCACACCTCGCGGAACCGTTCGAGGGAGCCGGGCGCTCCGGTCAGCCCCCCGTCGCCGCCCTCGAAGGACATCTCCTCCACCAGCGCGATGTAGGCCTGCGCGAGCAGCGCGTCCTTGGAGCCGTAGTGATAGCCGATCGAGGCGAGGTTGGTCCCCGACTCCTTGACGATGTCGCGCGCCGTCGTCCGCGCGAACCCCTTCTCCAGCAGGCAGCGCTTGGCGCCTTCCAGCAGATCCTCACGGTGTCCCATGCGGACCAGCCTACCCCGGGATCCATACAACCGTCCTAGACGCATGAATTATACAATCGTTCTAGACAAGCGTTTAAGACGCCCGTACATTCCTTGGCATGACGAACCCGACGAGCACGACCACGAGCCCACCCGAGACCAACTCCCGTGCGGGGCGCCGCGAATGGAGCGCGCTCGGCGTGCTGATGCTTCCGCTGCTCCTGGTCTCCATGGACGTCTCGGTCCTGTACTTCGCGCTCCCGGCGATCGGCGCCGACCTCCGCCCGAGCGGCACCCAGCAGCTGTGGATCCTGGACATCTACGGCTTCGTCCTGGCCGGTCTGTTGATGACGATGGGCGCGCTGGGCGACCGCATCGGCCGCCGGCGACTGCTGCTGATCGGCGCCGCGGCCTTCGGCGGCGCCTCGCTGCTCGCCGCGTACGCCGACAGCGCCGGGACCCTGATCGCCGCCCGCGCGATCCTCGGCATCGGCGGCGCGACCCTGATGCCGTCGACGATGGCCCTGCTGCGCACGATGTTCACCGACCCCGGCCAGCGCGCGAAGGCGATCGGCCTGTGGTCCGGCGTGATGACCGGCGGCATCGCACTCGGCTCGGTGATGAGCGGGATCCTCGTGGAGCACTTCTGGTGGGGCTCGGTCTTCCTGGTCAACCTGCCCGCGATGGTGATGCTGCTGGTGCTCGGCCCGATCCTGCTCCCCGAGTCCAGGAACCCCTCCCCCGGCCGCTTCGACTGGCTGAGCGTCCCGCTGTCGATGGCCGCCGTGCTCCCCGTGATCTACGGCGTGAAGGAGATCCCCTCCGAGGGCTGGCATCCGCTGTACGTCGTCTCGATCACCGTCGGCCTGCTCTTCGCGGCGCTCTTCGCCCACCGCCAGCGCACCAGCACCTCCCCGCTGATCCCGCCGGCCCTGCTGAAGGGGCGCGGCTTCACCCCGGCGCTGGTCCTGAGCCTCGTCGCCTCGCTCGCCATGATGGGCTCGGCGATCTTCACCACGCAGTATCTGCAGGCGGTGCTCGGCAAGAGCCCCCTGGAGGCCGCGCTGTGGAGCCTGCTGCCCTCGGTCTTCATCGGGGCCGCCGGGCCGCTCACGGCACAGCTGGTCCAGCGGGGCGTCGACCGGGGCCATGTCGTCGCCGGCGGCTTCACGGCCATGGCGGGCGGGTTCGTACTGCTCGCCCTCGTCGGCACCGACTCGCTGTGGCTGGTGCTGACCGGGGCCGGTGTCCTCGCCTGCGGGATGGTCGCGATCATGTCCCAGCTGACCGACCTCGCGATGACCGGCGCACCGGTGGAACGGGCGGGCACGGCCTCCTCACTGCTGGAGACCGGCACGGAGTTCGGCGGGGCGCTCGGCATGGCCGTCCTGGGGTCGATCGGCACGGCCGTCTACCGCCACCAGATGCCGGCCACGGCCCCGGCACAGGCCCGCGAGACGCTGGGCGGCGCGCTGGCCACGGCGGGCCGGCTGCCGGGGCCCGCGGGAGAGACCCTGCTGCGTACCGCACGGGAGGCGTTCGCCAGCGGGATGCAGGGGGCGGCGATCGCGGGGGCGGTGCTGCTGGTGCTGGCGGCGGTGGGGGCGGGGGTGACGCTGCGGAGGAAGTGACCATGGAAAACGCCGGACGGGCTGGTTTCCCAGCCCGTCCGGCGTTTGAGGACGGGGCCGTTCAGGCCGAATGCGAGGCCCTGGGGGCGGCAGCCCCCGGACGGCAGGTCAGACCAGGTTCACCGAACGAGCCGAGGTCGCCCCGATCTCCGCCTCGACCTCGGCCAGCACACCGGAGGTGACCGTGTCGTCGACGGTCAGGACGGCCAGCGCCTCGCCGCCCGCGATCGACCGGGCGACCTGCATACCGGCGATGTTGATGCCCGCCTCGCCGAGGATGCGGCCGACGGTGCCGACGACGCCCGGCCGGTCCTCGTAGCGCAGCACCAGCAGGTGGTCGGCGATCGCGAGGTCGACGTCGAAGTCGCCGACCGCGACGATCTTCTGGAGGTTCTTCGGGCCGGCCAGCGTGCCGGAGACCGAGACCTCCTCGCCGCTGCCGAGGGTGCCGCGCACGGTGACGACGTTACGGTGGTCGGCCGACTCCGAGCTGGTGGTGAGGCGGACCTCGACACCGCGCTCCTGCGCGAACAGCGGGGCGTTGACGTAGGAGACGGTCTCGGCGACGACGTCCTCGAAGACACCCTTGAGCGCGGAGAGCTCCAGCACCTTCACGTCGTGCTGGGTGATCTCGCCGTAGACCTCGACGTCGAGGCGGACCGCGACCTCACCGGCGAGCGCGGTGAAGATGCGGCCGAGGCGCTCGGCCAGCGGCAGGCCCGGCTTGACGTCCTCGGCGATGACACCGCCCTGGACGTTCACCGCGTCCGGGACCAGCTCGCCGGCGAGGGCGAGGCGGACGGACCTGGCGACCGCGATGCCCGCCTTCTCCTGGGCCTCGTCGGTGGAGGCACCGAGGTGCGGGGTGCAGACGACCTGGTCCAGCTCGAAGAGCGGGGAGTCGGTGCACGGCTCCTTCGTGTACACGTCGAGGCCGGCGCCGGCGACGCGGCCCTCCTTGAGCGCCGCGTACAGCGCCTCCTCGTCGACGATGCCACCGCGCGCCGCGTTGACGATCCGCACCGACGGCTTGACCTTGCGCAGCGCCTCGTCGCCGATCAGACCGACCGTCTCGGGGGTCTTCGGCAGGTGCACGGTGATGAAGTCGGAGACTTCGAGCAGCTCGTCCAGCGACAGCACCTTGACGCCCATCTGCGCGGCCCGGGCAGGCTGGACGTAGGGGTCGTACGCCACGACCTTCATGCCGAAGGCGGACATCCGCTGCGCGACCAGGGCGCCGATGCGGCCGAGGCCGACGACACCGAGGGTCTTCTCGGCGAGCTCGACACCGGTGTACTTGCTGCGCTTCCACTCGCCGTTCTTCAGCGCCGAGTTGGCCTGCGGGATGTTGCGGGCGGTGGCCAGCAGCAGACCGCAGGCCAGTTCGGCGGCGGTCACGATGTTGGAGGTCGGCGCGTTGACGACCATCACGCCGGCCTTGGTGGCGGCGGAGACGTCGACGTTGTCCAGGCCGACGCCGGCTCGTGCGACGACCTTCAGCTTCTTCGCCGCGGCGATCGCCTCGGCGTCGACCTTGGTGGCGGACCGGATCAGGATCGCGTCCACGTCGGCGATGGCCGGGAGCAGCTCGGCTCGGTCTGCTCCGTTCGTGTGCCGGATCTCGAAGTCCGGGCCCAGCGCGTCGACGGTGGCGGGCGACAGCTCTTCAGCGATGAGTACGACAGGTTTCGAGCTCACGTGAGTCCTCACATGTCCAATGCGGACGGCCGTCCCGACGGCCGCTGGCGGTGGAGGGGGCTACCGCGTGGAGACGCACGACGCTGTGGGCCTGACGCGTATGTAGTACGGCAGTGTAGTGGCGTGGTGGTGGTCGTCCTGCGCCTCTGCGGAAGGATCACCCGTCCGAGATTCGACGGGGCGGACAACAGGGCCGGGGCGTGTCGCCCCGGCCCTGTCACCTGGGGCTCACGCCTCTTCGTTGACCCAGGACATCAGCTTGCGCAGCTGCTTGCCGGTGGTCTCCAGCAGGTGCTCGGAGTCCTGCTTCTTGTACTCGTTGTACTTCTTCAGACCGCCGTGGTACTCGTCCATCCAGTTGTTGGCGAAGGTGCCGTCCTGGATCTCGGCGAGGATCTGCTTCATCTCGGCCTTGGTGGCGTCGGTGATGATCCGCGGGCCGGTGACGTAGTCGCCCCACTCGGCGGTCTCGGAGACCGACCAGCGCATCTTCTCCAGGCCGCCCTCGTACATGAGGTCCACGATCAGCTTCAGCTCGTGCAGGCACTCGAAGTAGGCGATCTCCGGCTGGTAACCGGCCTCTACCAGGGTCTCGAAACCGGCCTTGACCAGGGCGGCCGTACCACCGCACAGGACGGCCTGCTCACCGAACAGGTCGGTCTCGGTCTCCTCGGTGAAGGTCGTCTTGATGACGCCGGCACGGGTACCGCCGATGCCCTTCGCGTAGGACAGGGCCAGCGCGAAGCCGTTGCCGGTGGCGTCCTGCTCGACGGCCACGATGCAGGGGACGCCGCGGCCCTCCTCGTACTGACGGCGCACCAGGTGGCCCGGGCCCTTCGGGGCGACCATGCAGACGTCGACGCCGGCCGGGGGCTTGATGAAGCCGAAGCGGATGTTCAGGCCGTGGCCGAAGAACAGGGCGTCGCCGTCGTTCAGGTTCGGGGCGATGTGCTCCTCGTAGACCTGGGCCTGGATCGGGTCCGGGACGAGGATCATGATGACGTCGGCCTCGGCGGCGGCCTCGGCCGGGGTCACCACGCGCAGGCCCTGCTCCTCGGCCTTGGCCTTGGACTTGGAGCCCTCGTGCAGACCGACACGCACGTCGACACCGGAGTCACGCAGCGACAGGGCGTGGGCGTGGCCCTGGCTGCCGTAGCCGATGACCGCGACCTTGCGGCCCTGGATGATGGACAGGTCGGCGTCAGCGTCGTAGAACAGCTCGGCCACTTTGGGTTCTCTCCTTGGTGTGCGGATGGTGCGTCCCACCGTATGACGGCGGGCGGAAGGGAAGTCTCGGGGTCTCGGCATACGGGCGGCCGACGGCCGTCGGCCGCCCGTTTCCAGCCTTACGCAGATCGGTCGAGTGCGCGCAGCGACCGGTCGGTGATCGAACGCGCGCCGCGGCCGATCGCGATCGTGCCGGACTGCACCAGTTCCTTGATGCCGAACGGCTCCAGCATCTTGAGCATGGCGGTCAGCTTCTCGCTGCTGCCGGTGGCCTCGACGGTGACGGCCTCCGGGGAGACGTCGACGGTCTTGGCCCGGAACAGCTGGACGATCTCGACGATCTGGGAGCGCGTCTCGTTGTCGGCGCGCACCTTCACCAGAACGAGTTCCCGCTGAACGGCCGAACCCGGCTCCAGTTCGACGATCTTGAGCACCTCGACGAGCTTGTTGAGCTGCTTGGTGACCTGCTCCAGCGGCAGGGCTTCGACACTCACCACGATCGTGATGCGGGAGATGTCGGGGTGCTCGGTGACACCGACGGCCAGCGAGTCGATGTTGAAGCCCCGCCGGGAGAACAGCGCGGCGATCCGGGCCAGGATGCCCGGCTTGTTCTCCACCAGAACGGAGAGCGTGTGCTTGGACATGGTCTTTTACGTCTCTCTCGCTCAGTCGTCTTCGTTGTCGCCGAAGTCGGGGCGGACGTCCCGGGCGGCCAGGATCTCGTCGTTGGAGGTGCCGGCGGCGACCATCGGCCACACCATGGCGTCCTCGTGGACGATGAAGTCCACGACGACCGGACGGTCGTTGATGGAGTTCGCCTCTTCGATGACCTTGTCGAGGTCGTCCGGGGACTCGCAGCGGATGGAGTAGCAGCCCATGGCCTCCGACAGCTTGACGAAGTCGGGGACCCGGGTGCCACGGGCGTCCGGGTTGACGTCGTCGGGCCCGGAGTGCAGCACGGTGTTGGAGTACCGCTGGTTGTAGAAGAGGGTCTGCCACTGGCGGACCATCCCGAGGGCGCCGTTGTTGATGATGGCGACCTTGATCGGGATGTTGTTCAGGGCGCAGGTGGTGAGCTCCTGGTTGGTCATCTGGAAGCAGCCGTCGCCGTCGATCGCCCAGACGGTCCGGCCGGGCTGTCCGGCCTTGGCGCCCATGGCGGCCGGGACCGCGTAGCCCATGGTTCCGGCGCCGCCGGAGTTCAGCCAGGTGGCGGGCTTCTCGTACTGCACGTAGTGCGCGGCCCACATCTGGTGCTGGCCGACGCCCGCCGCGAAGATCGTGCCCTCCGGGGCGAGCTGCCCGATGCGCTCGATGACCTGCTGCGGGGAGAGCGAACCGTTGTCGGGCAGGTCGTAGCCCAGCGGGTAGGTCTCGCGCCAGCGGTTGAGGTCCTTCCACCAGGCGGTGTAGTCGCCCCGGTGGCCCTCGCTGTGCTCCTTCTGCACGGCCTGGACCAGGTCCGCGATGACCTCGCGGGCGTCACCGACGATCGGCACGTCGGCGGTGCGGTTCTTGCCGATCTCCGCGGGGTCGATGTCGGCGTGGACGATCTTGGCGTACGGGGCGAAGCTGTCCAGCTTGCCGGTGACGCGGTCGTCGAAGCGGGCTCCGAGGGCGACGATCAGGTCGGCCTTCTGCAGCGCGGTGACGGCGGTGACCGCACCGTGCATGCCCGGCATTCCCACGTGCAGCTCGTGACTGTCGGGGAATGCGCCGAGCGCCATCAGGGTGGTGGTGACGGGCGCTCCGGTGAGTTCTGCGAGGACCTTCAGCTCGGCGGTGGCGTGCGCCTTGATGACGCCGCCGCCGACGTAGAGGACGGGCCGCTTCGCGGAGGTGATCAGCTTGGCGGCCTCACGGATCTGCTTGGCGTGCGGCTTGGTCACCGGGCGGTAGCCCGGCAGGTCCATGACCGGCGGCCAGGAGAAGGTGGTCTTCGCCTGGAGGGCGTCCTTGGCGATGTCGACCAGCACCGGGCCGGGACGGCCGGTGGAGGCGATGTGGAACGCCTGGGCGATGGTCCGCGGGATGTCCTCGGCCTTGGTGACCAGGAAGTTGTGCTTGGTGATCGGCATGGTGATACCGACGATGTCCGCCTCCTGGAAGGCGTCCGTGCCGATCGAGGAGGACGCGACCTGCCCGGTGATCGCCACGAGCGGCACCGAGTCCATGTGCGCGTCCGCGATCGGCGTCACCAGGTTGGTGGCGCCCGGTCCCGAGGTGGCCATGCAGACTCCGACCTTGCCGGTGGCCTGCGCGTAGCCGGTGGCCGCGTGACCGGCGCCCTGCTCGTGCCGGCACAGGACGTGGCGCACCCGGGTGGAGTCCATCAGCGGGTCGTAGGCCGGCAGGATCGCGCCGCCAGGGATGCCGAATACCGTGTCAGCGCCGACCTCCTCGAGGGAGCGGATGAGGGACTTCGCACCCGTGACGTGCTCGACGGGCGCGGACTGCTGTCCTCCGGAACGGGGCCGCGGCTGCGGATGGTGGGCCCCCGGGGCCTGCTCGGTCATCGGCATTCTCTTCTCGATGCTGAGGGTTTTTGCGAGGTTCGTACGGATTTCTGCCGCCGTACGTCTGGTGCTGGTGCAACAAAAAACCCCTCGTGCCAAAAGGCAAGCGAGGGGAGCGCGCCGGTGTGGTCGCTGGGGTTCCGGATCCTTCTCCGGTGGTTCCCAGCTCAGCCGACGCGCTGTCCAAGTACGAGAATTCGGGTGCGCATGGAACTGACCCTCCCTCTGACGCGCACCACGTGTCAAGTGGGTGGGACGGGAGTCTCATTATGTGAGCGAAGGGCACTGCCGCCTCCGAACACGGCGGTCACCCCGCCGGCGACCGCGGGTACACCACCGGTGTACACCCCCGCGCCCCTCTCCATGGCACGTTCGCCTCCGGCGGCGCCGGCGAACGCCGGCTCGGCCGGTGCGTGCGGCACCGGATAGTGGCCGGAACCGAGGGCCCGGCGCAGCCGGTACTCGTCCACCGGGCCGGAGAAGGCCATGCCCATCCCGTGCGTGCACCCCATCGCGCGCAGCGCCGTGACCTGCTCGGGCAGGTCCACGCCCTCGGCCACCGACTGGAGCCCGAGATCGCCGGCGATCCGCAGCAGCCCGCTGGTGATCTTGTGCAGCCGGGGCGACTCGACGACCCCCTCGACCAGACTGCGGTCGAGCTTGAGCAGGTCGACGGGAAGCTTCCGCAGGGCCGTGATGGCCGCGTAGCCGCTGCCGAAGCCGTCCAGCGCGATCCGGACACCGTGCCGGCTGAGCGCGGTCAGACGCCGCTCCAGCTCGTCCAGCGGAACCCTGGGGTCGGTGTCGGACAGCTCCAGGACCAGCGCTCCCGACGGCAGCCCGTGCCGGGTGAGCAGGGCCTCCACGGAGCCGAGCGGCGAGGACCGGTCGAGCAGCCGCCGGGCACTCGTCCGGACGGCGACCGGCACCACGAGCCCGTTGGCGGCCCGCTCGGCGGCCTGTTCGACCGCCTCCTGGAGGATCCAGCGGTCCAGTTCGGAGGTCTTGTCGCTGTCCTCGGCGACCCGCAGGAACTCGGCCGGCGTGAACAGCACCCCCTGCGAGGAGCGCCAGCGCGCCTGTGCGGAGACCGAGTCGATCCGCCCGCTCTCCAGGCACACCACGGGCTGGTGCAGCAGCGCGAACTCACCGTCGTGCAGCGCGGCCCGCAGCCGGGTGGCCAGTTCCGCCTTGCGTACGACGTCCTGCTGCATCTGCGGCTTGTACAGCTCGACGCGGCCCTTTCCGGCCGACTTGGCGCGGTACATCGCCAGGTCGGCGTTGCGCAGCAACTCCCCGGCGCCGAGACCCGGTTCGGCGAAGGCGACACCGATGGACGCGTTGACACGGACATCGTTGCCGTCAATGGCGTACGGCTGCGAGAGGGTCGCCCTGAGGCGGTCGGCGAGCTCCAGGATGTGCCGCTCTCGGGCACTGCGGTCACGGGTGCCGTCACCGACGATCAGCGCCGCGAACTCGTCGCCGCCCAGCCGGGAGGCGGTGTCGCCGTGGCGGACCGCGTCCTGGAGTCTGCGCGCGGCCTGGACGAGCAGTTCGTCGCCGGCCTGGTGCCCGATCGTGTCGTTGACGGCCTTGAACCCGTCCAGGTCGATGAAGAGCACGGCCGTGTTCCGCAGGGCGGGGCCCCGGTCCGAGGAACGGCGGCCGGACAGGGCCTGCTGCACCCGCCGGGTGAACAGGGCGCGGTTGGGCAGGTCGGTGAGCGGGTCGTGCTCGGCGTTGTGCTGGAGCTGCGCCTGCAGCCGCACTCTCTCGGTCACGTCCCGGCTGTTGAAGATGAGGCCGCCGTGGTGCCGGTTGACGGTGGACTCGACGTTGAGCCAGCCGCCGTCGCCGGACCGGAAACGGCACTCGATACGGGTGGTGGCCTCCTCCAGGGGGCCGGTGGCGAGGAAACGGCGCACCTCGTGCACCACGCAGCCCAGGTCCTCCGGGTGGATGAGGTTGCCCAGTTCGGAGCCGACCAGCTCCTCGGCGGGCCGTCCGTAGACCCCGGCGGCGGCCGGGGAGACGTACCGGAGGATGCCGTTGGGTGCGGCGATCATGATGACGTCGCTGGAGCCCTGCACCAGGGAGCGGAAGTGGTTCTCCTGATGCGCCAGTTCCTGGGTGAGGGTGATGTTGTCGAGCAGCATGATGCCCTGGCGCACCACGAGCGCGAGGACCACACAACCGGCGGTGATCAGGACGACATGGTCCGGGCTGCGGCCGTTGAGCACGTTGTAGAGGATTCCCAGCGTGCACACGGCGGCGGCCAGGTAAGGGGTCAGCGCGGCCAGCGAGCCGGCCAGGGGGCGGCCCGCCGGGTACCGGCCGGGCTCGCCGCCCGGGGCGGACGCGGACGCCTGCCTGGGTGCCGTGGCCCGTCCGCCGGGCACGTGCTCGTGGACCACGCGGGTGTGCCCCTCGGGCTCCCCCGTCGGCCGGGGCGCGGCCCAGGGCGCGTACGCCAGCAGCAGCGAGCCGGCGAACCAGCCCGCGTCCAGCAGCTGGCCGGAGCGGTAACTGCTGTGCAGCAGCGGCGAGGTGAACAGGGCGTCGCACATCACGGTCAGGGCGAGCGCGCCGATCGCGGTGTTCACCGCGGTGCGGTTGCCCGGCGAGCGCCGGAAGTGCAGCGCGAGCACCATGCTGACCAGGGCGATGTCCAGCAGCGGGTAGGCCAGCGAGAGCGCGGTGTGCGCGACGCTGGGCCCGTCGAGCCGGGCGGCCTGGGCGAGCGCGAGGCTCCACGACAGGGTGAGCAGCGAGCCGCCGATCAGCCAGGCGTCCAGCCCCAGGCAGATCCAGCCGGCCTTGGTCATCGGCCGCTTGGCCAGTACCAGCAGACCGACGATGGCCGGCGGCGCGAAGCACAGGAAGAACAGGTCGGCGTAGCTGGGGCTGGGCACGGGCCGCTGCAGCACGACCTCGTACCACCCCCAGACCGCGTTGCCCAGGGCCGCCATCGCCGAGGAGAGGGCGAACAGCAGCCACGCGGGGCGAAAGCGGACCCGCGGGGAGCGGGCGTAGCAGAAGCACGACACGGCGGCGGTGCCGGCGGCCGCGGTCAGACCGAAGTCACCCATGAACAGGGCGATCTGGTTCGAGCCCCAGTCGAACGCGGAACCGACGGCGTATCCCGCGCAGATCAGGGCCAGGACGAGTTGGCGGACCACGCCGGTCCCGCCGCCGGTGGCCGGCGGCCGGGAGTGCGGCGTCCCCGCCGGAGGCTGTGCCCGCAACGCTCCGGGGAGGGTGGTCCTCACAGGCGTCGGCGCTGTCACCGGATGCTCCCGGTCCGCGCCGCTCCCGGGTCCCTCGGGTCCCGGTGCGCTGGGTGAGCGTGCCTCCTGCGTCCACTGTGCCTGCGGTGGTGGTGATGGCTGGTGTGGTGGCCGCGTCTGCGCGCAGCCGTGCGCCAGGGTCGCCGCCGGCGGCTCCGCCGCGTCGGATCGTTCGTCCATAGGCCGTGCATCGCCCGTCGCCCCCCTCACAAATCTGAAATGTCCATCCCCGGCGCCGAACGGTGCGCGGCGCAGCCCCTGTCGGGACGATACACCAGTCTCGTCACTCAGGGACATAGCTTCTCTACGCTCCGTGACGACCAGCGGCTATGCGCGTACACAGCGCGCCCGGAAGGTCGCGGACCGTACCGGAAGCGGATTACACGCGTGTTGCTGCGATTGTCAGTTGTCGGTGGATCCCGTCGTAAGGATCACGTTTCGCAACGGCTCCCGGTTCACGAAACGGTTCAACTGCTCGACGACGACTCGCCTGGCACGCGGCAGGAAGGCCGAGGTGGGGCCGCCGACATGGGGGCTGATCAGCACTCCGGGCGCCTGCCACAAGGGGTGTCCGGCCGGCAGCGGCTCGGGATCGGTGACGTCCAGGGCGGCGGTGAGGCGGCCGCTCTCCAGCTCGGCGAGGAGCGCCTTGGTGTCGACGACGGCCCCGCGCGCGATGTTCACAAGCAGTGCGCCGTCCTTCATCCGCGCGAGGAACTCCTCGTTGACCAGGCCACGCGTGGTGTCCGTGAGGGGCGTGGCGAGGATGACGACATCGGCTTCCGGAAGCAGTTGCGGCAGTTCGGTGAGCGGATGCACGGGACCGCGCGCCGAGGCGCGCCCGGAGCGCGCGACGCGCGCCACCCGCGCAACCTCGAAGGGCACGAGCCGGTCCTCGATGGCCGAACCGATGGCGCCGTAGCCGACGATGAGGACGGTCCTGTCGGCGAGGGCGGGGTGGAAGCCGCTCTGCCAGTGCTCCTGCTGCTGGGCGCGCACGAACCCCGGGACACCGCGCAGGGACGCCAGGGTCAGGGTGAGCGCGAGCTCGGCGGTGCTCGCCTCGTGCACCCCGCGCGCGTTGCACAACGGCACGCCGGGGGCGATGCGGTCGATGGCCGCGATCATGTCGTCCACACCGGCGGTGAGGGTCTGGATGAGCCGGACGTTCCGCATCCGCTGGAGCGGCAGCACCTTCACGTCCTGCCGCTTCATGTAGGGGACGACATACACGGCGCAGTCGGCGGGATCGCCGGGAAAGTCCTGGTCCCCGTCCCAGAACAGGTAATTGAGCCCGTCGGGGAGCCCCTGGAAGTCCTTCAGCGGGATGGGGAGCCATGCGTCTTGGGTCATGTCAGGAGGCTATGTCAGGGACGTGTGGGCGCAGAGGTTAGGTTGGGGGCTCTAGAAGGAGGTTCACGGGCTGGTGGAGCGCAGGACGATCGGCGCGGGGGCGCTCGCGGTGGGGGCCGTCGGACTCGGGTGCATGCCGATGAGCTGGGCCTACAGCGGGTCGCGGCAGCGCGGTGACGAGTCGGTGAGAGCGGTGCACCGGGCACTGGACCTGGGCGTGACGCTGCTGGACACCGCGGACATGTACGGCCCGTTCACCAATGAGCTGCTGCTGGGGCGGGTGCTCAAGGAGCGGCGAGCCGAGGCCTTCGTGTCGACCAAGGTGGGCCTGCTGGTCGGCGACCAGCACATCGTGGCGAACGGCCGGCCCGGCTATGTGAGGCGCGCCTGCGACGCGTCCCTGCGGCGGCTCCAGACCGACGTCATCGACCTCTACCAACTGCACCGCGCCGATCCCGAGGTCCCCGTCGAGGAGACCTGGGGCGCGATGGCAGAGCTGGTGCAGGCGGGGAAGGTGCGCGCGCTGGGGCTGTGCGCCCTGGGGGCGCGCGGGGGGCGCAGGTCCGGCGCGCGGCTGCATGACGCGACTCTGCGCCAGTTGCAGCGGGTGCAGCAGGTGTTTCCGGTGAGCGCGGTGCAGGCGGAGCTGTCGGTGTGGTCGCCGGAGGCGCTGGAGGCGCTGCTGCCGTGGTGCGAGGCGCGGGGCGTGGGTTTCCTGGCGGCGATGCCGCTGGGCAACGGCTTCCTGACCGGGACGCTCACGCCGGGTGAGGGGTTCGAACCCGACGATCTGCGGGCGCGGCACCCGCGCTTCACCGCGGAGATGATGGCGGCGAACCAGCCGATCGTGGCGGGGCTCCGACGGGTCGCCCGGCGGCACGGGGAGGAGGTCACCGCCGCTCAGGTGGCGCTGGCGTGGGTGCGGGACCGGGGGCGGCATGTGATCCCGATTCCCGGTACCAAGCAGTGCCGGTGGGCGACGGAGAACGCCGGCTCAGTGGACGTACGGCTGACTGCAGAGGATGTCGCCGAGCTGGGCTCGCTGCCTCCCGCGCAGGGATCGTGGGATTAGCAGTCAATTGCCGTGATCTGCCCGTGGTTCGGTGCGGCGGCGTTGTGGCTGGTCACGCCCACGCGGCGGAGCCGCATATCGTCACAGTCCCGCGCCCCTTGCGGGGCGCTGCACTAACGTCGCCGATGAGGAGCCGTCGAAGGGACCATGATCGTGCAACGTCGAGGTGTGGCCGCCGTGTTGGCCGTGGCCGGGATCCTGGTGGTGGCCGGGTGTTCCTCCGGGGACAGTGGTGGGGACCTGCCCGCGCCGTCCTGGGCCGGGGGTACGTCCGCGAGCGCCTCCGCGTCCGCCGGGGCGAGTGAGTCGGCCGCGCCCGCGAAGGGCTCGGTGAAGGTGGTGCGCACGGTCGCCGAGGGGCTGAAGTCGCCGTGGGGGCTCGCGCCCCTGCCGGACGGTTCCGGGCTGCTCGTCTCCGACCGCGACGACGGGACGATCAGCAAGGTCGCCGAGAAGACCGGGAAGAAGACCGAGCTGGGCACCGTCTCCGGGGTGTCCGCGGCCGGTGAGGGGGGTCTGCTGGGCATCGCCCTCTCCCCCGACTTCGCCTCGGACCACATGATCTACGCGTACTTCACCTCGGCCTCCGACAACCGCATCGTGCGCATGCTCTGGGACGAGGGCAAGCCGGCCGGGGAGCAGCTGGGCGCCCCCGACACGATCTTCAAGGGCATCCCCAAGGGGTTCATCCACAACGGCGGCCGGATCGCCTTCGGCCCCGACGGCATGCTCTACGCCGGCACCGGCGAGAGCGGGCAGCGGGGCCTCGCCCAGGACAAGGACTCCCTCGGCGGCAAGATCCTGCGGCTCACCCCGGAGGGCGAACCGGCCCCCGGCAACCCCTTCCCCGACTCTCCCGTCTACACCTACGGCCACCGCAATGTGCAGGGCCTGGCCTGGGACGACGACCAGCGGCTGTTCGCCTCGGAGTTCGGCCAGGACACCTGGGACGAGCTGAACGCCATCAAGCCCGGCGGCGACTACGGCTGGCCGAACGCCGAGGGCCGGTCCTCCGACGCCAAGTACGTGAACCCGATCGCCCAGTGGCACACCGACGACGCCTCCCCCAGCGGCATCGCCTATGTCGACGGCGTGATCTGGATGGCCGGGCTCAAGGGCCAGCGGCTGTGGCGCATCCCGCTGAAGGGCACCGTCGCGGGCGCCGAACCCCAGTCCTTCCTCAAGGGCGAGTACGGCCGGCTGCGCACGGTCGTCGCGGCGGGCGGCGACAAGGTGTGGCTGGTGACCAGCAACACCGACGGGCGCGGGAAGCCGAAGCCGGGCGACGACCGGATCCTGGAGCTTCAGGTGCGCTGACCGGCGGTGGCACCGCGGTCGGTACGGCCGGCACGGCCGGTGCGGTCCGTGCGGTCGGGCGGGAACAGCTCCAGGCGGTGGGCCACCGCCGCCGCCTCTCCCCGACCCGAGACGCCGAGCTTGCCCAGGATGTTGGAGACGTGGACGCTGGCGGTCTTCGGAGAGATGAAGAGCTCCTCCGCTATCTGGCGGTTGGTACGGCCCGCCGAGACCAGCCGCAGGACGTCCCGCTCCCGGCTGGTGAGGCCGAGGCTCTCGGCGGGATCCAGGGATCGGCGCGGACCGCCGGTGGTGAGGCTGAGCCGGGCACGCTGGGCGAGCAGGGCGACGGCGTCGGCGAGCGGGCGGGCGCCCAGGTGGCCCGCGACCGCCCCGGCCAGCCGCAGCAGTTCGGTCGCGCGGTCGCGCTCGTCGTCGCCGGGCGCCTCCTCGAGCAGGACCTGGGCGAGGCGGCGGCGGACCCGGGCGAGGTCGTAGGGGCGGTCCAGACGCTCGAAGTCGGTGACCACGTCCGACCAGAGCGCGGCGGTGTCGGTGCCCCGGGCGCGGTGCAGTTCGGCCCGGGTCCAGCGTTCGTACGCCCGCCAGAGGGGCGCACCGGTGGTGAGTTTGCGGACGGCCTCGGTGAGCCGGTCGAGAAACTCGGCCCGGCCGTCGGCCACCGCGGGCAGGGCGCGCGCATCGGCCTCGGCAGCAGCGGCGGCCAGCAGCAGGGGCCAGCCGTAGCGCTGGGTGCCCGGCGGGAAGCCACGCCCCAGGGCGCGGTCCAGCTCGGCGCGGGCGTCGAGGAACCGGCCCTCCTCGGCGGCGACGCCCACGGCGATCCGGGCGACGGGCAGCAGCGCCTGGGGCATCGGGTCGTGGGTGCCGTAGTGCTCGTGGGCGATGGCGAGTTGGCGGGCGGCCTCGGCGGCGTCTCCACGGGCGAGGGCGATTTTGGCGAGGCGCAGGGCGCCGGCGCCCCGGGGCTTGGCGCTGGCCGCGGAGGCGAGAGCGCCCGCCGCGGCTTCGGCGGCCTCGTCCCACTGGCCGAGCGCGTACAGCGAGTCGGAGAGGTTGCCCCTGATCCACACCTCGGAGTCCAGCAGGCCGTACCTGCGGGCGAAGACGAGGCCCTCCCGCAGGAGGGGCACCGCCTCCCCGCTGCGGCCGACCGAGTCCAGCTCGGAGGGCAGGTTCACATAGGCACGGCCCGCGACACCGGCCGCGCTCTCCTGGAGGGCGGTCTCCTTGACCCGGCGCAGTTCCGCCAACCCGTTCTCGACATCGCCCGCGTCGACCATGAGGCAGCCCACGGTGATGCGGGCGTTGAGCTCGATCTCCCGGGCGCCCACCATCCGCGCGTACTCCACGGCCCGCTCGGCGGCGGCGAAGGCCTCGGGGCCGGGTTCGTGGAGCATGCACCAGTTGGCGACGTTGGCCAGCACATCGGCGTGCACCTCCGAGGGCGGCAGGCCGCGCACCAGGTCCTGGGCGGTGCCGAGCTCCTGCCAGCCGTCGCCGCGCGCCAGGTCCTGGACCAGCTTGGAGCGCTGCACCCAGAACCAGGCCGCGCGCAGGGGATCCGCCTCGTCCTCGACCATCCGCAGTGCCCTCTTGGTGATCTTCAGGGCGCGTTCGCGCTCCCCGCAGAAACGGCCCGCGACCGCCGCCTCCGCCATCAGGTCGAGATAGCGCAGCGGTGTGGTGGCCGGATCGCAGCCGCAGGGAGGGTAGACGTCGGTGTAGTCGACGGGGCGCAGGGCGGCGCGGATCTCCTCGGGGGCCGGGTCCCACAGCTCCATCGCCCGCTCCAGGAGCCGCAGTTGCTCGCTGTAGGCGTGCCGGCGGCGGGCCACGACGGAGGCGTGGAGGACGGCGGGCAGGGCCTTGGCCGGGTCGTGGGCCTGGTACCAGTAGCTGGCCAGGCGGGTCACGCGCGCGTCGGCCGGCACCAGCCCGGGGTCCGACTCCAGGGCCTCGGCGTAGCGCCGGTTGAGCCGGGAGCGTTCGCCGGGGAGCAGGTCGTCGGCGACGGCCTCGCGGACCAGGGAGTGCCGGAAGCGGTAGCCGTCGCCGGCGGGCGTGGCGGTGAGGATGTTGGCGCCGACGGCGGCCCGCAGCGCCTCGATGAGGTCGTCCTCGGCGAGCTGGGCGACGGCGGCGAGGAGCCGGTACTCGACGGTGGAGCCGCCCTCGGCGACGATCCGGGCGACCCGCTGGGCGCTCTCGGACATTGCCTCGACCCGCACCAGCAGCAGGTCGCGCAGCGAGTCGGTGAGCCCGGTGCAGCAGCCCTCGGCCCAGGCGACGGCGAGCTCCTCGACGAAGAAGGCGTTGCCGTCGGAGCGCTCGAAGATCTCGTCGACCTGGGCGGGGTCGGGTTCGGCGGCGAGGATGCCGGCGATCTGGCGGCCGACCTCCTCCCGGTTGAAGCGGGCGAGTTCGACACGGCGGACGGTACGCAGCCGGTCGAGTTCGGCGAGGAGCGGGCGCATCGGGTGGCGGCGGTGGATGTCGTCGGAGCGGTAGGTGGCGAGGACGACGAGCCTGCCGGTGCGCAGGGTGCGCAGTAGATAGGAGAGGAGGTGGCGGGTGGAGGCGTCGGCCCAGTGCAGGTCCTCCAGGGCGACGACCACCGTGCGTTCGGCGGCGACCCGTTCCAGCAGCCGTGCGGTGAGCTCGAAGAGGCGGGCCATGCCCTGCTCGTCGTGGCGACCGGAGGAGGCCTCGCCGAACTCCGGCAGCAGCCGGGCCAGCTCGTCCTCCTGCCCGGCGGCGGCCGCGGCCAGTTCGTCGGGCAGCGCGGCCCGCAACGCGCGCAGCGCGGTGGAGAAGGGGGCGAACGGCAGCCCGTCGGCGCCGATCTCCACGCAGCCGCCGAGCGCGACGACCGCACCCCGGCGGCAGGCGGCCGCGGCGAACTCCTCGACCAGCCGGGTCTTGCCGACGCCGGCCTCACCGCCGAGCAGCAGCGCCTGCGGCTCGGCGGCCTCGGCACGGGCCAGCGCGTCGTTCAGCGTCCCCAACTCGTCGCTGCGGCCTACGAACACGGGACTCACGGACCTGGTTTCCACAGGCCAGAGCATCCCATGCGGCTCGGAGCGGACGGCAGCGGTTTTCCACAGCCCCGGTGCGCTTGTCATACGACCCCGAGACAAGCCGCCCAGCGACGAACGCCCCAACGGCACACGACCCAATGGCACACGATCCGACGGCACACGACCCGCCAGCCCACCACCCACCGGCACACGGCCCGACAGCGTCCCGCCCACCGGCACACGGCCCGACAGCGTCCCACCCACCGGCACACGGCCCGAAGGCGCATGAGCCGACGGCAGTCCCGCAGACCGGTGGCCAACCCCCGTACGGCCACCGGCCTCCGGGCCCTGGGCCAGGCCCCCGGCCAAATCTCCGGCCAGGTTCTGGGCCGGGTCTCTGGCCGGATTCTGGGCCAGGTCTCTGGCCGGACTCTGGGCCAGGTCTCTGGCCGGACTCTGGGCCAGGTCTCTGGCCGGTCTCTGGCCGGACTCTGGGCCAGGTCTCTGGCCGGACTCTGGGCCGGGCCCCCGGCCGGACTCTGGGCCAGGTCTCTGGCCGGACTCTGGGCCAGGTCTCTGGCCGGACTCTGGGCCAGGCCCCCGGCCGGACTCTGGGCCAGGCCCCCGGCCGGACTCTGGGCCAGGCCCCCGGCCGGACTCTGGGCCAGGCCCCCGGCCGGACTCTGGGTCGCCGGGCGGGCGGAGCCGCCCGGCACCCTGTTCACACCGTGCCCGGGAGCCGGCGTCGGCTGCGGCGGCCGGTATGGACTTCTTCCGGCACGGCGGCCTGGCGGGCCGCCTCCTCGCGGCGGGCGGCCCGGCGGTAGCGGACGGCCTCGCGGACCAGACGGGCGTCGTCGGCCTGCCGACGCAGTTCGGCGGCACGGATCTGGTGGAGTTCGAGCTCGAACATGGCGTTTCCCTTGGTGAGAGACGGTGGTTGGGCTTCGCTTTTCGCGATGCCTCCACCTTCGTCTCCCAGGGGGGTCCGCCACATCGGGAGAGTTCCGCATCTTCGGACCGGCGCCGGACTCCGGACGCGCGTAAGGGGCCTCAGGTCGTCCATAAGGTGCTTACGGACGTCCTAAGGCCCCTTCTGACCTGGGCTGTCTCAGCTGGTCGAGGGCAGTCCGAGCAGCGCGTCGGAGTACTTGAGGACGGCCAGCAGCAGGCCGATGACACCGAGGGCGACACCCGCCCAGGCGACCGACTTGATCCACGGCGCCTGCGGCTTGCCGGGGGCACCGAAGGCGGGCCGGGCGATCACCACGACGCCGGTGATCAGCGCCACCAGCGCGAACGCGCCGGCCCACAGCGCGGTGGTCTGCCAGGCGTCGCCGTAGACCTCCTTGACCTGCGTGGCGACGCTCGCGGTCGACGAGGTCTGGAGCTGGCCTACGAGGGTCTCGCGGGCGGCGGCCACCGAACCGATCCAGCCACCCGTGAGGGAGACCAGGCCGAGCACGACGGAGACGACGGCGGCGGCGCCCAGGCCGACCCCGGACGGGCCCTCGGCCTCGTCCCCGGCCTCGTCCAGCTCTCCGGCAAGGTCGGCGTCGTCCTCCAGGTCCTCCGCTTCGAGGTCGGCGTCCGTGCCGTCGGCGGCCTCGGTCCCGGCGGCCGCCGCCTCCACCCCGGCCTCGGCTTCGGGCTTGGACTCCGTCACGTCGTCGGCCTCCGTGGTGACGCTCACCTTCTCCTCGTCGGTCGTGGCCTCGGTGCCCGTCTCGGCACCGGTCTCGTCAGCTGTCTTGGTTCCCATGTCCGGCACCGTACGGATCCTGTCTGAGAGGTCTCTTAATGATCGTTCTCTACGGCACGCGCGCGTGCTTCACGCCATTCCGGGGCGAGGATCGACCACACCTCCAGGTCGTGCCGTAGGCCACCATAGGGGTGCGCCTGGCGGCGTACGCCATCGCGGGTCATCCCCAGCCGCCGGGCCACGTTCAGGCTGGGCTCGTTGCCCGAGGCGGCGACCCACTCGATCCGGTGGATACCGCGCTGCTCGACCGCGAAGTCGATCAGTACCCGCATCGCGCGCGTGACGAGTCCGCGCCCGGTGCCGGCCGGCTCCAGCCAGCAGCCGACCTCGCAGTTCCCGTGCTCCGCGTCGAAGTTCAGGAAGAGCACCCCGCCGACGAGCGTGCCCTCGAGCCACAGGCCGTGCAGGGAGCCGGTGTCGGCGGCGCGCAGGTCGGCGTACCGCTGGAGCATCGCCCGCGCGGAGGGCACGTCCTTCTCCCTGGAACCGAAGGAGATGAACTGTCCGATGAACTCCCGCCCGCGTTCCAGGTGGGCCAGGAACTCCTCGGCGTGCCAGGGTTCCAGCGGGCGCAGTTCGCCGCCGTCGTCACCCAGGGATATCGCGTACATCGTGCTTCTCCAGTTCCACCACGTCTTCGAACAGCACGTCGAGCCTCTCATGCGCGGCACGGCACTCGGGCGGCACATGGCGTTCACGCGGCTGGTCCGGGCGAGGCCGACGCCTGGGCAGTTGGGCCTGACCACCTCGAAGCGGTACCGCAAAGCCGTCGGCTCTCCGGTCGGGATCAACGTCAGTCGAACTGGTCTCCGAGGGCCATGATCATGACCCCCAGGATCATCAGCCAAAGGGCTCTGCGGGTACGGCCCCGGGCCCCGAGCGCCCCCGCGGCCACACACACGGCGGAGCCCACGGCATAGGCGGCCGGGACCAGTGCGGGTACGCCGCCGCCCAGTCTCATCAGGGAGGCGGTCAGGCCCATCACGGTCAGCAGGGCCCCGGTCACGGTGGCGGTCCAGCGGGCCCGACGGGCGTCCTCGTAGGGATCCTCGTCGTCCTCCGCGGCCGCCACCTCGGTTATCTCGGGTTCGGTGTCGGATTCCGCGTGTCCGGTCATGGCGGGCGAGCGTAGTACCCGCACCTGAGGAAACCTGCTGCGAATGATGTCGACAACTGCTAGCTTCCGCTGGTCAGCCTTGATCGGCCCCTCGCCGACGACCGAAGCGGGTGCGTTGTTTGCCGGTCCGAATGAGCTCCTACGCATTGCCTTCCACTACGAAGATCACAAGGAGCCCGTTCACCCATGTCCGACACCAGGACCGGGGGCGACCGCCTCACTGACCGCCTGACCCACCCCCGTTACCCGCTCAGCAACGCCTACGACCCCCGCTGGGTGGTCGAGAACCAGATGGGCCCGCACGCCCTGTGGCTGCTGGAATGGCTGGCCCCCGCCCTCGGTCTGGACGCCCTGCGCCCCTGCGCGCGCGTGCTCGACCTCGGCTGCGGCCGGGCGATGACGTCGGTCTTCCTGGCCCGGGAGTTCCATGCCCAGGTCACCGCCGCCGACCTCTGGATCAAGGCCGACGACAACGCCCGGCGTATCGCGGAGGCCGGGTTCGCCGACCGGGTGCAGCCCGTGCATGCCGAGGCACATGACCTGCCGTTCGCCGAGGGGGGCTTCGACGCGATCGTGAGCATCGACGCCTACCAGTACTTCGGCACCGACGACCTCTATCTCCCCACCCTCGCCCGCCTGTTGCGGCCCGGCGGCCGGATCGGTGTGGTCGTACCGGCGCTCCGGGAGGAACCCGCGGGGGCCGAGCCGCCGGAGCACCTCAGGCCCTGGTGGGAGCCCGACTACTGGTGCTTCCACTCGCCCGGCTGGTGGCGCCGGCACTGGACCCGCAGCGGGGCGGTCGAGGTCGAGGCCGCCGACTGGCAGCCGGACGGCTGGCGGGACTGGCTGCTGTGGTGCGAGGTGGTCGCCGAGGAGAGCCCGGAGGAGTTCCATCGCACGATGGCCCGCCAGGTCGCCGAGATGCTCCGCGCCGACGAGGGCCGCGCCCTGGGATTCGTCCGCGTGGTCGCGCGCCGCAGATAGCGCCGCAGATAGCGCCGCAGATAACCGTACGGCCCCGGAGGCATCGCCTCCGGGGCCGTACGGCGTCGTCCGTGGGCTCAGCCTTCGCTGACGCCCAGCCGCTCCAGGATCAGCTCCTTGACGCGGGCCGCGTCGGCCTGGCCGCGGGTCGCCTTCATGACCGCGCCGACCAGGGCGCCGGCCGCGGCCACCTTGCCGCCGCGGATCTTGTCGGCGATGCCCGGGTTGCCGGCGATGGCCTCGTCGACCGCCGTACCGAGCGCCGAGTCGTCGGAGACGACCTTCAGACCGCGCTTGTCGACGACCTCGTCCGGGGTGCCCTCGCCCGCGAGGACGCCCTCGATGACCTGGCGGGCCAGCTTGTCGTTGAGGTCACCGGAGTTGACCAGCGCGGTGACCCGGGCGACCTGCTCCGGGGCGATCGCCAGCTCGTCCAGCGCCTTGCCCGACTCGTTGGCGCTGCGCGCCAGTTCGCCCATCCACCACTTGCGGGCGGAGGCCGCGTCGGATCCGGCGTCGATGGTGGCGACGATCAGGTCCAGCGCGGCGGCGTTGATGATCGCCTGCATCTCGACCGCCGAGATGCCCCACTCGGTGAGCAGTCGGTTGCGGCGGGCCAGCGGCATCTCCGGCAGCGCGGCGCGGATCTCCTCGACCCACTCGCGGGAGGGGGCGACCGGGACCAGGTCCGGCTCCGGGAAGTACCGGTAGTCCTCGGCCTCCTCCTTCACGCGGCCCGAGGTCGTGGACCCGGTGTCCTCGTGGAAGTGCCGGGTCTCCTGGATGATCGTGCCGCCGCCGCTCAGCACGGCCGCGTGCCGCATGATCTCGAAGCGGGCCGCACGCTCCACGGACCGCAGCGAGTTCACGTTCTTCGTCTCGGAACGCGTGCCGAACTTCTCGGTGCCGTTGGGGCGCAGCGACAGGTTCACGTCGCAGCGCATCTGGCCCATCTCCATACGGGCTTCCGAGACGCCGAGCGCCTTGATGACCTCGCGCAGTTCACGGACGTACGCCCGCGCGACCTCGGGAGCACGCTCGCCGGCGCCCTCGATCGGCTTGGTGACGATCTCGATGAGCGGGATGCCCGCGCGGTTGTAGTCGAGCAGCGAGTGCGAGGCGCCGTGGATACGGCCGGTCGCGCCGCCCACGTGGGTGGACTTGCCGGTGTCCTCCTCCATGTGGGCGCGCTCGATCTGCACGCGGAAGGTCTCGCCGTCCTCCAGCTGCACGTCGAGGTAGCCGTTGAAGGCGATCGGCTCGTCGTACTGGGAGGTCTGGAAGTTCTTCGGCATGTCCGGATAGAAGTAGTTCTTCCGGGCGAAACGGCACCACTCGGCGATCTCGCAGTTCAGCGCGAGACCGATCTTGATGGCCGACTCGATGCCGATCGCGTTGACGACCGGGAGCGCGCCGGGCATGCCGAGGCAGGTCGGGCAGGTCTGCGAGTTGGGCTCGGCGCCCAGCTCGGTCGAACAGCCGCAGAACATCTTGGTCTTGGTGCCGAGTTCGACATGGACCTCAAGGCCCATGACGGGGTCGTACGACGCCAGCGCGTCCTCGTACGACACCAGGTCGGTCGTGGTGGTCACGGTGAAACTTCCCTCTCAGCCCAGCAGGACGTCGTCGTCGCCCAGCCGCTTCAGCTCGCGGTAGAGGATGGCGAGGCCGGTGACGATCGCGACGGCGGACACGGTGGCATCGATCAGCCGCAGCGTGTCGTGCTCGGCGCGGGCCTTCTTGATCTGCTTGGCGACACCGACCGCGCCGAACACGGTGGTGGCCATCGACAGGTACGTACCGGACTTCGACTTCTTGAAGCCCTTGGCCTTGGACAGTGCGTTGCTCACAGCGACGGTGCCTCCTCAAGGAGCGGGTGCCCCCACCTTTCCACGAAGGCGGCCTCGACAGCGGCTCCGACCTTGTAAAGGCGGTCGTCCTTCAGCGCCGGCGCGATGATCTGCAGGCCCACCGGGAGGTTGTCCTCCGGGGCGAGACCGCAGGGCAGCGACATGGCCGCGTTGCCCGCCAGGTTGGTCGGGATGGTGCACAGGTCGGCCAGGTACATCGCCATCGGGTCGTCGGCACGCTCGCCGATCGCGAAGGCGGTGGTCGGGGTCGTGGGCGACACGATCACGTCCACCTGCTCGAAGGCCTTCTCGAAGTCGCGCGTGATGAGCGTGCGGACCTTCTGCGCGGAGCCGTAGTACGCGTCGTAGTACCCGCTGCTCAGCGCGTAGGTGCCGAGCATGATGCGGCGCTTCACCTCGGGGCCGAAGCCCGCCTCACGGGTGAGGGAGGTGACCTCCTCGGCGGAGTGCGTGCCGTCGTCGCCGCTCCGCAGGCCGTAGCGCAGGCCGTCGAAGCGGGCGAGGTTGGAGGAGCACTCGGAGGGCGCGATCAGGTAGTACGCGGAGAGCGCCAGGTCGAAGGACGGGCAGTCCAGCTCGACGATCTCGGCGCCCAGTTCCTTCAGCAGCTCGACGGACTCGTCGAAGCGCTGGATGACACCGGGCTGGTAGCCCTCCCCGCGGAACTGCTTGACGACACCGACGCGCATGCCCTCGACGCTGCCGTTGCGGGCGGCCTCGACGACCGGCGGGACGGGCGCGTCGATGGAGGTGGAGTCCAGCGGGTCGTGCCCGGCGATGACCTCGTGGAGGAGGGCGGCGTCCAGGACCGTACGGGCACACGGGCCGCCCTGGTCCAGCGAGCTGGAGAACGCGACCATGCCGTACCGCGAGACCGCCCCGTACGTCGGCTTCACACCGACCGTGCCGGTCACGGAGGCCGGCTGACGGATGGAGCCGCCGGTGTCGGTGCCGATGGCGAGCGGCGCCTGGTAGGAGGCGAGGGCGGCGGAGGAACCGCCACCGGAGCCGCCGGGGATCTTGGTGAGGTCCCAGGGGTTGCCGGTGGGCCCGTACGCGCTGTTCTCGGTGGAGGACCCCATGGCGAACTCGTCCATGTTGGTCTTCCCGAGAATGACCACGTCGGCGGCCTTCAGCCGCTTGGTGAGCGTGGCGTCGTACGGCGGGATCCAGCCTTCGAGGATCTTCGAACCGACGGTGGTCGGCACGCCCTCGGTGGTGAAGATGTCCTTGAGCGCGAGCGGGACGCCGGCGAGCGGCCCGAGCTTCTCGCCCCGGGCCTTCTTCTCGTCGACGGCACGCGCCTGGGCGAGCGCCCCCTCGCGGTCGACGTGCAGGAAGGCGTGCACCTTCTCGTCGACGGCTTCGATCCGGGCGAGGTGGGCCTCGGTGACCTCGACGGCCGTGAGCTCGCCGGAGGCGATCTTCGCGGCGGTCTCGGCGGCGGTGAGCCTGATGCAGTATTCGATCTTATTGGCCGTCATGGCTGTCTAGTCCTCCCCCAGGATCTGCGGCACCTTGAAACGCTGCTGCTCCTGGGCCGGGGCGCCGGAGAGCGCCTGCGCGGGGGTGAGCGAGGGACGGACCTCGTCCGCGCGCATGACGTTCGTCAGCGGCAGCGGGTGTGAGGTCGGCGGTACGTCTTGGTCGGCGACCTCGCTGACGCGGGCGACCGCGCCGATGATGTCGTCGAGCTGTCCCGCGAAGTGGTCGAGTTCTTCGGGCTTCAGCTCCAGACGCGCCAGCCGGGCGAGGTGGGCGACCTCCTCGCGCGTGATGCCAGGCATGCAGCGTTCCTCTGGGGTGAGTGTGTGTGGTTTGGAGCCAATCCTATGGGGCGGGGCCCGGTGACCGTGCAACGGTTTCCCCGGGCCCCGGAACCGCGGCGGCTCACCGGCTCAGTGGCGCTGCTCCCAGGCCACGCTCTTCAGGTAGTGGTTGTCGTACAGCTCCTGCACCTCGAGGAGGCTCTCCAGGGTGGCCTCGCCCAGGCGCAGGCGCTGGAGGTGGCGGAAGTACTCGAAGCGCTCCACGCCCGGTGTGATGACGATCAGGATGTCCGCGGTGCTGCCGGGGACGGCGGCGAAGGCGTGCGGCACCCCGGGCGGGATGACGACCAGGTCGCCGCGCTCGGCGGTGACGACGTCGTCGCCGGAGAGCAGCTCGGCGGCGCCGTCGAGCAGGTAGAACATCTCGGCGGAGTTGCGGTGCAGGTGCGGCCGGGCGCCGTCGCCGCCCTCGCCGAGGGTGACCCGAACGGTGGAGAGCGCGCCTCCGGTGGCGCTGCTGTCGGCGAGCAGCCGGACCCGGGTGGGGTCAGCGCCGACCAGCTCGGCGTCGGCCTCCCACACGATCACGGATTCATCGAACTTCGGTACGAACAACGACATTCCAGAACCCCCTGTTGATTGACCTGCCGTTCACGCGAGCCGTTCACACGAGGAACAGCAGCACCGCGCTGATCAGCACAACGATCGCGGTGGCGAAGTGGATCCCGTACGCGACCGCCTTCGTCCCGCCGTGGCGCAGCACTATCAGCGTGTCGAACAACGGCACGAGCGCCACACAGAGCATGAACCAGGCCTCGGCACGGGCGCCGGCGAAGGCGAGCAGGGCGAAGCCGATGACACCGAAGGTGCCGTCCCTGAGGCCCTTGACCGCGAGGTAGGCGGAGGCGTCGCCGTTCGGGTCGGCGGGGACGCCGTAGCCGGCGGCGGACGGGCCGGGCTGGAGCAGGAACCGGGCTCCGATGAAGAGGATGAACAGGTCGAGCACGGCGGCGAGCGTGTAGGCGGTGATGGTCATGACGGCCCCCTTGGGGTCTTTCTAGCAGCGCTAGGACTGAAAGCGACGCTAGTGGAGCCTTGGCAGATTGTCTAGCACTGCTAGAATCTCTGGCATGCCGATTCCGATGTGCCGGGAGCGCGAGCGGGCAGAGCGGGAACTCGCGGAGGCGGAGGGCTGGGACGCGGCCAGGGCAAGGGCGCGATCATGGCAGCGGTGGCCGAGGACTACATGTCGTTCGCCCGCCGACGCCCGGCCCTGTACGACGCGATGTTCACGCGCGGGGCTGTGTCCGATGTGCGGCTCCGCCGCGTGGGCGCGAGCAACCGCGAACGACCCGCACCCGCCCACGGCGCCGCACGAACGGTGAACGGGCGGGTGGGCCGAGATCTACTCGGCGGCCGGCAACGCAGCCCGCGGCCGCTGCCACCCCCGCGACCCCCGCGCCAACAGCCACGCCGTCGTCTCCTCCGGCGGCATCGCCGCGGCGACCAGCCACCCCTGTACGGCGTCACACCCGAGGTCCCGCAGCCGCTCCCACGTCTCGTCGTCCTCCACGCCCTCCGCGACGACCAGCAGCCCCAGCGAATGCGCGAGGTCGACCGTGCAGCGCACGATCTCCGCGTCCTCGTTGTCCACGGCCAGCCGGGCCACGAAGGACCGGTCGATCTTCAGCTCGCTCACCGGCAGCCGCCGCAGATGCACCAACGACGAGTAGCCCGTGCCGAAGTCGTCCAGCGACATCTTCACGCCGTGCCCGGTCAGACCCGCGAGGGTGTCGGCGGCCCGTTGCGGGTCCTCGAGCAGCACATGCTCGGTTATCTCCAGCTGGAGCGCCCCCGCCGGGACCCCGTGCCGGGCCAGCCGCGCCGCCACCGAGCCCGCGAAGCCCGGGGTGTGGACGTCGCGCGGCGAGACGTTCACCGCCACCGGCACCCGCAGCCCCTGTGCCCGCCACCGGGCGACCTGGGCGAGCGCGGTCTCCAGGACGTACTCCGTCAGATGGGGCATCAGTCCGGACGACTCGGCGATCGCTATGAACTCGTCCGGCGGTACCTTGCCGCGCTCGGGGTGCACCCACCGCACCAGCGCCTCAAGACCGGCCACCTGCCCGTCGAAGCGCACCTTCGGCTGGTAGTGCAACTGCACCTCGTGCGCGTCCAGGGCGCGGCGCAGATCGCCCAGCAGCCCCAGCCGGTCCGGGGTGTTGGAGTCCCGCTTGGACTCGTACACCTCGACGCCCGTGCGGTCCCGCTTCGCCTGGTACATCGCCACGTCCGCCCGGCGCAGCAGCCCCTCCGCGTCCAGCGCGTGGTCGGGGAAGACGGCGACGCCCGCGCTGGCCTCCAGGACGAGGGTGAGGCCGTCGAGGTCGAGCGGGGAGGAGAGGGCCGTGACCAGGCCCCGGGCGATCCGGGTCGCGGACGTCGTGGAGTCGGCGACCGGCAGTAACACCGCGAACTCGTCGCCGCCGAGCCGGGCCGCCTCCGCACCGCGCGGCAGCGCGGCCCGCAGCCGGTCGGCTATCTGCAACAGCAGCCGGTCACCGGCGAGATGACCGAGCGTGTCATTGACCGAACGGAATCGGTCGAGGTCGATCAGCATGAGGGCGGCGCGGGCGCCGATGCGTTCGGCGTCGTCGAGGGCGGTCCAGATCCGCTCAAGGAGCCACTGCCGGTTGGGCAGTCCGGTCAGCGGGTCGCGCAGCTGCTCCTCCGCGCGGGCCCGGGCTATCCACAGGGTGGAGTCGAGGGCGACCAGCGGGATGGAGAACAGCGGGAGCAGCAGCGGCTGGGCGACGGCGACCACGCAGATCAGCGGGGCGATGCCGAGCAGCGCGACGGCGACCAGACCCTGTCGCATCAGGGCGGTGTGGGCGACGGTGGGCACTCCGCCGCCGCGCGGTGCGTGCAGGTACCAGAGCAGGGCGCGGGTGACCGCGAGGTAGGCCACCGCGACGAGGACGACCTCGGGGGCGGTGGCGACGCTCCAACTGTCGGGGTTCCAGGGCGACTCGACGGTCGGTACCCGGCCGAAGACGCCGAGCACCAGCGCGCCGGCGCCGATGCCGAGGATGTCCACCGCGCCGTGCAGGACGCCCTGCCGCCAGCGGTGGCGCCTGGCTATGCCGACCAGGACGACGACGGTGAGGCTGACCATACCGGCGGGTACCCAGCCGTACAGCAGGAGTACGGCGAGGGTGAGGGCGGCGCCGGAGCCGGTGCCGCCCCACCAGCGGGCGCGGCCGAGCAGCACCAGGTGGCCGACGATGATGCCGGTCAGCACGGCCAGCGACCAGCCGACCGTGCCGGACGGGAAGAGGGCGTGGTTGTCGGTGAAGGCACGGTAGAAGCCCGCGCCGAGGGCGAACGCGGCGGCCGCGACGACTCCGGCGGGCAGCGCGGGCCAGGACAGGTGCCGTTCGTGCTCGTGGCCGGGCAGGTCGGGCGGCGGGTCGACGGCGGCCAGCGGCAGCGGGTCACGCGCGTCCAGTGCGACGCTCACCCCCGGTATGCCGACGCGCCGGTCGCCCCGTACCGTCCACCGAGTCCCCCGCCACGCGCTCGCCCGGCGGCGCAGCGGCAGCCGCGCTTCCGGGGCGGCGCTCTCGGTCGGTTCCATTCCCGTCCCTCTCACAGCCGGCGGTGCCCACGCCATGCGGTCCGTGCCCTGCAGGAGCACGGGAATGCCCCGACCGCATTTGGGCACGGCAGGTGCACATCTCAACAGTAGGCCGCAGAAGGCTTTCACGGGCAGCGGTCGTCGACGGTTGCCCGATTGCGCACCGGCCACCCGTATGCATCTGGTATGCGCCGAACGGGTGGCCTTCAACCGCTACTCCTCGGTCGGAAGGGCGACTTCGGCCGCCGCGTCCGGTCCCTGCTCCAAAAGGACGACAAATCCGTCCTCGTTCAGAACCGGAACCTTCACCTGCATCGCCTTGTCGTACTTCGATCCGGGGTTGTCACCCACGACCACGAACGACGTCTTCTTCGATACCGAGCCGGTCACCTTGGCTCCGCGGCTCTGCAGGGCGTCCTTGGCGCCGTCCCGGGTGAAGTGCTCCAGGGTTCCGGTCACGACGACGGTGAGGCCTTCCAGCGGACGCGGCCCCTCGTCCTCGCCGGTGGACTCGTCCTCCAGCGGGACTCCAGCGGTCTTCCACTTTCGGATGATCTCGCGGTGCCACTCCTCGGCGAACCACTCCTTGAGCGCCGTCGCGATGATGCCGCCGACGCCGTCGATGTTCGACAGCTCCTCCTCGGTGGCCTGCTCGATGCGGTCGATGGAGCGGAACTCACGGGCCAGTGCCTGCGCGGCGACCGGGCCGACGTGCCGGATGGAAAGGCCGTTGAGGAAGCGGGCGAGCGGGCGGGTCTTCGCCTCCTCGATCTTCTGGAGCAGGGCGAGGGTGTTCTTCTTGGGCTCGCCCTTCTGGTTGGCGAAGACCGTGACGACCTTCTCCTCGCCCGTCTTGGGGTCGCGCTTGGGCAGCCCGCTGTCCGGGTCCAGGACGTACGCCTTGATGGGCAGCAGCTTCTCGATGGTGAGGTCGAACAGGTCGCCCTCGTCGACCAGCGGTGGTTCGGCGGGCTCCAGCGGCCGGGTGAGCGCCGCCGCCGCGACCCCGCCGAAGTGCTCGATGTCCAGGCACTCGCGGCCCGCGAGGTAGGCCACCCGCTCTCTCAACTGGGCGGGGCAGGCACGGGCGTTGGGGCAGCGGAGGTCGATGTCGCCCTCCTTCATGGGCCGCAGCGGCGTCCCGCACTCAGGGCACTCGGCCGGCATCACGAACTCCCGCTCGCTGCCGTCCCGCAGGTCGACGACCGGGCCGAGGATCTCCGGGATCACGTCACCGGCCTTGCGCAGCACCACCGTGTCGCCGATCAGCACGCCCTTGGCCTTGACGACCTCCTGGTTGTGCAGGGTCGCGAACTCCACCTCGCTGCCCGCCACCGTGACCGGCTCGACCTGCGCGTACGGCGTGACCCGCCCGGTGCGGCCGACGCCGACCTTGATGTCGATGAGCTTGGTGTTGACCTCTTCCGGCGCGTACTTGTAGGCGATCGCCCAGCGCGGCGCCCGCGCGGTGGAGCCGAGCCGGCCCTGGAGGCGGATCTCGTCGAGCTTGACGACGACCCCGTCGATCTCGTGCTCCACGGAGTGCCGGTTCTCGCCGTAGTAGGCGATGAACTCCCGTACGCCGTCGAGGTCGTCGACCACCCGGTTGTGCGGCGAGGTGGGCAGGCCCCAGGTCTTGAGCAGGTCGTAGGCCTGGGAGAGCCGGGTCATGCCCTCGAAGCCCGCCAGGGCGCCGATGCCGTGGACGACCATGTGCAGCGGGCGGGAGGCGGTGACCCGCGGGTCCTTCTGGCGCAGCGAACCGGCCGCCGCGTTGCGCGGGTTGGCGAAGGGCTTGTCGCCGGCCACGACCAGCCGCTCGTTGAGCTCGGCGAACTTCTCCATCGGGAAGTAGACCTCGCCGCGGATCTCGACCAGGTCCGGCACCGTATCGCCGTGCAGCCGGTCCGGGATCTCGGCGATCGTACGGACGTTGGGGGTGATGTCCTCGCCGGTGCGGCCGTCGCCGCGGGTCGCCGCGCGGGTGAGCCGGCCGTGCTCGTAGGTGAGGTTGACGGCGAGGCCGTCGACCTTCAGTTCGCACAGGAAGTGGTACTCCTGGTCGCCCAGTTCCTTGTGGATCCGCTCGGCCCAGGCGGCGAGGTCCTCGTCGTTGAACGTGTTGTCCAGCGACAGCATCCGCTCGCGGTGCTCGACCGCCGTGAACTCCGTCTCGTACGCACCCGCGACCTTCTGGGTCGGCGAGTCCGGGGTGCGCAGCTCGGGGTACTGGTCCTCCAGCGCCTCCAGGGACTTCAGGAGCTTGTCGAACTCCGCGTCGCTGATGACCGGAGCGTCCTTCACGTAGTACCGGAAGCGGTGCTCCTCGATCTGCTCGGCGGTCCGCGCGTGCTGTTCCCGTGCCTCTGCGGGCACCGCCGTCTCCGCCTGCTGCTTGTCGCCGGCCACCGTGTTTCCTCCCGTTACTCTGGGTTGTCCGCGAGTGATCTCGCCGCCCGGACGCAGTGGGCGAGCGCCTGCCGGGCATAGGCGGGGGAAGCACCCGCCAGCCCGCACGACGGGGTGACCGTCACGGCCTCCGCGAGAAGCCCTGGTTGCAGCCCCAGCCTGCGCCACAGCGTCCTGACACCCATGACGCTACCGGCAGGGTCTGACAATGCCGTGTCCGTGCCCGGAACGACACCGACGAACAGCTGGGTACCGCCCTCCACGGCCTCGCCGATCGCGTCCTCGTCACGTTCGGTGAGGAGCGAGAAGTCGAAGGAGACGGCGGCGGCCCCGGCCCGGCGCAGCAGCGCGAAGGGCACGTCGGGGGCGCAGGAGTGGACGGCCACCGGGCCGCCGGTGTGGCTGCCGATGACGTCCCGCAGCGTCGACTCGACGACCTGGCGGTCCACGGCCCGGTGGGTGCGGTAGCCGCTGGCGGTCCGCACCTGACCGCGCAGTACGGCGGTGAGGGACGGCTCGTCGAGTTGCAGGACGAGCCGGGCACCGGGGATCCGGCGCCCGACCTCGGCGAGGTGCAGGCGCAGGCCTTCGCCGAGGGAGGCGGCCAGGTCGCGGCAGGCGCCGGGGTCGGAGAGAACGGACTCGCCGTTCCGCAGCTCCAGGGCGGCGGCGAGGGTCCAGGGGCCGACCGCCTGCACCTTGAGCGGACCCTCGTAGTCCTGGGTGAACTCCTCCAGCGCGTCCAGGTCCTCCCCCAGCCAGGAGACGGCCCGCCGGGTGTCCCGGCCCGGCCGGTCACCGAGCCGCCAGCCGCTGGGCTCTACGCGCGCGTAGAGCTCGACGAGCAGGCCGGCGGTACGGCCGATCATGTCGGCGCCGGGGCCGCGGGCGGGCAGTTCGGGGAGGAAGGGGAAGTCCTCGAAGCTGCCGGTCGCGGCCTTGGCGGCCTCTCGGGCGTCGGTGCCGGGGAGAGAGCCGACGCCGGTGGCCGGGCCGAAGGAGGGGGTTGCGTTCACGTGGGAAGCCTAGGTTCGGTGGCCGACGGGGGGGGTGCGACGGTGGTTGGTCACGTGCGGGTTGTGGGGGTTTGGTATCAGGCGCCGGGACGTACGGTCACGTCGTTGATCTCCGCGTCTCTCGGGAGGTCCAGGGCGGTCAGGATCGTGGTCGCCACCGACTCCGGGTCGATCCAGCGGGACGCGTCGTACTCCTTGCCCTCCTGCTGGTGGACCTTGGCCTGCATCGGGCTCGCCGTGCGGCCGGGGTAGACCGAGGTGACCCGGACGCCGTTGCCGTGTTCCTCGTGCCGGAGGGAGTCGGCGAGAGCCTTCAGGCCGTGCTTGGAGGCCGCGTACGCCGACCAGCCCGCGTGGGCGTTGAGGCCGGCGCCCGAGTTCACGAAGAGCACGTGGCCGCGGGCGGCGCGCAGTTGGGGCAGGAAGTGGCGGGTCAGTTCGGCCGGTGCGACCAGGTTGACGTTCAGCTGGTGGCGCCAGGACTTCGGGGTCAGCTCGCCGATCTCGCCCAGGTCGACCACGCCCGCGATGTGCAGCAGCGAGTCGACCCGGTCCGGCAGCGTCTGGTGCGAGAAGGCCCAGGAGAGCTTGTCCGGGTCCGCCAGGTCGCCCACCAGGGTGCGGGCACCGGGGAGCCCGGCGGCCAGTTCCTTCGCTCGGCCCGCGTCGCGCGCGTGCAGGACGAGGTCGTCCCCGCGCGCGTGCAGTCGGCGGGCCACGGCGGCGCCGATGCCGGAACCGGCACCGGTGATCACATGAGTTGCCATGAGGGCCATGCTCGCATCAGCCGGCGCTGCGGGCCGCCTCCAGGTGGGCGAGTACCTCGGCCGGCTCCTCGGCGAAGAACATCAGCTCCGCCAGGGGGCGGGGCAGGAAGCCCTCCGCCTCCATGCGGTGGAACTGCTGCTCAAGGCCGTCGTAGAAACCGGCGGTGTTCAGCAGGACGACCGGCTTGTCCGTGCGGCCGTGCTTCTTCAGCTCCAGGATCTCGGTCGCCTCGTCCAGGGTGCCGGTGCCGCCGACCATGATCACCACGGCGTCGGCCTTCTCCAGGAGGAGCCGCTTGCGCTCGGCGAGGTCGGACGCGATCACCATCTCGTCGGCGCCGGGGCGGACCTTGTTCGCGAGGAAGCCGACGGAGACGCCGATCAGCTTGCCACCGGCTTCCTGGACGCCGTCGGCGACAACCTTCATGAGGCCGACGTTGGAGCCGCCCCAGACCAGGGTGTGGCCGCCCTTGCCGATCAGTTTCCCGAAGTCACGGGCGGGGCCGGTGTAGCGGGCGTCGAGATCCGCCGCGGAGAGGAAGACACAGATGCGCATGGAGTCAGGGTAGGCGTGGCCGGGTGGCGGGTGCGGGCCGCGGGTAGCCGGCCTCGCACTTCCCGGCGCCTCCGGGTGAAGAAGCCGCCCTCGGGAACAAGCGGGCGCCCGTCGACGTCAACCACATATGCCCTCAGGACACACGATCACCATCGAGCAGTCCCCGCAGCACGTGCGCGTCGCACACGGCGATCTGATTCTCGCCGAGAGCGACCGGGCCCTGGTCCTCCACGAGACCGGCTGCCCTCCGCGCTACTACATCCCCGCCGAGGACGTCCGCCTGGATCTCCTCACGCCCTCCGAGTCGCACAGCGTGTGCCCCTTCAAGGGAACCGCCTCCTACTGGTCCCTGCCGGACGCGCCGGACCTGGTGTGGGCCTACCCCGACCCCAAGTCCGACATCGCTCAGATCAAGGACCACCTCTGCTTCTACGAGGTAGAGGTCACCGGCTGACGCCTGCCGTGTCCGCCGTCCGGACGGTCGACGCGATCGTCGCGGAGCCGACGACCCGGGTGTCGTCGTACAGGACGATCGCCTGGCCGGGGGCGACGCCCCGGACCGGCTCGGTGAACGTGACGCGCAGCTCGCCGTCGACCGGTTCGGCGCTGACCTCGGTCTCGCCGCCGTGCGCGCGGAGCTGGGCGGTGTAGCGGGCCGGGCCGGTGGGGGCGGTGCCGCACCAGCGGGGCTTGATCGCCGTCAGTCCGCTGACGTCCAGGGCGGCGGCCGGGCCGACCGTGACCGTGTTGTCGACCGGCGAGATGTCGAGGACGTAGCGCGGCTTGCCGTCGGCCGCCGGGGTGCCGATCCGCAGCCCCTTGCGCTGGCCGATGGTGAAGCCGAACGCGCCCTCGTGGATGCCGACCTTGGCGCCGGACTCGTCGACGATGTCGCCCTCGGCCCTGCCGAGCCGCTGGGCCAGGAAGCCCTGGGTGTCGCCGTCGGCGATGAAGCAGATGTCGTGCGAGTCGGGCTTCTTCGCGACCGCGAGACCCCGGCGCTCGGCCTCGGCGCGGATCTCGTCCTTGGTCGTCAGGGTGTCGCCGAGCGGGAAGAGCGCGTGGGCGAGCTGCCTCTCGTCCAGGACGCCGAGGACGTACGACTGGTCCTTCGCCATGTCGGAGGCGCGGTGCAGCTCACGGGAGCCGTCGGGGAGCGTCACGATCTTCGCGTAGTGGCCGGTGCAGACCGCGTCGAAGCCCAGCGCGAGCGCCTTGTCCAGCAGGGCCGCGAACTTGATCTTCTCGTTGCAGCGCAGGCACGGGTTGGGGGTGCGCCCCGCCTCGTACTCGGCGACGAAGTCCTCGACGACGTCCTCGCGGAAGCGGTCGGCGAGGTCCCAGACGTAGAACGGGATGCCGATGACGTCGGCGGCGCGGCGGGCGTCGCGGGAGTCCTCGATGGTGCAACAGCCCCGCGCGCCGGTACGGAAGGATTGGGGGTTCGCGGAGAGCGCGAGATGGACGCCGGTGACGTCGTGGCCCGCCTCTGCCGCACGGGCGGCGGCGACGGCGGAGTCCACGCCGCCCGACATGGCGGCGAGGACGCGGAGGGGGCGGGTGCGCTGCGGGGTGTCAGTCATAGCCCCTCCAGGGTAAGGGGCCACGGGAACCAGGACCCGCGAGTATCCGTTGGGGATCACATGGGGGCGACGACTGGTGATCGGGACCGGCGGATCGGGCGGCGGGCGCTGCTGGTCGGCGGGGCGGCGGCGGCCGCGGGCACGGTGGCGCTGACCAGGGACGAGCTGACGCGGCTGTACTGGCGGCTGCCGGGGGTGCGCAAGGCGCGGGTGGCCGGCGCGGTGGACTTCAGGAGTGCGCGCTGGGTGGCCGCGTCGCCCGCGAACTACCGGACGGCGAACCGGCCGGACGACTATCCGATCGACCGGGTGGTCATCCATGTCACCCAGGGCGGCTACGCGAGCGCGGTGAAGGTCTTCCAGGACCCGGCGCACGAGGCGGCGGCGCACTACATCGTGCGCAAGGACGGGCGGATCACCCAGCTGGTCCGCGAGCTGGACGTGGCGTTCCACGCGGGCAACCGGTCGTACAACGAGCGCAGTGTCGGCATCGAGCACGAGGGCTTCGTGGACCGCCCGGAGGACTTCACCGACGCGATGTACGCGGCGTCGGCGCGGCTGACGGCCGCGATATGCCGGCGGTACGGCATGTCCATGGACCGGGAGCACGTGATCGGTCATGTGGAGGTGCCGGGGACGGACCACACCGACCCGGGCAAGCACTGGGACTGGGGTCGCTACATGGGTCTTGTACGGCGGGTCGGACAGGCCTGACCCCAGGTTCCGCATGTGACTGAATCGTTATCCTGTGCTCGCTCTGCGCGTTGTCTGTGTCCGTTGCGTCCCCCACCCCAGGCGCTAGCTGCGCCTGCTCAACTCCGCCCCTTTTCAAGGGAGTTAAGCATCTCCAGCATCCATGGCCCCCGCACAGTCCCCCCGCTCTCCTCCTAACTTCGCCTCAGATTTCACACAGAGCTCAGGTCAAACATCCCCGCCATGACCCACACCTCAGAGCCCTCCTTCGAGACGGGCGGCAGCGAAGAGCAGGACACCCGCGGCAGGCGCCGGCGCGCCAAGGGCGCGGAACACTCCAAGGCCGAGCGCGTCACCGGGGCCGAGCACTCCAAGGACGCGACGGCCAAGCGCGGCAAGGGCGTTCACCGGCGGAAGTTCCTCGGCGGCATGGCCGGCGTCGGCCTGGGCGCCGTCGCCGCGGGCGGCGCGACCTTCGCCCTGCTGACCGACGCGAACGGCAACAAGGCGGGCGCCGCGACCAACACCGCCACCCTGTCCATTCCGGACCTCCTGGAGGGCACCACCTCCGACAGCACCACCACCTACACGCTCGAGGCGCAGACCGGCAGCGCCGAGGTGATCAGCGGTGTCACCAGCACCACCGCGGGCTACAACCAGTCGTTCCTCGGCCCGACCATGAAGTGGACCAAGGGCAACACGGCCCTCCTCAACATCACCAACAGCCTGGGCGAGGACACCACGGTCCACTTCCACGGCGCGCACGTCCCGGCCAAGATGGACGGCGGTCCCCAGGTCGCCTTCTCCGACGGGGAGACCTGGTCGCCGACCTTCGAGGTCCTCGACGAGCCCATGACGCTCTGGTACCACCCGCACGCCCTGGGCACCACGGCCAAGCAGGCGGTGCACGGCCTGGCCGGCATGATCATCGTCGACGACAGCGACAACACCACCAGCGCCGCGCTGCCCACCACCTACGGCACCGACGACATCCCGCTGATCTTCCAGTGCCTGGCCGTGGACGCCGACGGCGACATCAAGTACGACCTCACCGGCTACCTCGGCGGCGACCTGACCTACCCGCTGCTGGTGAACGGCACCAACGTCGACGACACCACGCTCACCTTCTCGGCGACCAAGACCCGGACCCGGTTCCGGCTGCTCAACGCCTCGCCGTCGGACATCATCACGATCCAGCGCAGCGACGGCGGCACGATGTCGCAGGTCGCCACCGACCAGGGCTATCTGTCCGCGGCGGCGGACGTGACCGAGATCCGGCTGGTGGCCGGCGCCCGCGCCGAGATGGTCATGGACCTGTCGGACGACGTCACCCTCCAGGCGGTCGTCACCACCGGCTGGGTGCGCGGCGGCAGCGGCACGTACGACTTCCTGACCGTCTCGGCCGGCGGCACCGACACCCCGGACGACCTGCCCACCTCGCTGCGGACCATCGACCGGTACGACACCAGCGACTTCACCGCGCGGACCATCACCCTCGGCCAGTCCGGCACGACCATGACCATCAACGGCTCGGCCGGCACGAGCATGAGCTCGATGGCCATGATCAGTACGACGCTGGGCTCCAAGGAGATCTGGACGATCAAGAACGGCACGCAGCTGGAGCACTCGTTCCATCTGCACGACGTGCCGTATCAGCTGATCTCCATCAACGGCGAGGATCCGACCGGCGTCGAACTCGGCTGGTACGACACCTACGAGGTGGTCGGCGGCGGCTCCATCGAGATCGCCATGGAGTTCACCGACTTCAGCGACGACACGTACATGTACATGCTCCACTGCCATCTCCTGCAGCACGAGGACGAGGGGATGATGGCGTCCCTCATGGTCACCGAGAGCTAGCCTGAACCTGGTTCTCGGGAAGGCTGCCGCCGGCGGTGGAAGCGCCGGCGGCAGCCTTTTGCCGTGTTCCGCCCGCAGGGGGGCGGGGACCGCCGCACTCGGGTCCGACACACGAAACACCGGCCCGGTGACCACGACTGAGTCGGTCACCGGGCCGGTGGCGGTGTCAGGGGCGCCGGGCCCCGCTGTCTCAGGAGGTGCTGACACCCACGGTGAGCGTCGCCTGGTACCCGTCGGAGACGCTGTCACCCAGTGCGGTCAGGGTCAGCAGGCCGGAGGAGGCGCCGCCGTCGTCGTAGATGGTGTCGTCGTCGAGGAGGGTCTCCGCGGTGGTGTTGTCGGAGTACGGCGAGACCGCCTGGACCTGGGCGTTGAGGTCCGCGTCGAAGAAGAGCTGGCCGGTGTGGATGATCGAGCCGCCCGTGTACGAGTCGTCGGTCAGTGTCACGTCGGTGTGCACCCGCATGTGGACGTGCACGGCCCGGGAGACGTAGTGGCCCGGCCAGATCGAGATGAGGCTCACCTCGCCGTCGGCGTCGGTCAGTTGGCCGCCGCGCAGGAAGGTGCCGTCGTCGTCCTCGGTGTGGCCGTTCTTGCCGACGAAGCCGGAGTACTCGCCGAGCGCGTCGCAGTGCCAGATCTCGACCAGCGCGTTCTCCAGCGGAGCACAGTCGTTGGCCTCGTCGACGACGGTGAAGGTGTACTGGACCTCGACGCCTTCCTTGTCCTCGCGGACGTCCTCTCGCACGAGCGCACCTTCGAGCGAGTAGGGCCCCTCGGTGACCTCGGCGTTGAGGGAGCAGACGCCGGAGGAGGCGTCGCTGGTGACGGTGGTGGAGGCGCCTGCGTCGGCCTCCGGGGCGGTGGTGGTGTCGGCGGAGGCGAGGCCCGCGGCCAGCAGTCCGCCGGCCGCGGCGACGGTGGCGCCGCCGATCAGCACGCGCCGCCGTTTCATGGTGTGGTCCATGCGGTGCCGGCCCGGCCGAGCGGAAACGGAGTCGGAGTCGGAGGGATCGGGTGCGGGGCTCTGCGCGGAGGCAGAGAGGTTGTCTGTCATGTCAGCAGAAGCTAGAGAGCCACCTGAGGTGTGCCCTCGCCCCGCGCTGTGCGCATGCTGATGAGAAATCTCGCAACTCGGCTTCTTTGGAAGCGACTTGGGGTCAATACCGCGTGTCGCGGAGCACCGTCGAAGTGGCCGGGATCAGCTCAGTCCGGCGGCCCGGGCCCGCTCCACCGCCGGTCCGATCACCTTCGCGACCGCCTCCACGTCGGCCTGGGTGGAGGTGTGGCCGAGCGAGAAACGGAGGGTGCCGCGGGCCAGGTCCGGGTCGGTTCCGGTGGCCAGCAGGACGTGACTGGGCTGGGCCACCCCGGCCGTGCACGCGGAGCCCGTCGAGCACTCGATGCCCTGGGCGTCGAGCAGCAGGAGCAGCGAGTCGCCCTCGCAGCCGGGGAAGGTGAAGTGCGCGTTGGCCGGGAGGCGGTCGACCGGGTCGCCGCCGAGGATCGCGTCCGGTACGGCCGTACGCACGGCGTCGATCAACTGGTCGCGCAGGGCGCCGATCTCGCGGGCGAACCACTCGCGGCGCTCGACGGCGAGGTTCGTCGCGACCGCGAAGGAGGCGATCGCCGGGACGTCGAGGGTGCCGGAGCGGACGTGCCGCTCCTGGCCGCCGCCGTGCAGGACCGGTACGGGGGTGTACTCACGGCCGAGGAGCAGGGCTCCGATGCCGTAGGGGCCGCCGACCTTGTGGCCGGAGACGGTCATCGCGGCGAGGCCGGAGGCGGCGAAGTCCACCGGGGTCTGGCCGACCGCCTGGACCGCGTCGGCGTGCAGGGGGATGCCGAACTCGCTTGTCACGTCGGCGAGTTCGCGGACCGGCAGGACCGTGCCGATCTCGTTGTTGGCCCACATGACGGTGGCGAGGGCCACGTCGTCGGGGTTGCGGGCGATCGCCTCGCGCAGCGCCTCGGGGTGGACCCGGCCGTAGCTGTCGACGGGGAGGTACTCCACCGTCGCGCCCTCGTGTTCGGCGAGCCAGTGGACCGCGTCGAGGACCGCGTGGTGTTCGACGGGGCTGGACAGGACGCGGGTGCGGGTGGGGTCGGCGTCGCGGCGGGACCAGTACAGGCCCTTGACCGCGAGGTTGTCGGCCTCGGTGCCGCCGGAGGTGAAGACGACCTCGCTGGGGCGGGCGCCGAGTGCTTCCGCGAGGGTTTCCCTGGATTCCTCGACCGTGCGGCGGGCCTTGCGGCCTGAGGCGTGCAGGGAGGACGCGTTGCCGGTGACGCCGAGGGTGGCGGTGAGGGTTTCTACCGCCTCCGGGAGCATGGGGGTCGTGGCGGCGTGGTCGAGGTAGGCCATGATGACGTCGATTCTACGGGGGGCGGGGTGAGGGTCGCCCAGCGCCGTAGGAGTCGATCGCCGTGAGCGGGTGCGGGCCGCCGGCGGCTGGTCGCGCCCACGCGGCGGAGCCGCACATGGACACGGCCCCGCGCCCCTGAGGGGGCGCTTCCCTGAACGGGGTTTGCAGGGTCCCGTTCACAAGCTCCAGGACACCGTGTTCGAGACGTCCATCGCGATGCCCAGGATCGCCAGGTCCGCGATGCCCAGGGCCAGGCCCAGGTAGGCGCGGCCCTTGCGGCTCGTGCCGCGCCACAGGGACACCAGGGCCAGGACGATCGCGATCGGGCCCAGGAACAGGTTCAGGACGAGGAGGCCGAGGAGGCCGAGGATGAAGGACGCCACGGCCATGCCGTCGGCGTCGCGGGTGCGGGGTTCGGGGCGGGTGGCGGCCGGGGCGGTGAGGTGCAGCATGGCTCAGCTCCTGGAAGTCGTGGTGGACGGTCAGTTGGCCGAGGTGCGGCGCCGGCGGGCGATGCGCTCGCGGAGTGCGAAGACGGCCAGCCAGACGGCGATCACGGCGGCGAGTCCTGCGGTGACGCCGAGCGGCGCGTGGGCCACGGTGCCCAGCACCACGCCGAGCAGCATGAGTGCGGCGACGAGGAACAGCATGGGATTCGATCCCCCCTCCGTTAAGTTTGGGTGAACGGTTGTAGTAACAGTTGTTCACTGACTTTGAGTCTAGCAACTCCCACGGCTTTTCAATTCCGGAGAACAGTTGTTAACTGGATGACATGAGTCACACCCTCGGCATCCGACAGGCCCAGAAGCAGAAGACCCGCCAGGCATTCCTGGACGCGGCGCTGGGGCTGCTGGAGGAGCAGAGCCTGAGCAGCCTGGGACTGCGCGAGGTCACCCGGGCCGTCGGGGTCGCCCCGACCGCCTTCTACCGGCACTTCCGCTCCACCGCCGACCTGGGCGTCGCCCTCGTCGACGAGGCGCTCGGCAGCCTGCACCCCATGGTCCGCACGACCGTCTCCACGCCCGGCCCGGAGCGCATCACCCGTGCCGTACGGCTGATCGCCGACCATGTGGCCGCGCACCCGGCGCACGTGCGGTTCATCGCCCGGGAGCGGCACGGCGGGGTGCAGCCGGTGCGCGAGGCCATCCGGGACCAACTGGCCCGGTTCGCCGAGGAGGTCAAGACCGAGCTGGCCAGGGACCCCGAGGCCGCCGGGTGGAGCGACGACGACCTGCTGATGCTCGCCCACCTCTACGTGGACCAGATGCTCATCACCGCGTCCCTGTTCCTGGAGACCCTGGAGTCGCCGGAGCCCTCGGATGCGGAGCGGCAGCGCGTCACCCAGGTCGCCGCCCGCCAGATGCGACTGATCAGCCTCGGCCGGCAGCACTGGCTGGACTAGGGCCTTTCCGGCGGATCATGCCGCAGACGCGGGGCCTGCCACGTCCACCTGCGGCGTTGTCGTCGGTTGTCAACGTCCCCCAGCCTTCGGCCGGGGGTGCCCCCACCGCGTTGCCGCCCTCCTGCGCCTTGCAGTCGGACGCACCAGGCCCCGCTCACCGGCGCTGATGATGTGCCGTTGTTCTCCTGCGACCTGATCCGCCGGACAGGCCCCAGGGCCGGGCAACGCGAAGGGGCGGTGCGTCCGGTCGCCGGACGCGCCGCCCCTGTCGTGCCACGCCTGGTGTCAGCTCTTCGTGGCCTGCTGGGTCGGAGCCCCGCTGGGCGCCGCACCGCCCGCGCCGGGACCGCCCTGGCCGCCGCCGCAACCGCCGCCGCCCTGACCGCCGCCGGGGCCGCCCTGGCCGCCGCCCGGACCCCCGCTCGGCATGCCGGTGGGGGTGCCGGTCGGCTTGACGGTGGAGTTGCCCGTGGGCGCACCGGAGGGAGCACCACTCGGCCTCCCGGAGGCGTTGCCGGTCGGCATGCCCGACGGAGCCTGACAGGACTGCGTTTGACCGGAGTTGCCGCTGCCGGACGACGACGAGTCGCCCGAGCCGCACGCGGTCAGCAGCAGCGGAGACACGGCGAGCAGGGCGACCGCGGGGACGAGACGTACACGCTTCATGAGAGACAGCTCCATAAAGGATGAGGGAGTCCTGAGGCGTGGCACTCAACCAACGGCGCTTAGGGCGTACTTGGGCCCGCACTGTCCCCGGCCTGTGATTCGGGTAAAGAGAGGCTCAAGTCACCGCGCTGACCTGCGTCTTTCCGGACGGTCGCGGTTTACTCGCTGGTACATGTCCGTGACAGAACGGGGTTCCGGCGGATACGTCAGCCGAGGCGGACCCGGGCCAACTGCCGTGACTGGGCGACCAGTCGGTCCGCGCTGTCCCAGACCTCGGCGTCCTCCTCCAGGAAGCCGCCGGCCAGGTTGCGGGTGGTGACGGAGACGCGCAGCGGGCCCGGGGCGGGGCGGTGGCGGACGTGGACGGTGAGTTCGACCGTGGGGACCCAGCCCTTGAGGCCGATCTCGAAGGCGGTGGGCGGCAGCGCGTCGACCGCCAGCAGCAGGGCGAGGGGGTCGGTGTCGCGGCCGTCCGCGAGGCCGAACCAGGAGCGCATCTCGCCCTTGCCGGAGGGGGCGCCGAGGGCCCAGCCCAGGGTGGCCGGGTCCAGCTTGAGCATCAGGCGTTCGGTGATGGCGGAACTGCCGTCGACGGGCGCCGGCCCGTCCTCGGGGCCGAAGCACTGGTCCATGGGCGGGATGGCCGGCGGGGTCGCCGTGGTGCGCACGTCGTCGGGGAGGGCGGCGAGGTCGCCGTAGGAGGCGAGGACGCGGATGCGTTCGACCTCGTTGCCGTCGTCGTCGTACTGGAAGAGCGAGGCCTGGCCGGTGGAGAGGGTGCGGCCGGTGCGGACGGTGTCCGTGCGGATCACGGCCGGCCCCGGCTGGGACGCGGTCAGGTAGTGCGCGGAGATGGTGAACGGGTCCGGATGCGGCAGCGTGTCCGCGAGGGCCCGGCCGAGGACGGCCAGCAGATAGCCGCCGTTGACGGCGTTGATGATGGTCCAGCCGGCCGAGAGGTCGATGTCGTAGACCCCCGGCACGCGCCGGGTGACCGCGGTGTCGCGGTCGAACTCGCTGTCGCCGATCACGGCTCGCGTGGAAGCTGCTTCTGGCATGGCTGAACAGTACAACAGGAAATTACTAAGCGGTAGCTTTCCCGGATGGGTGCCGCCGGTACGGCGATCAGCCAGTAAGGGATCCACCCCGCCGGGTGAGGTTCCGGCAATTTCTAGGTAAGTGTCCGGACACGTCCGTAACCCGGAGCCGGGAATTCCCCTCTATGGGGACATGAGCCTCACCGGGACTCCGTTCCTCTACACGACCATCGTCCTGTCCGTGGTCGCCCTCATACTGCCGCTCGTCCTGTGGTCGAGGATGCGCGGGCCCAAGGCCGTGCGCACCGTGGCCCGGGTCCTGATGCTGCTCTTCGCACAGGCCACCGCGGTGACGCTGATCTTCGTAGTGGTCAACAACCAGAACGACCTGTACGACAACTGGGCCGACCTGCTCGGCACCGGCGACCACGTCCAGCAGGCCGCGAACCTCGGCCAGGACGGGACCGGCGGCATAGCGCTGAGGCGGTTGCCCAAGGTGAGGCAGACCTTCACGGCGGCCGAGGGAGCGGCCATGCACGCGGCCGGCGGGGTACGGGTCACCCAGCTCAAGGGCCGGGTCTCGGGCGTGAACGCCGAGGTCTACGTCTGGCTGCCGCCCCAGTACGACGAACCGGGGTACCGCAACCACAGGTTCCCGGTGGTGGAGCTGCTGCCGGGCTACCCCGGCTCGGCGAAGGCCTGGTTCGGTTCGCTGAAGGTGCACGAGCAGCTGCTGCCGCTGATGAGGAGCGGCAGGGTCGCGCCCTTCATCCTGGTCGCCCCGCGCACCAACCTGCTGGCCGGTGTGGACACCGGCTGCGCCAACATCCCGGGCACGGTGAACGCCGACAGCTGGCTCAGCATCGACGTGCCGAGGATGGTGACCGACAACTTCCGCGCCGCCGCGGCTCCGGCGAACTGGGCGGTCGCCGGCTACTCGGCGGGCGCGCACTGCGCGGTCAAGCTGGCCGTCGCCCACCCGGACCGCTACCGGGCCGCGATCAGCCTGTCCGGCTACAACGACCCGATCGGCGAACGCAATTCACTCGCCGCGCAGAGCGTCACCCTGCGCGAGCGGAACAACCCCTATCTGCTGCTCAGGAAGGCGGCCGTGCCGCCCCGGATCGCCCTCTACCTGTCCGGTGAGTCAGGCGACGGCTACCAGGCCGGAGTGGCGCTCGAACAGCTCGCCAAGGCCCCGACCACCGTGCACGTGGTGTTCCTGCCGCGCAGCGCGGGCGGCCACAACATGGCGCTGTGGCGGCCCCAGGTGCCGGCGGTCTTCGAATGGCTGACGGTCAACATGGGCCAGAGCCGTGCCCGGTCCGGTACTACTCCTCGCGAACCGTCGTCCGCCGGTTCCACGCACGCGGCGCTCGCCAGTGGAACCGCATCGCGAGCAGGCGCAGCACGAAAGCGGTGACGACCGCGAGCCCGCTGGTGAACGGGGTCAGCGCGTCGTAGTGGATGCACAGCGCCACCATCGTCGCCCCGACGATCGCCGGGACCGCGTACAGGTCGCGGTCCCAGCGCAGCAGCGAGGGAACCTCGTTGGCGAGCACGTCCCTGAGCACACCGCCGCCGACCGCGGTGGCGAGCCCCAGGGCGACCGAGGCGGTCAGGTTGAGGCCGTAGGAGTACGCCTTCGTGGTGCCGGTGACGCAGAACAGGCCGAGGCCGGCCGCGTCGAAGACCAGGACCGACGACTGGATGCGCTCGACGTGCGGGTGCAGGAAGAACACCACGAGCGCCGTGAGCAGCGGGGTGCTGAAGTACCCCAGGTCCGTGAAGGCGGCCGGGGGCACCGCCCCGATGATCACGTCCCGGAAGATCCCTCCGCCCAGCGCGGTGACCTCGGCGAGCACGGCGATGCCGAAGACGTCGAAGTTCTTGCGGACGGCCAGCAGCGCGCCGGAGATGGCGAACACGAAGATGCCGATGACGTCGAGCGTGTGCTGGACGGAGGGAGAGAAGAGTTGCTGCAGCTGCACCCTGACATTGTGACCTGTCAGGGTGCATGAACCTTACAAAGCCAGGCTCACAGGGCGGGTTTCCCTGTGGTGAACAGCCAGGTCTGGAACAGGTCGTCCAGCTGCTGCCCGGAGACCTGCTCCGCGAGCCGGATGAAGTCGGCGGTGTCGGCGTTGCCGTAGCGGTGCAGCTTCGTCCAGGCGGGGAGCAGCTTGAAGAACGCGGTGTCCCCGATCCGTTCGCGCAGCATCTGGAGGGTCATCGCACCGCGCTGGTAGACGGCGGAGGCGAACATGGTGTCGCGCTGCGGGTCGGCGACGACGGTCCCCCAGAAGGGGTTGTCGGCGGCGCGGGAGTTGTAGCCGGCCAGGAAGGAGTCGTGGGCCGAGCGGGTGCCCTGGTGCTCCGCCCACAGCCACTGGGCGTAGGTGGCGAAGCCCTCGTTGAGCCAGATGTCCTTCCACTGCGCCACGCTCACCGAGTCGCCGAACCACTGGTGGGCCAGTTCGTGCACGATGGTCGTCTCGTTGCGCACCGCCGAGTAGGCCGGCTTGCTCTGCACCTCCAGCGAGAACCCCGCCTCCGGCATGTCGTCGACGATCGCGCCGGTCTCCTCGAACGGGTACGGCCCGAAGACCTGCGACCAGTAGTCGGTGGCGGCGGCCGTCACGGCGTACACGTCGACGCTGTTGCTGTTCGCGAGGACCGGGTCGATGGCGACGTAGATCGGGATGCCGGAGGGCGTCTTCCCCGTCCGGACATCGAACTTCCCGATGGTGGCGGTGGCGAGGTAGGTCGCCATGGGCCTGTTCTCACGCCAATGGCTGTACGTCGAGGCGCCCTTGTCGTACGTCGAGACCAGCCGGCCGTTGGAGACGCCGGTCAGGCCCTTCGGCGCCTTGATCCGGATGTCGTAGGTGGCCTTGTCGGAGGGGTGGTCGCTGGACGGGAACCAGGTGGAGGCGGCGTTGGGCTCGCAGGCGACGAAGACGCCGTCCGCGGTCTTCATCCAGCCGTAGTCGGAGCCGAAGACGATGGGGCCGTTGAGGGCCTCGGGTATCCCGCCGTAGGTGACGGAGACGGTGAACTCGTGCCCCTTGGGCAGCGGGTTCCTCGGCGTGACGGTGATCTCGTCGCCGGTGCGCGTGAACTGGGCGCGTCTGCCGTTCACTTCGACACGCGTGACCTCCAGCTTCTGGAGGTCGAGATCGAAGGAGGAGAGGTTCTGGGTGGCGCGGGCGGTGAGGGTGGTGAGGCCGTCCAGGCGGTCGGTGTCCGGGTTGTACGCCACGTCGAGGTCGTAGTGGCGGGCGTCGAAGCCGCCGTTGCCGAGCTGCGGGAAGTAGGGGTCATCGATGCCCGCGGCGCCCGGGGTGGGGGCAGGGGCGGCCGCGATGACGAAGGAGGCGGCTGCCGCGGTAGCGACAGCCGCCAGACGTGCCGAACGGGAGAGGCGCATGAGTCGTCCCTTTCGAGCGTGCTGGTCAGCGAACAGACACGGTCGACTCTGCGCCCTCCCGTTAGGGCATGTACATGCCTTTACCCAGTTGTGTCATGGGCTACTTCTCCGTTGACTCCTGGGAGTTCTGTGCCTCACCTGTGGAGGCGTCGGCAGCCTCGGACTCCTCGGCCGTCTCCGGTGCCTCGGCCTCGGCGGCCGGTTCCGGCGTCTCCGTCTCGGCGACCGTCTCCGGCGTCTCCGCCTCGGCGACCGTCTCCGGCGTCTCCGTCTCGGCGGCCATCTCCGCCTCCAGTGCGGCCACCGCCGCGGACGTCTCCGCCGACTCCGCCAGCACCTCGTCGGCGACCAGCTCGGCCGCCTCCTTGGCCACGGTCAGCAGCACCGTGTCCTGCGGGGCCTGGTCCTCGAAGTTCTCCGGGTGGTGGCAGGCGACCTGCTGACCGGGCTTCAGCTCGACGAGCTTGGGCTCGGTCGTCTTGCAGATCTCCGTCGCCTTCCAGCACCGGGTGTGGAAGCGGCAGCCGCTCGGCGGCGAGATCGGCGAGGGCACGTCGCCCTTGAGCAGGATGCGGTCGCTCTTGGCGTTCTTGCGCCGCGGGTCCGGGATCGGCACCGCCGACATGAGCGCCTTGGTGTACGGGTGCATCGGCGCCTTGTACAGCGACTCGCGGTCGGCCAGCTCCACGATCTTGCCGAGGTACATCACCGCGATCCGGTCCGAGACGTGCCGGACCACCGAGAGGTCGTGCGCGATGATCACGTACGTCAGGCCGAGCTCCTGCTGGAGGTCGTCCAGCAGGTTGACGACCTGGGCCTGGATCGACACGTCCAACGCGGAGACCGGCTCGTCCGCCACGACCAGCTTCGGGTTCAGGGCGAGCGCGCGGGCGATGCCGATGCGCTGGCGCTGACCGCCGGAGAACTCGTGCGGATAGCGGTTGTAGTGCTCGGGGTTGAGGCCCACGACCGACAGCAGCCGCTGGACCTCCGCCCTGACACCACCCGGGGGCGTGACGCCCTGGAGCTTGAAGGGAGTGCTGATGATCGTGCCGATGGTGTGGCGCGGGTTCAGCGAGGAGTACGGGTCCTGGAAGATCATCTGCACGTCGCGGCGCAGCGGACGCATGGCGCCCACACCGAGGTGGGTGATGTCCCTGCCCTCGAACTCGATCGTGCCGCCGGTCGGCTCCAGCAGCCGGGTGATCAGCCGGCCCATCGTCGACTTGCCGCAGCCCGACTCGCCCACGACGCCCAGCGTCTCACCGGACTTGACCTCGAAGTCGAGTCCGTCGACCGCGTGCACCGCACCGGCCTGCCGCTGGAGCAGGCCCTTTTTGATCGGGAAGTGCTTCTGGAGCCCGGTCACCTTCAGCAGGGTCTCGCCGGGGGCGGCGTCCTTGGTGAGGGTGGCACCTTCGCTCTGCGCAGGGATGGTCACCGCTTTGTCCTCGCTCACAGCTTCGGCGCAATCTCTTCGGTCCAGATCCGCTCCCGCTGCTCCTGCGTCATGTGGCAGGCGGCCCAGTGCTGGCTGCCGACCTCGGTCAGCTCGGGGCGGACCGTGCGGGTGACGTTGTCCTTCGGGACGTCGGCGTACGGGCAGCGCGGGTTGAAGGCGCAGCCGGACGGAACGTTGATCAGTGAGGGCGGGGAGCCCTTGACCGGGATCAGGCGGTCCTGCTGCTCACGGTCGAGACGGGGCATCGAGCCGAGCAGGCCCCAGGTGTAGGGGTGGCGGGGCTCGTAGAACACCTTCTCGGCCGGTCCGCGCTCGATGCAACGGCCGCCGTACATCACCAGGATGTCGTCGGCGAGCTCGGCGACGACGCCCAGGTCGTGGGTGATGATGATGACGGCGGAGCCGAACTCCGTCTGCAGATCCCGGATCAGGTCGAGGATCTGCGCCTGGACGGTCACGTCCAGGGCGGTCGTCGGCTCGTCCGCGATGAGCAGCTCGGGGTTGTTGACCAGCGACATCGCGATCATCGCGCGCTGGCGCATACCGCCGGAGAACTCGTGCGGGTAGCTGTCGACGCGCTTGTCCGGCTGCGGGATGCCCACCCGGTCGAGCATCTCGACCGCACGCCTCTTCGCGGTCTTCTTGTCGACGTCGTGGTGGATCCGGTACGCCTCCACGATCTGCTTGCCGATCGTGTAGTACGGGTGCAGCGCGGACAGCGGGTCCTGGAAGATCATCGCCATGTCGCGGCCGCGCAGCTTGCGCACGTGGTCGGGGTCGGCGGACAGCAGCTCGGTGCCGTCCAGCCAGATCTCGCCGGAGATCTGCGCCTTGCGCTTGCCGTACTGGCCGGCGGTGTGCAGGCCCATGATGCCGAGCGAGGTCACCGACTTGCCGGAGCCGGACTCGCCCACGATGCCGAGGGTCTTGCCCTTCTCCAGCGTGAAGCTGAGCCCGTCGACGGACTTGACCAGGCCGTCGTCGGTCGGGAAGTGCACCTTGAGGTCGCGCACTTCCAGGAAGGACGTCGGGGCGGGCGAGGTGAGCGTGGGCTCCCCCACAGCCGCTCCGCTTCGGTGCAGTTCGGTCATCCCAGCCTCACTCGCGGGTCGATGGCAGCGTACAGAAGGTCCACGGCGAGGTTGGCGACGGCGATCGCGAGGGCCGCGAACAGGGTCACCCCGAGAATGACCGGCAGGTCATGACTGCTGATCGCCTGGACCGCGGCGAGGCCGAGGCCAGGAAGGTTGAAAGTGGACTCCGTCAGCACGGCACCGCCGAGCAGCGCACCGATGTCCAGGCCGAAGACGGTGAGGATCGGGGTCATCGCGGAGCGCAGGGCGTGCCGGGTGATGACCACCCGCTCCCCGAGTCCCTTGGCCCGGGCGGTGCGGATGTAGTCCTCTCCGAGCACCTCGAGCATGGTGGCCCGGGTGAGGCGTGCGTACATCGCGGCGTTGAGCAGGGCGAGCACGATCCATGGCAGGAGCAGTGTCTCGAACCACACCCCGATGGAGTCGCCCGTGTTGAGGTCGTCCTTGAGGTGGATCCAGCCGAGGCTGTGCACGAAGAGACCCATGGCCACCATGCCGGTGAAGAAGACCGGCAGGGAGACACCCCCGAGCGCGCCGACCATCGCGGCACGGTCCCAGAACGAGCCCCGCTTGAGCGCGGAGACGATACCGGCGGCGACACCCGCGACCAGCCACAGGACACACGCGCCGGCGGCGAGCGCGCCGGTGACGGGCATCGCCTCCTTCAAGGTGTCCCACACCGGCTTCTCGGTGACGAAGGAGTAGCCGAAGCAGGGCGCGGGGCAGTGCGTGACGTCGTTTCCGTTGGCGTAGTCACGACCCAGCGGGATGCCCTTGATGAAGTCCCAGAACTGCACGAGCACCGGCTGGTCGAGACCGAGCTTGGTGCGAATGCCCTCGATCTGTTCGGCCCCGGTGGCCTTGCCCGCGAACAGGACGGCGACGTCCTGGCCCGCCCACTTGGGAAGGACGTAGAAGACGGTGAAGGTCGCGAGCAGAACGACCAGCACCATGACGATTATGGCGAACAGACGCCGGATGAGATAAGCAAGCACTGTGTGCGGCCCGGCGGTGGCCGGGCCTCCTCGTGGGAGGTCCCGACCACCGCCAGGGCCATCACCTGCCCTTCGGACTGGCGGGTTTCGGCGGCGAGGGTGCGATCACTTCGGGTGTCCGTCGACTACTTGACGACGCCCAGCGAGACGTAGTCGTAGCGGCCGTTGAAGGCAGCGGACGAGTAGATGTTCGTCAGACGCGGACCGCGCCAGGAGACGTTCTTCTCGTAGATGAACGGCATCCAGTCGGCGTTGTCGATGAGCTGCTTGTTCATCTCCTCGTAGTACGCGGTGGACTTGGCCGGGTCGGTCGACGCGATCGCCTCGTCGAAGAGCTTGTCGATCTTCGGGTCCTTGATCTGCGACTCGTTGTAGTTGCCGTTGTCGAAGATGAAGCGGCTGTCGAACAGCGGCTGGCCGTAGCCCTGGCCGGTGGGGAAGTCGGGGCCCCAGCCGCTCATCGTCATGCCGTAGCCGCGCGCCTTCACGACCTTCGGCGAGCCGGTGATGCTGGAGGACTGGGCACCGTCGATCGAGTCGACCTCGATCTTGATGCCGACCTTGGCGAGCTGCTCCTGCAGGGCCTCGGCCGTGTCCACCTCGGACGGGTTGTTGGTCCGCGCCGTGATCTTGGTGGAGAAGCCACTCGGCTTGCCACACTGCTTCAGCTCGTCCTTGGCCTTGGTGAGGTCCGGCTTGCCCTTGCGGGCCAGGATCCCGTAGGGGTCGTAGTCGGAGTAGCCAGGGATGGACTTCGGGAAGACCGAGTTGGCGATCTCGCCGCCCGCCTGGACACCGCCACGGGTCTGCTGCAGGCCCGCGAAGTCGGTCGCGTAGAAGACGGCCTTGCGGCAGTGGACATCGTCCAGCGGCTTCGCCGAGTGGACCAGCGCCACGTACCGGACGAAGGAGGTCTGGATGTTGTCGACGTCCGCCCGGTGGTCCTCCACCGCGGTGATACGGCCCGACTGGGTCATCCCGGTGCCGTTGACGTCGAGGTCGTAGTCACCTTCCATCAGCTTCTTGTCGTTCTCCTCCAGGTTGGCGGAGATCGTCACGGTGATCTTGTCGGGCAGCGCCGGACGGATCGGGTCCGAGGCCTTGTTCCAGGCGGTGTTGCGGACCAGCGTCAGGCTCTTGCCGGCGTCGTAGGACTGCACCTTGTACGGACCCGAGGAGAACGGGTGCTGGGTGTACTTGGCACCCGTGTCCTTGCTCGCCTTGACCGGTGCGCCGGTGGGCATGGCGAGGAACTGCTCGAAGTCGGCGTTCGGCTTGGGCAGTTTGAAGACGATGGTCTGGTCGTCGGGGGTCGCGATGGCCTTCAGACCCAGCTTGTCCTTGGTCTTGTCCTTGTACGGACCCTTGTACTCGCCCTTGGGGTCGAGGGTCTGCTTGATGTACGCCGGGCCTCCGGTGATCACATCGGTGGCCCAGATACGCTCGATGCCGTACTTGATGTCCGCGGAGGTCAGCTTGGAGCCGTCCTCCCAGGTGAGACCGGAGCGGAGCTTGTAGGTGTAGGTCTTGCCGTCGGCGGAGACCTGCGCGGGACCGGTGGCCAGGTCGCCGACCAGCTTGTTGGAGGCGTTACCCGGCTTGGTGTCATAGGTGACCAGGGTGCGGGTGAAGTACCGCATGAAGTCCCAGGTCATGCCGTAGTAAGTGCGCTGCGGGTCAAGGGAGTCGAAGTCCTGCTTGCCGATGAACTTCAGCGTCCCGCCCTTCTTGCTGGACGCGTTGACGACCTTGTTCAGGGCGGCGTTGAACCCGGCACCCTTGTCCTTGCTGTCGTTGTCGTCCCCGCTGCCGCCGCACGCGGTGGTACCCACCAGCGCTGCCACCACGAGAGACGCACCGGCGACAAGTCGCCGCCTCGGGAAACCTGTGGACATTTTCTCGTAACCTCCGAGATCCGCGTTCCCGGGCCTGTGCCGGAGAACCATGAAGAGAGCCACCTGACAGTAAGGCAGGGGCAAGAGGTGCGTCAGCGTGTTCCCTTGGGGTCCAGCGCATCACGCAGACCGTCCCCGAAAAGGTTGAAAGCAAGGACGGTGACGAAGATCGTGACACCGGGGAAGACCATGAACATCGGGTCGTGCTCGTAGGTCTGCAGCGCGTCACGGAGCATGCCGCCCCATGACGCGGTCGGCGGCCGCACACCCGCTCCGAGGAAGCTGAGGGCCGCCTCGGTGAGGATATTGGTGGGAATCATGAGCGTCGCGTACACCAGGATCGGTGCGACGAGGTTGGGCAGCAGTTCCCTGAACAGAATGTGCCGACGCCCGCCGCCCAGGCTTCGCGCGGCCTCGATGTACTCGCGTTCCCTGAGGCTGAGCGTCTGACCGCGGACGATGCGGCCGACGTAGGGCCACCCGAAGAAGCCGATGACCAGGACGAGGACAGCGATGCGCACTCCCGAGCCGGTCAGACCCAGCAGGTCGTCGGGGAGGACCGAGACCAGGGAGATGATGAACAGCAACTGCGGAAAGGAGAGCAGGGCGTCCATGATGCGGCTGATCAGCGAGTCGACCCAGCCTCCGAAGTAGCCCGCCACGACACCGAACAGCGTGCCGAGGACCACCGCGACCACCGCGGCGAGAAAGGCCACGAGGAGCGAAATACGGGCACCGTAGATGATGCGGCTGAAAACGTCCCGCCCCTTGTTGGGCTCGACACCGAAGAGGAAGTCACCGCTTACACCGCCCCAAGCGCCCTGAGGAAGGTTGGTGAACGGGTCCAGCTTCTCCTGGTGGAACTCGTTCGGAGGATGGCCGAGCAGCGAGACGATCAACGGAGCGAAGAGCGCGACCAGTACCAGGAAGACCACGAAGACGCCCCCCGCGAGCGCCACTTTGTCCTGCTTCAGACGGCGCCAGGCGATCTGCTTGAGGGTGCGGCCCTCGATCTTCGTGCCGCCTCCCGTCTCCGGCGACACAGTGGGGGCCGCTTCCGCGGTCGTGTCGTGCAATGGCGCCGTCATCTGGCAGGGACCCCTCTCAACCGGCGGTAGCCGGCGCGCGTTTGCCGCTGGTAGCGGCCTCGAACGATCAGTCACACAGAGGGCGAACCCCTAGCGATGGGAGTCTTAAACGCCCAGGTGATCAGTCGCCAGACTTGACGGCGAATGGATGCGCAACCGTGATGCAAGCAGCGGTTTCCCGTTATGCGGACGCGGGATCACGCGGGGCGAACACAAGGCCCACCGCCCCGGACCGGAGGAGTGATTCACTTCACGCCACAGAAACAACATGGAAGCATTCGCGGTCATTGCCCGGCAATCATCCGCCTGACCAATCGGGACAATCGACCCATCGGACACAGGGCCCATCAGGCACAAATGACGACATTTCAGGGTCCCTTGAGCCTTCGTCAGCCTCGCCCCGGGAACTCGCCCGGCGGATCCCGGAACCGGACGCCGGCGTCCCCACTGCCAACACGCTGAGCGCCCAACACGCCTTGATGCACGGGTAGTTGGCCGGGCGCATCCTGAACGGGCAATACGAGGCCTCAAATCGAGGTCAAGGCCGGTACCGGGCGACCGGCGTCTCAGTAGCCGCCGGGCGCGGGCGGATAGCCGTACCCGGCCACCGGAGCCGGTGGCAGTGCCGCGTGCGCCTCGCGGTCGTAGAACGGCCGTGCCGCCGCGCGCATCCACATCACCACCGGGTCGTACTCGTCGGTCATGGCGACCGTCGAGACCGGCAGCCCGTCCGGCACCGCCCCGATGGACTGCTGCATCATCGCCCGCACCGAGTCCACGGCCGGCGGCGACGTGTCGTACACGTCGAGCCCGATCGCGAGATACGGCGCGCCGAGCGCCGGCTGCACCCAGGCGCGCCGCAGGGAGCGGATCGCGGGCGTGCGGTGGGCGTTCTGCGACAGCAGCGCGTAGAACTGCGGGATCTCGATGGCCGGTTCCGCGAGCCGCAGCGGCCCCGCGGGCTGGCGGTCCAGGCCGGTCGCGATCCGGCGCAGATCCAGCCAGGGGACGCCGACGCCGCCGCCGGGGGCGTGCGGGTTGAGCCAGAGGCCGAAGTGGTCGGGATAGAGCGTGCGGGCCACGTCGAGACTGTCGACGACCTCGTACGAGCGGTTCCAGCCGCTGGCCGACAGTTCCTGGGCCGAGGTCACACAGGGGGCGTAGCCGTGGCCGTCGACCTCCATGTTCCCGTACTGGGCGTCGGGGGAGCCGGCCTGGCCGTGCCAGAGCAGCATCCAGATCTGGCCGGAGGAGGGCGTGGCGAGGGCGCGGAGGAGTGCCTCGTAGGCGTCGTAGCGCCCGGGGGTTACCTGGCGCAGCATGTGCTCGACCTGTCCGGTCGCCGCGGTGCCGCTGGCGCTCACGTGTTACCGCCCCTTCATTGAGTTGCCCCGCGTTGGAGGTCGCCCCGCGTTTGGAGACAGCTTAAGCGCCGAGGGGGTGGAGGCCGATGGTCCGTCGGCGGGTGCGGCTGGTCGGTGGCCGGTGGCGCCCACGCGGCGGAGCCCACATCGGCACCGCCGGCTGCCCCTAGGGGGTTCCTAGTGGCCGTACTGGTAGAAGGGGCGGACGTTCTCCCGCATCCAGTGGCCCACCGGGTCGTCCGCCACGTCCAGCAGGACCAGGTTCACCGGCCACTTCACCGGGACCCGGCCGAGGGCCTTGCCCAGCGCCTCCAGGGGCAGCGACCTGATGTCCCCCTCCCACTGGGAGAGTTCGACGCCCACGAACATCACGGGGTCCGCCGTCTCGACCGCGGCCAGGCAGCGGCGGGCCGTGGCGACCACGCCGGTCCCCGCGAACTCGGCGGAGGCCGCGGCCAGGAAGTCCATCGGGTCGTCCTGCCAGTCCGGTTCGAAGAGCCGGACCCGGCCGCCCGAGGCGGGGCCGTCCAGTTCGCTGCGGCCCGTCCGGCACAGCTCGGCGACCGCCTCCGGCGGCAGCGGGACGCCCACCACTCCCCCGGGGTTCACGGCTATGCCGACCTGCGGGGGCAGACCGCGGGCGAACTCGACGGCCGGGGCGATCGTGTACGACAGATGGGAGCCGACCACCTGGCGGAACTGCTCCTCGGAGCTGAAGACCGGGACGTACACCCGGCCCTCGATCTCCGTGGTGGGCAGGTCCAGCGGGCCGCTGTGCGGGCCGCCGCCCTCCGGCAACGGGATCCACAGGAAACTGCGGGCCAGTACCTCGATGAGGCGGCCCGCCGCCGCGGGGACGCCGAGGGAGGCCGACAGCACCTCCTCCAGTTCGTTGCCGGGCCAACCGCCGTGCGGGTGGGGGTGCGCCTGTGCCGGGAAGTCCGCGGGAATGTCCGCCGGGAAGTCCATCTGCCTACCGCCTGCTGGAAACCGCTGCTGCTGAGACTGAAAAGGCTAGCGGGTGGCTGTGACAATGCCTCACCCCGTCAGACGCACCGCTTTCCGTAAGGCCTCACCCGGCGGGCTTCTCCGCCTTCCGGAAGGCGATCCGGCACAGCACGTCCGCCGCGTCCCGGTCGAGGAGCACCGCCGAGCCCACACCCTCGGGCAGCCCGCCCTGCTCCACCGCGCGCACCAGGCGGGCGGCGGCGTGGCGGTGGCGCAGGAACGCGTACCGGGAGACGCCCCGGCCGCGTTCGCGCTGGCCGTCCAGTGCCGTGCCGGGCGTGACATCGAGGAGCAGCAGGTGCAGGGTGCCGCCGCGGCGGCGGGCCTCGCGGGCCAGCCAGTCGCGCACCCAGGCCTGGGTACCGCAGTCGTGCACCACCACACCCTCGCCGGTGCGCAGCGCGCGGCGCAGTCCGGCGTAGTGCGCGAGGCGGACCAGCGGGCGGTAGAGGGCGTACGGCAGGAAGCGGGCCAGGCGGGCGTCCCAGCGGTCGCGGGTGTCCTGGGAGTCGATCCGGGTGCCCTGGACGGTGCGGTGCATCAGGGTGGACTTGCCGCTGCCGGGCAGCCCGGTGACCACGACCAGGTCACGGGGGCCGAAGAGCAGGCCGTGCGGGCTGCGCCCTGCCCGGTCGCGCAGATCGCGGACGACCGGCGCCGGCCGCCCCCCGCACCGCTCGCGGGCCGGGGCCGTCGACTGCTCGGGCAGGGCGATGCCCGTCGTCGTCGCGTATGCCGTGGTCCTTGTCACCGTGATCGTCCTCCCTGGGGGTTCAGGAAAGGTTCTCCCCGCTTACTGTAAAGAGAAGGTAATGCACGGTGTCTCGCGGTTCCGTCCGCTTACGGCCACAGGCCTGTTACAAAGCTCCGCCCGGCATGCAATGATGTGCCCGCCAACTGCATACCGGCCGTTTGAATCCGCGCGGGAGAGTCCCCAGCCAATCTTCGCTGGGGCGCCGAAGGAGCAAGTCCCTCCCTTGAATCTCTCAGGCCCCGTTACCGCGCGGGCGAGGCACATCTGAAAAGCGGGCCGCTGTGTCAGCGGCCCCACCCAAGGTGCAAGCCAGGACCACTGGTGTGGTCAGGGCGAACCTCTCAGGTTCCGATGACAGATGGGGAGGACAGACCTCGCCTGTCATGCCCTGGGATCTTTGGGAGACGACCGACCGATGAGCAGTTCCGATTCCGCCGCACTCCGCCGTACCGCGCTCGATGCCCTGCATCGCTCGCTCGGCGCCACCATGACCGACTTCGCCGGCTGGGACATGCCCCTGCGCTACGGATCCGAGCGCGACGAGCATGTCGCCGTGCGGACCAGGGCCGGGCTCTTCGACCTCTCCCACATGGGCGAGATCGCCGTGACCGGCCCCCAGGCCGCCGCCCTGCTGAACCACGCCCTGGTCGGCAACATCGCCTCCGTCGGCGTCGGGCGCGCCCGCTACACCATGATCTGCCGGGCCGACGGCGGCATCCTCGACGACCTGATCGTCTACCGGCTGGCCGAGACCGAGTACCTGGTGGTGGCCAACGCCTCCAACGCGCAGGTGGTCCTCGACGCGCTGACGGAGCGCGCCGCCGGGTTCGACGCCGAGGTGCGGGACGACCGGGACGCGTACGCGCTGATCGCCGTCCAGGGGCCGGAGTCGCCCGGGATCCTGAAGTCGCTGACCGACGCCGACCTGGACGGCCTGAAGTACTACGCCGGGCTGCCCGGCACCGTCGCCGGGGTCCCGGCGCTGATCGCGCGCACCGGCTACACCGGCGAGGACGGCTTCGAGCTGTTCGTGCGGCCCGAGCACGCGGTGCAGCTGTGGCAGGCGCTCACCGAGGCGGGTTCCCCGGTGGGCCTGGTGCCCTGCGGGCTGTCCTGCCGGGACACCCTGCGCCTGGAGGCGGGCATGCCGCTCTACGGGCATGAACTGACCACTTCGCTGACCCCCTTCGACGCCGGGCTCGGCCGGGTGGTGAAGTTCGAGAAGGACGGCGACTTCGTGGGGCGCGAGGCGCTTCAGGAGGCCGCCGACCGTGCCGCGGCGAAGCCGCCGCGGGTGCTGGTCGGGCTGGTCGCCGAGGGCCGCCGGGTGCCGCGCGCCGGGTACCCGGTGGTGGCCGGCGGCGAGGTGATCGGCGAGGTCACCTCCGGTGCCCCCTCCCCCACGCTGGGCAGGCCGATCGCCATGGCGTACGTCGACGCGGCGCACGCGGCGCCGGGCACGGCGGGCGTGGGCGTGGACATCCGGGGCAGCCACGAACCGTACGAGGTCGTGGCACTGCCGTTCTACAAGCGCCAGAAGTAGACCCGCGGCGCCAGAAGCAGATCCACAGGGAGACACTGAGCGCGGCAGCGCGTGACCCTGCGCACATTTCCGCTGCTCACGCACGTTTCCAGCAGTCCTCTTCCACCAGCACTCCCCCGCGTACAGGAGAATTCAGGCCATGAGCAACCCCCAGCAGCTGCGTTACAGCAAGGAGCACGAGTGGCTGTCGGCCGCCGCGGACGGCGTGGCGACGGTCGGCATCACGGAGCACGCGGCCAACGCGCTCGGTGACGTCGTCTTCGTCCAGCTCCCGGCCGTCGGCGACACCGTGACCGCGGGCGAGTCCTGCGGCGAGCTGGAGTCGACCAAGTCGGTCTCCGACCTGTACTCGCCGGTCACCGGTGAGATCACCGGGATCAACGAGGACGTCGTGGACGACCCGTCCCTGGTGAACTCGGCCCCCTTCGAGGGCGGCTGGCTGTTCAAGGTGCGCGTCACGGACGAGCCGGCCGAGCTGCTCTCCGCCGACGAGTACACCGCCTTCACCGCCGGCTGAGGGCCGCCCAGACACCGGCTGAGGAGTCGTAGAAACAGATGTCCGTTCTGAACACGCCCCTGCACGAGCTCGACCCGGAGGTCGCGGCCGCGGTCGACGCCGAGCTGGAGCGCCAGCAGTCCACCCTGGAGATGATCGCCTCGGAGAACTTCGCTCCGGTCGCGGTCATGGAGGCGCAGGGCTCGGTCCTCACCAACAAGTACGCCGAGGGCTACCCGGGCCGCCGCTACTACGGCGGCTGCGAGCACGTCGACGTCACCGAGCAGATCGCCATCGACCGGGTGAAGGAGCTGTTCGGCGCCGAGTACGCCAACGTGCAGCCGCACTCCGGTGCCTCCGCCAACCAGGCGGCCCTGTTCGCGCTGGCCCAGCCCGGCGACACCATCCTGGGTCTGGACCTCGCCCACGGCGGCCACCTGACCCACGGCATGCGCCTGAACTTCTCCGGCAAGCAGTTCGACGTGGTCGCCTACCACGTGGACGACTCCGGCCTGGTCGACATGGCCGAGGTGGAGCGGCTCGCCAAGGAGCACCGGCCGAAGGTGATCATCGCCGGCTGGTCGGCCTACCCGCGCGAGCTGGACTTCGCCGAGTTCCGGCGGATCGCCGACGAGGTCGAGGCGTACCTGTGGGTCGACATGGCCCACTTCGCCGGCCTGGTGGCCGCCGGTCTGCACGCGAACCCGGTGCCGTACGCCGACGTGGTCACCTCCACCACCCACAAGACGCTCGGCGGTCCCCGCGGCGGCATCATCCTGGCCCGCCAGGCCTTCGCGAAGAAGCTGAACTCCTCCGTCTTCCCGGGGTTCCAGGGCGGTCCCCTGGAGCACGTGATCGCGGCGAAGGCGGTCTCCTTCAAGGTCGCCGCCTCGGAGGACTTCAAGGAGCGCCAGCGTCGTACGGTGGAGGGTGCGCGCATCCTGGCGGAGCGGCTCACCGCCGCCGACGCCCGCGAGACCGGTGTGAACGTCCTGTCCGGTGGTACGGACGTCCACCTGATCCTCGTGGACCTGCGCGAGTCCGAGCTGGACGGGCAGCAGGCCGAGGACCGCCTCCACGAGGTCGGCATCACGGTCAACCGCAACGCCGTCCCGAACGACCCGCGCCCGCCGATGGTCACCTCGGGTCTGCGGATCGGCACCCCGGCGCTGGCCACGCGCGGCTTCACGGCCGAGGACTTCACCGAGGTCGCGGACGTGATCGCCGAGACGCTGAAGCCGTCCTACGACGCGGCGGCCCTGAAGGCCCGGGTCCAGGCCCTGACCGGCAAGCACCCGCTGTACCCCGGTCTGAACAAGTAGTTCCCCGGCGGGGGCACCCGATGGCGTGTGCCCCCGCCCTTTTCGGAGGAGTTCCCGTGGCCATCTCGGTCTTCGACCTGTTCTCGATCGGCATCGGCCCGTCGAGCTCCCACACCGTCGGCCCGATGCGCGCGGCCCGCATGTTCGCACGGCGCCTGCGCAACGAAGGGCTGCTGGACTCCGTCACGTCGATACGTGCCGAGCTGTACGGGTCGCTCGGTGCGACCGGCCACGGCCACGGCACCCCGAAGGCGGTGCTGCTCGGCCTGGAGGGCGCCTCGCCGCGCACGGTCGACGTGGAGACCGCGGATGACCGGGTCGAGACGATCAAGGCCACGAAGCGCCTGTCGCTCCTCGGCGAGCACGAGATCGCGTTCACCTACGACGCGGACCTGAAGCTGCACCGCCGCAAGACACTCCCGTACCACGCGAACGGCATGACCCTCTGGGCGTACGACGCGTCCGGGGCGGAGCTGCTGTCCAAGACGTACTACTCGGTCGGCGGCGGGTTCGTCGTCGACGAGGAGGCGGTCGGCGCGGACCGCATCAAGCTGGACGACACGGTCCTGAAGTACCCGTTCCGCACGGGCGACGAGCTGCTGCGCCTGGCGAAGGAGACGGGTCTGTCGATCTCCGCGCTGATGCTGGAGAACGAGCGGGCCTGGCGCACCGAGGAGGAGATCCGCGAGGGTCTGCTGGACATCTGGCGGGTGATGCAGACGTGCGTCGCGCGCGGGATGTCGCGGGAGGGGATCCTGCCGGGCGGCCTGCGGGTCCGCCGCCGTGCCGCCATCACCGCGCGCCAACTGCGCGCCGAGGGCGACCCGTTGGCGCACGCGATGGAGTGGATCACGCTCTACGCGATGGCCGTGAACGAGGAGAACGCGGCGGGCGGGCGGGTCGTGACCGCGCCCACGAACGGCGCGGCGGGCATCATCCCGGCCGTTCTGCACTACTACATCAACTTCGTGCCGGGCGCCGACGAGGACGGCGTGGTCCGCTTCCTGCTCGCCGCCGGCGCGATCGGCATGCTCTTCAAGGAGAACGCCTCCATCTCCGGCGCCGAGGTCGGCTGCCAGGGCGAGGTCGGCTCCGCCTGCTCGATGGCGGCGGGCGCGCTGGCCGAGGTGTTGGGCGGCTCCCCGGAACAGGTCGAGAACGCGGCCGAGATCGGCATGGAGCACAACCTCGGCCTCACCTGCGACCCGGTCGGCGGCCTGGTCCAGATCCCCTGCATCGAGCGCAACGGCATGGCCGCGGTCAAGGCGGTCACCGCGGCCCGCATGGCCATGCGCGGCGACGGCTCCCACAAGGTGTCCCTGGACAAGGTCATCAAGACCATGAAGGACACGGGCGCCGACATGAGCGTCAAGTACAAGGAGACGGCCCGGGGCGGGCTGGCGGTGAACATCATCGAGTGCTGAGGAAGTGGGCCCTGACCAGCGCGTTCGTATCTTTCAGCGCTGTCAGGGCCTTCCCTGCTTACGCGGCGGAAAGTCCCTGAAATCTCCCTGGGACAGACGTGAAAGTCCCTGAAAAGTCCCTGGGATGTCCCAGCCGCGCTTCGCTCTTGGGGGTTGCCTGCCGGAGGGGCGACTTCTACCAGGCCGAGCTCACCAACCCCTACGCCAAGGACGATCCCCGCCGCGGCCGAGGACGGCAAGCCTACGGCTACGCCGTCGACGACTGGCCCTCGTACATCCCAGGACACCGCACTACGGCGATCCGGCTTCCCCCGAGAGCGGCGCCGGTTCAGACGGAGCGGTGGTATTGCCGCGGTACCTGGATGTCGCCACCGAGTTGACGGGCGGCGTGGCGGGCCCAGGAAGGGTTGCGCAGGAGTTCGCGGCCGAGGAGGACGGCGTCTGCCTTGTCGTTGGCGAGGATCTTCTCGGCCTGCTCAGGGTCGGTGATCAGGCCGACGGCTGCGGTGGGCAGCTGGGTTTCGGCCTTGACCCGGTCGGCGAAGGGGACCTGGTAGTCCGGGCCAACGGGGATACGGGCTCCGGGGGCGTTACCGCCGGTGGAGACGTCGAGCAGGTCGATGCCGTGGGCCTGGAGCTGGGGTGCGAAGCGGACGGTGTCGTCGGATGTCCAGCCCTGGCGGTCGTCCTCGGGGTTCTCGCTGAGCCAGTCGGTGGCGGAGATACGGAAGAACAGCGGGAGTTCCTCCGGCCACACCGCCCGTACCGCGTCGACGACTTCGAGGGCGAAGCGGGTGCGGTTCTCGAAGGAGCCACCGTACTCGTCGGTGCGGTGGTTGCTGTAGGGGGAAAGGAACTGGTTGATCAGGTAGCCGTGGGCGCCATGTATCTCGGCGACCTGGAAGCCGGCGTCGAGTGCACGGCGGGCGGCGTCGGCGAACTGCTGGACAGTCTCGGCGATCTCGGCGTGAGTCAGCTGGTCGGGGACGGTGTGGTCCTCGTTGAAGGGGAGCGGGCTGGGCGCCGACGGGGTCCAGCCGAACTCGTCGTCCGCGGCGATCGGCCCGCCGCCGACCCAGGTGCGCTCGGTCGACGCCTTACGACCGGCGTGCGCGAGCTGGATGCCCGGTACCGTCTGCTGCTCCTTCAGGAACGCGGTGATGCGCCGGAACGCGGTGACCTGCTGTTCATTCCAGATCCCGAGGTCGTAGGGGCTGATCCGGCCTTCGGGGCTGACCGCGGTGGCCTCGGTGAGGATCAGCCCGGTGCCACCGGCCGCGCGCGCCGCGAGGTGAGTGAAGTGCCAGTCGTTGGGCGCGCCGGTGTCCGGCCCGGTGGCCGCGGCGGAGTACTGGCACATGGGCGCCATCCATACCCGGTTGGGGATGGTCAGCGATCGCAGGGTGTACGGCTGGAACAGCGTGGTCACAGACATTCTCCTCCGGGTGGGGCACGCCAGAATCTTCCGGCGCCTCTTACGAGATTCACCGTACTACGACATGCATCCAACTACGAAACGTCTCGTACTATGGAGCCATGCCGTCACCCGCGAGCACCACGCCCACCCCGAGCCGGGTTCTGAACCACCCGCGCCGGGACGAGGTCCGTCTTGAGGCGGTGCTGCACGCGCTGGCCGATCCCATGAGGCTGCGGGTGGTCCAGGCGCTGGCCGGCTCGCCGGGCGAGATGGCCTGCGGGGACATCGAGCTGGCGGTCAGCAAGTCGACATCGACCCATCACTTCCGGGTGCTGCGGGAGGCCGGCGTGATCACCCAGTGCTATCGGGGCACGGCCAAGATGAACGGCCTGCGCCGTGACGACCTGGACGCCCTCTTCCCTGGCCTGCTCGACTCCGTGCTCGCGGCCGTCGCCGGGCGCCCCCGGCCCGACGGCACCTGAGCGGGGCGGGCTGCGGCCGCGTGTCAACGGCGGCCGCAGCCTCGACGGGCTACTCGGGCTGAGTGACAGCCGTGCGGCGGATGACCACTTCGCCCTGTTCGGTGGCGACGGCCACGGCGTACAGACCGGGGCGTTCGCCGTTGTACCTCAGGGGCAGGTCGGCTGCCCCGTCGCCCAGCCATGAGCGCATGTCCTTCTCGGTGCCACCGACCTCCATCCAGGTGATTCCCTGGGGGGTGGTCGTCTGCCCCGAGCGCGGCTGCGCCGCCGGGTGCTCGGACAGGCCTTCGATCAGGAAGACGTTGGGCAGGCCCCGCTGCCAGCAGGGAATCGTCTCCGGAACGCGGATCGCGTTGCGCTGCACGCCGTCCGTCCGCTTGCGCAACGGTTTGTCGATGATGTCGGTGCCGAAGTGCTTCGCCATCTCCTCCAGTTCGTCGCGCGAGTCGACGCGCAGGCACCAGCCGATGAAGACGTCGCCCCCTTCGATCTGGTCGTAGAACCAGCGGGCGTTCGGGTTGGTCTGCGGGGAGTAGGCGTCAATGACGCTTTCGACCTCGATGTACTGGTCCGGACCCACCGGCACGATGCGGTTGGCGATGCCGAGGTGGGGGAACCAGCCCCCTTCATACTGCCCGAACCCCGTCTCCTCGCAGAGCCGTTCAGTGCCTCCATAGATGTTGCGGGACCCTAGAGAGATATGGTCGATATGCAGCAATGTGCCCGTCCTTGGTCAGCTGGCCCTGGTCAGCGGGCCATGATCTCTTCGACGTCGTCGTCGTGGTGGGTGGTGGTAAGCGTGTGGGGTGATTTCGCCCGTATCCGGTTGCCGGCCACGGTGACGACCGCGCAGGCGACGAGCGAGGCCGCGATGAAGTAAAGGCCGCTGTCGAAGTTTCCGGTTGCGTCGCGCAGCCATCCCACGATGTAGGGCGCCATGAAGCTGCCGATGTTGCCGAGCATCGTGGTCATGGCGATGCCGACCGACATGGCGACGGGGCCGCTCAGGTGCCCGATCGGGATCTGCCAGACGAGGAAGAGGGCGGCGTAAATGCCGGACGTGAGCAGGAGCGTACCGAGCAGTGTCAGCCAGAGATTGGGCGCGTTGACGGCCAGCACGGTGCCGGCGGCGGCCAGCAGTGCTCCCCAGGCCACGTGCCACACCCGTTCGTTGCGCCGGTCGGAGCTGGAGACCCACGCCATGGCGACGAGTGTTGCGGGGATGTAGACCAGGCCGGACAGAAGTCCTGTCTGGACCACGCTCAGTTTTGTGTGCGCGTGCTCGGCGAAGCCGGCGATGATCAGCGGCAGGAACGAGGTGATGGCGGCGAAGCCGACCCACAGGAGGCTGACGCCCAGCGAGAGGGTGACCAGGCGGAGGTCGCGAAGGCGGTCGAAGATGTCCCTTGCGCGTATCTTCGGCTTCTCTACGGCCTCCCCCGTCGAGGTGACCCGCACCAGGGCTGCCCGCTCCTCCTCCGACAACCAGGCGGCAGTCGCGGGCGAATCGGTCAGGAATCGGAGCAGCACCAGCCCGATGATGATCGTTGGTGCTCCCTCAAGAAGGAACATCCACCGCCATCCGGCCAAGCCCATCAGGCCGTTGGCGTACTGCATGATGATCGCGGACAACGGAGTGCCGAGAATCGCGTAGAACGGCAGGCAGACCACCGCGGTGATCCGTCCCCGCATGCGCGGCGGGAACCAGATCGTCAGGTACATGAACATCCCGGGAAGAAGTCCCGCCTCAACGGCACCCAGGGCGATCCGGATCGCGACAAGGCTGCTCTCGCCTTGGATCAGGCTCGTCAGCATGGCGACGACGCCCCAGGACATCGTCAGGAAACCGAGCCATCGCCGTGGGCCCAGTTTGTTGAGCGCCAGATTGCTGGGAATCTGCAGGGCGATATAACCCGCGGAGAAGATCCCGGTGGCGAAGCCGAAGGCGGCGGTGCTGATGCCTAGGTCCGAGTTCATGGTCAGCGCGGCCGTCCCGAGGTTCACTCGGTCCAAATAGCCCGCGGTGTACAGGAGCAGGACCAGTGGTCCCAGTCGGATGGCGGCTTTTCTGATGGCCTGGCGCTCGACGAGCGAGGCGTCCGTCACAAGGAGATCCTTCTCAGAGTGATCGATGTGGTCGATGTGGTCGATGTGCCGTTACAGCCCGAGGAACGCACGCGCGTTGGAGGTGAGTGATTCGGCATCCGGTCCGTGATCGGTGGCGAAGCGGACCGGGCCCTGCTGCGCCATGTCGAACGGGTAGTCGCTCCCGCAGACGATCCCGTCCTTGGAAGCGTGCGCGGCCAGGAGCTCCAGCAGCCCGGGGTCATGGGTGACGGTGTCGAAGAAGAGCTCACCGAAGACGTCGTTCGGCGGCCGGGTCGAGTGGGCGCGTACGTCGGCTCGGGTGTGCCACCCGTGGGTCCATCGTCCGAGGAGTGCTGGTGCGCATCCTCCGCCGTGCACAAAGCAGATCCTCAGCCGCGGCAGTTGTTCCTTGACACCGCCCAGGATCAGTGCGGCGACGGCGGTGGCGCTCTCCACGGGGTTGCCGATGAGATTGGCGAGGTAGTGCTCCGACCACTCCGGCCGCGGCAGTTGCATCGGGTGAACGAGCACGGCGAGGGCGAGGTCCTCTGCGTCGGTCAGGATGCGGCGCAGGGCGCCTTGGTCCAGCGACTGACCGGCGAGCAGCGGCGGTAGCGCGATGCCCGCGATGCCTTCGGTCTGTGCCAGTCGCTCCATCTGGACACGGGCCTCGTCGGAGTCGTCGAGGCTCACCATTCCGAGACCCAGCAGCCTGCCGCCGGCCTCGGAGACCACGGCGGAGAGCGCGTCGTTGAAGGCCGTGACGTAGGTACCCGCACCCGCCCCGCCTCCTACGGGGAACGCGAACGGCGGCGCGGACAGAACACGCACGCCCACACCGGCGGCGCTCATGTCCGCGAGGGTCGCCGGGACATCGCTCATGCCCCGCGCCGAGATGGACAGCGGAATGTCGCCGAGGTAGAGCTCGCCGTCCCGGTCCCGCATCCCCCCGTACGGTGCTCCCGGAGGAAGGTGGAACAGCTCGGCGGGCAGCCAGTGGGCATGAACGTCGATCACTCCATCGGCGATCGGGGAGCTGATCACGACTGTCGCTCCTGCAGGCCGATCGAGCCGTCACCATGGATGTTCAGCGGCGGGTTGGCACTGTCGAGGTGTTCGACGGTGGTGAACACGAGCTCGGTGTCGCCGATGTTCTCGATGTCGTGCAGGAGGTATTCGCCCGGGCCGAAGACGAAGTGCCGGGTCTCCCCGGCGGAGTAGGAGACCTCCCGGACCGTCCCGTCGTGTGTGTGCTGGCGGCTGCGTCCCGGATTCACCGCGGTCCAGAAGTAGTCGAGGACGTGCCGGTGGGCGTGCCAGCGCTCACCGGGTGCCAGCCGGATCTCCCACACGCGAAGCCGTGACGTCTCGCTCAGCAGACGGGAGCCGACCCAGCCGTCGTGGGAGTGTGCCTCGAACTCCTCCCGTAGTTCCTGCGACCATCCGTCGAATCCGGTGGCGACAAGGTCGCCCGCCAGTGGCAGGTCCGTGAGAAAGCTGTTGTCGGTCATCATGCCTCCATGTCCATCGGTGGTGGTTCTTCGTACGTGCGCGCGTCGGCGGCCGGCGTCATCGCCCAGGGCCATAAAGGCCGAACCGCAGGCTCGGGTCTCCGGGCGTCCAGGTGTTCGAGAACTGGGACCGCTCGCCCATCGCGACGACCCGCTCCAGCAGCCGGGCGCTGAGCTCGAGCTGGACCGGCTCCCACTTGCGCAGGGCGGCGCTGATGTCGCCCTCCGCCTCCTCCAGCGCGGCGACCAGGGCCCAGGCGTCGGCTGCCGCCTTCGCGGTGCCGGCCGCGGCGTGCGGCCGGGCGGCACACGCGGCGTCGCCGATCAGGGCCACCCGGCCCTCGGCCATCCGGGACGCCCGCGCGTCCGACACGACCTGGACGTACGGCGTGGCCGTCGAGGTCACGACCTCGGCCGCCGCGGGCGACAGCATCCGCCGCGCGGCTTCGCGCATCTCGTTGACGTAACGGTCCTGGACCTGGGCCGGGTGGACCGACACCGTGCCCGGTATTCCGCGCTTGTCGATCAGCATCTCGGACAGTTCGGGGCCCGCCGGCACGTTGCGGTACCAGACGTAGTTCATGAGCCGGTCCTGCGGCCCGGTCCCACCTTCGCCCGGGATCGGGTACAGCGTGATGTGCGAGTGGGGCACGACGGTGTAGGAGATGGAATCCCGCAGCAACTCACGAGTGCCGTCGGACAGGTCCTTCTCGGGGACCGTTCCGCGCCAGCCGATGTAACCGGAGTAGGTGAGACCCGCGTCCGGGTCGAGGCGCTCGCGCCCGATCGAGGTGATTCCGTCGGCGAACACCACCAGGTCCGCGGTCACCTCACGCCCGCTCACGAACCGCACGGTGACGTTTCGCTCGTTCTGGTCGAACCCGCAGGCGTACTCGCCCAGGTGGTAGTGGTCCATCCCGAAGTCGCTGAGCAGGGCGCGGTAGAACGTGCCCCATGACGTGTAACTCCACGTCCTTCTCTCGCGGCTGACGATCTGGTTGTCAGTGTCGAGGTATTGCACCCAGTCGGTGGAGGTGCTCAGGGTCTCCGGGTGTTGCTTGCTGCGCTCGGTGAACCAGCGCAACGTGTCCGGCTGCAGCACGATGCCGCTGCCGCGGCCGTCCAGGGCGGTGGGGGTCCGCTCGAAGATTTCGACCGAGAAGCCGAGGTCGCGCAGGAGGAGGGCGGTGGTGAGGCCGCCGATCGACCCGCCGATGACTGCCGCGGTGGCGCCGTCGTACGCGTTCATGAGTACATCTCCTTGCTGGTGTTCGGTCCGGCCGGCGCCTTGGCCGGGTCCGGACCGAGGTGTACGGGGTCGCTCGGGAGTTCCGCCCCGCGGGTCTCGGGTGCGAAGGCCAGCCCGGCACCCGCGATCAGGCCGACCGCCGCGACACAGGTGGTCGCCAGCCCCAGGTCTCCGCCGAACCAGGAGACGGCGATGACACCGGCCACGAGCGGACCCGCTGCGGTGATGAAGCGGCCGATGCTGTTGGACAGCGCCATACCGGTGGCTCGCACGCTGGGCGGGAAGAGCTCGGGGCCGTAGACGAACGTCCCCGACAGGGCCCCGAACAGGGCGAACCCGACGACGGGCAGGGCAGCCAGGAACTCGGCATAGCTGTGCTGGAAGGGGAAAAGGTAGGCGATGCCGGCGGCGGAGACCGTAAAACTGATGGCGAAGGCCTTGCGCCGTCCGACCGCGTCGGCGAGGAAGCCCCACGAGGCGTAGCCGAGGATGCCGCCCGCATTGAACAGCATCGAAGCGACGGCGACGTGGCTGTTGCCCACCTCCGGGGACAGCGAGCCGGCAGCGGCGGTCTGACGGATGATCTGCGGATACCAGGTCGACACGCTCCAGAAGGCGATCAGCGAGCCGGTGGCCAGCGTCGTGCAGATGACCGTGCGGCTCAGGAAAGGCGGCGCGAGCAGCCGGCGCAGGACGAACCGGTCCTCCTCGGCGGTGTGGCCGCGCGCCTTCCGTGTCCGGCGCGCCTCGATGACGTCCCTGATCTCGGGCGGCTCGGGAACGTACCGGCGTATGAACCAGACCAGGAAGGCGGGAGCCACCGCGATGCCCAGCATCGGACGCCAGCCGTGGTCGCCGAGCAGGGCGTACGCGAGCGCGGCGACGAAGAAGCCGGCCGCGTAGCCGGACATCATCACGCCACAGGCACGGGCGCGGTGTCGGTTGCGCCATACCTCGGCCACCAACGCGGCCCCCACCGGCGCCTCGACGCCCGAGCCGAGTCCGGCGACGAACCGCAGCACGCCCAACTGCCACCAGGTGTCGGCGAACGCCGCCAGCGCGGTGAACACCGCGTAGGTGACGACACCGGCGGACAGCACCCGGACCCGCCCGAAGTAGTCGGCCAGGACACCGAACAGGATCCCGCCGACCGCCCAGCCGGCGAGGAACAGGGCCACGGTCAGCCCGCCGTACAAGCCGATACCACTCGCGTTCGCCACAATGCCGCTGTGGGGCAGCAGCTCGATCATGGCCGGCCCGAGGACCAGCGCGTAAAGGCTTCCGGCGAAGCCGTCCAGGGCCCAGCCCATCGTCGTCCCCAGGAGGACGAGCCATTGCATCCGGGTGATCTCCGTGCGCCGGCCGCTGTCGGGCAGGGCGGCCTCTGTGTTCGACATGTGCAGGTCCTTCGTCGGACGTTGCCGGACAGGAGTCGTCGTCGGAACCAGTGGGGGTGATGCCGCGTGAGAGCGAAGTGGTTAGTTGAGACGGCCGGGCTCGGTGCTCCCGTACCAGTCGACGTCGTCCGCGGCGGTGCGGACCACGACGGTCTTGACCCAGGTGAAGTCGTCGAAAGACTCCTGGCCGGCGTCCCTGCCGGCACCGGACTCCTTGACCCCACCCCAGGGGAGTGACGGCTCGAGCCGGTGGTGGTCGTTGACCCACACCATCCCGGCGACGACGCGATCCGCGACGCGGTGACCGCGCCCGATGTCCCGGGTCCAGACGCCGGCCCCGAGACCGAACCGGTTGTCGTTGGCCATCGCGACCGCGTCGTCCTCCGTGTCGAAGGGCACGACGACCGCGACCGGACCGAAGATCTCCTCGCGTGCGACGGTCATCGACATGGTGGCGTCGGCCAGCACGGTGGGCTGTACGTAGTAGCCGTCGCCCAGTTCGGCGGGCAGATCGGGAACGCCTCCGCCGGCGGTGACGCGGACGCCCTCCTCGATGCCGGTCGCGATCAGCCGCAGGACCTTCTCCCGCTGGACGCCGCTGATCAGCGGCCCGAGCTGGGTGCCCGGCTGGGCGGGATCCCCGATCCGGATCGCCGACGCCCGGGCGCTCAGCGCCTCGACGAAAGCGTCGTAGATCCCGCGCTGAACGAGGAACCGCGAACCGGCGACACAGGACTGGCCGGCTGCCACGAAAGCGGCGAAGGCCGCCCCCTCAGCGGCGACACGCGGGTCGATGTCGTCGAAGACGACGATCGGGGTCTTGCCGCCAAGCTCGGCGGTGACGCGGGCGAAGCGGGACGCGGTGGCGACCGCGGCAGCCCGGCCGGCCTCGGTTCCTCCGGTCAGGGTGACCTTGGCGATGTCCGGGTGCCCGGTGAGCCGCTCACCCACCTCCCGTCCGCCGGTCACCACGGAGACGACACCCTCGGGCAGCCCGGCATCGCGCAGGATGTCCACCAGCGCCAGTGTGGTCAGCGGGGTCATCTCGGAGGGCTTGATCACCACGGTGTTCCCGGTGGCCAGCGCGGCGGACAGACTGCGCGCCAGGATCAGCAGCGGGTGGTTGAACGGGGTGATGACGGCGCAGACGCCGAGCGGCGACCGTCGCTGGTACGTCAGGTAGGGGCCGTCGCTCGGCAGGACGGCGTCCCGCTGGGCGGCCAGCAAACCCGCGTTGTAGCGGAACCACTCCGGAACGCGCGAGAGCTGCGCCTTGGTCTCGGTGATGGGACGGCCGTTGTTCCGCGTCTCCAGCTGGAACAGCATCCCGCTGCTCGCCTCGATCGCGTCGGCGACCCGCAGCAGGTACCTGGCTCGTTCGCTGCGAGGCAGGCGAGGCCACGGACCGGACTCGAAGGCCGCCCGCGCCACCCGCACCACCTCGTCCACCTCGGCGACCGTGCTGTCCGCGATGGTGCGGATGACCTCGCCGGTGGCCGGGTTGCGAATGGCCCGAGCCCGGGAACCGGTTTTGTCCCCGGCTGTCGAGGTGGCGGCGATGTCCGTGCGCGAGGTGGTCGTCTCCGTCATGGGTTGCCCTTCGAGTGAAGCTGGACTGCGGGGTCCGGTACGTGACACACGCGGCCGGGCGTCAACGCCTCGGTACACCGGACTGCGGACGAGTATGCGGACGAGAAATGCGCATCTCTATGTTTGAGAGAACACACTTCATGCCGCTCCATGTCGCTCAGAACACTCGGCCGGATGCCATCCTGGAGACATGCCGATGACATCACCGGGTGGCACGGGCAACGCCGCGTCGAGCGGAGCGGAGTCGCTCGCCGAGCTCCGCCGCTGGTTGGATGCCGTGTACGCGCTCACCACAGCGGTGAACTCCGGGCGGAGCCTGCGGGAGGTCCTCGACCTGGTCGCGGAGACCGCGCGGTCCTTGCTGGGGTTCGACTTCTGCGGAGTCCTGATCCCCGATCCGGCACGGCGGAACCTGGTCATCGAGGGATGGAGCGGGCTGTCGGCCGAGTACGTCGCGCGGGTCAACTCGGACCGGCCCGTGCGGTTGCAGGGGGACAACGTTCACGATGCCCCGTCGAGTCGCGCCTTCCGGTCAGGTCTGCCCGTCGCGGTCCGTGACATCGCGGGCGAACCCCAGTTCACACCGTGGGGAGGGGTCGCGAAGGAACAGGGTTACCGATCGATGCTCTCCGTGCCGCTCGTCGCCGGGGCCGAGGTCGTCGGCACACTCAATGGCTACCACTCAGCGGTCCACACCTTCACCGACCACGAGATCGAGCGGCTCACGCTGCTGGCCAACCACGCCGCGATCGCACTCACCTCGGCGCAGTTGGTAGAGGAGCTCCAGCAGCTCAACAGCTCGCTGCGCCGCCAGCGCGACCTGGTGACGAAATCGGAGCAGATTCACGAACGCCTGCTGGCGGTCGCGCTCCGGGCCGGCGGCCTGGACGGCATCGTCACGACGCTGGCGGACCTCGTGTCACGTCCCGTTCTCGTCGAAGATGCCCGGGGCACCGTGCTCGCTCGGACCGGTCCGCCCGCTCAGCTTCCGAGCACCGACGCCAGAGCCGGGCTGGCCCTCGATCCGGACGGCTACGGGCTGCAACAGCCCGGCGCCGGGATCGTGCGGGAAAAGGGCGCCTACGTCACCGCCACGGTCCAACTGGCAGGGGAGGTCGTCGCCCGCGTGTGGCTGCCGCGCGGCGAGGCGGAGTTGTCACCGCTCGAAGAACGTGCCCTCGAACACGCGTCGATCGTGATCTCGCTCGAGCTGTTCCGTCTGCGCACCGGCGTCGAGGTCGAGCACCGGCTGCGAGGAGAACTGCTCGCCGACATCCTGAGCGGCACCCCCACCGACTCCCGCCCGCTGAGGGAGCGTGCCGATCGGCTCGGCCACGACCTGTCCCGCCCCCACGTCGCCTTCGTCGGACAACTAGACGTGGCAACCGAACCCCGGCGGTCCCTCGCCTACCAGCGCGCCCTGGCTCACGTGGCCGAACTCGCCGCCAAGTACACGCCGAGACCTCTGGTCGCGATGCACAAGGGAGCGGTGGTCGCACTGTGGCCACTGGACAGCGTTCACTCGCCGGCAACGGCAGGTGCCACCGACGACAAGGAACGGATCGCCCTTGTCGCGTCCTCGGTACGGCGCGCAATGGCCTCGGTTCCGGACGCCGACGGGGCAACCGTCGCGGTGTCGGGCACCGAGCAACGGACTTTCCAGCAGGCATACCGGACTGCTCGCGGCGCACTCAACGTCGCGCTGCGCACCGGCCGTTGCGACACCACCGTGACGCCGGACCACCTCGGGGTCGCCGGCCTGCTGCTGCAACTCAACGACGCCCAGCAGTTGACCGCCTTCGCGGACCGCACATTGGCGGAGGTTCGGCAGCATGATCTGCGGCGTGGCACTCACCTTCTGCAGACGCTCCGCGTCTACCTGGACAGCCGACTCAGCAAGACGGAAGCCGCCCAGCGGCTCAACGTTCATCCCAACACGGTGAGCCAGCGCCTACGGCGGATAGAGGTGCTGGCGGGCCTCGACCTGTCCGCTCCATCAACCATCGTGGAGGTTGGTGCGGCTCTCATGCTCCTGGAAGTCGCCGAGGGCGGGCAACCAGCCTGACCCCTACAGCGCGCTTCCCGCCTTCCGGTGCACAGATCGTACGTATGCGGTCTGCAGCACCGCGTCAGCGCCGGCCCCTGATGGTGGGTCGGCGCTGACGCGGCGGATCGCTGGGTGTGTGGTCAGTGGGTGGTGTGGTTGCGGGTTCGGTGTTCGGTGGTCCAGTAGAGGAGTGCGATGAGGGGGAAGGCGGCGCCGAGGATGGAGAGTGTGGTCCAGCCGCCGGTGCGGTAGGCGAGGGAGCCGAGCTGGGAGCCGAGGGCGCCGCCGATGAAGAAGGTGGCGATGAAAGCGCTGTTGAGGCGGGCGCGTGCGCTGGGGTCGAGCTGGTAGATGGTGTGCTGGCCGAGGATGAGGGTGGTCTGCACTGCCATGTCGATGAGGATCGCGGCCAGCGCGAGCAGGATGATGTTGTGCTGCCCGAAACCGGCGAGGGCGAAGGCCAGTGCAGCGACAGCGAAGGCGGCGCCGGTCATGGGGCGGGTGAGTTTACGGTCGGCCCAGTGTCCAGCAAACGGGGCGATGGCCGCGCCAGCCGCCCCAACGAGGGCGAAGATGCCGACGCCGATGGCGGAGTAGTGGAAGTGGGGGCCGGTCAGGACGAAGGAGACGGTGGTCCAAAAGGCGCTGAACGCGCCGAACATCGCGGCCTGGTAGAGGCCTCGGCGCAGCAATGCCGGGTGGGTGCGCACCAGTTGCAGGGTGGAACGCAGGACCTGGGTGTAGGGGATGGTGGTGGTAGGGGCGTGGCTCGGCAGGGCGGTGCGCAGGGCCACGGCAAGAATGGCCATCAGAACAGCGGAGCCGAGGTAGACGACGCGCCAGCCGGCGAGGTCGGAGACCAGGCTGCTGAGCGTGCGGGAGAGCAGGATGCCGGTGAGCAGGCCGCTCATCACCCGGCCGACGATCTTGCCGCGGGCGTGGTCGGGGGCCAGGTTCGCGGCGAAGGGGACCAGGATCTGGGCGACGACGGAGGTGGCTCCGCTGATCAGGGAGGCGATCAGCAGCATGGGGAAGCTGGTCGCGAAGCCGGCCACGGCGAGTGCCAGTGTGGTGACCGTCAGCAGTGTGGTGATCAGTCGGCGCTTTTCCAGCCGGTCGCCCAGCGGGACCAGGAACAGCATGCCGATCACGTAGCCGACCTGGGTCAGGGTGATCAGCCCGCCGGCGGCGGCCGTGCTGACGTGGAAGACATCGGCCAGCGAGGACAGCAGGGGCTGGGCGTAGTACAGGTTGGCGACGGTCATACCGGAGGCGACGGCCAGCAGCACGACGAGCCACCCGGGCACGCCGTGTGCGGCCTTGCCGGTGACAGACCCGCGCGGAACCTGACGGCCGGTGGCCTGGCTCTCAGTGGCCTGGAGATCAGTGGCCTGGAGATCAGTGGACACGGACACCTTCTCGGGAAGAGAACCGCGTTGCACGGTTCGGGGATGCTTCACAGTGATCGAACAGCGCCATCGCTGGCCTCACGCAACCCTCAGCAACCGCCGGCCGCCCACGCTTCCCCCACCGAAGCGATGATCCGGGATAACGGTTATCTCCCTGCGAGATAGGCGGAGCCGGGAGTCCCTGGTCCGGGCCTGGGGTCCGCTTGCAGGACCCGGACACGCAGGGGTCAGGTCCTCCGGCACCGAAGGGTCGCGACGAGCACAGCCGCACCGTGGGCGTCGCGAGGCCCCTCATGGATGTCCGACAGCCGCGACAGCTGGCCCCTGCCGCCCACCGGATCCATCTCAAGCCATGCGTTCGTACGCCCGGGCGAGCTGAACCCACCAGCGGGCACGGAATCAGCCACTCTGAGGTCTCCACCATCCGGACCACCGTCCTGCACGGCGTACAGCTGTGGGTGGCGCTGCCTGAACAGCACCGGCATACCGCCCGCGACTACCAGCACTACGAGGCGGGTGCAACGACCGCACTGGCGATCAGTGCTTCCTTCGAGCACGGTCTTCTCGTCGACAGCGGGGAGGTCGAGATGGCGGGAACGCTGCTGCGCCCGGCCGAGCTCGGCCACCTCGGCCCCGGCAACGAAACGCTGACCCTGACGAACACGACGGACACTGCTGCCCGGATGGTCCTGCTCGGCGGGACACCGTTCGGGGAACAGATCGTCATGGGTGGAACTTCATCGGCCGCAGCCATGAAGAGATCGTCCAGGCCCGGAACGAGTGTCAACAGGCGTCCGACCGGTTCGGCACCGGCGAAGGCTACGACGGTGACCGCCTTCCGCCCCCGCCCTGCCGAACGCCACCATCGCCCCGCGCAAAAACTCCGCAGCTCCGCCCCTGAAAGGCACGCGATGACACAGCCCGCCGGCACCCCTGTCGTCGAGCGCGAGTGGATCACAAGCACCGCTGCGAAATCCTGGTCGACGGCACCCTTTTGCCGGCTTCACCGAATACCGTGACCGCGACGAGCAGCGCGTTTTCTGCCACACCGAAATCGACGACGCCTTCGCCGGCCAGGGCCTCGCCTCCGTGCTCGTACAGCAAGCCCTGCCCCGAGGTCCGGCACTGGCTGAGGGCGATACTGCACTGACCGGCCTCCGCCGTTTCAGCGGCGCAAGTGCCGGATGGGTTCGTCCCGCCCGGCGGCGTCCAGGTGCGGCGCAATGACGTGGCCTGGGGCGCGGTCTTCAGCATCGCTGAGCTCCAGGCCGCCGACGTCGACCGCTGCGAGTGCAGCGGTGAGCTGCAGCAGCGCGTCGGGCTGCGTCAGGCTCACATCGAGCAGCTCTTCCATGCGTTTCAGCCGCAGGCCCACGGTGTTCGGGTGCACGAACAGAGCTTCGGCCGTTCGCGCTGCGCTGAGGTCGTGGGCCAGGTACACACGCAGGGTGTGCATGAGTTGGGTGTTGCGGCGCCGGTCGTAGTCGAGGATCGGCGAGAGTACGCGGTCTGCGAATCGAAGCAGCTCCGAGGGGTCCTCGAGTTGAAGGAGCAGTCCCTGCACCCCCAACGCGCCGATTTCCACTGTGCGGTCGCGACCTCCGCGTAGTTGCGTGATCGTCAGCACGCCTCGCGTGCTACGGAACGCGGCCGGGTAGTCGGCCAGGTCCGTACATGGCCGTGAGACCGCGACAGTGACGGTGATCGGTGTGGCGCGTGCAACGGACCGGCGAATGGCGTCAGCAGCCGTCATCGTCTCCGGCGCGGTCTGTGTCCCGATCAGTGTCGTGCGCCAGGAAGAGTCGTCGGCGGACGAACCGCCCAGGGGCCACAGCAGGACGACGTCGTCGCCGTGACGGGCCACCAACGGGCGCGGGCTCTCCCGCGATGCCATGGCGTGGACGGCTGCCAGCACCTGGCGCGGCGCGTCGGTCCGTCGGACACGACCAGGTTCGACCGTGTCACTGTCCGTCCGGATCAGGAGCACGGCGTGCGGGCGACGGAGGTCGTGGCCGAGGCGGCCGGCCCGCGCGACAACGGTCGCCAGGGCGGTCGGCTGCTGGGCGAGCAGATCGGTCAGCAGTTCCCCGCGCAACCGCGATTCCACCTCAACGGCGGTCCGCTCCCGCAGCATTTCGAGGCCGGCCACCACGGCCGCGTGCTCGATGGCCCGGTGGCCGAGCGGCCCGAGCTCGGCCAGCTCTCCTGGTATCCACATGCGTGCAACGACATCCGTGTCGAGCACCACCGCGGACGTCACCCACGATGTCCCGGCATGGCCCGTACGTACCTGGGCGGCCTCGGCGGCAGAGCCTTCCGCGATCGACTGGCGCACTGCCGCAAGGTCGTCGAACTCGCCCGGCACCGCACCGTCGGCCCTCGCCTCAGTCAGTGCATTCCCGTAGGCGTCCTCGAACAGCACGGACCGCTCGAGCAGCGTCGCAAGCGCGTGCGCGACTCCATGGACGCCCTCGCCACGGAGGGCCACCTCGGTCAGCTGCCGGTGGATGTCGCCCGTGCGCTGCAGCAGCGCATGCTGCTCGCGCAGCGATTCGTTCAGTTGTTGCAGTTCGCCGATTGTCTGCCGTTCCTTGTCCCTCAGGCGGGCCGTCTCAATCGCGATGGCGGCCTGATTCGCCAGGGTGGTGACCAGTTCCTGCTCGTCGTCGGAGAACTCGTGGACGTCGGCTCGGTAGCAGGTCAGGGTACCGACACAGGAGCCCGTGGTCATCAGAGGTACGGCGATGATCGAGCGATACCCCTGTTCACCGGCCACCCCGCCCCATGCGTAGTCGGTCTCGGCGGTGATGTCGCTGAGCGCGACTGCGCGGCCCGTTCGGAACGCTCGACTGGACGGGGCCTCTCCGGGCTCCCCCGATCCGATGCGTACGGGGTGTTGGGCGTTCACGCCCGCGATGTAGGCGGCGGAGAGTCCGCAAGCTCCCTCGATGGCGAGGACCTTGTGCGGGGAGTCCAGCAGCAGCACAGCGCAGAAGTCGTACCCCATCAGTCGGCACGCCGTCCGGGCCACGAGATCGAGCAAGGAGTGCACGCTTCCGGTGCTGTTCACCGCCTCGGCCAGTTCTGCGATACCACCGAGCCAGGTCCTGAGTTCGGCGTGGTGATCGGCAGTGCTGTTGTCCACGAGGTGACTGTGGCATCTCACAGTTGAATCCTCAAGAGCTGTGAATTTTGACATCTACGGAGCAAGGGCGCCGGCTGTCGGCGGCGAGCGGACGGAGAACTTCTCCGGAGCGGTGATCTCCACGGGCTGTCTGCCCGTGAAGATCACCGCGATACGTCAGCACGTGCACGCCGGTTCGCCGACGGCAGAGCCTACGGCCGGCCGCTCTCGGCGGCTCCGAATCCCGTGAGGGCCCGCAGCCGCAGATCCGCGAAACCGGGCTGCTGCTCTTCGCGCGCGGTGCACAGTGTGGTGACGATCGCCGACAGGAATGCCAGCGGGATGGACACGAGGCCCGGGTTCGCCAAGGGGAAGGGAGGCGTCACCTGGTGCAGGAACAGGCCGTGCGGGCCGATCACGGTGGGGCTGAGGGCGACCAGACCGACACAGGACACCAGCCCCACCAGGATGCCGGTGACGGCTCCGGCGGTGTTGAAGCGCTTCCAGTACAAGGACAGCAGAAGGACCGGGAGATTGGCACTCGCCGCCAGCGCGAACACCACGCCCACCAGGAACGCCAGGTTGACCTTCTGCATGCCGATCGCCAGCGCCACGGAGATCACGCCGAGCACGAGGGCCGTCATCCGGGCGACTTTGACCTCGCTCTGTTCGTTCGAGGCCCCCCGACGCAGTACACCGGCGTAGAAGTCATGCGCGAAGGATGCCGATGCGGTGAGCGTGAGACCCGCGACCACGGCCAGGATCGTCGCAAACGCGACCGCCGCGATGATCGCCATCAGCAACGTGCCGCCCATACTGCCCGCTCCGCCACCGAGGTACTGCGCCAGCAGCGGTGTGGCCATGTTGCCCGACTTGTCCGCTCCCTTGATCATGGCCGGTCCCACCAACGCCGCAGCGCCGAGCCCGAGGACGATCAGCCCCAGGTAGAAGACGCCCACGATGCCGATCGTCCAGTTGGAACTCGCGCGCGCGGATCGGGCGTCGGGGACCGTGAAGAAGCGCATCAGCACGTGCGGGAGACCCGCTGTGCCGAGCACTAGGGCCATGCTCAGCGACACGAGGTCGAGCCGGTTGGTGAAGTACGCACCGGAGCTCAGATACCTGTGCGCGTCGCCAGATGCCTGAGCGGCGCTCTCCAGCAGGTGGCCGACGGAGAAGTCGAAGCGTGCCAGCACCAGCACGGTCAGCAGGGCGGTGGCGACGAGCAGCAGCACCGCCTTGATGACCTGGACCCATGTGGTGCCGATCATGCCGCCGATCGTGACATAGAGAATCATCAACGCGCCGACACAGCCGATGGCGACGCCCCCGGCCAGGGTGCCGTGCAGGCCCAGCAGCAGGCCTATCAGTGCGCCGGCGCCGACCATCTGCGACGTCAAGTAGAAGATGTTGATGACCATGGTGGACGCCGCGGCCGCGCCACGCACAGGCCGCTGGCGCAGTCGGAACGCCAGGGCATCGGCCATCGTGTACGTGCCGGTGTTGCGCAGCAGCTCGGCGACGAGCACCAGCACGACCAGGAACGCCACCAGGAAGCCAACCAGGTACACGGCCCCGTCGAACCCGTACAGCGCGATCAGACCCGTCACCCCGAGCAAGGTCGCTCCGGACAGGTAGTCGCCTGCCACGGCGATACCGTTCTGCCAGCCGCGGATCCGCTGGCCGGCTGCGTAGAAGTCGGAAGCGGAACGGGTGCGCCGCCCCGCCACGTAACTGATGACGATCGTCGCGACGACAAACGCCGCGAACAGAGCGATGGACAGGATGCGATGACTCACAGCGCAGCCTCCAGCGACCGTTCGGCCAGCGCCTCACGCACCTGCTGCGCCAGCGGGTCGAGCCTGCGCTCGGCGTACCGGCGGTAGGCGATCGCGACAAGGAAGGTCAGCGCGAAGTTTCCCAGCACCAACAGGTAGCCCACGGTGAGACGGCCGACCACGGCGACACTCATCGCCCGCGGCTGATAGGCGACCACCACCATGGTGGTGAGATAACAGCCGAGGAACACAACGACAGCGGGCCAGACGAAGGAGCGGTGACGCCGTTCCAGTTCCGTGAACAGCACCGTGGGGGACTCGATCGGCTTCGGTGGAATTGACATGGCGGCTCTCCTGATAACTGATGTGCAGGAGCGGGCTGATTGCCCTCGGATCCTGGACAACTCAGGGTGAGCGACCTGCTCATCCGGCGCCATGTCATGTTCCACAGCACGAGCATCAGGGACTGTGGTTCCCCACAGGGGGCATGGGGCCGGGGTGCTGGACACCGGCGCTTGCGCCCCGCACGGTCGCGCGCGTCCCACCGCGCCGCTCCTGCCTTCGGCGCCCCGCATTCACGTAGAGGACAGGAACTGGCGGCCGATGGTTGTGCCGAGTGAAGAACTTGAAGCCAGCTGCATCCCCATCCTCGACAAGGTGACCAGGTGCGCGAGCCGTTGCGCTTCCCAGTCTTCGAGGCTTCTGGCCGGCGGATCTTCAGGTGGTGCCCATCCGTTCATGGCATGGGCAAGCCCGGCGGCGTCACCGAATGCCTTCGATGTTCCCGCCGCGGTGTGGGGTCGGACAGTGCCCGCGGCGTCGCCGAGCAACACCGCGTGATCGGCGACCATGCGGTAGGGCGAGAGATCAAATACTGGCTGCATGAAGACATGGGACAGGCGTACGAGGGCGGCGAACTGCGGCGGGAGCGAGTCGGCTGCCAGGGCGAAGAGCTCAGCGGTGATCTCCGGCGTCAACTCGCCCGGCGGAAGAAAATTGGCGAATCTCTTTCCGGAACTGCCGGTGAGGAGTCTCGGGAGATTTTGCTGGGCTGTATTCACGTACCACACCCAATTGACGCGTCGTGAACCTTCCTCACGCTCGCCGTTGGGCCCCGGTACCAGATAGCACAGCAGCTGCATGCCGCTCGCTCCGAAGAACGTGAATCGGCCCGAGAGAAGTTCAAGAAGATCGTCGGGAAGATCGGACTCGGGTTCCAGCCCGCGCCACGCGACATAGCCGGCGTAGGTGGTTTCAGCAGAAGGATCGAGCAGTGTGCGTGTGGCGGATCCGATCCCGTCGGCGCCGACCAGGAAGTTGCCTTGTGCGGTATACCCGCTGCCAAAGGTGGCTGTGACGTCGTGGCCTTCAACTTGTACGCTCTTGAGGGAACTGTCCAGGCGGTAGCACACGTCCGTGAGTGGCTCCCGTAGCGCGCGGTAGAGAGTGTCCCATGCGGTCATCAATTGCGGGGCGGCGTAACGTGTGGCTTTGCCATGGATATGTAGTTGCTGGCGTTCGTACAGTTCCACGCTCACCGATCGCGCCGTTACTCCCAGACGGGTCAACAGCGCCTCGACCTCCGGCTGCATGACGATTCCGGCGCCGCGGGGCTGTGTCCTGCCGGCGGAACGCTCGTACACGGCGACCTCCGCGCCGATGGACCGCAGTTCGTGTGCGGCCGCCAAGCCGCCGACGGATCCGCCGATGACCAGTGCCTTGAACGCGGTCTTCTCTCGCATGGTAAACACCAGTCCCTCTGAATCGTGCCAAGTTCGGGAGACAGGGCGGGCGGTCACCTCAGCGGACGGGAGCAGCGTCGCTGGGATGCCGTTCGGAACGAATGGGGCCGTCGATCGCCGAAAGCGCTCGTCCGCTGCGGCCGTTCCGTACGGCGATGAGCTCGGCCGCGATGGACACGGCGGTCTCCTGCGGCGTGGACGCGCCAAGGTCGAGGCCCACGGGCGAACGCAACCTGGCCAGTGCGGCGGGTGGCACACCGGCCTCACGAAGGTCTCGGACGCGAGCCGCCTGCGTTCGACGGGAGCCGAGTGCACCCACGTAGGCAAACGGTCTGCGCAGTGCCTCGACGAGCAGGGGCACATCGAACTTCGGGTCGTGGGTCATGACGCACACCACTGTTCGGCGATCGGTTTCCGCGGCCGCCAGGTATCGGTGTGGCCAGTCGACCACCACTTCGTGGGCGGAAGGGAATCGCTCCGGCGTGGTGAAAGTCGGGCGTGCGTCGCACACCGTGACGCGGTACCCGAGAAACGCCCCGATCTCGGCCACAGCGGCGGCGTGGTCATTGGCGCCGAAAACCAGCAGCCGAGGGCTGGGCGACCATGACTCGAGCAGAACACGGGTCTCCCGTGGTTCAGTGGAGCCGCCCGTGCCGTACACCCCCACCCTGGTGTCGTCTAGGCCCAGCATCATGCGGGCATCGGCCAAGACGGCTTCATCCAGGCCCGGTTGGCCGGTAGTCCCCAGGTGCCGGTCTTCCAGCAATACGATCGTTCGTCCGATCTGGCCGTCGGCGCCGGTCATCACCCGTGCCACGACGGCCGGCCGCTCGGCTTCCACAGCCCGGTGCCCGGCAGCAAGGACACGAGCCGTTTCCCCCTCCACGGCCTGCACGAAGACATCGATCTCTCCCCCACAGGTCAGTCCGGCGGCGAACGCGTCGTCGTCGGAGTACCCGAAGCTTGCGAGCTGCGGCTGCCCCGAGGACCGCGCCTCTCGCGCCAGTTCGTACACCGCTCCTTCGACGCAGCCTCCCGAGACACTGCCCACAACCGTGCCGTCAGCGTGCACACACAGGGCCGCCCCCGGCTGCAGAGGCGCGCTGCCTCGCACAGCCACGACGCTGGCGACGGCGTAGGGGACACCGGACGCGTGCCACTTGAGCAGACGTGAGGCCAGTTGTCGCATGCAAGTTCTCCCGATGGGCTGTCAGGTACGGGCAGTTGGCTCGGCGGTGGGCGTCATGCCCAGGAACACGCGGCCGTTCGTTTCGAGCGCCGCGGCGTCGATTCCGTTGTCCAGGAGGAAGCCGACAGGGTCCGGCTGGGCCATCTCGAAGGGGTAGTCGCTTCCGCACAGGATCCGGTCCGGCGAGGCGTGAGAGCGGAGCAGTCTCAGTACCTCGGGGTCATGGGTGATCGTGTCGAAGTAGAGCTGAGTGAACGATTCGGCCGGCGGGCGGCTGCTTCCCTGACGCACATCGTCGCGTGATCGCCACCCGTGTCCCCACCGCCCGATCAGGGACGGCGAGCAGCCTCCGCCGTGGACGAAGCAGATCCGCAGGTTCGGCAGTTCCTCCATGACGCCGTCCAGGAGCACCGACGCCACGGCGGTCGTGGTCTCCACCGGGTTGCCGATCAGGTTGACCAGGTAGTGGTGGTCCCACTCGGGCCGCGGCAACTGCATGGGGTGGACCAGCACGGCGAGACCGAGCTCCGCGGCGACAGCGAGCACCTCGCGCATGACGCCGTCGCCGTAGGACCGGCCCTGCACGAGAGGCGGGACGGCGACGCCGGCGACACCCTCCGTCTTCGCCAGTCGCGTCAGCTCCCGCCGGGCGGCATCCACGTCGTCCAGGCGCACCAGTCCGAGTCCGACGAGTGTTCCGTCGGTGGTGGCCACGGCCTGGGCGAGCTGTTCGTTGTAGGAGGCGATGTAGTCGTCCGCCTCGGCGGGCGCGTGGACGGGGAAGGCGAAGGGTGGTGCCGAGATGACGCGGGTACCGACGCCGGCCTTCACGGTGTCGGCGACGATGGTTTCGATGTCGGTCATCGCCGCGGTCGGGAACGTCAACCGGATGTCTCCGAGGAAGAGTTCACCGTCGCGGTCATTCATCCCTCCGAGCGGATTCCCCGGCGGCAGGGCGAGCAGTTCGCGCGGCAGCCAGTGCGCGTGGACATCGATGATCCCCGCACGAATGTCACCGGTTACAGCCATCTTCATCTCCTCGACCGTCCTCCACGGGGGACGGCTGATCACACGTGCCGCGGTCTCCCGCGGCACGCGGAGTTGTCAGGTTGTGGTTCGCTGCTGCTCCTTGGCAGCATGAGTGATCGCGCGTCGGATGGGTTCGTAGCCGGTGCACCGGCAGATGTTCGAGCCGACCAGACCTTCGACGCGCTCCGGATCGTCACCGATGGTGGGGTCGGACTCCAGCGCCCCGGCGGCCACCATGAGGAAACCCGGTGTGCAGAAGCCGCACTGCAGGGCATGCTCCGCGGAAAAGGCCCGCTGGAGCGGATGTGGCTCGCCGTCGGGCCCCGAGAGCCCTTCCACGGTGCGCACCGAACTGCCCTCGCACTGCACGGCGAACATGAGGCATGACCGGACGGCCTCCCCGTCCACCAGCACAGTGCACGCCCCGCAGATCCCGTGCTCGCAACCCAGGTGCGTGCCGGTGAGGCCGCAGTCCTCCCGCAGCACGTCGGCGAGGATGCGCCGTGGCTCCACGTCGAGTGGGTAGTCCTGGCCGTTCACGGTGAGGGTGATCTTCATCAGTGGCCTTCCTTGAGCGCGGCCACCCGCGATCGTTGGTCTGCGGCCGCTTCGCTCAGCGTTCTGCCGACCAGGACCGCGATGGCTTGGCGCTTGTACTCGACATCGGCGAACGGCTCGGCCAAAGGCGCGGCGTCCTGATCCGCGGCGATCCGGCCGGCCCGAGCGAACGGGTGGTTGTCGGGAAGCCGGTACCCCGTCGGGGGTGAGCCGACCTCGGCGCCGATCAGGGTTTGCTCGGCGGCGCGTGCCCGCACGGGCCTGTCGGCTGAGTTGACCAGTCCGATCCTCGCCTCGCTGATCACCCCGTCCCGCACGGTCAACGTCGCCGCGACGGCCACCTGGGCGAAGCAGAAGTGCGTGCGCCGGTGTTCGATGAAACCGACCCCGGTGTCGTCGCCGAGCAACGGGAGGCGCACAGAGGTGATGAGTTCCTGCGGTCGGCGCGCGGTCTGGTACGGACCGTGGAAGTAGTCACCGGCCGCGACCTCGCGCACCCCCTCGGGGCCCCGCAGTTCGACGACGGCATCAAGGGCGACGCCGATGGCACACCACTCCGAGGCGGGGTGTGCCCAGCCGAAGCTGCCCGCCATGGTTCCGCGGGAGCGGATGGGCGGATGGGCGATGTTGACGACGGCGCGGGAGAGCAGCGTGCCGAGCGGGCCCGGAACAGCCTCTGCCGACTCGAAGACCCGGTGGCGGATCAGGGCGCCGACGCGCAGCGTGCTGTCGTCCACGCTCATGTGGTCGAGCTCGGCGATGCGATTGATGTCGACCACCAGATCTGGGCGGATGCGCTGAAGGTGCATCTCCAGGATGAGGCTCTGTCCGCCGGCGAGCACCTGGGCCTTCCGCCCGGTGTCGCCGAGTGCGTCAACGGCCTCCTGCACCGTGCGCGGCACGACGTAGTCGAAGGCAGCGGGCTTCACCGGACCTCCTCCTCGAATTTCGGGGCGTGGGCCGCTCGCCACACCACGTCCGGGGTGAGCGGCATCTGCAGTAGGTCGGGGTCGGCGATGTGCAGCGCGTCGGCCACGGCGTTGACGATCGCGGCCGGAGTCCCGATACAGCCCGACTCTCCCGCCCCTTTCGCACCCAGTGGCGTGCTGGGACTGGGTGTGCAGGTGTCTTTGACCTCGATGGGCGGGACCTCGGTGTACGTCGGCAGCAGATAGTCCAGCAGGCCGTCGGCCAGCGCGGGCACGCCGTGTTCGTCGTACGTGAAGCCTTCGTACAGCGCCTGGCCAATGCCCTGCAGGGCCGACCCGAAGGCCTGCCCGTGCACCACCATGGGGTTGAGCACCACTCCGCAGTCGTCCACCGCCACCACCTGCAGTACGTTCACGGTGCCCAGTTCCGGATCGACCTCGGTAACAGCGGCGTGGGCACCGAACGGGAATGCCATGCCCGACTCGAACCGGTCGTCCACCCGCAGCGGGCCGGTGGCCTTCACCAGTTCACCCAGGTCCATGGCCGCCGAGCCGTCGTGGGCGGCATGCACCGCGCCGTCGGACCAGGCCACCTCGTCCACCGGCATCTCCCACAGCGTCGCCGCCCGCCCCCGGGCCTCCTCGATGAGGAGGGTCGAGGCGTGCTGCAACAGCGCCCCCACCACCTGTGCCGAACGGCTTGCGAAGGAGCCCAGCCCCTCGGGCTGTTCGTCCGTGTCTCCCTCCACGAGCCGCACCCGCTCCTCGTCCACGCCGAGGGTCTTGGCGACCAATGCGGGGAAGACCGTCTCGTGGCCCTGGCCGCTGGGGGCCGCGCCACACCGGGCAGTGACGGTGCCGTCTTCGTGTACCTCGATGCTGCCGAACTCGTGCAGTCCGCCCGGTTCACCCCCGGAGCGTTCCACGTAACAGGACAGGCCGATCCCCAGCGGCAGGGCGTCCGGGTCGCTGCGGCGCCGGGCCTGTTCGGCACGCCACTTGTCGTAGTCGAGCGTCTCAAGGGCCAGGTCGAGGGCGGCGGCGTAGTTCCCGCTGTCGTAGCGCCGGCCGGTGGGTGTGTCGTACGGGAAGGCCTCGGGCGGGATGAAGTTGCGTCGCCGGAGTTCGGCCGGGTCCATGCCCAGTCGGCGGGCCAGTACGTCCATCGACCGTTCGAGCGCGATCGCCGCTTCGGGCCGGCCGGCGCCCCGATAGGGGTACGTCAGCATCGTGTTGGTGAGCACCGAACGGAGGGTCGCGTGGACCCGGGGAGTGGTGTACGGACCCGTAGCCATCCAGGCCGTCTGCATCGGCAGCCCGACCCCGAGGTGCGGATAGGCACCGACGTCGGCATCGATCTTCAACTCGTAGGCGAGCAGCCGTCCCTCGGCGTCGGCGGCGAGCCGGACCTGCTGGTCCTGCCCCCGGCCACGGGTCGCGACCAACATGGACTCCAGACGGTCCTCGATCCATCGGACGGGCCGTCCGAGCTTGACCGCCAAATAAGCGACCACGACGAACTCCGGGAACGCCGCGCTCTTCGACCCGAAGGCGCCCCCGGTGTCCGGCACCACCACGCGCACCCGGTCGACCGACCAACCGAGCAGTGCGGCCAGTTCCCGGCGCAGCCGATGGGGCATCTGGTGCCCCACCCAGACCGTCAGCCGGTCTCCCTCGGGCACGGCGAGAATCGTCCTGCACTCCATGGGACTGGGCATCAGTAGCTGCTGGCGGTACCGGCCCTCCACCACGGCCGCCGCCTCCTGCCAGACGGAGTCCTCGATCGGCTCGCCGGTTTCCCCCTGCAGAGCGATGTTGCTCAGGCCGTCGAAAAGACGAACAGAGTCGTCCGATGCGGCGGACGTCGTCACCACCGCAGGCAGCGGATCGATCCGGAAGGTGACCTCGGCAGCCCCGTCCTCGGCCCGGTAGCGGTCCTCGCCCAAGACCACTGCCAGTGCCTCGCCCGGGTACCGAACCCGCTCTTTCACGAGCGCCGGCCACTCTCGGCCCGCCACGGCCTCCTCCGTGGACAGCTTCGCAAGCAACGTGTACGGCACCGGAGGCAGGTCTTGCAGGTGGGCGGCCGCCTGCACGCACGGGGGCATCTCCGCGAGGTCCGCTGCAGACCAGACCCCCACCACGCCGGGTACCTCCCGCGCGGCGGCGCAATCCAGCTCACGCAGCGTGCCGTGGGCGACTTTGCTTCTCACAAACACAGCGTCCAGGCAACCTGGCACTTCGATATCGGCGACGTAGCGGCCTCGGCCGGTGAGTAGCCGTTTGTCCTCGCGCCTTGTCCATTGCTCCACGACTACACCTCTGCTGCTCCACGACCACACCTCTGCGCATTGCGCGTTGTTGCGGGATCTACCACGTGTTCGCCATACGCATAGGGATGCGTCAGATCGAGTAAGAACCGAAGCTCGTCCCCGGTCGATCTCCTTGACGACCCGGGACATGTGCGAGCGCCACGCCATCGCGACTCGCACCTTGACTGGCGGAATCAATATAGCCGCCCGAAGGCGCGCACGCAGAGCGGCACAGAGACTGTGCGCTGCGGAAACAGACCTTGTGCACTGTGGTGCACGGGCGGCGGATCGTGCCTGTGATCCTCACTTCGGGCGTCTGGAGTGCGTCTTCCGTAATTATCCCGGGGCCCGGATCACATCCTTTACCCGCCGGTATTCATGTTGGTTCGATGCATACCTGGCGGCAATGCCCGCCATCGTGCGCCGGAGGGCTTTGACGGCTCGCGGAATGTGGAAACGCAGGACGTCTGCTGTGAGTTCCCTGCCTTTTATCTACCCCTTCATCTCTGGCAGAGATGACCGTTGTCACAGGTCATCGCCGTAGCTGCGGAAGCACAGACGGAGCTCACGGGTTCGTCCCTCGTAAGAGCACTGAAAACCGCTCGCTCACAAACTGCTCGCTCACCGCTAAGCGGTCCCATCCGCGACGACCATCCGGTTTCTCCTCCCGGGAAGGATCCCGTCCGTGTCCACTGAGCCCTTTCCAACCTCACGCTGAGGCGTGGCGAAGGACGACGATGGCCTTCACGATGTCGGTGATCCGGTTCGCGCTGCAGCGGAGCTTCCTGAGCAGGCGCCAGCCCTTCAGGACTGCCATGGCCTGCTCGCCGACGCACCGGATCTTGGCGTGGCTGCTGTTGTGCCGTCGCTTCCATCGCTTGAGCCGGCGGCCCCGGAAGGGCACGCGGACGAGGCGGCCGGCACCTTGGTATGCCTTGTCCGCCCAGCATTTCAGCCCAACGGCGGCGAGGGCATCGATGATTCCGTGGCTGCGGGCGGCGGTCAGATCGTGGGTCGCTCCGGGCGGGGCAGGGGATGCCCACAGCCAGGGTCGGCGCCAGGGCGGCCAGCACCTCGATGGCCTCGCGTTTGTAGCGGTAGACGGTCGCGATGCCGATACCGAACCCGGCAGCGAGCCGGGCGTAAGTGTCACCGCACCGCAGATGAGCCAGGGCAAGCAGAGACTGACGGCTGACGGGCAGACGCCGCCATCGCGCGCCGATCTCCCGCTGACGAGCAGCCAGTTGCCTGGCCAGGTGCCCCAGCGCGCGGCTGGACAGATCGATCGATGACGGGTAGACAAAGCGGGGGAAGACCTGACCGGGCCTTGGCCCAAGGCCGGGCCCGCCTGCGGAGAACCCGCACCTCCGCTGCTGCGAGGGCTTCCACGACACCAACCTGGCGCACGCCGACCAGATCTGTTTCGGGCCCTGGTGGGAGGTGCCCACGTCGCTGCCGCCTGTGGACGAGTCGGACGACGACGGCTCGTACTTCCGGCTCGGCGTCGTGCAGCACGTCGACGACGACCAGCCCAAAAATCGGGGTCGGCGTCGACGACAGTCGTCGCGGAGGGGCCTCCCTCTGCGAGCAACCACACCACACCACCGCCCCACGAGTAGCCCCCCGTCATGCATTATTGGCCGCTTACGCAACTGTTTAGGCTGTGGCTCGACCGGGTGCCAGCGCCACAGACATCAGTTGCGTAACAGGTTGCCTGCATGGGTGCCTATCCCTGTCGAGCCGTAAGCGGCCTCACAAGTCCCATCGCACAGGGGTACATGCACCATGATCAGCCGCCTGCTTGGCCGACTGACGGCCGCGAACACGAAAAACTCGATATCCGGACTTTCCGTGCCGTCCGATGCGGGTCTTCTTGGAGGGCCTGCTCACCGGGGGAGAAAAGTCTGGTGAGTTCGGAAAGCATCGCCCTGAGCGTGACGGCGTGCGGAACGCTTGAACGGGAAGAAGCGTCCGGGGCTTCGTGGATCTCGGACTCGGCCTCGGTTTGCGCCAGGGGAAGGCATTCGGTCCTGGCAGCCTTGCTCACGAGCCCATCGGTCGTAGGTTCGCAGCTCAAGAGCATGATCGGCTCGGCGGAGCACCTGAAGGTCAAGGTCAAGTACAAGGAGACGGCCCGGGGCGGGCTCGCGGTGAACATCATCGAGTGCTGAGCAAGTGGGCCCTGACCAGCGCGTTCTTATCTTTCAGCGCTGTCAGGGCCTTCCCTGCTTACGCGGCGGAAAGCCCCTGGAAACGCCCTGGGACAGACGTGAAAGTCCCTGAAAAGTCCCTGGGATGTCCCTGGGACTTCGGGTGCTTGGCGCCCGTGAACGGTCACCCACGCGAGTGAACCGCCGAGGCATTCCCCTGGTGCTGGGGAGCTGGGTCTGTAGCGTGCCCAGCGGCCGCTCACAGTCCGCTCGCACGATAACGGCAGCACCGGGCACAGAACGGGGAGACGCCATGGGTGCCCCTTCAACCAACAATCGCCATCTTCTGCTGGAGGACAGGCCGCCGCCGAGTATCCCCGCCCTGCAACGGCTTCCCGGCAAGGCCAGGCCACGCCAAGAGGTGCTGCGGGAGTGTGAGGCGGAGACCGCCGAAATGCGCGGGCACATCCCGCGGGTGCTCTGGGACTTCCTGATTCCGGATCTGACGCGCGCGTTCCGGTGGCGCGTTCAGCTCGACTGCGGCTGCGTCCCTGAGGTCCTCACTCGCGAAGGCTGCGCCCCGCCACACGAGATGCGGTGGGAGGAACACCTTCACGGCTCACGGCTGCCTCTCGGACAGATGATCTGCCAGCACGACGACTCCCCGCCCCCGCCCTATCGCGTGATCGCTGAGTGGGGAAAGCGGAGGGAGGTGGCGTTTCCTGCCGATCCAGTCGAGCCACCGGATCACATCGATCCCAAGGTATGGCCGGTGCTCCGCCACGACGAGCCGCACACTTCTGCCTTCTGGAAGGTGACGCTGGCTTGCGGCCACGTAGAGGAAGCCATTGCCCCCAGTCTCGATTGGAGGCCTGCCTCGGGGCCTCACCGGACAGATCCGTTAAGGGTCCAGCAGATGTCCGCCGAGTTCGAGGAGGCCTGGCGCGCGAATCCGGAACTGCAGACCGAGCGGGATCGGGAGCACACCCGGCGGATGCTTGCAGACGGCTGGCCGTCGCCAGAGCCTGAGCGGCTGTGTTATACCTGCCCTCAAGTGCGAATGATCTTGGCCTACGAGCGCATCGGATGGCTGGTTCCCCGGCAGCGAAAGGCTGAGAAGACGGCGAACACCGCGCCGACGCCCTCACGGTCCACCTTGGAGCGAAGGCTGAGAAAAGCCGAAGCCGAGGCCGAACGTCTTCGGGCTGAGTTAGACCGGATCTAATAGGGCCCGCTTCACCTTGGTGAAAGTCCGCAGGGGCGTTTCCCACCTCGCAGTTTCCAGAGTATGTACCCCGATAACATCGAGTGAGACGACAGGGACAACAGGCTCGATCAAGTCAGGGGAACGAGACAGCGGTGACGGGCGGGGCGGCGCGATTGCGGGTACCGGTGGGTGAGGACGCGGAGCCTGGGTCACCCGCGCGGGCTGTCGTCGGGTCCTGTTCATCGTGCACAACGTGACGTCCGCGACTCGCCTGCTGGACGTACTCCCACGGGGCGGTCCAAGGTGACACCGGGGGCGAGGCGTCCATCAACCGCTCCGACGCGCAGGAACAGATCGAGGAGTCCGTTAATAGCCGGGTAGTCCACCCGAGGACGGGTTCGCTGGGCTTTCCGCCGTCCGCATTGTCCTCAATGGCCGGTTCACCGTCGGCGCAAGAGATCTCCGGGATGAATGACCCATCTTCACTTCCGCGCTGCACGCCCATGGTCACAGAGGGATAAGCCGACACAGGGAGTCCGGAGAAGGTCTGCGCAAGGTCACCGGGGCCGGCAGCACTGCTGCGCCACCGAGACGAAGGCCAGCTTCGCGCGCGTGAGTTCGTCGGGTCTCTCATGGCGTCGCAGGCAGTCGACGAGGTGCTGCGCTGCTGCGGCGGCATCCGGCGGGCCTTCCAGGAGTACTCCGCCCAAGGTTCGTTGCAGCAGGACGTCGTCGTCGCCTTGACCCCGCCCGTTCCGTTCGGTGAGGATTTTAGCGTCTGCGGCTCCGAGGAAGTCCGCGTAGGTCTGGCGGCGGAGGGCGAACTCGCGGTGGCCGGACTCGGCGCGGAGCGTCATGCGAACCGATTCGAGCAGCGCGTCCGCCTGGCGGTCGCCCGCGTGCCGCGCCGCAGTGGCCTGCCGGATGCCGGCGCTGCGGGCGTACCAGCCGGTGACAACGCTGCCCGCGATCGCCGACCCCGCGGCAATCAATGCGATTCCCCAGTCACTCATGCAGCCATCCTCGCGATCAGCCACAACCTGCCACACCACCCTTGCCGAATGTGCGGCGTGGATCACCCTCGGCGGCCTTCGAACGCCGAACGATAGGATCAGGCCATGTCGTCCGACGACGCGGAAAAAAACGCCCCGACCTGCGGAAACAGCTGTTTCCGCACACCGGTTCCCGATAGACTGGATACTTTCGGACGGGCGACGGGCGACGGGCGACGGGCGACGGGCGACGGGCGACGGGCGACGGGCGACGGGCGACGGGCGACGGGCGACGGGCGACGGGCGACGGGCGAGCGGTTCTGTTCGCGGCTCGGTCCGCGGTGGCCCTGTATCGCCTGCTCGACGTTCTCCCCGTCTTCTCCGGTGACGACCGGATCACCCGCCTGTTCACCCTCGTCCCCGGGTCCGACTTCGGCGCCGACGCGCTCTCCGCGATCGATGCCCTCGGAGGCCGCACAGTGCCATGGAACGAGGCGCGCGGTCGCTCGTACGACTTGGTCGTCGCCGCCAGCCCGAAGGGCGACCTGAGGACGCTGCGCGGCCCTCACGTCCTTCTGCCGCATGGCGCGGGCTTCAACAAGTCGATTCCCGGCGAGGGTTCGGCTGACTCGGCGTCCGGGCTGGACCCGGCGTATCTGCGACGAACCGATCACGACGCTCCGATAGTGCTGCACGCCTTGGCCCATCCCAATCAGATCGCCAGGGTGGCCGCCGCGAATCCGCGGGCCGCCCGGCGCGCGAAGGTGATCGGCGATCTCACCCTGGAACGCGTCCTCGCCTCCTCGTCCCTACGTGACCGCTACCGGGCGGCGTTGGGCACCGGAGCCCGCAAGCTTCTGGTGCTGGTCTCCACCTGGGGGCCAGAATCCCTGATCCGGCAACACCCCGAACTGCCCGCCCTGCTCGCGGCCCAGCTGTCCCACGACGAATACCAGTTGGCGCTCGTGGTCCATCCCAATGAGCGCAGCCTGCTCGGGACGTATGAACTGGCCGAACGGCTGGCGCCGGCCCTCGACGCCGGGATGATCCTTCCGGATCCCCACGAGGAGTGGGCCGCCGTCCTGATCGCCGCCGATGCCCTGGTCACCGACCACGGATCGGCCGCCCTGTACTACTGCGCCGCCCAGGACCGCCCCATCGTGAGCGTCCACCAAGGCTGCGGCGAACTGATCCCCAGCAGCCCGATGGGCGTACTCCTGGACCAGGTACCGCAGTTGGAACGCGCCGAGGACATTTCCGACGCACTGCGGGCGTACCGGCCGGGTCCCGGGCACGCCGCCGCTGAGGCCGCGTTCGCGCCACCCGGTGATGCCGTGTACCGCCTGCGAGCCGAGGTCTATGCCCTGCTCGGTCTCGCGCCGCCCACGCACGGCCTCACACCCCGGCTGCTGCCTGTGCCAGCGCCCGCCACGCGTGTCCCCGCGGCGTTCGACGTCCATGTGGAGACCAACGCGGCCGGCGTCCGTATCACCCGGCATCCGGCCGGCACCGGGCTGCCCGGCCACCACTTGGCCGTGGAGCACGCCGCCGCCGTCGAACAACTCTCCCGTTCCGCAGGCCTGTTGTACCGCCGTCCGCTCCCGGCTTCCGCCGCCCCCGTGGATCTGGCCTGGACCGCCGACGGGTGGACTCGGCACGCCCTGTCCGCCTACCCGGGCTGTCGTTCAGCCGCGGCTCTACTGCCGTCCGGTGGGTGCCTGCTTAGAGTCCGCGGTCACGAGCAGACGTACGCCGTCCAGGTCGAACCGCGCTCCGAAGAAGGCCGGATCGTACGGATCGACCCGGCCGTCGCGCTGTCGGCCGTGCACGCCCGGCTGGTCTCCCGCCAGCCTGCCCCGGACGGCCCCACCGTGCTGAACTGCCTCATCGGAGAACGGACCTTCCGCATCATCCTCCGCCCGGCCACAGACGCCGAAGCCACGCAGGTGATCTAGACCAGGCCGTTGCGTCGCCGGAGGGTCTGGGCCGCAGTACGGTGCTCCTCGGCCTCCACCAGGTGCCCTTCGGCTGTGTCCAGCTCGGCGAGCGCGTCGTGGACGCGTGCCAGGTCGAAGCCCGAGCGCCGCCTGTCGGCCCGCCCGAGCGACTGCAGGTACAGCTCACGGGCCTCGTCCGTCCGGCCGAGGCGGTGCAGGACACCGGCGAGGGCGAATGCCGAGCGTCCGATCAGCCTCTCGCGCTTCTTCTCCACGAACCCGGTGTACGCCTCGGACAGCAGACGATGCGCCGTCTCAAGGTCGCCCACTTTGGCACTCGCCTCTCCCATCCGGTAGGTCTGGAGCAGGACGCCGTAGGGGTTGGGGATCGCCCGGTGCATGTCGCGGGAGCCGGCGAAGTCGGCCAGGGCCGCACTCCACTCACCCCGTGCGCCCTTGAGCATGCCTCGGTGCTCGATGGCCGACGCGGCCAGCTTGCGGTCCCGTTCGGAGTCCCCCAGCAGTTCCAGGGCGGACATCGCGCTGTCGATCTGCTCCTGGGCCTCGCTCAGCTCCTGCGACTCCCACAGTGGCCTGGCCAGCTGGCAGCGCGTGCGCACCAGCCACCCGGCGTTCCCCCCGTGCCGGACCGCTGAGTCGACGGCCCGCCGGAAGACCTCGATGACCTCGGACTGATGGGGATGGTCCAGGGCATGCGTCCACACGGGCTCGGACAGGGCCACGACCTCGGTGTCCATCCCACGGCCATGGGCCAGACGCGAGGACGCGAACAGCACATGGCGTTCCTCGTCCAGCCAGCGCGACGCACGTTCTGCCCGTTCAGCCCGTGATTCGTCGTCCACCGTCGCTTCCGGATCCTCCAGTGGAACGTCCGGCACACCGGGAACAGGGTCGAAAAGATCCACGACGGTCAGCCGACGGCCTGCGGCGAACCGGTCGGCCAGCTGAGCCTGCCGGACAAGCCAGCGCAGCAGCCTGGCCTGTGCCTCAGCCGCTTCCCCCTCCGCCGCCTCCCGGCGGGACCGGCGCAGGGCGTGCCCGCGCTGCGGCCCCGGCAGCCTCATCTGACCTGCCACCGTCAGCGACAGCAGACGCAAGTCCAGTAACCCGGCCCGGTCCAGCTCCTCCAGGGCGTCCTGGCAGGCCTCCAGTCCCAGCCCCGACAACGCGGTGACGGAGTGGAGCGTGAACGTCTCACCGGGGTGATGCGGAAGCAATCGGTAGAGCAGAGCCGCCGGGCGGGACAGATCGGCGTAGGCCGTGTCCCAGATGTGCTCCACGCCCGACACACCCTTCTCGTCCAACTCGGCCTGGAGATCGGCGAGGATACGGGAGAGCGGACGCAGCCGGTGCGTACGCACCCACCGGCCCGCCACATGCAGTGCCGCCGGGAGGCCATCACACAACCGGACCACCGCCCGTGCCGCCTCCGGGTCGGCGGCCAGCCGGTGGTCACGGACGATCAGCTCCAGCAGTTCCACGGCCGCCCGCTCCTCCAGCGGCGGCAGCGCCAGATCCACCGCGGCACCGGCTTCGAGGTCGTGGAGCGGGCCGTGACTCGTGACGATCAGCACGCTGCTGCCCGACGCCGGAAGCAGGGGGACGACCTCCGAGGCGTAGCGCGCGTTGTCCAGCACAAGGACCAGCTTCGCGTCCGAGGTCCTGTTCCAGTACTGCCTGCACCGAGCCGCGTACTGAGCCTGCACCTGGTCCGGCGCCACGTCGAGCGAATGCAGCAACTGGGAGAGCACATCACCGGGGTCAAGCACGCCGCCCGCCCGGAAGTCGTCGAGGTCGACCGACAGCACACCATCGGTAAAGGGGTAGCGGTCGAGCAGAGTGCGGGCGATCAGGCCGGCCAGCTCCGTCTTTCCCAAACCACCCGGCCCGCTCAGCGCCAGGACCAGCGGGCGGGAACGGCTCCGCCATTCCGTCACGGCGCGCAAGGCACGTTCCCGCTCATCATCGCGGTTGACGAAGTACACCGGCTCCGGCGGAAGTTCGACCCTCACAACACTCCCCTCGACCATCCACAGTGTCTTGCACGCACTGCCCAACGATCATGCACTCTAAAGACTTTCACCGCCCGGCGCCCGGTAGAGCCGAAGACCCCATGCCCAGGCAGCAGCCGCCGCCGGGAGCGGGCGGCCAGGCCCCTTTGGCAACACCCAGGCCAGCAAAACGGAGCACTTTACGCGTCTCCTGCCAGGCACCGACCGGCATCTGAGGCGACACCACCCGAACGAGGACGACACGCCTCGACCGCTCCCATCAGCGCGACTACGCCGACCAGAAAAGGCGATTCAACTCCACGAAGGAGCAGGCCCCATGAGCATCATGGACACGAACTCCACGGCCGGCGAGCATCTCATCCCTCTCGCCTCGCCGCTCGTCAACGGCACCGCGAAGGGCTCGGCCCGCGGCGAGCAATCCGAGACGGACGCCGCCCGGATCATCCTCCATCTGGAGCAGAACCACGCCGAGGCCAACGCCGTCGGCCTCGGCAGCCCCGAACTGGACGCCTTCCAGCGCCTGATCGTCAGCCTCGTCGCCGAAGCGGACGACCCGAAGGCCGTCATCGCCCACGTGGCCGAACTCCTCTGCGACCACGCCGAGAACAAGGCCTACCTGCCCAAGCTCATCCAGGAGTGCGAGCGCCTCGGCCTCGCCCTCCAGCTGACTGACGACACGGTCGTGGACCTCCCCGAAATCAGGATCATCGACGGCCGCCGCACCGCCGTCGCCCGCGCCGACGAGGTGGCCGTGGCATACGACGACGTCCACGTGGTCGGCCGCTGCCTCACCTGCAGCGGTGAGCTGGACGACACCGCCCTCCTGCACTTCCCTGCCAATGCCCTCGTGAGCTTCCGCGGCGTCCAGGACATGACTGGCGCGGACGTCAAAGTCTGCCGCCCGTGCGTCGAGGCGTCCGGTCTCCCGCTCACCGCCGCCCAGCGCGGCCCTGAGTGGATGCTCCGCTGGGGCTGCCCCCCGTGGTGCGTAGACGACCACGCCGCGCCGTGCGCCGCAGAGTTCCACAGCGCTTTCCCTGTTCAGACCAAGCTGCGAGACGCCGCCATCGACTCCAGCGGGTACAGCGGGTACGGCAACGGGCTGCCGTGGCTGTCCGCGCAGGTCGTCGTCAGCAACGACAAGCCGCAGGCGTACGGCCGCCGCACTCAGGTTTGGCTGGGCTACGGCGTCCACTTGGGCGAGCTGACCCCGGCCGAGGCGCGGAGGGCGCTGGAGGAGATGCGCGGCTTCGTCAACCGGCTGGAGCATGTGGTCAAGCAGGCGGAGGAGATCGCGCGGGACGACTTCGAGGGCGACCCCGAGATCGCGCGTCTCGACCGTGAGGCTGAGGACCGCCGGATCCAGGTGATCCGGAGCTCGCTGGAGCACGCCGCCTAGTCCAACCCTACGACGGCCCCCGGGCCGGCGACTCCACCGCCGGCCCGCGGCCTGGGCCCAGCCCCTAACCAAAACAGGAGTCAGGCTTGCCCAGTACTGTCCCCACATGCGCCCAGGCACCTACTCAGGGCAGCACTCCCAAGCCCAGCGACCTCGCCGGGTTGCGTCCAGGGAAGTGGTGTACGGGTTCGACCTGATCCGGGGGTTTGCTCCGGCATCGGGATGGTCCCCGCATAGATGAACGGCCACCGGCTGATCTTCGAGATGTCGAGTCACGAAGGAGATCAGCACGATGACCGCACCCGACAGTCTGCCCCTGCACGCCCTCGCCGAGGACAACCTCGCCGCGGCGAGTCCGGATCTGCTGCGCGCGATGATCAAAACGTTCGCCGACGCCCTCATGTCCGCGGAGGCCGACGCCCTCTGCGGCGCCGAATACGGGCAGGTCAGCGACGAACGCGTCAACCATCGCAACGGCTACCGCCCGCGCGAGTGGGACACAAGGGCCGGCACCGTCGAACTCGCTGTCCCCAAGCTGCGCCAGGGCAGTTACTTCCCGCACTGGCTCCTGGAGCGCCGTCGCCGGGCCGAGCAGGCCCTCATCTCGGTCGTCGCCACCGCATACCTGCTCGGCGTCTCCACCCGCCGCGTCGAGAAGCTCGCCGAGTCCCTCGGCGTCACCCAGCTGTCGAAGTCCCAGGTCTCTGCAATGGCCAAGCACCTGGACGAGCAGGTCACCGCTTTCCGCAACCGGCCCCTGGACCAGGGGCCTTACGCGTTCGTCTGGGTTGACGCGCTCACTCAGAAGGTCCGCGAGGGCGGCCGCATCATCAACGTCCACGCGCTGATCGCCGTCGGCGTCAACGCCGACGGGCATCGCGAGATCCTCGGCATCGATGTCGCCACAGCCGAGGACGGTGCGGGCTGGCTTGCCTTCCTGCGCTCGCTGACCGCCCGCGGCCTGTCCGGCGTCCAACTGGTCGTCTCCGACGCCCACACCGGCCTGGTGAGCGCGATCGGCGCGGTCCTGCCGGGCGCGTCGTGGCAGCGATGCCGCACGCATTACGCCCGAAATCTGCTGAGCCAGGTCCCCAAGTCGGCCCAGCCGTGGGTGGCCACCCTGTTGCGGACAGTCTTCGAACAGCCCGACACCGACGCGGTCCAGGCCCAGATGCGGCACGTGCTGGACACGCTGGAGGCCAAGTTCCCCAAAGCCGCAGCCCACTTGGACGCCGCCCAGCACGACCTGCCGGCGTTCACCGCGTTCCCTCGCGAGATCTGGCGGCAGATCTGGTCCAACAACCCACAGGAACGGCTCAACAAGGAAATCCGACGCCGCACCGATGTGGTCGGCATCTTCCCCGACCGCACCGCGCTGATCCGCCTGGTCGGCGCGGTTCTGGCCGAACAGAACGACGAGTGGACCGAGGCCCGCCGCTACATGGGGCTCGACCTGTTGGCAAAGGCCCGCCTCCACCCGATCGAGTCAGAAACCGACGACACCACCCTGCCCACCGAACTCACCGCATAGCCTCAAAGAAGAGATCACCGAGTGGCCGTCGATACACCACTCCACCTCGCAGCAGCCGCTTGACATAGGAGCAAGCGGACGTGACCCAGCGCCCACGGCCTGCGCCGCTCCCGCTACCGCGGCCTGGCCAAAACCTGGGCGACCAGCCGGCTGGGCTTCTGCCTCCAGACCCGCTCTCTGCTCATTCACAAGTCGGCCGACCCGCCGCTCCGCCGATGTAACGACCGCTGCGGGTCCTCCACAGAGACGGATCGCAGTACCTGGCCGAAGCTGCGCCGGACTTGCCGTCTGATCCGGATGGTCAAGAGCCCTCGGCCGGCACCGCGATTCACGGGCGCTCTCCCGGTCCTGGCTCCCGCCACTGGTCGCACCCTCACACGACAGAGGTGCGACCTGTCAGGACCGAGCAGTCCCGACGACGCCAATCGTCCCAACGGAGACGCGTCCACTTCATCCGTCGTCCCACGGGGCAGCAACAGGCCCTGACGGAGGGGCACGCACAACCGTCCACCAGTTGTCCAAAGCCATCAGATGCCGCCCAAGCATCAACGACCCGACTCTGCGGGCGTCTCACGCAGCATCGGATACGTTGTACTCAGCTCTCGACAGGACGTCCCCAAAAAGTCCCTGGCGTGCTCAAGGGAAGCCCGAGCGTGACAAAACAGCAGGTCAACTGCATGATCAACAGCCGCTCGCATGCCCGTCAAGTACAAGGAGACGGCCCGGGGCGGGCTGGCGGTGAACATCATCGAGTGCTAGGGGAATGGGCCCTGCGCGGCCCGTTCCTGTCTTTCGGTGCTGTCGGGGCCTGCCCTGCCCTGGTCCTCCCCGTCCTCAGAGGCGCTGCAGGTACCAGTGCTGATTGTGGTTCTCCTGGTAGGAGGTCCAGTCTCCCCAGTAGGAGTACTGGGTCACCCGCGCACCTGGCTGCGTGCTCCGGTCGAGGACGTCGATGACCTTGCGGCTCTTGCGGTTCTCCAGCTTGAACACCATGCCGTTGGTGCCCGCGGTGCCGGCAGGCACGGGGAGCCATTCCTTGTGCGAGCCGCTCGGGTCCCTGCGGGTCAGGATCTCCGTGCCGTTCGTGTCCGACGCGCCCACCACCTCGAGGTAGCGGTCCAGGGCGGCGTCCTTGTTCTTGATCCGGTAGCCGCCGCCCCGTACCGCGATGAGTTCCCAGTGCTCCGCCGCGGCGCCGGTGTACTTGTTCTGGGTGATGTTGGCGCCGTCGCCGGACCAGGACGGATTCTCGAGCTGGAGGTGATGGCCGCTGAGAGTGGACTGGATCTTGTAAGTGCCGCTCAGGTCGGGCGCGTTGATCGTCACCGGGATCGTTCCGGTGGTCACCCCGTCGATCTGCACGTTGATGTTCCCGCGGATGGCGATCGGCATGGTCGTCGCCGGAACGGAGGATGCCTGGTCGGTCGTCCCGGGGAACTCCAGCGTGAAATCGACGACGCTGGTCGCGCCGCTGGTGAACGGGCCGAGTCCGGTCGGCGGGTTCACCCGCACAAAGGGCGCGATGCTCTTGTCCGGCACCAGGTTGATGTTGCTGAGCCGGACGACCTCGGCCGTGCCGAGCTCGATGATCTTTCCGACGATCTGGTCGGTGTTGATGATCTCGGCGTACGTGCCCTGGGTGGCGGCGGCCACTCGCTCGCCCTGACCCGGATTTCCCCCGATGTGGGACAGCGGGGTGGGGTCGCTGTTCAGCCCTACCCCGTTCGACCTCACATTGCTGATCGCCAGGACGAAGATCTTCTCCGCCTTCAGTTTCTCGGCCACCGACACCTCGCTGATGTCGTAGGGCAGACCGGTGACGGTGGCCTTGATCGGATCGTGGCCGGGCGCGTCACCGAACCACACGATGATCCGTTTGGCGTCCTCGCGCCAGCCGATCGACCCACGGGGTGGCTGGGCGAGCTGGTCCAAGGCGTAGAACTGGCCTTCGGCCACGGTCGAGTCGCCGCCGCCCGCGTCCCAGGCGTCGATGCCGTTCTTGACCGCGGTGGTGTCGGCGGTCAACGACACCTGGTGGGCGAACCACTGTTCCCTGGGGTCGAAGATGTCCCGGTAGTTGCCCACGCCGTACCAGATGTCCGCCCCCACGCCGCTCGCCGCGCTCGTCAGCTTGTTCAGGATGTCGGACGAGCCCGCCCTCACCTTGGCGATGACGTTGTCCATGCTTCCGGTGCTGTCGGTGAGGAAGTAGACGTCGATCTTGGGGAGTACGCCTGTCGTGGGCAGGGCCACCCGTACGTTCTGACGATGGGCTTCCTTCCGGTCCAGGCTGATCGCAAGGTCGATACTCGACGGGTTCGGAGCAGTAAACATGACGGGTTTCTCCTTGTCTCGTGGTGCCGTTCTCTTCCGAGGCGAACGCCCGCAAGCGGCGGGCAGGCCCTGTCACACGGTCTGTCGCCAGTGTTCGGGAACTGGTTCGGGATAAATGGGTTCGCCACTGACGCGGTCGTTGTAGAACCAGATATGAAAGTCCTCCGGGGCGACGATCCGGTTCTGGTATCCGCGGCAGTTGTCGATGTCGTCCTGGGTGACCAGGTGCTCTGAGCGACGCTGATGGCGTTTCAGGCAGATCTCGTAGTCCATGCGGTGCAGGTGGATGAGATACAGGTGGGGATCCTGTTTTGTGCCGCCGTCGGTCCGCCAGTGGAAGCCGCCGTCCCACACCATGGGAACGCGGGCAAGGAGCGGTTTGGAGTAGAGCGAGTTGGGGAACCACGTCGATCTCTGGCTGAGGACCTTCTCCGCGGAGTCGAAGGCCGGTTCCTTGTCCTTGAGGTGCAGGACTTCATATCCGGTGCAGTTGACGTAGTCGTCGTCGAACTGGTCGATGTATGCACCGAGATCGCAGTAGCGGGGGTCGGGGGCGACGATCTCGTCGACGTCGGTGCAGAGCACGGTGTCGTAGCGGTCGACGAGTTCGTGCTGATGCTGCTGGACGAGGTCGCGCTGCCAGTCGCAGCTGAACACCTCCTGGTGAACCGGAATATGGATGAACCGGTTGGTGGGGCGGAAGTCCGGTGGGGGCTGGTGGTGGAGTACGTAGATGTCCTCGGGCGCGAAGAAGCGGGAGTAGTAGTCCAGCCAGATGGGGAGGAATTCGGGTTCGTCCCGGACGAGAGTGAGCACGGCCCGGGTGTTCCGGCGGCTGGTGGTCCTCCGGAGCGTCCACTGTTGCTGCGGGCCGTTCCAGAAGGAGTACAGAGCCGGTTCGGCAGCGTCGTCGTCCCGCGCGTCCCAGAGGTCCAGGTACTTGCCGGTGGCCGGATTCACCAGAGCGTGCCGGCCCGCCTCGAGAGGGACGAAACGCCAGTACTGGCTCGGTGTTGCCCGTTCCGGTGCGAGTTCGACCTCTGCGCGATCGCCTCCGCCTCCGCCCTCGACAGAGGCGGTCAGGAGCAGGCCGCTGTCCATATTCCTGACAAGGAAAGTGTGCTTTCCGCCGGGAGTGGGCTGCAGCCGCCATTGCTGCGCGCGGTGGTCCGCCGCCGGCCACGACTGGCGGACCCGTGGGCCGTCAGCGGTCAGCGCCTTGCCGGTACTCGCGTTGACGATTCTCAGCTGCGCATCGTGCGTGATCACGGTCTGCTCGGCGCCTTCCGCTCGTGTTATGCACCGCCCGGTTCCCCATTACGACGGCATATGACACTGGTGAAGCTAACCCGTGTCCACCGGGCCGGCCTGCGGAGAAGACCATGAGGGTGACATGTGGCATATACAAGGTGCATATGCCCTCACTCGATTCATCCGTCCGGGTTGAATCAACATGCCCCACGGCGCAAAAACACGCGAACGCTTGTACGTTGGCAGTAGAACATCCTTTCCTCTCGGACCGGAGACTTTCCTTCAGCCGCGAGTCGGCCGTGACCGACCGGACACGAGGAGCACGGACGATGTCCATGTTTGCCGCCTCCGGCGCCGGCGCGGCGCTACTGACGGTCTCCGCGCTCGCTCTGGGCAGGAATTCGGCCAATGAATTGACCGCGGACGAAGAAGGGACGCCGCGCAGCGTTTCCCTGGTGATTCCGGCACACAACGAGGAAGCGTCCATCGCCCAGACCATCGGTTCATGCCGGGAACAGACCTTTCCGATCGACCAGATCATCGTCATCGCGGACAACTGCTCCGACGCCACAGCGGATATCGCGCGCCGTCTGGGTGTCGTGGTCATCGAGGGACAGGGCGGGTCCAAGGCATCGGCTCAGAACCTCGCCCTGCCCCACATCACCAGCGACGCCGTGGTGGCCCTGGACGCGGATGCCACCCTGAGCCGGGACGCGGTGGAACTCATGATGGGCACCCTGCGCGGCGGCTGCGTGGGCACCTGCACATCGGCACGGCCCAGGGACACCAGCACCGTCTACAGCCAGTACCGCACGCTCTACCATGCGATCTCCAACGGCTGGGTCCGCCCTCTGCAGGACCGGCTCGGGCGGCAGATGGTCCTCAGCGGCATGGCCAACTGCCACCGCACGGACCTGCTCCGCGAGCTCGGCGGCTTCCCCAACGACAACATCACCGAGGACTTCAACCTGACCTGGACGCTGCACCGCCGCGCCCACCCGGTCCGCTTCACCTCCCAGGCCTTCGTCTACACCCAGGAGCCCACCTCGCTGGCCGAACTCCTGTCCCAAATGCACCGCTGGACAGCCGGATTCGCCCAGACGATGGTCAGACACCGTGCGCCGCTGACGGACGCCGCGTCGCTCGTCGTCGTGGGCACACAGGTCGTCGACGCCGCGCTCGGCGGCATCGCGCTGTGCAGCCTGCCCTGGTACCTCGCCCGCCACGGCTGTACACGTGGTCTGTGCACCTGGTGGAGCCCGCTGTGGGCGGCCGTCATGCTCTCGTCGCTCGGTGTGGCCGTCCGTCAGCTCGGGTGGCGGACAACGGCCAAGTGCCTGCCCGGCTGGGTGGTGATGCAGGGGCTCACCGGGCCGCTGGTCACCTGGTGGCTGTTGCGCGAGTGGCTGCTCGGCCGTCACCTCACGACCTGGACCGGCCGGCACGGGTGCAGGCCGGCCATCACCCCCATGACACGTCGCCGGAAGGCGGCGCTGGCCGCCGGCGGGCTCGCCGCCGCCGCCTTCATGGCACGCACGCGACTACGCCGGGTCACCGGCTCGGGCAGGTAGCCGGGGCCGGACAGCCGCCCCGGGACTTCGGCTGCCGGACGATCAGTGGGGCAGTGACGTCCAGTCGGCACGGACCGGGCGGTCGCCTGTCACCACCCGGGTGTCGTGGGCGGCACCTGCGTCGATCTCGATGACGCGGTACTGGTCCTTGTGGAACACCCAGTACCGGCTCTTGCCTCCGACCAGCTGCCGGTCGGGGACGGGCAGGATCGCGGAGATCCGCTCGACGCCGTCGAGCGCCGGCCAGGTGGAGAGGGGACGGTCGCCGCTCGAGACGCGGTCCTCGTGGGCCGTGCCGTCGTCGATCTCGATGACGCGGTACTGGTCCTTGTGGAACACCCAGTACCGGCTCTTGCCTCCGATCTGCTGGTGGTCGGGGACGGGCAGGATCGCGTCGATCTGCCCGACGCCCTTGAGAGCGGGCCAGGTGGAGATGGGACGGTCACCGCTGGGCATACGGTCACCGTAGTCAGGGCCGTCGTCGACCTCGATGACGCGGTACTGGTCCTTGTGGAACACCCAGTACCGGCTCTTGCCTCCGACCCGCTGACGGTCCGGTACGGGCAGCACCGCGCGGACACGGTCGATACCGCTCAGGGACGACCACGCGGAGACGGAGCGGTCGGCGCCGGCCACCCGGTCCTTGTGGGTGCCGCCGTCGGCGATTTCGATGATGTCGATGGGGCGGTACTGGTCCTTGTGGAACACCCAGTACCGGCTCCTGCCCTTGTCCCGCTGCTGGTCCGGGACGGGCAGGAAGACTCCTGCCCAGGGCCGGACCACTTCCTCCGACCCCTTTACGGCGGTGAACACGCCGAGCGCGTCGATGAACCAGCCGGCGCGGCCGTTGAAGCCCATGATCCCGTGGTCGTTGCCGGAAATCTTGAAGTCACTGTCGCCCCGGTCGGATCCGAACGGTCCGAACGAACGCCCACGGTTCGTCCTGAACGAGAGCTGGGTCACCAACCAGCCCTGTGAGCCGCGCACTTCGTTGATGGCCTCGCCCTCCTCAAGGAGGATCTCCTGCCGGGTACCGCCGCCGGCACCGTACACGGCGCCGGCCAGAGTGCTGCCGTCGGGCTTCCGCCACACGCACTGAAGGCTGTTGATCGCAGCACCGTGGTGGATGATCACCTTGGTGAGCGTCGAGGCCTCGGTGAGGTTGTCCGCGAACTCGCCGCCTCCACCTCCGCCGTACACATCGCTCCGTACGTAGCCGTGTGCCACTGCTGTTCCTTTCCGCGGCCACCGTCCCAGCGTCACGAAGCGGCGGGACGTCTCTTGATGACGACCGCTTTGATATCGGCCACGGCCCATTCGCCTTGCCCGCCCTGGTGCGCACTGGCCCAAGCGGATGCAGAAGTTCACCGGAGAAACGATTCCCGGCCCGCCGGTTCGACCGAACGATCCACTACACAACGCTTGCGACTCGACACTCTCAGCTACCATTGCCGCTGTGACCGATCTGCAAGCCGCGCTCTGGGGGCTGTTGGGAAGCGGCGTCGCGGAGGCACTCAACCTCTCAGCGTCCATGCGTCCCACCGGCCCGCGTCGCCGCTGGCGCTGGCCCTGGCACAGCCGCGCCGACCGCCCCATGGTGCTCGTGGCCATCGCCCTACGGCTGTTCGCCGGGTTCGGCCTGACCGCGGCCCTGGGTAATTCCGGGCAACTGCCCAACGCCACGGCGGCGTTCGCCGTTGGTGTGACCACTCCGCTCATCGTGGCGAAGCTCTTCCAGTCGATCCCCGTCTCCGAGTCCGGCTCACCACAGGGGCCCGAGGCCCAGCTGCCCGCCGCCCGGCCCGGGAGCGAGGCCGCCGAAGAGGTGTTGTCACCGTCCGGAGGACGCGATGCTGCGCGCTGACACTCTCATGGGCCGCCTGGTCACAGCACTGTCCGCCCTGCCGCCGGAGGCGCCCCCGGTACGACTGGACCGCCCCTGGAGCCGGCTCGCGGTGGCTCTGGCCGCGCGACCGCGGTGCGGCGGGGACGGCAAAAACGGCGGGGACGGCGGGATCACCGAGCCGCGCAGGATCACCTCCGGACCCAGAGCGAGATGGCTTCCCGCTCTCGCCACGACGTTGGGCGTCATGACGACCTGCCTGGCCGCCGCGGCGGCGCAAGGCGTGCTTCCCGATCCCTGGAAGGGGGTCGCGCCCAGTCATCTCCGCGAGGCATCCTCGTCGGAGCGATGGCACCTGGTCAGCAATGGCAGGCTCACCCCCCAACCCCACATCGGCGCGGTGGTGTTCACGCCGCCGTCCGGTCAATTGCTGGTGACCCTCTCCGCGGACGAGATGTCGACATGGGACATGACGGACCCGGAACATCCGGAACGTATCGGCTTCGAAAGGCACAAAGCAGGTCAGATCACGGCCGTCGGAGTCACCCCTGACGGCCGGACCGTCGTGACAGCGGACGGCCACGGGATGACGGGACAGAGAGTGGACACCGGAGAGGCCGCGTGGACCGTCGCCGACGGCGTCAAGGGCGTGAAGGCCATCCAGGCGGAGCCGCACACGGTGAAGTTCGCCGTCGCCGACTCGACCGGGTCCACACTGTTGCGGGACGTGCCCGTCGGCAAGGAACCGAGGGGCGGCAGCACGAGCAGGCTGCCCCTGACAGCCCGGTCCGCACAGTTCTCCCGGGACGGACGGACGCTCGCGGTAGCGGATCCGGACGGCGAGGTACGCCTGTGGGACGTGTCCCAGCCTCGAACACCCACGATCAAGGGGAATCCGTTCCGCCCCGGCGGCGGCTCGACGACCGCACTCGCGTTCAGCCCGGACGGCCGGCTGCTGGCCACCGTGGACGGCTATCGCACCGTTCACCTGTGGGACGTCTCCGACGCCGCGAAGCCGCGATACCTGGGGCGCCCCATCCCGAACGACCGGAGCCGCATCGTCACCCTCGCGTTCAGTCCCGACACACGCCTGCTGGCCACCGTGAGCGCCGACGGAACGGCGAGTCTCTGGTGGCGTACGCGCGTTCCGGAGGCCGATGTTCCTCCAGGGGCTACCGCACAGTAACCCCCTGCTTCTAGGCTGCCGCCAACTCACCATCAAGCCAAGGGAGTTGGGTCATGCGGGTACTGAGACGACTGGCGGCTGTCGTGGGTGCGGGGGCCCTGTTCGCGATGGCGGGCTCCGCCGCGCACGCGGACACGGGCCTGGACGCGGCGAAGTTCTCCGAGACCACCGCCATCGGCACGCACAACGCGTACGAGAAGGACAAGTACACCTACTGGGCGCAGGCCCTGGACTCCGGCGCCTCACTGCTGGAGCTGGACGTGTACGCGGACAGCCTCACCAAGCGGTGGCGGGTCAGCCACAGCAACCCGCTCGGCAACGACAACAACTGCGAATACGCCGACACCCCCAGCGAGTTGTACAGCCAGAGCCGGAACCAGGATCTGGGCAGCTGCCTCGACAACATGGCCGCCTGGGAGCAGCTGCACCCGGACCACGCGCCCGTCGTCGTCAAGGTCGAGCTGAAGGTCGGGTTCAACAACAACGTGGGCCTCGGCCCCGACGAATTCGACACGCTGGTGTCGCAGAAGCTCGGCAGCAGCGTGTACAAGCCCGCCGACCTGCTCGGTTCGTCGTACTCCACGCTCGACGCGGCCGCCAAGGCGAACGCCTGGCCGACCCGGGACGCGCTCAAGGGCAAGTTCATCTTCGAGCTGATCCCGGGCACGGTGGAGCAGGCCAACCCGTTCGACCACTACTGGACGGACGAGGAGTACGGCGACCACCTGCGGGACCTGTACGCCGCCGGGCAGATCTCCGCGGCCCAGGCCTTCCCCGCCGTGCTGGGCGCCGAGAACGGGGACCCGCGCACCAGCCGGTACGACGCCGGCATCCGGCCCTGGTTCGTGTTCTTCGACGGTGACGCCGCGACCTACGTCAACAACGGCTACGACACGTCGTTCTACTCCGCCAACCACTACATCCTGATCATGACGGACGCCTACAACGTCTCACCGGCGATCTCCTCGACCAGTCCGACGGACGCCGAGGTCGCGGCGCGGCTCGCGCTGCTCGCCTCCGACCACGCCAGCATCATCACCTCGGACTGGTCGACCAAGTCGGCGGCCGTGCTCGGCGAGGTGGCCACCCGGAGCTGACAAATCACGCGCCCACGCGGATCGCCGGTGCCGATCCGGGGAATACGGAATACGCACTTCCAATTCCTGACCCCCACTCCTGTCACCCCCCACCGGCACCCAGGGAGTCCCCCACATGCTGCACGGAATCGACGTGAGCGCGTACCAGTCCTCCGCCTACGACACGGACGGCCTCTCCTTCGTCTTCATCAAGGCGACGGAGGGGCGTTCGTACGTCAATCCCAAGCTCGCCGCCCAGACCAAGACCGGCCGTGACGCCGGACTGGTCGTCGGCTACTACCACTTCCTCTGGCCCGGCAACCTCGCCGCCCAGGCCGAGTACTTCGTCAAGCACGCCCCCGAGAAGGCGGGCGAGATCCTCGCCGTCGACTGGGAGACCACCGGCGACGGCACTCATGCGAGCAACGCCGAGAAGGATCGTTTCATCCGATCAGTGCAGGAACTGCGGCCCAGCCACCGGGTGGTGCTGTACACCAACCGCAACTTCTGGCTGAACATCGACAACACCTCGTTCGCCGGTGACGGCCTCTGGATCGCCGACTACGTCAGCGCCGGCCACCCGCGCATCAAGGCCAAGTGGCGTTTCCACCAGTACACCAGCGACCCGCACGACAAGAACGTGGCGGACTTCGCCGACAAGGCGGCTCTCAAGTCCTGGGCGAAGAAGGGAGACTGAGCTGCCGTCCGGCGGGACCGGCAGGTTTCGGGCCGCGGTTCCGGGGCCACACTGTGAACCGTGGTGACCAGCCCCGCCCCCTTCTGGGAGGCCCTCGACGCCACCGACCGGGCGGCGCTGCTGCGGGCGGCGACGCGGGTCACGCTCGCCGCCGACCGGCAGTTCCTCACCCAGGGCGAGGGCTCCGACCATCTCGTCGTGCTGGTGCACGGCTGGGTCAAGGTCGTCGCCCAGTCGCACGCCGGCTACCGCGCCCTGCTCGCGCTGCGCGGCCCCGGCGAGCTCCTCGGCGAGCAGGCCTCGGTGGAGAACGGCCGCCGCTCCGCCACGCTGGTCACGGCCACCGCCGCCGACCTGCTGCACCTGCCCGCCGGCCGCTTCCACGTGCTGGCCCGGGCCCGCCCCGGCATCGCCGCCGCCTTCGAGCAGACGCTGGTACGACGGCTGCGCGAGGCCGACGTCCAGCGCGCCGGCATCACCGAACCGGTTTCCGCCCGGCTCGCCACGCTCCTCCTCGACCTGGTCGAACGCTGCGGCCTGCCGGAACCGGACGGCCCCGGCCGCCGGATAGCCCTCGCCCTCTCCCAGGACGACCTGGCGGGCCTCCTCCTCACCTCCCGGCGGACGGTGAGCCGCGTCCTGGAGCAATGGCGGTCCCAGGGCTGGATAGTGACGGGACGCCAGTGGCTGGCGGTACGAGCGGTGGACCGGCTGAAGGAGCGGGCGTTCGAAGGGTGACCGCATCGGAGCCCGTCCTGCGATGCGGCACGGGCGGCGGAACCGGGCTCCCCAGATCGGTCCCGCCGCCGGCCACCCCCGTGGACCCGCCCGTGCCGGGAGCGTCCCCCGGTCTCGCTCTCGCACGTGACGGTTCCCCCGAGCCCACGGGGAGTCCGGGCGGCGCCGGGCGGCCGGCACGGTGACCGGCCCCGGCACGGTGTGCCGTGTCATGGATAGAACCTGCCGGCGGTGGCGTCTACGCCAGGTGGCGCACAGCGCCCCGAACCCGGTCGAGGTGTGCTCTCCGATCGTCCCGCCTGGCTATCCCCGGAATCCGTCCGGTCGTTCCGGAGACGCCTCCGCCAGGGCCTTCCGTACGCCCTCGGCGCCGTCCCGCAGGCCGTACACCGGGGTGCCCGGCTGCTGGCGCCAGGAGTCGTCGATGCCGCCGTTGTCGACCGTGTCGAAGCCGAGTTCGTCGATCAGGGCGCGGACGACCCGCTTGGCCGCCTCGTCGTCGCCGGAGACCGGGACGGCCTGCCGGCCGGGGTCGCCGGCGGGGCGGTGACGGTCCAGGATGTCCTGGGCGAAGGTGCCGTTGAAGGCCTTGATCACGGGGTGCCCGATCTGCCGCTCGGTCCAGCGGCTCTCCGTGAGGCCCCGGTCCTCGATGTCGTCGATCCGGCCGTCCCGCTCCCGCGGGTAGTAGTTGCCGGTGTCGATCACGGCGACGTTCGCCGCCGCGCCGTCCAGCAGGCCCGCCGGCAGGTTCGGGACCGCCTTCACCGGGACCGTGACGACCACGACCTCGGCGCCGCGCGCGGCCTCCTCGGCCGGTACGGCCGTCGCTCCCGTCTCCTCGGCCAGTTCGCGGAGCGTCTCGGGGCCGCGCGAGTTCGCCACGGACACGTCGTGACCGAGGGCGGTGAGCCGCCGGGTGAGGTTGCCGCCGATGTTGCCCGCGCCGATGATGCCGATCTTCATGACACGCCTTTCGAAAGTCGATGCACTTGCGCGCATGTGCTCGTGAGGGGCATCAACCCCGGGTGTATGTGAGCTATTCCACAGCTGCGCCGAACGGGTGAACGGTGGACCTCCGTCGGCCGGTGCGGCCCCGGACGCTCTCGAACGGCTCCCCGGCTAGCCCGCGAACGGATCCGCCAGTTCCGCCCGCAGCACCTCCGCCGCGGACTCCGCGTCCCCCACCGCCAGCGCCCGCACCAGCGCCTCATGGGCCTCGTCCCCGGTGTTCGGGTCGGTGGTGCGCAGGCCGGTCAGGGCCAGCAGCTCGATCAGGCCCTCGCGGAGCACCGGCCTGAACTCGGCGAACAGATCGGCGAGCACGGGGTTGTGCGCGGCGGCGACCACCGCCGCGTGGAAGGCGATGTCGGCGTCGACGAAGGCCGGGTCGTCCGCGTCCCCCGCCGCCCGCCGTCCCGCCAGCGCCGCCTCGATCGCCGTGACGTCCTCGGCCGTACGGCGCTCCGCGGCGAGCCGGGCCGCGTGCACCTCGACCGCCATCCGCACCTCGTACACGTCCGTCACCGCGGCCCGGCGCAGCCGGGTCGGCCAGTCCTCGGCGGCCTCGGTGGCGATGACGAAGACGCCCGAACCCTGCCGGGGCCGCACCAGGCCGGCACCCGCGAGCGCGCGCAGCGCCTCACGGACCGTGGACCGGCCGACGCCCAGCTCCTTCGCCAGCGTCGTCTCGCCGGGCAGCCGGGTGCCGACCGGCCAGGCGCCGCCGGTGATCTGCTCGCGCAGCCGGGCGGCGGCCTGTTCGACCAGGGGGCTCGGGCGGACGGGACCGAGGGCCATGCGGTGTCACCAACTCTGCTGCGGACCAACACGCTTGAGCGCGCTTCACAGGAATTCTCACTTGTCTGAGGACCTGAGGACTCGCTAGCGTACCGGTCATGACGTTCCGCGGTCTTCTTCTCGGCTGCCGCGGCGGGGCCTGACGCGACCGGCACCCCGCCGCGGGTCGCCGTGCTGCCGGTCACCGTCCGACCGACGAGCCGAGAGGCAGCAGCACCGATGACCACCCTCCTGTGGAATCCCCAGCGGCCCAGTCCCATGCCGTACCACCGCTACCGCCCCTTCCACGAGCGCGTGCACGTGCCCGTGACGGACCGGGGCTGGCCCGCCGCCCGGATCGAGCGCGCCCCGCTGTGGGTGCCCGTCGACCTGCGTGACGGCAACCAGGCGCTAGCCGAGCCGATGGACACCGCCCGCAAGCGCCGCCTCTTCGACCTGCTGGTCCGCACCGGCTTCAAGGAGATCGAGGTCGGCTATCCGTCCGCCAGCCGGGCCGACTTCGGCTTCGTACGGCACCTGGTGACCGCCGGGGCGGTGCCCGAGGACGTGACCCCGGTGGTCTTCACCCCGGCCCGGCGCGACCTGATCGACCGGACCTTCGACGCGATCGAGGGGATGCCCCGGGCCGTCGTCCACCTCTACATCGCCACCTCGCCGGTGTGGCGGGAGGTGGTACTGCGCCGGGACCGGGCCGAGGTGTGGCGGACCGTACGCGAGGCCGCCGCGCACATGGCCCGCCGGGCCGGGGACGCGCCCGGCGTCCGCTTCCAGTTCTCCCCGGAGACCTACAACCTCACCGAACCCGACTTCGTCCTCGAACTCTGCGACGGGCTGACCGAGTTGTGGGACGCGAGCCCCGACCGGCCGGTCACCCACAACCTCCCGGCAACCGTCGAGATCGCCACCCCGAACGTCTACGCCGACCAGATCGAGTACGCCCACCGCCAGCTCGCCCGCCGGGACTCGGTGATCCTCTCCGTCCATCCGCACAACGACCGCGGCACCGGGGTCGCCTGCGCCGAACTCGCGGTGCTGGCCGGCGCCCAGCGCGTCGAGGGCTGTCTGTTCGGCAACGGCGAGCGGACCGGCAACGTCGACCTGGTCACGCTCGCGCTCAACCTCTTCGCCCAAGGGGTCGACCCCATGGTCGACCTCGGCGACATCGACGCGGTCCGGGACACGGTCGAGGAGTGCAACCGGCTTCCGGTGCACCCCCGCCACCCCTACGCCGGCGAACTGGCCCACACCGCGTTCTCCGGCACCCACCAGGACGCGATCAGCAAGGGGCTCGCCGAACACGCCCGCCGGGCGGCCGAGTCGGGGGTGCCGGACTCCCAGGCCCCCTGGTCGGTGCCCTACCTGCCGGTCGACCCGGCCGATCTGGGGCGGACGTACGAGGCCGTGATCCGCGTCAACTCCCAGTCAGGGAAGGGCGGTGCGGCGTACCTCCTGCGCACCCACCACGGCGTCGACCTGCCCGAGCGCATGCGCCCCGGGTTCGCGCGCCTCGTCCAGGAGGTGACGGACACGAGCGGCCGGGAGGTCACGCCCAAGGAGCTGTACGACCTGTTCCGTACCGCCTACCTGTCCGACGGCGCCGACGGCGAGGTCCGGCTCGACTCCTGGTCGGCCCACGAGGAGGCGCCGGGCCGGCACCGCTTCGTCTGCACCCTGCACACCGGCGGCCGTACCGGCGACCACGAGGGCGCCGGCCCCGGCCTGCTCACCGCCTTCGCCGACGCCCTGACCGGCGCCGGCCACGCCACGGAGATCCTGGAGGTCACCGGGGGCGGGGCGTACGCCTTCGCGGAGTGCCGGGTGAACGGGACGACGGTCTGGGGCGCGGCCGAGGATCCCTCGCCACCGGCCGCCGGGTGGGCGCGGTGCTGTCCGCGGTGAACCGGGCGGCGGGCCGATGAGCGTCGTACTGCGCGCGGCGGACGTGCATGTGGTGCGCGACGGGCGGCCGATCCTCCAGGAGGTGTCGCTGACCGTGCGGGCCGGCGAGCACTGGGCGCTGCTCGGGGCCAACGGCGCCGGGAAGTCCACCCTGCTCGGCCTGCTCGGGGCCCTGGTCCATCCGACGCGGGGCACGGTGGAGGTCCTCGGCAGCCGGCTGGGCCGCGTCGACCTGCGCGAGCTGCGGACCCGGGTCGGCCATGTCGACCCCCGCCATCCGCTGACCGAGCCCCTGCGGGTGCGGGACGTGGTCCTGACCGGGCTGACCAACTCCGTCGCGCCGCTGCCGCGGTGGCGACCGACGCCGGAGCAGACGGCGCGTGCCGACCGGCTGATCGAGACGCTGGGGCTGGCCGCGCACCGGGAGTCCCGCTGGCCCACGCTCTCGCAGGGCCAGCGCGGACGGACCCTGATCGCCCGCGCCCTGATGCCCGAGCCCCGGCTCCTGCTGCTCGACGAACCGGCCTCCGGCCTGGACCTGCCGGGCCGGGAGCGGCTGCTCACCGCGCTGGACGCGCTGCGCCGGAACCGTCCCCGGCTCGCGACCGTCCTGGTCACGCATCATCTGGAGGAACTCCCGGCGGGCACCACCCACGCGCTGCTGCTGCGCGACGGCCGCGCGCTGGCGCAGGGCCCGGCGGCCGACGTCCTCACCGGCGACCAGGTCGGCAAGTGCTTCGACCTGCCGCTGGCCCTGGAACGGCACGGCGGCCGGTGGACGGTCCGCGTCGAGTCCCGGGCATGAGAAGAAGGGGGCCCGGGATCCGGGCCCCCTTCGCTCTGCACCCCTGGCGCCTACTTGTTGAGGTGGGCCCAGAACTCGTCGAACGACAGAACCTTGTCGCCGTTGAGGTCGCGGGTCCTGATGATGGCCTCGGCCACCGTGTCGGTGACGTTCCAGTCGCCCCCCTGCGCGAGAGCGGACTTGAACTCGGCTGCGGTGATGAAACCGTCACCGTCCGCATCGATCCGCTCGAACTGCTTGCGTGCTTCCTCGATGTCCGCCACCGGATCCGCCCCTTCGTAACGCATTACCGCCTGTTGACGGAGGTCAGATTATCCGGCGGCACGAGCACGCAGTGCGGCGACCACCCAGGCGAACTCCTCACGGTGCGCGGCCGCGGGCCCGATGCCCTTCACCTCGCACAGCAGTTGCCGGTACCGGGCGAGCCGCTCGTTGGACGCTGATTCCATCCGTTCGAGTACGGCGGCCGGGTCCCCGCCGCCCAGCACCTCCCGCACGATCGCCTCCGCCTCCGGTGACTCGGGAGCGATCCCCCGCTCACGGGCCTCCGCCGCCAGCTGCACCAGCCGCATGGGAAACCAGGTGGCCCGCCCGGAGGCGGCACCGCGCTCCTGGTCCCCCGCGTTGAACTCGATCACCCGCCGCATCTGCGCCCGGAACTCCGGGTCCTGGACCATCTCCGCCAGCTCCACCCAGGCGTCCACCTGCTCGGGGGTGGGCTCCTCCGGCAGGTCCACGGCAATGGAGCGCATCCGCTCCTCGATGTCCGGGTCCACGGCGCCGAGCCCGTGGAACAGCTCCGCCACGAACTCCTCCATGATCCGCTTCCGCTCGGCCGCCGACAGCCGTGCCAGTCTGTTCATCAGGGTCGTCTCCTCCGCACTCGAACCGCGTCGCGCCACCGTCGACAGCACCGCCCGGGTCACCTTCAGCGAGCTGATCTGCGCGTCCAGCGCCGCCACGTGCGCCGCCGCGACCTCCGCCACGGTCTGCTCGCCGGAGAGCACCGCACGCACGTGTGCCAGGCCGAGGCCCAGTTCGCGCAGGGTGCGGATCAGCTCCAGCCGGGCGAAGGACCGGGCGTCGTACAGCCGGTAGCCGCCGGCCGAGCGGCCCACCGGGGTGAGGACGCCCTCGTCGGACCAGTAGCGGATGGTGCGCACGGTCAGCCCGGTGGCGCGCGCCAGCTCGCCGATGGTGAAAAGTCCGGTGCTGTCTTCGATCATGTCTGCGAGTGTGTGCCTTCCAGTGGGTGGAGACTCAAGGAGCGGGCACGGCCATGGAGACCTTGCGGGACATTCTCGACGCGGCGGCGCGCGGTGTCTTCCCGCCGCCCGACGGCGGTACGACCGTCGTCCCGCAGCCGTCCGCCCGGGACGCGGGGGTGCTCTCCTTCACCGCGCACTCGGTCGTCTTCACCGACGAGGATCCGCAGTGGGTGTACGACACCCTGCGCGCGACCCCCTGCGATCCGCTGTGCGCGACCATGAACGCGCGTTTCCTGGTCTCCCTGATGGACCGCACGGGCCGCGAGCAGGAGACCATCGACGCGCTGCTGGTCGCCGACCCGCTCCCGGGCCGGCCGGACCTCCCGCTGACCGAACTCACCGGCCCCGACCACTCCCGGGTCGCCTACGCCCGCGCCCGCCGTGACGAGGTGCGCGCCTGGGCGGCGGAGGGCGGGGTGGTCGTCCTGGGCCGGGGGGTCGCGGGGCGCCTGGAGGTCTCGGTGGAGGTGGACGAGGGGGTACGGCGGCGGGGGCTGGGCCGGGCCCTGGTGACCGCCGCCCGGCAGCTGGCCGAGGAACCCCTGTGGGCGCAGGTCGCCCCGGGGAACGCCCGCAGCGTACGGGCGTTTCTGGCGGCCGGTTATCTGCCGGTCGGCGCCGAGGCACTGCTGCTCAGGGCCTGAGCCGCGCCGCCCCCGGCCGTGGTCAGCGGAAGATGCCGGTGTGGCCGAGGGAGTAGCGGCCCGGCTGCGGATAGACGGCTAGGCCGTGCGGGCCGCTGCCGACGTGGATGCGGGCCAGTTCGATGCCGGTGCGGGTGTCGATGGCGTACACCTCGGAGTTGTAACGGCCGGACAGCCACAGGACCTTGCCGTCCGCCGACACCCCGCCCATGTCCGGGCTGCCGCCGCCCGGCAGCCGCCACTTCTTCGTCAGCCGGTTCTGGGTGAAGTCGAAGACGGAGATGGTGCCCTCGCCCCGGTTGGAGACGTACATCTCGCGGGAGTCCCGGCTGACGTACAGCCCGTGGGCGCCCTTTCCGGTGGCCAGGAAGGCGGGCCTGGTGAAGCGGTCGCCGTCCAGGATCCACAGCCCGTCGGCCATCATGTCGGCGATGTAGAACAGCTTGCCGTCGGGCGAGACCTTGACGTCCTGCGGCATGGCGCCGTGGAACGGCAGCTTCTCCTGGCGGAGCACCTCCATCCGCTCGGTGTCCACCTTGAGCACCTCCCCGCTGAACTCGCAGGAGACGATGAAGTACCGGCCGTCCAGGGAGAAGTCGGCGTGGTTGACGCCGTAGCAGCTGACCGGGACGGTCTTGACGGTCTTCATGGTGTGCGCGTCCCGGAACACCAGCTGCCGGTCCGCGGAGGCCATCACGATCGCGTACCTGCCGTTGGGCGTGAAGTACAGGTTGTACGGGTCGTGCACGGCGACCGGCCGCCCGGCCCGGCCGGTCCTCGGGTCGATGGGGGTGAGGCTGTTGCCCAGGTCGTTGTTGACCCACAGGGTCTTCAGGTCCCAGGACGGCACGACGTGCTGGGGCTGCCGGCCGACCTGGATGGTCTCGGTCACCCGGTAGGTCTTCGGGTCGATGACGGAGACGGTGTCGGAGTTGGTGTTGGGGACGTAGATCCGGGACGGGTAGTCCTTGACGACGGGCGAGAGTCTGCCGGGGCGGTCGGCGGCGTACACGTCGGTCGGGTCGAGGACCGGGGGCATTCCCGGCAGCACGTCGACGACCGGCTCCGCCTTCTTCGCCTGCGGCTGCACGGGAGCGGTGCTGCGGGCGACCGGTGTCTCGGGGTCTCCGGATCCGCCGCCGCACGCGGACAGCAGCGCCAGGGCGGCGAGGGCGGCACCGACGACCGGCAGCCGGACGGCTTTCGTGGTTCGCATCAGCTCAGCAGCTCCGTGGTGGTGACCGCGCGCAGTCCGCGGCGGTCGAGTTCTTGGAGTACGGCGGGGAGGGCGGCGGCCGTGTCCGGATACCCGAAGTGCATGCTCACCACCGAGCCGCCCGTGACCTCCGCGAGCACCTGGCGGGTGACGGCGGCCGCGCCGGGCCGGGTGTAGTCGAGCGAGTCGACGTCGTACGACAGCACGTGCGGGTAGCCGGCCTCGGTGGCGAGCCGGGCGACGAGCGGCGAGGCGGTGGGCGCCCTGGAGGGGCGGAACCAGCTGCCGATCGAGCCGGTGAGCCGTCTGAGGCGGTCCGCGCAGTCGGTGATCTCCGCGCGGGCGCCGGCCTCGGCCATGGCGTTGACGGAGATGTGCCGCTGGGTGTGGTTGCCGAGGTCATGGCCGCCGTCGAGGATGCGGCGGGCCATGGCGGGGTATGCGTCGAGCCAGCTGCCCACGGCGAGGACCGTGAGGCGGGCGCCGTGTTTCTCGGCGGTGGTGAGGAGTCTGGTGGCGAGGGTGGGGTCGCCCTGGCCGTGGAAGGTGAGCGCGACGGAGGCGCTCGCGCGGGGGCCGTGCGTGATCTGGAGCGGCTGTCCGGGGAGGGCGCGCGGGGCGGGGGCGGCCGAGGTGGGGGTGGTCGATGCGAGGTTGGCGGCAGGGTGCGGGGGCGGTGTGTCGGTACCGGTGGTGCCGCAACCGGTGGCGAGTGTGCCTCCGGCGATGAGGCCGGCGCCCGCACGGAGGACGTCGCGTCGGTTGGAGGTGGTCACCCGTCCCATTTAAGGGGGGTTGGAGAGGAAAACAGGTGATTGACCTGATAAGGGGCTGATCAAGCGAGCCCCTCAGCGATCGGCCACCCGCATCTCGAACCAGGTCGTCTTCCCTCGCGGCAGCAAATCGACGCCCCACCGGTCCGCCAGCTTGTCCACCAGGAACAGGCCCCGCCCGCTGACGTCCAGCTCCTGGACCGGCATCAGACACGGCAGCCCCCGCGAGGGGTCCCGCACCTCCACCCGGATCCATCCCGGGCGGCGGCGCATCCGCAGGCCGAACACGCGGGCCCCGGTGTGTCGTACGGCGTTGCCCACGAGTTCGGAGACGAGTAAGACCGCGTCCTCCGTCATCTTGGGACTGAGCCGCCACTGGCGCAGGACGACGACCTGGGTGAGCCGGCGGGCGGTCGCCGCGGACTCGGGGCGGGACGGCAGCGGAACCTCGGCTTCCGTCGGGTTGCCGAAGAGCTCGATCGCCTTGAGTGCCCGCTCGTCCTCGACCGCAGGCGACCAGCGCGCCGCGGCCGCACGGCTGTGTCCCCGCGGCTGTTCGATGCCCTCCAGCCCCGCCATGCCCCCATCATGGCCGCCCGGCGCGCCCTCCGGGGCCGTTCCGGAGGAATACGCCCTCGCGAAGCTGCCGCCCGGCACCGGTCGAACGGCATATGCCGTGGGCATTTCAGGGACTACGGCAGCCCGCCCGACCTGCGACGACGGCTCATCTCCGGGCAATCGACAGACTCCCTCGACAAGGCAGACTTAAGGGTGCTTTAAGGCTCCCATAAACCGCCCCATCGAGGGACCCCGGAATCAGACATCACGTCAATTGCAAGTGGTTCGGGGCTTTCACAACCAGGCGGAGATCACAGGAACTTCGCCTTGCCCGGCCCTTCCTCCACGAAGCTGCGCATACCACGCTCACGGTCCTCGGTCGCGAACAGCCCCGCGAACCAGTTCCGTTCGACGGCGAGCCCCGTCTCCAGGTCGGTCTCGACGCCCGTGTCGATCGCCTCCTTGGCGGCCCGGAGCGCGATCGCGGGCCCCTGGGCGAGCCTGGCCGCCCAGGCGTGCGCCTCGGTGTAGACGTCGGCGGCGGGTACGACCCGGTCGACCAGGCCGATGGCGAGGGCTTCGTCCGCCTTGACCATACGGCCCGTGAAGATCAGGTCCTTGGCCTTGGAGGGCCCGACCAGACGGGGCAGCCGCTGCGTACCGCCGGCCCCCGGGATGAGCCCGAGCAGAATCTCCGGCTGACCGAGCTTGGCGTTGTCCGCGGCGATCCGGTAGTCGGCACAGAGGGCGAGCTCGCAACCGCCGCCGAGGGCGTACCCGGTGACGGCGGCGACGACCGGCTTGGGAATCCGGGCGACGGCGGTGAAGGAGTCCTGGAGATCACGGGAGCGCAGAATCATGGCCGCGTGGTCCATGTTCTGCATTTCCTTGATGTCGGCCCCGGCCGCGAAGACCTTCTCACCGCCGTAGATCACGACGGCACGAACGTCCTCGCGGCGGGTGGCCTCTTCCGCCAGTTCCTTGAGCCGGTCCTGGGTGGCGACGTCCAGCGCGTTCATCGGGGGACGCTCCAGCCGCAGCGTGCCCACGCCTTCGGAGACTTCGAGGGTTACAGTCATGCCTCGCAGGTTAGCGGGCGTTCACTGTCCCCACCGCAGCCGACGGCCTACGCGGTCCACTGCTTCCAGGACATGTTCCAGCCGTTGAAGCCGTTGTCCGGCGCGACCGTCTCGTCGTTCGAGTTCTTCACGGTCACCACGTCCCCGATGATCGAGTGGTCGTAGAACCAGGCGGCCGGCAGCCCCCGGTCACCCCCGCCCCGGATGTCCTGGAGCCCGACGCACCCGTGGCTGGCGTTGTAGTTGCCGAAGGCGCCGCCACCCCAGTAGTTGCCGTGGATGAATGTGCCGGACGTGGTCAGCCGCATCGCGTCCGGCACGTCCTTGATGTCGTACTCGCCGCCGTAGCCGACCGTCTCGCCGTTCATCCGGGTCACCCGCAGCTTCTCGCTGATGACCATCTGGCCGTTCCACGTGTCGTACCCGGGCTTGCCGGTCGTGACGGCGAGGGTCTTCACGACCCTGCCGTCCTGCATGACCTTCATCGTGTGCTTCTTGGCGTCGACGATCGACACCTGGTTGCGGCCGATCGTGAACTTCACGGTCTTGGCCTGCTGGCCGTACACCCCGTCGCGGCCCTCGACGCCGTTGAGGTTGAGAGTGACGGAGACCTTCGTGCCGGACTTCCAGTAGTTCTCGGGGCGGAAGTCGAGGCGGTCGTTGCCGAACCAGTGGCCCTGGACGTCGACCGCCGGCTCGGTCTTGACGGTGATCGCCTTCTCCACGGCCGCCGGGTCGGTGATGCCCCGGGTGAAACGGATGGAGAACGGCATCCCGACGCCCACCGTGGAGCCGTCCTCCGGCGTGAAGTAGCCGGTGAACGTGTTCTTCGGGGTGAGCGTGGTGAACGTGGAGTCCTCCGCCGACTCACGCCCCTCGGTGTCCTTCGCGACCGCGTGCACCGTGTACTTCGTGGAGTTGGCGAGGTGGCCGGCCGGCGTCCAGCTGGCGCCGCCCGCCGCGATCGCGCCGTCGACCTTGTTGCCCTTGGAGTCCTTGACCTCCACGTCGGTCAGCTTGCCCTTGGCCGCGCTGACCTTGAGCGACCCGCTGGTGTCCACGTCGGTCGCCCCGGACTTGGGGCTGATGCTGACGGTGGCGACGGACTGCTTGCTCGCCTGCGTCGTGGAGTCCTTCGCCTTGCCGTCCCCGCTCCCCTTGTCGGAGGAGCCGCCGCCCCCGCACGCGGTGACTGCCATGAGCAGAACACCGGCCGCGACGGCCAGACCCTTCCTCCGAGCCTGGACCGCCGCCCCCGATATCGGCCGTACGTTCAAAGTCGTTCTCCCCTCCCAGGGCCTGGTCAGGCCCACCCCAGCGCGTTCCGCCCGCGCATTGGCGCATAGTAACCGGACGGTTTTGAGCTTGGTGTTGGGCGAATGTCACCGTTGCGTCGCAACTTCTGTCGCCTCGCACGGCGGCTTCCGCCCGCACCGAACCGTCCCCCCACCTGGTTACTTGACCGCGCCGCCCGCCTTCCACTCCTTCCAACCCATGTTCCACCCTCCGAGGCCATTGTCGGGAGAGACCGTTTTGTCGTTGCTGTGGACGACTTCGACCACGTCCCCGACCAGGGTGCGGTCGTAGAACCAGCCCGCGGGCGTGTCCGAACTGCCGCCCTTCACGTCGCGCAGGCCCACGCAGCCGTGGCTGACGTTGAGGCGGCCCGGGGCGTCCGGCGCCCAGTAGTTGCCGTGCAGGAAGGTGCCGGAGTCGGTGAGTTTGAGGGCGTGCGGGACGTCGGGGATGTCGTACTCGCCGCCGAAGCCGACCGTGCGGCCGTTCATGCGGGTCACCTCGTGCATCTCCATCACCACCATCTTCCCGTTGTAGGTGGTGTGGGCGGGCGCGCCCGCGGTGACCGGGACGGTGGCGAGCAGGTCGCCGTCGCGGCGGACCTCCATCGTGTGCTGGGACGCGTCGACGAGGGAGACCTGGCTGCGGCCGACGGTGAAGGTGAACGTCTTGTGCTGGAGGCCGTAGACCCCGCGGGCCCCTTCGACGTCGCGGAGTTCGAGGCCGACGGTGACGACCGTGCCGGGCTGCCAGTAGTGCTCGGGGCGGAAGTCGAGACGGTTCTTGCCGAACCAGTGCGGGCGGACCTCGACCGCGGGCTTGGCGGTGACCCGGACGGCACGCTCGACGGCGGCCCGGTTCTCGATGTCGCGGCTGAAGGCGAGGGAGACGATCATCCCGGTGCCGACGGTGGCACGGTTCTCGGGGGTGACGTACCCGATGAAGCGTTCGTCGGGGACCAGCGTGGTGAAGGTGGTGTGGCGGGCCGAGCGGCGGCCCCGGCCGTCCAGAGCGACCACGTCGACCGTGTACTTGGCGGCGAGCGCGAGTTTCGGGTCGTCGGGCCGCCAGGTCGTGCCGTCCGCGGCCATGTGCCCGGGGACCGGGGAGTCCTGGGCGTCCTGGGACTTGACGACGCTGACGGATTCCAGGCGGCCGCTGGGCACCCGCACTGTCAGCCGCTCGCCTGGGCGCACGGCCTTGGTGCCGTCGTCCGGGGTGATGCGGATGACGTCCTCGGGGGCCGGGGGCGCGCCTCCGAGGACGTGGTCGATGCCGAGCCCGCCGCTGTCGTCCGAGGAGCAGCCGGCGGCGCCCGCCAGCAGCCCCGCCCATGTCAGTACCGCGGCCAACGCGGCCCCCGCGCGCCGTGCGCGCCGTGCGCGCCTCTGTGGATGCCTCACGTGGGACTCAACGACCGGGCCCGCCCCGGGGAAACGTGAGTGCGAGGCCGGCACTGGGCAGAACAGAGGGAAGGACGACGAGCTGGGGAGCCGCCGCGCCCGCGGGAGAGCCGCCGCGGGCGTGTCCGTAGCGAGCCGCCGAGCGTGCCCGGGACCGGAAGTCCGGGCACGGTCGGCTGCCCGGACACGGACCGGGTGCGCCCCGGGGGTCGGCGAGCCGCGGGACGACAAAGGGGCCGACAGGTGACGAGCGCAGCCGAGCAGCAGGGGGCACGGTCGCGGGCCCCGAGGGCGGAGGCCCCCGCGGTGAACGGGACGGCCCTCCCCGTCCCGGCGGCCTGGCCGGGGTCGTCGACCCCGCTGGGCGCCCGGTTCCGGGTCGGCCCGGACGGGGTGGCCGGAACCAACTTCGCCCTGTGGGCGGCCGGGGCCGAGGCGGTCCGGCTCTGCCTCTTCGACGAGCGGGGCCGGGAGACCAGGATCCCGCTGACCGAACTGACGCACGAGATCTGGCACGGATTCGTGCCGGGCGTGCTGCCCGGGCAGCGGTACGGCTACCGGGTCGACGGCCGCTGGGACCCGTGGACCGGCGCCCGCTGGAACCCGGCGAAGCTGCTGCTCGACCCGTACGCCCGGGCGGTGGACGGCGAGTTCGCACTGTCGCCCGAGGTGTACGGGCATGTCCGGGACTGGCCCGACCAGCAGGTCGCCGACACCGTCCGGGACGACCGGGACTCGGCGCCCCACGTCCCGAAGGGCGTGGTCGTCCACGATGACGACGACTGGTCCGACGACCACCGCCCGAAGACCCCGTGGGCGGACTCCGTCATCTACGAGCTGCATGTGCGCGGCTTCACCAGAATGCACCCGGGCATACCCGAGGAGATCCGCGGCACCTACGCGGGACTGGCCCACCCGGCCGCCGTCGAGCACCTGGTCGGCCTGGGCGTGACGGCCGTGGAACTCCTCCCCGTGCACCAGTTCGCGCACGAGGACCACCTGTTGAAGCGGGGCCTCAGGAACTACTGGGGCTACAACTCCATCGGCTACTTCGCCCCGCACGCGGCCTATGCCGCCTCCGGTACGACGGGACAGCAGGTCGGCGAGTTCAAGCGGATGGTGCGCGCGCTGCACGCGGCGGGGATAGAGGTCATCCTCGACGTCGTCTACAACCACACGGCGGAGGCGGGCGAGCTGGGCCCGACGCTGTCCCTCAAGGGCATCGACAACCGGGGCTACTACCGGCTCCAGGACGACGCCCGGCACTTCGCCGACTACACCGGCTGCGGCAACACGCTGCATGTGGTCCGGCCGCATGTGCTGCGGCTGATCACGGACTCGCTGCGGTACTGGGTGACCGAGATGGGCGTGGACGGCTTCCGCTTCGACCTCGCGGCCGCGCTGGCCCGCTCGATGCACGACGTCGACATGCTCTCCCCCTTCCTCGCCGTCATCGCCCAGGACCCGGTGCTGCGCCGGGTGAAGCTGATCGCCGAACCGTGGGACGTGGGCTCCGGCGGCTACCAGGTGGGCGCCTTCCCGCCCCTGTGGACGGAGTGGAACGACCGCTACCGGGACGCCGTCCGGGACTTCTGGCGCGGTGCCCTCCCGGACGTCCGCGACCTCGGCTACCGCCTCTCCGGCTCCAGCGACCTCTACGCCTGGGGCGGCCGCCGCCCCTACGCCTCCGTCAACTTCATCACCGCGCACGACGGTTACACCCTGCGCGACCTGGTGTCGTACCAGGCGAAGCACAACGAGGCCAACGGCGAGAACAACCGCGACGGCGCCGGCGACAACCGCTCCTGGAACTGCGGGGTGGAGGGCGAGACGGCCGACGAGGGCGTACGGGCGCTGCGCAGGCGGCAGTTGCGGAACCTCCTGACGACGCTGCTGCTGTCGACGGGCGTTCCGATGCTGGTCGCCGGCGACGAACTGGGCCGCACCCAGCGCGGCAACAACAACGCCTACTGCCAGGACAACGAAATCAGCTGGCTGGACTGGGAGTTGCTGGACGACCCGTCCTGGCGGCCGCTGTTCGACCTGACCTCCCGGCTGATCCGGCTGCGCCACCGCCACCCGGTCCTGCGCCGCCGCGCCTTCTTCTCGGGCCGCGCCCACTCGGCGGACGGACTGCGCGACCTGGCCTGGTTCACGGCACACGGCGAGGAGATGACCGAGGGCGACTGGTACGCGCCCGCCGCCACCCTCGGCATGTATCTCTCCGGGCGGGACATCCCCGGCCGCGACGAGCGCGGGGCACCGGTCCTGGACGACAGCTTCCTGACCGTCCTGCACGCAGGCGACCGCCCGGCGGAGTTCCTGCTGCCGGGCCCGCCGTGGGCGGAACGCTACGAGGTGCTGGTGGACACCTCGCGGGAGGAGCAGAGCGAGGCACCGGGCGTGGTGCACGAGGCCGGGACGGCGATCACGGTGCCCGCGCGGGCGGTGCTGCTGCTGCGGGTGGTCGGCTGAGGCGACGGCACAGCCGACCACACCAGCTCTCGGCGGCGCAGGGTCAGCGCTCCCGTGGTACGCCGCACAGGGCGAGCAGGTCATCCATCATGCTCTCGAACAGGGGCAGGTGATCGTCGAAGAGCGAGGCGAAGTGTCCATAGACGGCCATGCAGAGCAGTCCGTAGATCTGCCGCCAGCACGTGATCATCACCATGGCGACGCCGACTGGGTAGTCGTGCCCCATCAGCCGCCGGTAGGCCGCCACCTGAGCCCGAAGCCGGGGCTCCAGCTCGTCCTCCGACGGATACGGCAGGACGCCCCGACGCCACAGCTCTGCGAAGGTCTGTCCGAACAGGCCGCCCAACTCGCGCACCAGAACCTCGTCGACATGGCGCCCCGAGGCGACCAGCCGTGCGTAACCGGCACCCATGAGCAGGTCGAACTCTCCGGGGTTGGCGACCGACCAGTCCAGCACCGCGCGGGTTGCCGCGTACAGCCGCCCGCCGAAGTCCTCCGGGTCTCGGGCGCCTGCCGCCTTCGCGACGATCACCACGAAATCACTTGTGACTGCTTCGTAGACGGCGAGGGTGAGGCCGGCCTTTCCTTCGAAGTAGCGATACAGCGCCGGTGGAGTGACGCCCACTTCCCTAGCGACCGCGGACAGGCTCAGGGCCTCTGCGCCCTGTGAAGCGATGAGTGCACGTGCGGCCGTGATCGCGTCGCGCTCCAGCTCGGCGCGCAGGCGCTCACGGCGTGTCAAGGACCGAGCGGGCTCTTCCTCGGCGGACGGTCGCATGGCCACTCCCACCCCTCTGGTGCTTCCTGCACGCAAATCGCTGTCTTGATCCGTCAGTTGACGGATCATACGACTTGCGGTGAGGCCATGTTACGTGGTTAATACTCTTCACTACGTTTCAGAGTGTCACACATCACCTCAGAGCCGCGAAGGGACAGCGGATGGCCATGAAGCGCGGGACGGGTCTGGCATCGCGACAGAGAGGAGACGGGCTCACCCCTCGCTCACCAGGACATGACCAGGCGGCGAGGGGTGCCCCTCGTCGGGTTCGATTAGCGGACGGCACGCATCAGCTGTGCGTCTGTTCGATGAGGCGGATGACGCAGGGGGGGTGCGCCCGATTGTTGTTCGGGAGCACCCAGAAGGAGCCGTCGCTGTCGCGCCCCACCACGCGTCCGCTCCCCTTCAGCGAGTCGGGCACATGGCCCTTGGCGGCTTTGTGCAGTTCGACGAGTGCTTCTTCCCGGGTCTTGTTCCCTCGCACCCTCCGTATGACTTTGACTTGCCGTTGGGGTGGCGCTCCCTCGGCCGGCACGGTCTCCTCAGCGGTGATCAACCACGTGGTCATCCACCTGTCTCCTTGTCACCATGGCGGCTGCCCGCTCCGTGCGCGGCTTCGCCGTTCGACGTTTCGCGAGAGGGGAAGGGCGGCGGCCGGAGCCCCCGCCCACCCGGTTCGGCGGTGCTCAGCCGCGACCGTCACAGGCCTTGCAGTCCCCGCTGCCTCGGCAGCTGTCACACTTCCACACGCCCCGGTAGCCGGAGCCGCCGCAGGTGGTGCACTTGCCGTCGCCCTTGCAGCGCTGGCACATGGTCATTCCTCTCGTGGTCGGAGTGAGCGTCTCGGAGCTGGATCGGGCACGTCAGTAGGAGCGGGCTCGATCCCAGCCCCGGGAGTTGTTCAGCGAGGTGGTGAAGTAGTAGTTGGGCGCCTTGTACTTGCCGTCGGGCAGGTAGGCACCGGTCAGGGCGGGGCTGTAACCGCGGAAGACCGCGAGCGACTTGGTGAGGCAGTTGTTGGTCAGCACGGCATAGCCGTTGGCCTTCATCCGGCGGTATGCCGTCTGGGCGGTCGCGAGATTGCCTTGGGCGGTGTTGATGCACCGGTAGTAGTCGTACCGAGCCTGGCTGATGCTGCCTCGCAGCTGTGTCCAGGTGCCGCCCTTGATCCAGCTGCCGTTCGTGGAACCCGCCGGGATGGACGCGGCGCCGTTGCGCCCCTCCGTCGCGCCCCAGATCCAGTGGCTGGAGTTCCCCGTGTCGCGGACGGCCCATGCCACGTGGCCGGCCCCGCGAGCCCCTTCCTTGTCCTGGAACAGGCAGACGCGGCCAGTCGATGCAGCGCTGGCCGGAATGGCGACAAGTGCAGGCGTCGCGGAACCGAGAAGCGCTGCCGCCAGGGCGGTCGGCGCAGCACAACGCATGCGCAGATTCATTCGAATCATGGTTTGTTCCTCTCTTGGTGACGGGTGAGCCGCGGAGTTCGGCAGCCGGTGGAGCACTGCCGGAATCGACCGTGCCCGGGAGATCCGCGAGAGGCCAGACGGGTCGGCGCGGTGCATGGTGCAGTGCAATATGCACCGCTGTGACCAGGGGATCCACCGTCATGGTGCAATAAGAGAAGGGGTATTCGGGTGGGGAATTCACCGCCGACTTTCGAGAAGCTGGCCGAGGACTTCGCCGACGCTCTCGACGCCTGGGCCCAGGAGGTCAGACTCGCGCTCAACGGACGCCCGCAGAAGGTGCTCGTCCATGGGCTGCGCGTCAACCAGGGCAATGTCTCCAGGTGGCTCAGCGGCCGGGAGCAGATCTGGAAGGGGGGAGCCGCTCTCCCGGGGGCAGGGCTCACGCCGGGAGTCGTAAGGATCCTTGAGCTGCCGGATGCACGATCCGCCCGGCTGGCGCGGTTGGCCGACCAAGTGGACCGGCTGCAGCAACAGTTGACAGCACACGGCCGTGACTGGCGGAAACGGGCCGGAGATCATCTCCAGAGCCTCGCCGGGGCAGCGCCTGGCATCGCCGCGACTCCGGACGCGGAGCCGGACAACCTCGTCCGGCCCGGCACTGCCGACCGTCGATCGACCGTGCAGGACGGTCCGGGCCGGTCGCGCCGACGAGGCCGCGTTCCGAAACGGGCGAAGACCGCTTCCACCATTGTCGCCACGCTCGCGGTCGGCGGAGTGCTGGGAGCAGCGATCTGGAACAACGACAGTTCCGAAGGGGGCGCCACGTCGGCCGGAGAAAAGGCCGCCGGTCCGGAAAGCGGAGCCACAGCCACGCCCGGGACGCTGGAGAAGGGGGGCCTGGGTGAGGACAGCCGATGCAGTACCTCCTTCAAGGGGCCGGAAGCGGTCACCTGGCGGGTGTGCGCACACGTGGAGGCGGAGCGGGTGTCCTTCGCCCTCAAGCTCACGAACCGGAGTCGGGCGGAATCCATTGTCGTGATCCGTCTGGAATACGCACGAGCCTCCGCATTCCACCCCTGCCCGAAGGCACCGAGCCCCCGTTCCCTCAGTGTTCCGGCGGGGAAAACGGTCATCACGGACACTGGGCAGTGCGCCCTGCCCCGGGAAAAGACACCCACCGCCTATCAAGGCGTCGGCTGGGTGTTCGCCGTCAACACGAACACGGCCTCGTACGAGCTGTCCCCCACCGCGAACGTCTATCCGGACCGGGTCATCTGGAAGCCGGACCTGGTGGAGCAGTCGTCGGCGATGAGCGTGTCGCAAGCCGGGAGGGTCACCGTGTTGTGACCGGCCTTGTGCAAGGGGATCGAGCCGAGGACCACCAGCAGCGGGGTCGGGAACAGGAAGACCCAGAAGACGGCGCCGGGCTCGCGGCGGAACAGCCGGAACTCGGTGCGCGGGACGGGGTGTTCATGCTGCTTCCTCCTTCGTCAGGTCCAGGAACGCGTCGTCGAGGGTCGCGTCCACGACGCGGAGTTGATGGGCGGTGGCGCGGTGCCCAGTCGAGCGGGCTCGTATAGAAGGAGGCGTACAGCTCGAGGGCCTCGCGGACGGTGAGCTTGGGCTGCAGCTCGCTCTGCTGGAGCTGGGCGCCGAGGACGCGGGCGACCTGCTGGTGTTCGGCGACGGGATCGAGCCCGGTGACCCGGACGCGCCCGCCGTCGGGCACCCGCAGCCCCTCCACACACTCCACGGTGGTGGTCTTGCCGGCGCCGTTCGGCCCGAGGATCCCGAAGATCTCCCCTTCCTCGACGGCGAGACTCACCCCGTCCACGACGGTCCGGCCGCCGTAGGACTTCCGCAGGTCTGTCACTTCGATGACGGATGGCATGGACCGAGGGTCCCGTCCGGGCCCGGTCCGCCACATCGCCCGCCCCGCTGGAAGCGGCATCAACCGATCGGCTGATGCGGCGGATCCGGTTGTACGACCCCCCGAACATGCTGGTCGTAGGACCACCGACCGATTCCGGTCCGGCCAAAACTCGGTAGGCGTTGTCAGTGCCGATCCGTAGGCTCGCACCTGATGCCTCCGACACGTGCAACCACCAAGGACCGGTCAGCCGTCCGTATCCTGCTGCGCCTGTGGCCGTACGTACGGCCGGTGCGGACGCGGCTGTCCGTCGCCGTGTTCGTCGCGGTGATCGCCTCCTGTACGGGGCTCGTCATTCCGCTCGTCCTCAAGTGGATGGTGGACGGCCCGGTGGCCGACCGCGACCCCGGCGGGGTCTGGCTCGGTGCGCTGTACCTGCTGCTGCTCGGGATCGCCGAAGCGCTGCTCTTCGGAATGCGGCGCTGGCTGGTGGCCAGACCTCTCTCGCACGTCGAGGCGGGGATGCGGGCCGACCTCTACGGCCGTCTGCAGCGCCTGCCGGTCGCCTTCCACGACCGCTGGGCCTCCGGCCAGCTGCTCTCCCGAGCCACCACCGACCTGATGCTGCTCCGCATGTTCCTCGCCTTTCCGCTGACCTTCCTGCTGGTCAACGGGGTGACCATCCTCGTCGGCGTGATCATCATGCTGCTCCAGGACTGGACGCTGGGCCTGGTCATCCTCGTCCCCACGATCCCCGTGATGTGGACGTGCGTGATCTTCGAGAAACGGTACGCGGCGGTGGCCCGGCTCGCCCAGGACCAGGTGGGCGACCTGACGACGGTGGTCGAGGAGAGCGTGCTCGGCATCCGCATCATCAAGGGGTTCGGCCGGCACCGCAGCCAGGCGCGCGCGTTCCGCGAGCTGGTACGGACCCTGCGGGGCACGGAGCTGCGCAAGGCGCGGATGCTGGCGACGATCTGGGGCGTCATCGTGACCCTCCCGGAGGCGGCCATCGGGGCGGCCCTGCTGTGGGGGTCGATCCAGGTCGCCGAGGGCGAGCTGAGCACGGGGACGCTGGTGGCGTTCCTGTCGACGGCACTGGCGCTGCGCTGGCCGGTGGAGTCGATCGGCTTCCTGCTGGCGATGAGCCAGGAGGCGGCGACGGCCACCGAGCGGTACTTCGAGGTACGGGACGCGTTGCTGGAGGACGCCGATCCGTCTTCGGCCGGGGGTGCGTCGGGGCTGGTCGCGCAGTTCCCCGCGCCCCTTCAGGGCGCTTCAGCTGAGTCGGCCGGGAAGGGCACGGCTGGACAGCGCCCCGTCAGGGGCTCGGGGAACTGCGCGATCGGCCCCCACCGGCCCGCACTCGACGGCGGCGCCCTCGCACCGGCTCCCCAACCCGACGGCATCCGCTTCGAGAACGTGCAGTTCCGCTACCCGGACGCCTCCCCCGACTCACCCCCCACCCTCGTCCACATCGACCTGCACATCCGCCCCGGCGAGTCCATGGCCCTCGTCGGTGCCACCGGCAGTGGGAAGACCACCCTCACCGCCCTCATCCCCCGCCTGCACGAGACGACCTCCGGACGGATCACCCTCGACGGCCGGGACATCACCGCCATGCCCCGCGAGGAACTCCGCGCCCTGGTCGCCGTGGCCTTCGAGGAGCCCACCCTCTTCTCCGCCTCCGTCGGCGAGAACGTGCTGATGGGAGCCGGAGAAGGCGCCGGGGAGCCGGAGCTGGCCCGCGCCCTCGCCGTCGCGCAGGCGGACTTCGTGCACGCCCTCCCCCAGGGCACCGCGACCCAGGTCGGCGAGCAGGGCCTCAGCCTCTCCGGCGGCCAGCGCCAGCGCCTCGCGCTCGCGCGGGCGGTCGTCGGCCGGCCCCGCTTCCTCGTCCTCGACGACCCGCTCTCCGCCTTGGACGTCCACACGGAGGCCGCCGTGGAGGCCGCCCTGCGCGACGTACTCGCCGACACCACCGCCGTGATCGTCGCCCACCGCCCCTCCACCGTCCTGCTCGCCGACCGCGTCGCCCTGCTCTCCGACGGCCGTGTCACCGCCGTCGGCACCCACCAGGAACTGCTCGGCAGCAACGCCGAGTACGTCCGTCTGATGTCCGGGGAGGATCACCGCCGATGACCGCCGCCACCTCCCTGCCCGCCCCCGACGAGGACGACGAACTCCCCCGCCCGAAACAGGCCGACGCCGCCGGTGCGGCCGACGGCGACCCCTTCGACCGGGACGTCCTGCCCGTCCCGCCCGGCGCCACGGCCACTCTCCTGCGCTCGCTCCTCGCACCGATGAAGGCGCGGGTCGCCGTGACCACGCTCCTCCTGCTGCTCCAGCAGGCGGCCGTGCAGGCGGGCCCGCTGCTGGTGGCGTACGCCATCGACCGTGCCGTACCGGCGTTCCGCCACCACGACCACGGCCCGCTGATCGCGGTGGCGGTCGGCTACGGCCTGAGCGCCCTGCTCTCCGGGGGCCTCCAGTACGCGTTCATCGAGGCCTCCGCGCGGGTGAACCAGGACGTGCTGCTCGACCTGCGCGGCCGTATCTTCCGCCACGCACAAGCCCTCAGCATCGACTTCCACGAGCGCTACACGTCCGGCCGGCTGATCTCCCGCTCCACCACGGACGTCGAGTCGCTGCGCGAGCTGCTGAGCGAGGGCCTCCAGGAACTGGTCACGGTCATCCTCTCCTTCCTCTACATCTCGGCGATGCTGCTCTGGCTGGATCTGGGCCTGGGCGCGGTGGCCGTGGCCTCGTTCGTGCCGCTGTATCTGCTGGTGCGGCTGTACCAGCGGCGGGCGGTACGGGTGTACAAGGCCCGGTCCACGGCGATCGCGACGGTGATCGTGAAGTTCGTGGAGACGATGAACGGCATCCGCCCGGTGCGCGCGTTCCGCCGGGAGGCCGCCAACGACGCCGAGTTCGCCGTGCTCAACCGCCGCCACGAACGCACCAACGGCGACGCGCTCCTCGAAATGGCGCGGTATGTCGTCGGCTCCCGGCTGGTCGCCAACACCTCGGTCGCGGTGATCGTGCTGTGGGGCGCCTACCGGGTGGCGTCCGGCTCGCTGGAGCTGGGCGTCCTGGCCGCGGCCGTCCTCTATCTGCGCCGGCTGTACGACCCCATCGACCGCCTCGGCATGTTCCTCAACTCCTACCAGTCGGCGGCCGCCTCGCTGGAGAAGATCGCGGGCCTGCTGGCCCAGACCCCGTCCGTGCCGGAACCCTCGGTTCCCACGGAACTGCCGCCCCTGCAGACCGAACTCCCCGGCCGCGAGGTCGCCTTCGACGGCGTCCGCTTCGCCTACCGCACCGGCGGCGAGGTGCTGCCCCGCTTCGACCTCACCCTCCCGGCCGGCCAGACGGTCGCGGTGGTCGGCACCACCGGCGCCGGCAAGTCGACCCTGGCCAAACTGCTCGCCCGCTTCTACGACCCGACCGAGGGACGGGTCCTCCTGGACGGCGTGGACCTGCGCGAACTGACCGTGCCCGCACTGCGGCGCGGGGTGGTGATGGTCACCCAGGAGGCGTTCCTGTTCTCCGGCACGGTCGCCGAGAACATCGCCATCGGCCGGCCTGACGCCACCCGCGAGGAGATCGAGCAGGCGGCCAAGGCGATCGGCGCACACGAGTTCATCGCCGCGCTCCCCGACGGATACGACACCGACGTCCGCAAGCGCGGCGGGCGCATTTCCGCGGGGCAGCGCCAACTGGTCGCGTTCGCACGCGCCTTGCTCGCCGACCCGGCGGTGCTGATCCTCGACGAGGCGACCAGTTCCCTGGACGTCCCCGGTGAACGGGCCGTGCAACGGGCCATGTCGACGGTGCTGAAGGGCCGTACGGCCGTGGTGATCGCGCACCGGCTGTCCACCGTGGAGATCGCCGACCGGGTGCTGGTGATGGAGCACGGCCGGATCGTCGAGGACGGCCACCCGGCCGAACTCGTCGCGGCCACCGGCCGGTTCGCGGATCTGCACCGGGCGTGGCGGGACAGTCTGGCCTAGCGAGGAGAACGGGGTTCGCAGGGTGATCGACGCGTACGAGGATCCGGGCACGCCCGACACACGCGGTGGCTGGTACTACCTGTGGTGGCTGGTGCACCGCCAGCCGGGCCGCTCGCTGGCCGGGGCGCTGCTGGGCAGTGTCTGGCTGACGCTGATGGCCGGAACGCCGTACCTGATGGCGCGGGCCGTGGACGACGGACTGGTGCCGGGGCGCATGGCGGTGCTGGCCGGCTGGACGGCGGCGATCTTCGTCCTCGGGGCGGTCAACGCGTGGGTCAGCATCATGCGCCACCGCACGATGACCCGGGTGCGCATGGACGCGTACTTCCGCACGATCAAGGTGGTCGTCGGGCACGCGGTACGGCTCGGTGCCGCACTGCCCCGGCGGGTGGGAGCCGGTGAGGTCGTCACGATCGGCGTCGGCGACGTGCACACCATCGCCCAGGCGCTGACCGTCGTCGGCCCCGGGGTGGGCGCGGTCGTCGTGTACGCGGTGGTGGCGGGTCTGCTGGTGCCGATCTCGCCCCTGCTGACCGGCGTGGTCCTGCTCGGGGTGCCGGTGGTGGCGCTGCTCGCGGGCCCGCTGGCCCGGCGGCTCCAGGGCCGGGAGACCGAGTACCGGGAACGCCAGGGCGTCCTCACGGCCCGTATCGGCGACCTCGCGGGCGGCCTCCGCGTCCTCAACGGCCTCGGCGGCAAGGGCCTGTTCGCGGACGCCTTCCGCAAGGACTCACAGCACCTGCGCGTGCAGGGCTACCGGGTGGGCTCGGTCGCCAGCTGGGTCCAGGCCCTGGGCGTCGGCCTGCCCACGGTGTACCTGGCGGTGGTGACCTGGATCGCGGCCCGGATGGCCGCCCGCGGGGAGATCACGGTGGGCCAGCTGGTGTCGGTGTACGGCTATGTCGCGGTCCTGGTGGGCCCGGTGGCGTTCTTCCTGGACATGGGCTACCAGCTCAGCCGGGGCGTGGTGGCCGCCCGCAGGGTGGTACGCCTGCTGCACCTGGCCCCGGAACCGGACGAGGGCACGGAGCAGGCCCCGGCCGACCCGTCCGTCCTGCACGACCCCCGGTCGGGGGTCCGGGTCCGCCCGGGCCGTCTGACGGCACTGGTGGGCGCGAGCGCGACGGAGACGGGGGCGGTGGTGGACCGTTTGGGCCGCTACACACGGTCGGACGTGACGTGGGGAGGAGTACGGCTGGAGGCGGTACCCCTCCTCGAAGTACGGTCCCGCATCCTGGTGGCCGACAACGAGGCCCACTTCTTCGCCGACAGCCTGCGCAACTCCCTCAGGGGCGCAGAGCCGCATCCAAGAGGCGGCCACGCCGCGCCCCTCAAAGGCGCAGAGCCGTATCCCGGGGGCGGCCCCGACGCGCCCCTCAGGGGCGCGGGGCGAGACACTATGCGGCTCCGCCGCGTGGGCGCGACCAGCCCCCACTCACCCGCACCCGCCGCTGAACCCTCGTACGCACCCTCTGACGCGCGAACCGCCCAAGCCCTCCACGCGGCCGCGGCGAACGACATCCTCCAGGCCCTCCCCGCCGGCCTCGACTCCCCCATCGACGCCCAGGCCCGCAACCTCTCCGGCGGCCAACGCCAACGCATCCGCCTGGCCCGCGCCCTCCTCACCGACCCCGAGGTCCTCCTCGCCGTGGAGCCCACCTCCGCCCTGGACGCCCACACCGAGGCCCTCGTAGCGGAGCGCCTCCGCACCGCCCGCACCGGCCGCACCACCCTCCTCACCACCACCTCGCCCCTGATGCTGGCCCGCGCCGACGAGGTGATCTACCTGGTCGACGGCAAGGTCGCGGCGACCAGCACCCACGAGGGCCTGCTGGAGTACGCGCCCGGCTACCGCGCCCTGGTGGCCCGGGACACGGAGGAGGAGGTCGTCCGGTGACGACGAGTCAGCTTCCCGTCGCCGGACGCGCCGACGTACGCCGGGCCGTCCTCCGCCTGGTGCGGGCCGACCGCGGCGCCTTCTCCGCCGCCCTGCTGCTGAACGCGCTCGCCGCCGGCACCGGCCTGGCCGGCCCGTGGCTGGTGGGCCGGATCGTGGACGCGGTGCGGGCCGGCCGCGGTGTCGGCGCCGTGGACCGCCTCGCCCTGTGGATCCTGCTCTGTTCGCTCGCCCAGCTGCTGTTCGCCCGCTCCGCCCGCTACGTCGGCCACCGCTTCGGCGAGCGGACCCTGGCCCGGGTCCGCGAGGAGTTCGTGGACCGGGCGCTCATGCTGCCCGCGTCGGTCGTGGAGCGGGCCGGCACCGGGGATCTGACCGCGCGCGGCACCTCCGACGTGACCGCCGTCGGCACCACGCTGCGGGACATCGGCCCCGAGCTGCTGGTCTGCTCGGTGCAGGCGCTGTTCGTGATGGCCGCGGTCTTCGCACTGGATCCGATGCTGGGCGCGTTCGGGGTGCTCGGGCTGACCCCGATCTGGTTCGCCCTGCGCTGGTATCTGCGCCGGGCCCGGGACGGCTATCTCGCGGAGGGCGCGACGACCTCCGGGGTCGCGGAGATCGTCACGGCGACGGTGGCGGGCGCGCGCACGGTGGAGGCGTTCCGGCTCCAGGAACGCCGGATCGCGGCGAGCCGGGACGCCCTGGAGGCCAACCGGAAGACCCGCTTCTACACGCTGCGTCTGCGGACCGTGTTCTTCCCGGCGGTCGAGGTGTCGTACACCCTGCCGGTGGCCGGGGTGCTGCTGGTCGGCGGACTGCTCCATGCCGGGGTCGGCGTGGTGGTGTCGGCGGCGCTGTATCTGAGGCAGTTCACGGAGCCGCTGGACCAGATTCTGATGCGGGTGGAGCAACTCCAGTCCAGCAGCGCCTCGTTCGCTCGGGTGGAGGGTCTGGCGCAGGCTCCGCGGACGGAGGCGGACGGGGGGTCCGCGGCTCCGGCGGACGACCGGATCGATGTGCGCGGGGTGCGGTACGCCTATGAGCGCGGCGGCGAGGTGCTGCGCGGGGTGGATCTCACGGTGCGGCCCGGGGAGCGGCTCGCGGTGGTCGGGCCGTCCGGCGCCGGGAAGACGACGCTGAGCCGGCTGCTGGCGGGCGTCGACGCGCCCGGGTCGGGCACGGTGACCGTGGGCGGGGTGCCGCTCGCCGGGCTGGCACCGGAGCTGCTGCGCCGCCAGGTCGTCCTGGTCACCCAGGAACACCATGTCTTCCTCGGCACGGTCCGGGACAACCTGCTGATCGCCGAACCGACCGCGAGCGACGCGGACCTGTGGACGGCGCTGACGACCGTGGGCGCCGACGGCTGGGTCCGCGGCCTCCCCGGCGGCCTCGACACCCGGCTGGGCGCGGGCGGTGGTGCCACGGACGGCTCCCAGGCGCAGCAACTCGCGCTCGCCCGGGTGGTCCTGGCGGATCCGCACACGCTGATCCTGGACGAGGCGACGGCCCTGCTGGACCCCGCGACCGCCCGGCACGCCGAACGCGCCCTGGCCGCCGTTCTGGAGGGCCGTACGGTCATCGCCATCGCCCACCGGCTGCACACCGCGCACGATGCGGACCGGGTCGCCGTGATGGAGGACGGTCTGCTCACCGAACTCGGCACCCACGAGGAGCTGGTGGCGGCGGGCGGGGCGTACGCGGCGCTGTGGGCGACCTGGCACGGCGACAAGGCCCCCTGAGATCCGCCTGCCCACCCAACGATCCGCATACCGAACATGAACATCCGGTCAACGAACGATTTCCGGCCAAATTCCTGACGCGGTCCTGACAGATCGCGTTTTCTGGTGCCACTCTTCCCACGGCCGACTCACAGCAACCCCACAGAATCACCCTGTCGCTGCCGGGTCCGGCACTGCACCGCGCACGTGGTTCCGCGTTCCGCCTGTTCCGCATGTTCTGCCCGGACGGCCCACCCGCCCTCCGGATCTCCCCTGGCCGTGTGACCCGCGGCCACGCAGAAGGAGTCAGTGTTGAGAAGCAGTTCCTCTCGCAGACGCACCCCCCACCGCACCGCAGTAGTGGCCCTCGCCGGCGTCACCGCCCTGATCGCCGCGGCCGTCCAGTCGGGCGCCGCCAGTGCCACCCCGGCCGCACCGCAGGCCGGCCGGATCAACCCCGCGCACGCCGCCGTGAAGCTCTCGCCCTCGCAGCGCGCGGAGCTGCTGCGGGACGCGACCGCCGAGAAGGCCGCCACCGCCAGGTCGATAGGCCTCGGCACGCAGGAGAAGCTGGTCGTCAAGGACGTCCTGAAGGACGCCGACGGCACCGTCCACACCCGCTACGAGCGCACCTACGCGGGCCTCCCGGTCCTCGGCGGCGACCTCATCGTCGACACCGCCAAGTCGGGCGCCACCGAGCGGGTCGTCAAGGCGAACAACGCCACGCTCAAGGTCGCCGACCTCACCCCGGCCGTCAGCGCGGCGAGCGCCGAGAAGCAGGCCGTCTCCCGCGCCAGGACCCTCGGCTCCACCAAGTCGGCCGCCGACGGCGCCCGCAAGGTCATCTGGGCCGGCTCGGGCACCCCCGTCCTCGCCTACGAGACGATCGTCGGCGGCTTCCAGGACGACGGCACCCCCAACCAGCTGCACGTCATCACCGACGCCGCCACCGGCAAGAAGCTCTACGAGTACCAGGGCATCGAGAACGCCACCGGCACCGGCACCACCCAGTACAGCGGGACGGTCTCGCTGACGACGACCCAGTCGGGTTCGACGTACAACCTGACCGACGGCGACCGCGGCGGCCACAAAACGTACAACCTGAACCACGGCACGTCGGGCACCGGCACACTGTTCTCGCAGTCGAGCAACACCTGGGGCAACGGCACCACGTCGAACGCCGCCACCGCGGGCGCCGACGCGCACTACGGGGCCGCGGAGACCTGGGACTTCTACAAGAACACCTTCGGTCGCAGCGGCATCAAGAACAACGGCGTCGGCGCCTACTCCCGCGTCCACTACGGCAACTCGTACGTGAACGCGTTCTGGGACGACGGCTGCTTCTGCATGACGTACGGCGACGGCTCCGGCAACGCGGACCCGCTGACCGCCCTCGACGTGGCCGGCCACGAGATGAGCCACGGTGTCACCTCCAACACCGCGGGTCTCAACTACAGCGGCGAGTCCGGCGGCCTGAACGAGGCCACCTCGGACATCTTCGGCACCGGCGTCGAGTTCTACGCGGCCAACTCCTCCGACGTCGGTGACTACCTCATCGGCGAGAAGATCGACATCAACGGCGACGGCACCCCGCTGCGCTACATGGACCAGCCCAGCAAGGACGGCGGCTCCGCCAACTACTGGTCCTCGTCCGTCGGCGGCCTCGACGTGCACTACTCGTCCGGCGTCGCGAACCACTTCTTCTACCTGCTGAGCGAGGGCAGCGGCGCCAAGGTCATCAACGGCGTCAGCTACAACTCGCCCACGAAGGACGGCCTTCCGGTCACCGGCATCGGCCGGGACAAGGCGCTGCAGATCTGGTACCGCGCACTCACCACCAAGTTCACCTCGACCACCAACTACGCGGCCGCCCGCACCGGCACCCTCGCGGCGGCGGGTGAGCTGTACGGCACCACCAGCACCGAGTACAAGGCGGTGCAGGACGCCTGGGCGGCCGTGGCGGTCGGCTCCCGCTCGGGCGGTGGCGGCGGTACGGGCACCTCGTACGAGAGCACCACCCCGGTGTCGATCCCGGACAACGGGCCCGCGGTCACCTCGTCGATCACGGTCTCCGGCCGGACCGGGAACGCGCCGAGCAACCTCCAGGTAACGCCGAATATCAGCCACACCTGGCGTGGTGACCTGGTGATCGACCTCGTCGGTCCGTCCGGAACGTCCTACCGCCTGAAGGCCTTCAGCTCCTCCGACTCCGCGGACAACGTGACGGACACCTACACGGTGAACGCCTCCTCGGAATCGGCCAATGGAACCTGGAAGCTGAAGGTCCAGGACCAGGCCGCACAGGACACCGGCAAGATCAACAGCTGGAAGCTGACCTTCCCGTAAACCGCAGGACACGGACGTGGGCGACGGGCGCCGTCCGGGGGTTCGACTCCCCCCGGGCGGCGCCCGTTTTACATGTTCGCAATGTTCACCGAACACCTGCTTTTCGGCCAACATCACTTCAGGGTCCTGACATGTACGCGACCTTGATGTCACTCTTCCTTCACCCGTCGCACAGCACAGCAACTTCACAACCCCACAGCCGGGCCGGTAACCCCACATCGCCCCGGACTCCCCACATCCTGAAGGAGCTTGAGTGAGCCCCCTCTACGCGCGTCACAAGCGCACCACTCTGGCCATCGCCACCGCTGTCGCCGCCGGCGCCCTGCTCACCACGGGTATGACCGCGAACGCCACGGCCGCCGACAAGCAGCTGGCCGGCGCCCCGACCCTGCTCTCCAACTCCGCCCGCACCGCCCTGATCCAGAAGGCGGACGCGAACGTCGCCGAGACCGCGCAGCAGATAGGCCTCGGCACCAAGGAGAAGCTGGTCGTCAAGGACGTCGTGAAGGACGTCGACGGCACCGTCCACACGCGCTACGAGCGCACCTACGCGGGCCTCCCGGTCCTCGGCGGCGACCTGGTCGTGCACACCTCCAAGGCGGGCAAGACCGAGGGCGTCACCAAGGCGAACAAGGCGACCATCAAGGTGGCCTCCCTCAAGCCGCAGATCAGCACCGCCAAGGCGGAGAAGTCCGCGCTCACCGCGGCCAAGACCCTGGGCTCCACCAAGTCGGCCGCCGACGGCGCCCGCAAGGTCATCTGGGCCGGCAACGGCACGCCCGTCCTCGCCTACGAGACGATCGTCGGCGGCTTCCAGGACGACGGCACCCCCAACCAGCTGCACGTCATCACCGACGCCGCCACCGGCAAGAAGCTCTACGAGTACCAGGGCATCGAGAACGCCACCGGCACCGGCAAGAGCCTCTACTCCGGCACCGTCAGCCTCAGCACCACCCTGTCGGGGTCGACGTACCAGCTGTACGACACCACGCGCGGCGGCCACAAGACGTACAACCTGGCCCGCGGCACCTCCGGCACCGGCACGCTGTTCACCGACGCCGACAACACCTGGGGCACCGGCGCCGCCTCCAGCTCCTCCACGGACCAGACGGCCGCCGTGGACGCCGCCTACGGCGCCCAGGAGACGTGGGACTTCTACAAGGCCACCTTCGGCCGCAGCGGCATCAAGAACAACGGTGTCGCGGCCTACTCCCGGGTCCACTACAGCAGCGCCTACGTCAACGCCTTCTGGGACGACAGCTGCTTCTGCATGACCTACGGCGACGGCTCCAGCAACACCCACCCGCTGACCTCGCTGGACGTGGCCGGCCACGAGATGAGCCACGGTGTCACCTCCAACACCGCCGGCCTGAACTACTCGGGCGAGTCCGGCGGCCTGAACGAGGCGACCTCCGACATCTTCGGCACCGGCGTGGAGTTCTACGCGGGCAACAGCAACGACGTCGGCGACTACCTCATCGGCGAGAAGATCAACATCAACGGCGACGGCACCCCGCTGCGCTACATGGACCAGCCCAGCAAGGACGGCGGCTCCGCCAACTACTGGTCCTCGTCGGTGAAGAACCTGGACGTGCACTACTCGTCCGGTGTCGCCAACCACTTCTTCTACCTGCTGTCCGAGGGCAGCGGCTCGAAGACGATCAACGGCGTCACCTACAACTCGCCGACGTACAACAGCTCCACGCTCACCGGCATCGGCCGGGACAAGGCGCTGCAGATCTGGTATAAGGCGCTGACGACGTACTTCACGTCGACCACCAACTACAAGTCGGCGCGCACCGGCACCCTCTCGGCGGCGGCCGCGCTGTACGGCTCCGGCAGCACCGAGTACAACGCGGTGGCGGCGGCCTGGACGGCCGTCAACGTGACCGCGTGACCCGATAGCAGCGGTACGGGCGGACCCCGGGACGAAGGCATCCCCGGGGTCCGCCCTACGCTCTCTCCCATGTCCTTCACGTACGAGGCGGTCGGCGCGACCCGCGAGGATCTCGCCGCCTGCCCGCCCGGCTTCCACCCGCTCCATGTGCGCACGCGCATAGGCGAGGGCGCGGAGGTCTTCCACAAGTCCGCCGAGGCGGTCCTCACCTGGGAACTCCACCGCGCCCTGGGCGTCGGCATCGAGGCCTCCGCCGACCGCGCGGCCCCCGGCGTGGACGTCACCGTCACCCTCGCCGGCCTCATCAAGGCCCCCTGCCGGGTCGTCTGGACGGCGGAGGAGTCCCGCCGGGCGGGCTGGGCCTACGGCACCCTCACCGGCCACCCCGAGTGCGGCGAGGAGGCCTTCCTGGTCACCCGCACCGGCGACGGCACGGTCTGGCTGACGGTCGCGGCCTTCAGCAAGGCCGCCAAGTGGTACGCCCGCGCGGGCGGCGCGGCGACCCGGGGGCTGCAGCACGCGTATGCGCGCAGGTGCGGCAAGGTGCTGCGCAATCTGTGCGGGGACGAGGCGGACTCGTTCTGAACGGGCCCGCCCGGCCGACGCGCATCGGCCGACGGGTCCGGCGGCCGGGAGGCCTGGTGCCCTGCCCGGGCCGCCGGACCCCCGCCTCACCGCATCAGCACCCCCGCCCCCTCCACCGCCCCTTCCGACGGTGCCGTCACCAGTCCCAGCTCCGCGCCGGACGCCAGCAGCCGGTGTGACGGGAGGATGCGGACCGTGTAGCCGTAGGGGCCCGTGCGGTCCAGGGCCAGGGGGCCCTCGTAGGTCCAGTGGCCCTCCAGGTCCGGGCCTCCGGTCGGCTTCAGCGGCACCGTCGTCGCGTCCGTGATGCGGTCCTCGGAGTCGACCCGGCCGGAGACCGCCTGCACCTCCACGTCGTCGGGCGTGAGGTCGCCCAGCCGGACGCGGACGCGCAGGGCGAGGGTGGTGCCCAGTTCGGCGGTGGCCGTGGCCGCGGTGGTCGCCACGTGGCCGACCGACACCCCGTGCCAGGCGGCCCGCACCCTGACCTTCCAGGCGGACAGTTCACGGGCCTTGTCGGCGGTCATCGAGCGGTGGGCGTGCGCCGCCGGAGTGTAGAGGCGCTCCACGTACTCCCGGACCATGCGGCCCGCCAGCACCTTCGGGCCCAGCAGGGTGAGCGTCTGGCGGACCATCTCGATCCAGCGGTCCGGGAGCCCGGTCCGGCCGCGCTCGTAGAAGCGGGGGGTGACCCGTTGTTCGAGGAGGTCGTAGAGGGCGGCCGCCTCGATGTCGTCCCGGCGCTCCGCATCCGTGCCGGCGCCGTCGGCGGTCGGGATCGCCCAGCCGAAGTCCGGCTGGAACCACTCGTCCCACCAGCCGTCCAGGACCGAGAGGTTGAGGCCGCCGTTGAGCGCCGACTTCATCCCGCTGGTCCCGCACGCCTCCAGCGGGCGCAGCGGGTTGTTCAGCCAGATGTCGCAGCCGGGCAGCAGCTTCTGCGCCATCGCCATGCCGTAGTCGGGCAGGAAGACGATCCGGTGCCGGACGCGCGGATCGTCGGCGAACCGGACCAGCTCCTGGACCAGCCGCTTGCCGCCGTCGTCCGCCGGGTGCGCCTTTCCGGCCACCACGACCTGGATCGGCCGCTCGGAGTGCAGCAGCAGGTCCATCAGCCGGTCGCGGTCGCGCAGCATGAGCGTGAGCCGCTTGTACGACGGGACGCGCCGGGCGAATCCGATGGTCAGGACGTCCGGGTCGAGGGCGTGGTCGATCCAGCCCAGCTCGGCCGTCCCGGCACCCCGCTGCCGCCAGGACGCCCGCAGCCGCTCCCGCACCTCGAGGACCAGCTGCTCCCGCAGGTTCCGGCGCAGGTCCCAGATCTCCTGGTCGGTGACGTCGGCGACCGCGTCCCAGCGCTCGGTGCCGCCGACGGTCAGCGCCTCCTCGGTACGCCGGTCGCCCAGCTGCCTCGCCCCCAGCCGCACCACCTCGGGCGCCACCCAGCTCGGGGCGTGCACCCCGTTCGTCACGGAGGTGATCGGCACCTCGTCGGCGTCGAATCCCGGCCACAGCCCGGAGAACATCTCCCGGCTGACGTTGCCGTGCAGCAGCGAGACCCCGTTGGCGCGCTGGGCGAGCCGCAGCCCCATCACGGCCATGTTGAAGAGGTTGGGTTCGCCGCCGGGGTAGGTCTCCATCCCCAGGCGCAGGATGTGCTCCACCCCGATCCCGGGCAGTTCGGCGTCGGGGCCGAAGTGGTGGGCGACCAGCTCCCGGTCGAAGCGGTCGATGCCGGCCGGGACGGGGGTGTGGGTGGTGAAGACGGTGCCGGCGCGCACCGCCTCCAGCGCGGAGTCGAAGTCCAGCCCGTGGGCGCACAGCTCGGCGATCCGCTCCAGGCCCAGGAAGCCCGCGTGCCCCTCGTTGGTGTGGAAGACCTCCGGCTCGGGGTGGCCGGTCAGCCGGCAGTACGTCCGTACGGCGCGCACACCCCCTATCCCGAGCAGCATCTCCTGGAGCAGCCGGTGTTCGCTGCCGCCGCCGTAGAGCCGGTCGGTGACCCCGCGTTCGCCGAGGTCGTTCTCCTCCACGTCGGAGTCCAGCATCAGCAGCGGCACCCGGCCCACCTGGGCCAGCCAGATCCGGGCGCGCAGCAGCCGGCCGCCGGGCAGGGCGAGGGAGACGTGTGCCGGGGTGCCGTCGGCGTCCTTGAGCGGCACCACCGGGAGTTCGTTCGGGTCGAGGACGGGATAGTGCTCCTGCTGCCAGCCGTCCCGGGACAGGGTCTGCCGGAAGTACCCGTGCCGGTACAGGAGGCCGACGCCGATCAGCGGTACGCCGAGGTCACTGGCCGACTTCAGGTGGTCGCCGGCCAGGATGCCGAGGCCGCCGGAGTACTGCGGCAGGGCGGCCGTGATGCCGAACTCGGGCGAGAAGTAGGCGACGGCGGCCGGGAGTTCGGCGGCCTGCGGCCGGGACTGGTACCAGCGGTCGCCGGTCACGTAGTCGCCCAGGTCGTCGGCGGCCGCCGTCAGCCGGCGCAGGAACCGGCGGTCACCGGCCAGCTCGGCGAGCCGCGCCGGCGGCACGCTGCCGAGCAGCCGCACCGGGTCGCCCTCCGAGGCGGCCCAGCGTTCGGGGTCGACGGCCTGGAAGAGGTCACGGGTCTCGGTATGCCAGGACCAGCGCAGATTTCGGGCCAGGTCGCTGAGGGGGCGGAGGGGGTCGGGGAGAACGGGACGGACGGTGAACCGACGGATCGCCTTCACATTCCACTCCACGCGTTCGTGGTGAGAGCCGTACGGCGGTGTGCGGCTCGGCGTTCCTCAGACGGTACCGGTGTCGAGGGGGCCGTTGTCGGAGCTCCGGCACCAGATCCCGGCTCCGTCCCCCGGTGGGCGGACCGAGATGCGTCACGCCTCCTTGTGGGACCCGGCCCCGCACGAGACGCTGCCTCCCTGAGCTGAGGAGGGGGAACTCACAGCCATGTCACGGACGATCAACCGGCGTCCGCGTCTGGCGGGGGGCTTGACCGCGGTCGTCACGGCCGCGGTGCTGTCATCGGCCACCCTGCCCGCGCACGCCGTACCGGAGGGGACCGTGTTCGGCGCCGGCCGACCGGGCTCGGTCGGCGGAAGCTATCTGGTGACGCTCGAAGAGGGGATCAAGGGCTCGTCGGCGGCCGGGAAGGACGTCGCCACCCGCTATGGGGCGAAAATAAGCCATACTTACGACAGTGTGCTGAACGGATACGCCGTCCAGGCAAGCGCTGGACAGGCCCGGCGGCTCGCCGCGGACCCACGGGTCGCCTCCGTCGTCCAGGACAGCCGGATACGGCTCGACCGCACCCAGACCAACCCGCCGTCCTGGGGCCTGGACCGCGTCGACCAGGCGGGACTGCCGCTCGACAAGGCGTACACCTGGCCGGGGTCGGGGGGCGCGGGCGTCACCGTCTACGTGATCGACACCGGCATCCGGATCACCAACCGCGACTTCGGCGGCCGGGCGGGCTACGGCTGGGACTTCGTCGGGAACGACAGATCCGCCGGCGACGGCAACGGCCACGGGACACATGTCGCCGGCACCATCGCCGGGACCCGGTACGGCGTCGCCAAGAAGGCGAAGGTCGTCTCCGTACGGGTCATGGACGACGCGGGGTCGGGCACCACCGCCCAGGTCATCGCCGGTATCGACTGGGTCACCGCACACGCCCGCAAGCCTGCGGTGGCCAACCTCAGCCTGGGCGGTGCGCACAACGCCCAGCTCGACGCCGCGGTACGCGACTCGATCAGGTCCGGGGTGACGTACACGGTCGCGGCCGGCAACGACGGCCTCCCGGCCGGCCGCTACTCGCCGGCCGACGTACCGCAGGCCCTCACCGTCGGCGCCACCGACCGCGCCGACGCCCGCGCGGGCTTCTCCAACTTCGGTGCGGCCGTCGACCTGTTCGCCCCGGGCGTGGCGATCACCTCGGACTCGTACACGAGCGACACCGGCAAGGCGACCTACTCGGGTACGTCGATGGCGTCACCGCACGTGGCGGGCGCCGCCGCGCTCTATCTCGCCGGTCATCCGAAGGCCACCCCGGCCCAGGTCGCCAAGGCCCTGATTGCGGAGGCCGCGAGCGGGAAGGTGACTGGTGCGGGGCTCGGGTCACCCAACCGACTCCTCCGGGTGCCGAAAACGTAAAGCGTTTTCTCCTATGCGAACACGCCACCGGTCCCGTTCGTACAGAACGGGGCCGGTCTTGTGCGTAGACATACGGCTGAGTAGTTAACAAAGTGCCGGATTGCGCACCCGAATAGGGTGGGAAGGCTCCTCCGGTACACCCCATGGACACAGCGCTGATACTCCGCACAGGTAGACCCTCAAGTACACCTTCGGACACCGCCGCAGGACCCATCTCCCACCATCCATCCGCCCACACCCACGTTGCCGCGGACAGGAGCGGTCATGCCCGCCACGCACCAGTCGTCAGCACCTCCGACTCAGCGCACGTCACCTCGTGCCACACCCCCCGCGGACGAGGCCACCGCCGTCGGCCGCATACCCGTCCTCGACGTCCGTCCCCTGGTCCAGCAGGGGCGCCGGCCCGCCAAGGCGGTGACCGGGGAGTCGTTCGAGGTCACCGCCACCGTCTTCCGCGAGGGCCATGACGCCGTCGCCGCCAACGTCGTACTGAAGGACCCCAGGGGCCGCCCGGGTCCCTGGACACCGATGCGGGAGCTGGCCCCCGGCACCGACCGCTGGGGCGCCACCGTCACCGCCGACGGAAAACCGGGCCGTTGGACCTATCAGGTCGAGGCCTGGGGAGATCCGGTCACCACCTGGCGCCACCACGCCCAGATCAAGATTCCGGCGGGCATCGACACCGGTCTGGTCCTGGAGGAGGGCGCACGGCTGTACGAACGGGCCGCCGCCGGTGTCCCGAAGTCCAGGAAGCGGGAGATCCTGCTGGCCGCCGCGGCCGGCCTGCGCGACGAGGAACGGCCCGCCCCCTGGCGGCTGGCCGCGGCCCTCACGCCCGAGGTCGACAAGATCCTGACCCGGTATCCACTGCGGGAACTGGTCACGTGCTCCGAGCCGTTGCCGCTGCTCGTCGAGCGCGAGCGGGCCCTGTACGGCTCCTGGTACGAGTTCTTCCCACGCTCCGAGGGCACGCCCGAGCGGCCGCACGGCACGTTCCGGACAGCGGCCCGCCGGCTGCCGGCCATCGCGGAGATGGGCTTCGACGTCGTCTACCTCCCGCCGATCCACCCCATCGGAACCACCTTCCGCAAGGGCCGCAACAACACCCTCGACCCCACCCGGGACGACGTGGGCGTGCCGTGGGCGATCGGTTCCCCGGAGGGCGGTCACGACGCCGTCCACCCGGACCTGGGGTCCCTGGAGGACTTCCGGTGGTTCGTGGCCGAGGCCGGCCGGCACGGCCTGGAGATCGCCCTCGACTTCGCGCTCCAGTGCTCGCCCGACCACCCCTGGGTGGAGAAACACCCCGAGTGGTTCCACCACCAGCCCGACGGGACCATCGCCTACGCCGAGAACCCGCCGAAGAAGTACCAGGACATCTACCCCATCGCCTTCGACACCGACATGCCCGGCCTGACCGCCGAGACGGTCCGGGTGCTGCGGCACTGGATGGACTGCGGGGTACGGATCTTCCGCGTCGACAACCCCCACACCAAACCGGTCGTGTTCTGGGAACGGGTGATCGCCGAGATCAACCGCACCGACCCCGACGTGATCTTCCTGGCCGAGGCCTTCACCCGCCCCGCGATGATGCGCACCCTCGCCCAGACCGGCTTCCAGCAGTCCTACACGTACTTCACCTGGCGCAACACCAAACAGGAACTCACCGAGTACCTCACCGAGCTGTCCGGCGAGAGCGCCGCCTGGATGCGGCCGAACTTCTTCGCCAACACCCCCGACATCCTGCACGCCTACCTCCAGCACGGCGGCCGCCCCGCCTTCGAGGTCCGCGCCGTCCTGGCCGCCACCCTCTCCCCCACCTGGGGCATCTACAGCGGCTACGAACTCTGCGAGAACACCCCCCTCAGGGAAGGCGGCGAGGAGTACCTCGACTCCGAGAAGTACCAGCTCAAACCCCGCGACTGGACCCGCGCCGACACCGACGGCATCGCCCCCCTCATCACCCGCCTCAACACCGTCCGGCGCAGCAGTCCGGCCCTGCGGCAGCTGCGCGATCTCCACTTCCACCACGCCGACCAGGACGCGGTGATCGTCTACAGCAAGCGGAGCGGATCGAACACGGTTCTGGTGGTCGCCAACCTCGACCCCCACCACACCCAGGAGGCCACGGTCTCGTTGGACATGCCGCAACTCGGCCTGAACTGGCACGAGTCGGTGCCGGTGCGCGACGAGCTCACCGGTGAAACCTTCAACTGGGGCAGGGCCAACTATGTGCGCCTGGAACCGGGTCGACGACCCGCGCATATCTTCACGGTTCTGCGACCGTCCCCGCGGATCGGAGGGTCACCCACAACATGATCGTCAACGAACCCGTCCAGGACACCTTCGAGGACACGCCTGCCAAGGACCGGGACCCCGACTGGTTCAAACGGGCCGTCTTCTACGAGGTCCTCGTCCGGTCCTTCCAGGACAGCAACGGTGACGGCATCGGCGACCTCAAGGGTCTGACCGCGAAGCTCGACTATCTGCAGTGGCTCGGTGTCGACTGCCTCTGGCTGCCGCCCTTCTTCAAGTCCCCGCTGCGGGACGGCGGTTACGACGTCTCCGACTACACCGCGGTACTCCCCGAGTTCGGTGACCTCGCCGACTTCGTGGACTTCGTCGACGCGGCCCACCAGCGCGGCATGCGCGTGATCATCGACTTCGTCATGAACCACACCAGCGACCAGCACCCGTGGTTCCAGGAGTCGCGCAAGGACCCGGACGGGCCGTACGGCGACTACTACGTCTGGGCGGACGACGACAAGCAGTACCAGGACGCGCGGATCATCTTCGTCGACACCGAGGCGTCCAACTGGACCTACGACCCGGTCCGCAAGCAGTACTTCTGGCACCGCTTCTTCTCCCACCAGCCGGACCTCAACTACGAGAACCCGGCGGTGCAGGAGGAGATCCTCTCCGCGCTGAAGTTCTGGCTGGACCTGGGCATCGACGGCTTCCGGCTGGACGCGGTGCCGTACCTCTACCAGCGCGAGGGCACCAACTGCGAGAACCTGCCCGCCACCCACGACTTCCTGAAGCGGGTGCGCAAGGAGATCGACACCCAGTACCCGGACACCGTGCTGCTGGCGGAGGCGAACCAGTGGCCGGAGGACGTCGTCGACTACTTCGGCGACTACCGCAGCGGCGGCGACGAATGCCACATGGCGTTCCATTTCCCCGTGATGCCGCGGATCTTCATGGCGGTACGCCGGGAATCCCGCTACCCCGTCTCGGAGATCCTCGCCAAGACCCCCGCCATCCCCTCCGGCTGCCAGTGGGGCATCTTCCTGCGCAATCACGACGAGCTCACCCTCGAAATGGTCACCGACGAGGAACGCGACTACATGTGGGCCGAATACGCCAAAGACCCACGGATGCGCGCCAACATCGGCATCCGCAGGCGGCTCGCCACCCTCCTCGACAACGACCGCAACCAGATCGAACTCTTCACCGCCCTGCTGCTCTCCCTCCCCGGCTCGCCGATCCTCTACTACGGCGACGAGATCGGCATGGGCGACAACATCTGGCTCGGCGACCGGGACGCCGTCCGCACCCCCATGCAGTGGACCCCCGACCGCAACGCCGGCTTCTCCTCCTGCGACCCGGGACGCCTCTACCTGCCGGCGATCATGGACCCGGTCTACGGCTACCAGGTCACCAACGTCGAGGCCTCGATGTCCTCCCCGTCCTCGCTGCTGCACTGGACGCGCCGGATGATCGAGATCCGCAAGCAGAATCCTGCCTTCGGACTGGGGTCCTACACCGAACTCCAGTCGTCGAACCCGGCCGTGATCGCGTTCCTGCGCGAGTACGAGGACGATCTGGTCCTCTGCGTCCACAACTTCTCGCGGTTCGCCCAGCCCACCGAGCTGGACCTGCGGCGCTTCAACGGCCGGCATCCGGTGGAGCTGTTCGGCGGGGTGCGGTTCCCGGCCGTCGGTGAGCTGCCGTACCTGCTGACCCTGGCGGGGCACGGCTTCTACTGGTTCCGGCTGCGCGCGGACGGGTGACCGGAACCCGGCATAGTCCACCCCGGGCGGCGGCGGTTTCCTCCGGCCCGCCCGGGGCACGCATCACTAACGCCCCCGACGACCGGGGAAAGGACGTACCCGCCATGGCGGAAACGGTCACCCCCTCCACGCCCCCTCTCCTCGCCTCGCTCGATCCCCTCCTGCGCGAATGGCTGCCCCGGCAGCGCTGGTTCGCGGGCAAGGGCACTCCGGTCACCGGTTTCGCCACGGTGGCCGAGACCGAACTCCTGCCGTCGGACAGCAGGCTGGGCCTGCACCATCTGCTGGTCCGCGCCGAACAGCCGCCCGCCCCCGCCGAGGCCGGCGACTGCTACCAGCTCCTCATAGGCGTACGCGAGGCGCTGCCGCCCCGGCTGGCGCCCGCGCTGATCGGCCACCTGACCGACGGCCCGCTGGCCGGACACACGGTGTACGACGCCCTGTACGACCCCCGGCCCGCCGAGGTGCTCCTGGAGGCGCTGCGCACCCGGGCCCGCATCGGCGGGCTGTTCTTCGAACGCGACCCCGGTCCGGAGATACGCGACGGGCTGGTGGCCCGGCTCCTGACCGCCGAGCAGTCCAACTCCTCGGTCGTCTACGGAGATACGTTCATCCTGAAGCTCCTGCGGCGGGTCGTGCCCGGCGTCAACCCCGACCTGGAGATACCCCTGGCCCTGGCCCGCGAGGGCTGCGCCCGGGTGCCCGCCCCGACGGCCTGGCTGCGGGCCGAGCTCGCCGGGGAGTCGTACGTCCTGGCCGTCCTCCAGCCCTTCGTACGCGGCGCGACCGACGGCTGGGAGCTGGCCCTGCGCGAGCTGGCCAAGGGCGAGGACTTCGCGGCGGACGCGCGGGCGCTGGGGCGGGCCACCGCCGAGGTGCACACGGCGCTGGCCCGGGCGCTGCCGACCGTCACCCTCGGGCACAGGCAGCTGGAGTCGATGGTCGCGGGCATGACCGAGCGGCTGGCGGCGGCCGCCCAGGCGGTGCCGGCGCTGCAGCCGTACGAGGACGGGCTGCGCTCGGCCTACCAGGCGCTGGCCGGCCTGGCCGCCGAGGGCCGCACCTGGACCGCCCAGCGGGTGCACGGCGATCTGCACCTGGGACAGTGCCTGCGCTCGGCGTCCGGGGAGTGGTCCCTGATCGACTTCGAGGGCGAGCCGGCCCGCCCGCTGGCCGAGCGCCGGATGCCGCAGCCGCCGGTGCGCGACATCGCCGGCATGCTGCGCTCCTTCGACTACGCGGCCCACTCGGTGACCCCGCCGGCCCGCGCCTGGGCGCGGCTGTGCCGGGCGGCCTACTGCTCGGGGTACGCCGAGATCACCGGCGTCGACCCCCGCACCGACCCCGTGCTGCTGCGGGCCTACGAGACCGACAAGGCCGTCTACGAGGTCGTCTACGAGGCCCGGCACCGCCCCGACTGGCTTCCCGTGCCCCTGTCGGCCGTCCACCGCCTCGCCACCTCCGACTCGACCTGATCCCGGGAGACCCGTCCGTGACCTCCAAGAAGTCCGTATCCGTAGCCGCCGAGGACCGCGATCGGCTGCTGCTCGGCACGCACCACGACCCGCATTCGGTCCTGGGCGCCCATCCGGTGCCGGGCGGCGGGATAGCCGTGCGGGTGTTCCGCCCGTACGCCCGCGCGGTGACGGTGGTCGCCGGCCGGGATCTGCGGGCCGACCTGCACGACGACGGCGACGGCTTCTTCTCCGTCCTGCTCCCCCTCTCCGACGTGCCGGTCTACCGGCTGCTGGTGGAGTACGACGGGACCGTCCAGGAGACCGAGGACGCGTACCGCTTCCTGCCCACCCTGGGCGATCTGGACCTGCATCTGCTCGGCGAGGGCCGGCACGAGCGGCTGTGGCAGGCGCTCGGCGCGCATCCGACGACCCACCAGGGCGTGCCGGGCACCCGGTTCTCGGTGTGGGCGCCGAACGCGCGGGGCGTGCGGCTGGCCGGCGGTTTCAACTTCTGGGACGGCACCGGGTATCCGATGCGCTCGCTGGGCTCCTCCGGGATCTGGGAGCTGTTCGTGCCGGGCGTCGGCGCGGGCGAGCTGTACAAGTTCGACATCACCCGCCCGGACGGCTCCCACACCCTGCGCGCCGACCCGCTGGCCCGGCGTACCGAGGTCCCGCCCAGCACGTCGTCCATCGTCCACGCGTCCCGGCACGAGTGGGCCGACGAGGAGTGGATGACCCACCGGGCCGACACCCCCGTGCACGAGGCCCCCTTCTCCGTCTACGAGGTGCACCTGCCGTCCTGGCGCCCCGGCCTGACCTACCGCGAACTGGCCGACCAGCTCCCGGACTACGTCCGCGACCTGGGCTTCACGCATGTCGAGCTGATGCCGGTCGCCGAGCACCCCTTCGGCGGCTCCTGGGGCTACCAGGTCACCGGCTTCTACGCGCCGACGGCCCGCCTCGGCACCCCCGACGACTTCAAGTACCTGGTCGACGCCCTGCACCGGGCGGGCATCGGGGTGCTGATGGACTGGGTGCCCGCGCACTTCCCGCGGGACGACTGGGCGCTGGCGGAGTTCGACGGGCGGCCGCTGTACGAGCACTCGGACCCGCTGCGGGCCGCCCACCCGGACTGGGGCACCCTGGAGTTCGACTTCGGGCGCCGGGAGGTGCGCAACTTCCTGGTGGCGAACGCGCTGTACTGGTGCGAGGAGTTCCACATAGACGGGCTGCGGGTGGACGCGGTCGCCTCGATGCTCTACCTGGACTACTCGCGCGAGCCGGGCCAGTGGACGCCGAACGAGCACGGCGGCCGGGAGAACCTGGACGCGGTGGCGTTCCTCCAGGAGATGAACGCGACGGTCTACCGGCGGGTGCCGGGCGTGGTGACGATCGCCGAGGAGTCGACGGCCTGGGAGGGCGTGACCCGCCCCACCGACACCGGGGGGCTCGGCTTCGGCCTGAAGTGGAACATGGGGTGGATGCACGACTCGCTGGAGTACATGTCCCACGAGCCGGTCCACCGCAGGTACCACCACCACGAGATGACCTTCTCGATGGTGTACGCGTACAGCGAGAACTACGTGCTGCCCATCTCCCACGACGAGGTCGTGCACGGCAAGCGCTCGCTGGTCTCCAAGATGCCCGGCGACTGGTGGCAGCAGCGCGCCAACCTCCGTGCCTACCTGGCCTTCATGTGGGCCCACCCCGGCAAGCAGCTCCTCTTCATGGGCCAGGAGTTCGCCCAGGGCGCGGAGTGGTCGGAGGCGCACGGCCCCGACTGGTGGCTGCTCGACCCGGCCTACGGCGCCGAGGCCGACCACCGGGGCGTCCGCGACCTGGTCCGCGACCTCAACACCGTCTACCGCGCCACCCCGGCCCTCTGGCAGCGGGACACCTCCCCCGCCGGCTTCCAGTGGATCGCGGGCGACGCGGCCGAGGACAACGTCTTCGCCTTCCTGAGGTACGACGCCGAGGGCACCCCGCTGCTCGCGGTCTCCAACCTCGCCCCCGTGGTCCGCTCCGACTACCGCCTGGGCATCCCGGACGAGATCCCCGCCTGGCACGAGACCCTCAACACGGACGCGGCCCCGTACGGCGGCAGCGGTGTCACCAACCCCGACCCGGTCAAGCCGGAGCCGCAGGGCAGCCATGGCCGCCCCGCGAGCATCCGCCTGACCCTGCCGCCGCTGGCTACGGTGTGGCTGCGGCCTGCCTGAGCCCGGCCGGCAGGCCGCCGGTGTGCAGTACGCCCAGTCGCTGGGTGGCGCGGGTGAGGGCCACGTACAGGTCGCTGGTGCCGTAGCGGCCCGGTTCGACCACCAGGACCGAGTCGAACTCCAGACCCTTGGCCTGGCGCGGGTCCAGGAGCACGACCGTCCGGGTCAGGTCGGGTTCGGCGCCGGCCGTGACGCCGTCCAGGCGGTTGGCCAGGGAGCGGTGGAGGTCGCGCGGGGCGATCACGGCCAGGCGGCCCTCCGCCGGGGTGAGTTCGGCGACCGCCTTCTCCACGGCGCCGGGGAGGTCGTCGTGGGCCTGCCGGATCCACGGGCGCACGCCCGTCGAGCGGACCGAACTGGGGGGCTCGAAGTCCGGGTTCTCGGCGCGGACCACGGCCGCGGCGAGGTCCATGATCTCGGACGGGGTGCGGTAGTTGACGCCGAGGCGGGTGTGGTCCCAGCGGTCCTCGACATACGGTTCGAGGATCTTGGACCAGGAGCCCACGCCGGCCGCCTCCGCGGTCTGGGCGGGGTCGCCGACCAGGGTCATGGAGCGGGTCGGGCTGCGCCGCATCAGCAGCCGCCAGGCCATCGGCGACAGCTCCTGCGCCTCATCGACGATGATGTGCCCGAAGGCCCAGGTGCGGTCGGCGGCGGCCCGCTCGGCCGCGCTGCGGAAGTCCTCCTCCTCGTGGCGCTCGGCGAAGCGTTCGGCGTCGATGATGTCGTGCGCGGACAGGACCTCCGAGGCGTCGGGATCGCTGTCCTCCTTGTCGTCGAACTCGTAGGTCCGGGAGGCGTAGGACACGTCGAGGACGCCCTGTGCGTAGGCGATCTGGGTCTCCCGCTCGCGTTCGGCGCGGGCCCGGGCGACGCGCTCGTCGATGCCCAGCAGCTCGGCCGCCTCGTCGAGGAGGGGGACGTCCGAGACCGTCCAGGACCGGGTGACCGGGCGGCGGACCGCGGCCGCGTCCTGGGCGCCGAGATACCCCTCGGGTGCGGCCAGGAAGTCGGCGACCAGGCGCTGCGGGGTCAGCCGCGGCCACAGCTGGTCGACGGCCGACCAGACCTCGGGGTTCTCGGCGAGTTCGTCGCGGATCTGGGTGATGTCGGAGGCGTCCAGCAGGCTGCTGCCGTCGAAGGGGTCGGTGCCGACCCGCTCGGCGTACAGCTCGGTGAGGGTGTTGAGGATGTGGCCCTCGAAGTACTCACGGGCCACGTTGTGCGGGAGATCGGCGGCGCGGGTGCGCTCGCGGGCCATGTTGACCAGGCCGTCGTCGAGCATCAGCACTTCGCGGTCGTGCTCGACGGTGATGACCGGGTCGGGCAGCGCCTGCCGGTCGCGTACGACGGCGGCGAGCACGTCGGCCATGTCGGCGCGGCCCTTCACGGCGGCCGCCTCCGGGGTGTCGGCCGCCGTGGCCTTCACCCCGGGGTACAGCTCGCCGACGGTCGCCAGCAGCACGCCGGTCTCGCCGAGCGAGGGCAGCACCTCGCCGATGTAGCCGAGGAAGGCGGGGTTGGGACCGACGATGAGTACGGCCCGCTTGGCGAGCAGTTCCCGGTGTTCGTAGAGGAGATAGGCGGCCCGGTGCAGGGCGACCGCGGTCTTGCCCGTCCCGGGGCCGCCCTCGACGACCAGGACCCCGCGGTGCGGTGCCCGGATGATCTCGTCCTGCTCGGCCTGGATGGTCTGCACGATGTCGTTCATCCGGCCGGTGCGGGCCGAGTTGAGGGCCGCGAGCAGCACCGCGTCGCCGGACGGGTCCTCGTGGCCGGTGCGCTCCTGGTCGCCCAGGTCGAGGATCTCGTCGTGCAGGGAGGCGACCGTGCGGCCGTCGACGGTGATGTGCCGGCGGCGGCGCAGGCCCATCGGGGTGTGGCCGGTGGCCAGGTAGAAGGGGCGGGCGACCGCGGCGCGCCAGTCGATGAGGACCGGGGTGCGCTCGGCGTCGTTCCGGCGCAGTCCGATCCGGCCGATGTGGTGCTTCGTGCCGGAGACCAGGTCGATCCGGCCGAAGCAGAGGGAGCCGTCCACGGCGTTCAGCGCGGCGAGCAGCCCGGACCGCTCGGCGACCAGGATGTCCCGCTCCAGTCGGGCCTGCATCGGCTTGTCGCCGAGGGCGAGGGCGTCCGCGACCGCGTCCTCGGTGTCGCCGCGCAACGCGTCCACCCGTGCGTACAGTCCGTCGATGAATTCCTGCTCGTGCTGCAATTCATCGTCCGGATATTCGGTGTTTGACAATTCCGCTCCCGCCCGGATATACTGTGCCCACTGAACTTCTTCGCGATCGAGTCGATTTCATCGTCGACTTGAAGTCACGAACTCTTGAATATACGCAAAGAAATCCCCCGAGCGCAATTGCTCGGGGGATTCTTCGTATAACCGGCCGGTTCAGAGCAGCACGTCGGACAGCTCCTCCAGGAGCCGCCGCTTGGGCCGGGCGCCCACCATCGACTTCACCGGCTCGCCGTCCCGGAACACCATGAACGTGGGCATCGACAGCACCTTGTAGGCGTTCGTCGTCTCCGGGTTGTGGTCCACGTCCAGCTGGACCACCTTCAGCCGCTCGCCCTCCTCCGCCGCGAGGGCCGTGAGCACCGGCGCCATCTGCCGGCACGGCGGGCACCAGTCGGCGGTGAACTCCACCAGCACCGGCCCCTCCGCCCCGATCACCTCCGCCGCGAAGTCCGCGTCCGTCACCTCGGCCACACCCGCCGCCTTGGTCATCCGCCATCCCCTCCCAGCTCGCACACCGGTTCCGGACCACCCGGAACCTGCGCCTCGGCGGCCAGCACGTCCCGCGCCCGCTCGGCCCGCCCCAGCTGGGCCCCGACCTCGGCCCGCACGGCCTGCAACTCGCCGATGAGCGAGTCCAGCTCCGCCAGCTTGCGCCGGTAGACCGCGAGCGACGCCGGACAGGTGTCGCCCTCCGGGTGCCCGGCCCGCAGGCACTCCACGAACGGCCGGGTCTCCTCCAGCTCGAACCCGAAGTCCTGGAGCGTCCGGATCTGCGTGAGCAGCTTCAGATCGCTCTCGTCGTAGGTCCGGTGGCCGTTGTCGGAACGCCGCGCGGGCAGCAGCCCGCGCGCCTCGTAGTACCGCAGGGTGCGCGTGGTGGTACCGGCCCGTGCGGCCAGCTCGCCGATTCGCATGTCCACGACGGTAGGACTTGACGCCGACGTCAAGGCAAGCTCGGCTGCACGCCCGCGGACTCCTCGACCTCCAGCAGGGAGGCGCTGTGCCGCTCCTCATCGAAGGCCCGGCGCCCGCCGCGCAGCCCGAACAGCCGCTTGGCGAGGGCGATGTAGAGCACCGCGAGGATGTTCAGCACCAGGGTGGCGATCTTCAGGTAGCTGACCTTCTCGGTGAGTTCCCAGATCTCCAGCGGCAGGAAGGCGGCGGTGGCGACCACCGTCAGGTACTCCGCCCACCGCTTGGCGTACCAGAGGCCGACCGCCTCGACGAGTTCGATCAGCGCGTACGCCAGCAGCAGCGCGGCCACCAGCAGCAGCGTGGAGTGCTTGTAGCCGAAGGCCTTCTGTATGGAGCCGACGACCGGTGAGTGGTCGAGGTCGTAGTGGAAGTGCTTGAAGACCGGCCGGAAGGTGTCCAGGTACTCGTTGAAGAGCCGGCGCACCGCGTCCTGGCTGTTGCTGAACTTCCACACCGCGACCGCGACCAGCACGATGAACACCCCGCGCACGGCCCGCTCGATCGCCAGGAACCGCAGGATGAACAGATCCCGCAGCACCTTTCCGCGTGGCACCAGCGGGGCGTCCGCCGCCGGGCCCCAGCCGTGCGGCTCGCCGAGCGCGAAGTCGCCGCACCGCAGACAGCGCCAGGCCTCCCCGACCGCGGTCTGGGCGTGCAGCCGCACCCGCAGCCGCGGGTCGTCGGGGGCATAGGTCACATGCCCCTTGCGCGCGCAGTGCCGACGGTCCCAGTCGATCTTCATCCCCCGTGCCTCCATGCAGCCATGCCGACGTGCCGTTCCGGTCGAAGTCCCGGTCGACGCCTCGGTCGAAGTTCCGGTCGAAGTTCCGGTCGAACAGGAACGGCACGTTAGTGGATACGGCTGACAAGTGGCGGTGAGGGGTCAGCGCGCCCCGCTGTCCGCCAGCTCCCGCTCCCCGGCCGGAGCCTCCGCTTCGGCCTTCTCGCGCCCCGGCAGCAGTACCGCCACCAGCACGGTCCCGATGCCCAGGATCACCGCGCCGACCAGGCTGGTATGGGCCACCGCGGCGGCGAAGGAGGAGCCGACGGCGTCCGCCATCTGCCCGGCACCCTCGGCCAGTTGCCGCGCCTGTGCCTTCAACTGGGCCGCCTGCTGCGGGTCGGTGGCCTGCGCGGCCCGGGCGGCCGTCCGCCTGGCCTGCTCGCCGATGCCCTGGGCGACCGCGTAACCGGCGCCGACCGAGTCCTGGGCGGTGGCGAGGGCGCTGGCGGGCAGCTTGCCGCCGCTGGTGGCGTCCGTGAGGTGGCTGCCGTACGAGGTGACGAGCAGCGAGCCGAGGATGGCGATGCCGAGGGAGCCGCCGAGCTCCAGCGAGGTGTCGTTGACGGCGCCGCCGACGCCCAGTTCGGACTCCGGGAAGGCCCCCATGATCGCGTCCGTGCAGGGCGAGAGCGCGAGGCCGATGGCCAGCCCGAGGATGATCAGGGGCGCCAGGAAGTCCCCGTATCCCGAGGCGGCGTCCACCCGGGTGAGCAGGGCGAGTGCGGTGGTCCCGCCGACCATCCCCGCCGTGACCGTCCACTTCATGCCGACGCGCGGGGTGAGCCAGCCGGTCAGGGCCGAGCCGGCGAAGACCGCACCGGCGAGCGGGAGCATGCGGACGCCGGTGCCGAGGGCGTCGTAGCCGAGGACGAACTGGAGGTGCTGGGTGAGGTAGTAGAAGGCGCCGAAGACGGCCAGGAAGAACAGGGCGACGGCGAGGTTGGAGCCGGCGAAGCGGCGGTGGGCGAAGCGGCGGACGTCCAGGACCGGGTGCGGGTGGCGCAGCTCCCACAGGGCGAAGGCGACGAGGCCGGCGCCCGCGACCACGGCCGCGGTGACCGCCCTGACGCCCCAGCCGAAGTGCGGCCCCTCGATGATCATGTAGACCAGCGAGCCGGTCCAGAGCACGGAGAGCAGCCCGCCGACGTAGTCGATGCGGTGGTGGTGACCGGCCCTGGACGGCGGTACGAGGACAAGGGCGCCGACGATCGCGACAGCCGCGATCGGCACGTTGATGAGGAAGGTCGAGGACCAGCCGTGGTCGCGCAGCAGGGCACCGGCGACCACCGGTCCGGCGGCGATGGCGAGCCCGGCGGTGGCGGTCCACAGGGTGATGGCCTTCGCCCGCTCGTGGCGCGGGAAGGTGGCGGCGAGCAGGGAGAGGGTGGCCGGCATGATCAGCGCGGCGCCGGTGCCCATCACGGCACGGGCCGCGATCACGGTCGTGGCGCTGTCGGCGAGATACCCGAAGACGGCCCCGCCCCCGAACACGACCAGCCCCAGGATCAGCGCCCCGCGGCGGCTGTACTTGTCGCCGATCGCGCCGAGCAGCAGCATCAGGGCGGCGTACGGCACGGTGTAGCCGTCGATGACCCACTGCAGGTCGGCGCTGCTGAGCCCGAGATCGGTGGTCATGTCGGGCGCGGCCACCGTGAGGGCGGTGTTGGCCATCACGATGACCAGCAGGCTCAGGCAGAGCACCAGCAGTGCCCACCAGCGGCGCGGATACGGCCGCTCCGTCGTCTCGACCGGTTCCTTCATGACGAGTCGCATGGCAGGGATCGCCTTCCTCACGCGTCTGATGCCGTCTGATGCGCACGACTGGACTTGCACAACGGCGTGCAATTGCACAACCGTGTGCAATATAGAGGATCTGCACACCACTGTGCAATCTGAGGAGGTGAAGCCCTTGCGGAGAGACGGCGAGCCCCGCCGCGGGGCAGGCAGAATGGCAGTCATGACCACGGGTAACCCCTCCCGCGCCGACGTGAACCGGCGCCGCATCCTCGACGTCGCCCTCGCCGAGCTGCTGTGCGACCCCGACGCCTCGATGGACCAGATCGCGCGCGCGGCAGGGGTCGTACGACGGACCGTGTACGGCCACTTCCCGAGCCGGGAGGCGCTGATCGGCACGCTGGTCGACGGCGCGGTGGAGGCGCTGGTGGCAGCCGACGCGAAGGCCCGCCGGGAGACCGCGAACCCGGCGGAGGCGGTGGCCCGGTCGGTGCTCGCCATCTGGGAGATCGCCGACCGCTACCGGCTGCTGGTCGGCCTCGCCCAGCGCACGGTCACCATGCGGGGCATCCGCGACCGTCTGGCCCCCCTGCGCGAGAACAAGGCGGAGCTACTGCAACGCGGCCTCGACGAGGGCGACTTCACCTCACCGCTGCCGGCGCCGGCCCTGGCGTACGTCCATGAGCAGCTACTGTTCGCGGTGATGGAGGCGGTCAACGACGGTCTCCTCGACGCGAAGGAGGCGGGCCGCTCCGCCGCGGTCAGCGCACTGACGGCAGCGGGCGTGCCCGCCTCCAGGGCCACGGAGTTGGTGGCCGAGTTGAGCGAGTAACCCGGGTACGGCTCCGGGCGGCTGAGCGGGGGGGAGTTGTCAGCCGCCCGGAGGACGGTGGCCGGACGGCCGGCCCGGGTTCAGGCCGAGCCGGACGTCCGACGGTTCGGGAGCGCCCCGAAGGGGCGCGGGCCGTATCGATGTGCGGACTCCGCCGCGTGGGCGCGACCAGCCACAGGCGACCGGCACCCGCGCATCCACAGCGGCTCGGCAGACGCTCAGGCCTTCGCCAACTCCTCCCGCTGCTCAGGAACCTCGGGCGTACCCGGCTCCCCGTCGTCCAGCAGCGTCTTCTCGTCGAACGGCAGCTCACCCGCGAGCACCTGCTGCACGCGGCCCTTGTCGATCTCCTTGGTCCACGTGCCGATCAGCACCGTGGCGACCGCGTTGCCGGCGAAGTTCGTCAGCGCGCGGGCCTCGCTCATGAACCGGTCGATGCCGACGATCAGACCGACGCCGTCCACCAGCGCGGGCTTGTGCGACTGCAGACCACCGGCCAGCGTGGCCAGACCGGCGCCGCTGACGCCCGCCGCGCCCTTCGAGGCCAGCAGCAGGAAGAGCAGCAGCGGGATCTGCTCACCGATCGACATCGGCGTACCGAGGGCGTCGGCGATGTACAGCGACGCCATGGTCATGTAGATCATCGTGCCGTCGAGGTTGAAGGAGTACCCCGTCGGAACGGTGATACCGACGACCGGCTTGCTGATCCCCAGGTGCTCCATCTTCGCGATGAGCCGCGGCAGCGCGGACTCGGAGGAGGAGGTGGACAGGATCAGCAGGAACTCGCGGGCGAGGTATTTGAACAGGGTGAAGATGTTCAGCCCGGCGATCGCCCGGAGCATCGCGCCCAGCACCACGAAGACGAACAGCACACAGGTGATGTAGAAGCCGAGCATCAGCACGGCGAGGCTCTTGAGCGCGTCGAGCCCGGCGGACCCCACGACGGCCGCGATGGCACCGAACGCACCGATCGGCGCGGCCCACATGATCATGCCCAGGATGCGGAAGACGAGCCGCTGGATGTGCTCGACGCCCCGCAGCACCGGCTGCCCGGCCGACCCCATGGCCTGCAGCGCGAACCCGGCGAGCAGCGCGATCAGCAGCGTCTGCAGCACCTGGCCCTCGGTGAAGGCGGAGACGAAGGTGGTCGGAATGATCGACAGTACGAAGTCGACGCCGCCGAGCGCCTCGGAGTCCACCTGGGCGTGTCCGGTGGCCTTCAGGGCGTTGGTGATGTGCAGCCCGTCACCGGGGTGCAGGATGTTGCCGACGACCAGGCCGATGGTGAGCGCGACCAGCGACATCACGGTGAAGTAGCCGAGCGCGATACCGCCCACGGCACCGACCTTGGCGGCCTTCCGTACGGACCCGATCCCGAGCACGATCGTGCAGAAGATGATCGGCGAGATCATCATCTTGATCAGGTTGACGAATCCGGTACCGAGGGGCTTGAGCTCGACGCCGGCGTCGGGCCAGATGAGCCCCACGGCGATACCGAGCCCCACCGCGATGATCACGGCGATGTACAGGTAATGGGTACGGTCCCGCTTCACAGCGGGAGCGGCAGGTGCCGTACTGGGGGAGCTTGCGGCGGCCACGGCTGCCCTCCTTGACGTCTTCGTCGGTATCACCGGCGTGCGGCTCACGTCCGGGGGATATGGGGGTTGCCGTGACTATCTCCTGGTCTGTGAGCCCGGTCACCCTTCCGTTCATTTCGTTCACGCTTCACCCGAGAGGCACACTGCTGCCATGCGCCTCCCGTCCCTCCCCCGCCCCCGCAGCCTGGCCGGCCAGCTGTTCGCCATGCAGGCCGTGCTGATAGCGGTGCTGGTCGCCGGGTACGCACTGTTCACCTACGTGAACGACCGCCACCAGGCGCAGGAGGCGGCGGCCCGGCAGGCGACGGCGGTGGCAGGGTCGGTGGCGGACGCGCCCTCGGTGCGTTCGGCGATCCACACGTCCGATCCGAGCGCCCTGCTGCAGCCGTACGCCCTCCAGGTCATGCGGGACACCGAGGTCGACTTCATCACGATCATGACCCCGGACGGCATCCGCTGGACCCACCCCGACAAGAACGAGATCGGCAAGCACTACCTGGGCCATATCGAGGCGGCCCAGCACGGCCACACCTACAGCGAGACGTACAAGGGCACGCTCGGCGCGTCGGTACGCACGGTGACGCCGGTCCTGGAGAACGGCCGTGTGATCGGCCTGGTGAGCGCCGGCATCAAGGTGGAGGCGATCAGCAAGCGGGTCCAGGAGCAGGTCACGGCCCTGCTGGGGACCGCGGCCGGCGCGCTGCTGCTGGGCGCGCTCGGCACCTACGTCGTCAACGCCCGCCTACGACGTCACACGCACGGCATGAACGCGGCCGAGCTGAGCCGGATGCACGACTACCACCAGGCGGCGCTGCACGCGGTCCGGGAAGGCCTGCTGATGCTGGACGGCCAGTTCCGGGTGGCGCTGATCAACGACGGGGGCCGGGAGCTGCTGGGGGTGGGCCCGGAGGGGCAGGTCGTGGGCCGCTCGGTGGCGGACCTGGGCCTGCCGGCACCGCTGACCGGCGCGCTGCTGGCCTCGGAGCCCCGGGTGGACGAGGTGCATCTGACGGCGGACCGGGTGCTGGTGGTGAACACCTCGCCGGTGTCGGGCGGTGAGCGCCGCGGCACGGTGGTCACCCTCCGGGACGTCACCGAACTCCAGGCCCTGACAGGCGAGTTGGACTCGGAGCGGGGCTTCACGCAGGCACTGCGCTCGCAGGCGCACGAGGCGGCGAACCGACTGCACACGGTGGTCTCGCTCATCGAGCTGGGGAGGGCTGCGGAGGCGGTGGACTTCGCGACGGCGGAGCTGGAGCTGGCGCAGGCGCTGACCGACCAGGTGGTGGCGGCGGTCAGCGAACCGGTCCTCGCCGCGCTGCTGCTGGGCAAGACGGCCCAGGCGAACGAGCGGGGCGTGGAGCTGGTGGTCTCGGACGAGAGCCGGCTGGATGACGGTTTGCTACCGGAGAGCCTGTCGGCGCGCGATCTGGTCACCGTCCTCGGCAACCTGATCGACAACGCGGTGGACGCGGCCCAGGGGACGGTCCGGGCGCGTGTGACAGTGACCGCCTTCGCGGAGGAAGCCGAGCTGGTGATGAGGGTGGCGGACACGGGTGCGGGGGTGGACCCCGCGCATGCGGAACTGGTCTTCCAGCGCGGCTTCTCGACGAAGCCGGCGGGACCGGGCGGCCGGGGGCTGGGGCTGGCACTGGTCCGGCAGGCGGTGACACGTCTGGAGGGCACCCTGACCGTGACGGAGGCGCCGGAGGGCGGGGCGGTGTTCGAGGTGCGGTTGCCGTTGCGGGCGTCGCTGGCGGGGGGCGAGGCCCGATGACCGGGGAGCCGATCAGAGTCCTGGTCGTCGAGGACGATCCGGTGGCCGCGGACGCGCATGTCATGTACGTGGGCCGGGTGCCGGGGTTCGTGGCGGTGGGGAAGGCGCACACGGGGGCCGAGGCACGGCGGATCATGGACCGTACGGCCGTCGATCTGCTGCTCCTGGACCTGCACCTGCCGGACGTGCACGGCCTGCAGTTCGCCCGCTCGCTGCGGGCGGCCGGCCATCAGGCCGACGTCATAGCGGTGACGTCGGCGCGGGACCTGGCCGTGGTGCGGGAGGGCGTCTCGCTGGGTGTCGTCCAGTACGTACTGAAGCCGTTCACCTTCGCGACGCTGCGGGACCGGCTGACCCGGTACGCCGAGTTCCGGGCGGCGGTGGGCGAGGCGAGCGGCCAGGACGAGGTGGACCGGGCGCTGGGCGCGTTGCGGGCACCGTCGCCCGCGGCACTGCCGAAGGGGCTGAGCGCGCCGACGCTGGAGCGGGTGACGGTCGCGTTGCGGGAGTCGGAGGAGGGGCTGACCGCGGCGGCGCTGGCGGAGAGCGTGGGGATTTCGCGGATCACGGCTCGGCGCTATCTGGAGCACCTGGTGGAGGCGGGGACGGCGGGCCGGAGTCCGTTGTACGGGCAGGTGGGGAGGCCGGAGTTGGTTTATCGGTGGGGGCGGGGGCGGTAGGGGCGTCGAGTTCGGCGGCCCAGCTCCGCGACCCGGTCACCCCAGTCCCGTAACGCCTCCGGCCGCCCCGAACCGTCCGCCGCTTCGGCCAGCGCCAGCCCGGCATCCCCTCCCGCGCCCTCGGCCAGGGCCGCCAGCAAAGCCGACAAAGCCGCTCTCATGCGCCGTTCCGTCCCCCGATGCCCCTGATGCGTGGGCATCAACGGTACGGCGTCAGCCCGCACTCCGTACTGCTCTCGCCGGCCTCATGTACAGCAGAACCTGCACCCCGAGCCCCACCACCGCGAGCGCCTCCACCACCGACAGCCCGACCAGCAACCCACCGCCGTCCCCGCCGGCCCAGAACACCACCAGCGCGGCCAGCGGCACCGCGCAGAACGCCGTCAGATCGATCACGGCCTGGATCGTCTTGCGGGTCCGCCGCCGGACGTCGGTCCGGTGGTACGCCTCCCAGCCGAAGGTGCTGAAATCCCCACCCTCGGGGGCCAGTTGGGCGAGTCGGGGCCCCAGCTCATCCCGCACGTAGAGCCCGATCGCGGAGATCTTCTCGTCGTTGACCAGGTACGTCCACCCGAGCACCACACACACCGGCGGCAGCGCCAGCAGCATCGACGCCTGCTTGGCCTGCGCGGCCGCCGCGATGACGGCCGCGACCACCGCGAGCGTCACGTACAGCAGGTTGTCCCGGAACCCGATGCGCGCCTTCTGCTCGTCCTTGATCGTCTGGTACTCGGCGAGCAGCAACTGCCCGACGGTGACCCCTTGCTCCGGCATACGGCTCTCCCCACCCGACGCACCGACTTACGCCGGGACGACCATACCGCCTCCGACCTGGACATTCTCCGCCTCACTCGTTTTTTCCTACCACTGGTGTTACGTTTTATGAGTGAGCAGTCATGCCGTTTCTCCCACGCCGGAACGGGCCGGCAAACGGTCCGTGTCCCTCCCCCAGTCGTTGATAAAGGAAATCGAGGCCAGGACCGGCAGGACCGGCTTCTCAGCCGTCGTGTCCGAGGCCCTGGAACAGTGGCTGGCCATGGCCAAGCTGCGTGAGGTCACCGAGGCCGACGAGCAGGAGTTCGGCCCGATCGGTGCCGACGCCCTGCGGCACGCGGAGGACGAGTGGTAAGCAAGCGCCTCAAGACTCTGGGCAAGGGGGGAGGGACACTGGTCCTGGACGCGCAGGGGCTCTCCCTCCAGGTTGACGGCGATGAGCGGATGCGCGCCCGGATCAAGGCGGCAGAGCTGAACGGCCGCCGAGTCGCGCTGTCCGCCCTCACCCCGCTGGAAGTCCGGCGCTCAGGGCAGGCCGGCCGACGCCTCGCTTTCCTGCTGTCCCACTTCGACGTCAAACCGGTCGACGAGGCGGTCCTGCGCACCGCGGCCCTCCTCCTGGACACGACGGGCCTGGACGGTCACGAATGTCTGGTCGACGCGGTCGTCGTCGCCACCGCCGCTCTCTGCACGCCACCGGTGCGCCTGGTGACGTCGGACGGTTCTCACATACCCAAGCTGTGCGCCGCCGTCCATGAGCTGCCGCAGCAGCCCTTCATCGGCCTCATCACCGTCTGATCCGCAGCCTGGGCCAACGGGACCGCCCGGCAGGAGACTTGGCGCTACCGTGGACGAATGCCCGCGAAGCGACCGCGTCCCACCGCCGCAGCCGTCATCCTCACCGCCCTGCCGGAGGAGTACGACGCCGTGCGCGCCCATCTCGTCGACGCCGAGGAGATCGTCCACCCCAGGCACGGCACCCGGGCCGAACTCGGCCGGCTCGCGGACACCGCCTGGACCGTGGCGCTCGCCGAACTGGGCGTGGGTGCCCTGACCGCCGCCTCGCTCACCACACAGATCGTCGACTGGCTCGACCCCGAGGCGGTGCTCTTCGTCGGCGTCGCGGGCGGCCTCAAGGACGACATCGAGATCGGTGACGTCGTGGTCGGCACGAAGGTGTACGCCATCCACGGCGGCAAGCAGACCCCGGACGGCTTCCAGGCTCGCCCCGAGATGTGGGTCGGCTCGCACCGGCTGGTACAGGCGGCACGCTCCGCGCTGCGGGACATGCCGGACGTACGAGGGCACCGCAAGCCGATCGCCGTCGGCGATGTCGTCCTGGCCGACGACAGATCGGCCTTCGCCGCCCACATCCGCCACCACTACAACGACGCCTGCGCGATCGAGATGGAGGGCTCCGGCGCCGCGCACGCGGCCCACCTGAACGGCCAGTTGGACACCCTGGTGATCCGGGGCATCAGCGACCTCGCCAACGCCGACAAGCACACGGCAGACGCCTCCGGCTCGCAGATCCTCGCCGCCGAACGGGCCGCGTCGGTCGCGGTGGCGGTCCTGCGCAAGCACCAGCCCCGGGAGTCCTCCGACTCCGAGGAGGATCCCCAAGGACGGTACGGCGGCGACCACATCGACTTCAGGGGCGGCACCTTCCACGGCCCCGTCATCGGCAAGCAGACCGGACGGTAGCGGCAAGGGCACGACCCACGGCCCGGTCCCCCACGCGACGGCCACCCTGCCGCCACGCCCGTTGAGCTTCACCGGTCGGACGGCGGAGCTGGACCGCCTGCTCCCTCACCTCGCCCCGGAAAATGCTGACGGGGACGCCCTCCCCGTCCTCATCTTCGCCGTCACCGGCATGGGTGGCATTGGCAAGACCGCGCTGGCGGTGGAGACGGCACATCGGGCGCGGGCGGAGGGGTGGTTCCCGGGCGGCACGCTCTTCGTGGATCTGCGCGGGTACGACCCCGATCCGGTCACCGCGGACCAGGCAGTCCTGGCCCTCCTCGACGCGCTCGGCGTCCGGGGGCAGTACCTGCCGCCGACCACGGAACGCCAGTACGACGCCTACCGCAGACTCCTCGCCGAACAGCAGGACCGGATGCTGCTGATCCTGGACAACGCCTCGGATCCGTCCCAGTACCTGCCGCTGCTGCCGGGCACGGACCACCACAGGGTGCTGATCACCTCCCGGGACCGACCCGACGCCCTGTCGATACGCCTCATCGACCTGGAGACCCTCGACCCGGACGACTCCGTCGCCCTGGTCAGCCGGGCACTGTACGCCACCGACGAGCGGGACGAACGCCCGGCGCGCGAGCCGGACGACCTACGCGAACTGACCGATCTGTGCGGCCACTTGCCCCTGGCCCTTCAGATCGCAGCCGCCATGCTGCGCCGACGCCGGCACCGGAGCATCGCCTCACTGGTCGCCGAGATCAAGGCGACCGGGGACCCGACCACCGTCCTCGACAACGGCAGTCACGGTACGGATCAGTACGGCCGTTCGCTGGTCCTCCGGCCCGTGCTGGAGACCTCGTATCGCCGACTGCCCCCCGATCAGGCTCGGTTGCTGCGGCTGCTCGCCCTCGCACCGGGTGCGGAAACCGGCACGGAGGCGGTGGCCGCACTGGCCGACCTCGGCGAGGAGACTGTGCTGTCCTTGCTGGAGGACTTGGCCGCCACACACCTCGTCACGCCGGTCCGGGACGGCGAGGGGGCGGCTTCGGTGGTGCGGTGGCGGTTGCATGACTTGGTGCGGGCATATGGAGTCGGTGTGGTGGCGGGGGACATGGAATTGCGGGAGGAGGGGGAGGCGGCGCGGGCACGGGTGTTGGAGTTCTACTACCGGTGGGCGGACGCAGCGGATGACCGGTTGCGTTGGCTGCCGGGGATGGCGAATCCGGAGCGGTTCGGTGATCGGTGGGAGGCGTTGGCCTGGTTCGACGGGGAGCGGGCGGGGCTGGTAGCGGCGGTCGGGTGGGCACGGGAGGAGCGGTTCTCGGATGCGGCGGTACAGCTGGCCGACTGTCTGTCCGAGTATCTCGGCTGGCGGCGTTACTTCGATGACTGGATCACCGTGGCCGCCGCGGCGCGGGAGGCCGCATACGGTGCCTCAGACCGCCGCAGCGTGGCCGGCACGTGGAACAACCTCGGCCTCGCCCTCCTGGAGTCGGGCCGCGCGGAGGAAGCGATTGACGCCCACACTCGTGCCCGCGACCTGTGCCAAGACGCCGACGACCGCCATAGCGAGGCCATCGCTTGGAACAACCTCGGCCTCGCCCTGCGGCAGACGGGCCGCGCGGAGGAAGCGATTGACGCCCACACTCGTGCCCGCGACCTGTACCAAGACGCCCACGACCGCCACAGCGAGGCCATCGCTTGGAACAACCTCGGCCTCGCCCTCCTGGAGACGGGCCGCGCGGAGGAAGCGATCGAGGCCCACACCCGTGCCCGCAACCTGTACCAAGACGCCGACGACCGCCACCGCGAAGCCACCGCGTGGAACAACCTCGGCCTCGCCCTGCGACAGGCGGGCCGCACAGAGGAAGCGGTCGAGGCCCACGCTGAGGCATTGGGCGCCTTTGAGGAATTCGAGGACTGGTACCGAGCCGGCACAGCCTTCCAAAACCTGGCCATCGCTCACGAGACCGCCCACCGCCCAGCAGACGCGCGCGCCTGCTGGCTCCAGGCCATCGACGCCTACACTCGCGCCAACGCCCCCGCCGACGCCGCCCAAGCCCGCATCTACGCCGCCCAACTCGCCTAACGCTCTCACCACCCCCCAGCCCCCCACCCCGGCAACACCGCCCACATCCGCGTCCCGCCCCCGGGCTCCCGCCCCTCCCCGAACCCCCACTCCCCCTCACACGCCCGCACCACGCACCCCAGCACCCGCAGCGCGGCCCGCCTCCGCACCTCGCAGGCCGCGGCGACCCGTGGGTGACGGTGCCGAGGATGCCCGTCGTAGAGGATCACCCGCAGCGCGTCCTCCCGGTACCGCAGCGACAGATACACCTCCTCCCCCGGCGTGAATCGACCGGCACACGCGGCCAGTTCACTCACCACCTGTACGGCCGCGTCCGTCATGTCCTCCAGCCCGTGCACCTTCAGCACGACCCGAGTGGCCGCCCGCGCGACCCGGCAACTGGCCGCGCCCGCAGGCAGCGTGAAGCTGTAGGCGAGCGTGTCCGGAGAGGGCGCCGACACCTCCGGGACGTCGTCCGTGACGATGGGACAGGGCGTGGCCATGAGTAACTCCTCTTCAGCAGACGGGACTTGAGACACCCACACGACAGCGCCGGTGGCCTGTCGCGTGAACCCGGGCAGGCTCGCGCGATGCACTTCCGGTGACACCGATCCGTAAGCAACTCGTCACCGACTGTAGAGCATCACCGGAGTACACGTACTACTCTCGGCGGAACCGGTCGGTGGACCAACCCCCCGTCTCAAGGCAGACTGGCCCCGTCGACAGCCAGCCGCGAGGGACCACATGCCGCCGAGAAACACACCGACGGAACGCCAGCGCCGCCTCGGCGAGGAGTTGCGCAGGATGCGGATCGCGGCCGGGATGACCACGGAGTACGCCGCAGGCCTGCTGGGCGTCCCGCGCACCAATGTGCCCAACATGGAGTCCGGCCGCTCCGGCATCAGCCCCGAACGCGTGCGTACCCTCGCCGACAACTACGGCTGCACGGACCAGGCCTTCGTCACCGCACTCGCCGCCATGGCGGGCAGCCGCGAGAAGGGCTGGTGGGAGACGTACCGGGGGCAACTACGCGACGGCTTCCTGGACATCGCCGAACTGGAGTGGCACGCCAGGCGGCTGCGCATAGCGGTCACTGTGCACATGCCCGGACTCCTCCAGACCGAGGAGCACGCACGTGCGGTCTTCGGCGCCGTCTTCCCGCCCCTCGCCCCGGCCGACATCGACCTGCGCACCGCCCACCGCATGGACCGGCAGCAGGTTCTCGACCGTCCCGAGCCCCCCGCCCTCGACGTGATCCTCCACGAGGCGGCCCTGCGCATGGAGTTCGGCGGGCCGAAGGCGGCGCGACGACAGCTCGACCACCTGCTGCGCATGTCCGAGGGCGACAGCGTCACCCTCCGGGTCATCCCGTTCAAGGCCGGCGGCTTTCCCGGCGCCGGGCAGTCCGTCGTCTACGCCGAGGCCGCCGTACCCCGCCTCGACACCGTCGAGCTGGACAGCACCCACGGTCCCGAGTTCCTCGACACGGAGGCACAGCTCGGCAAGTACCGGGCCCAACTCGACGCGGCCGCCGCCGTGGCCCTCGACGCCGACGCGGCCCGCGACTTCATCCGCACCCTCGCCAACGACCTCTAGGAGCACCCCGTGCCGGACATCACCTGGGAAGAGCCCTTCTGCGGCGAGGGCGCCAACTGCTTCCGCCTGGGCACCGACCCCCAAGGCAACGCCTACATAGCCGTCGCCGGCCAGGAGGACACCTACCTCACCGACACCCGCGAAGCCCTCCGCACCCTCATCCGGGACATCAAGGCCGGCAGAGCCGACCACCTGCTCTAGCCGTTCTCCCCCTCCAGCACACCCGGCCGGAACGGCTCCACCCCGACCACCCGCCGTACCTTCACCGGCTCGATCAGCAGCATCACCCGCCGCTCCCCGGGCAGCAGCCACGGGTACCGGTCCTCCCCGATGTACTTCCGGGTCAGCCGGTCCATGGAACGCTCCGCCTCCTCCCCCTCCACGAACCGCACCACCCGGCCCCGGATCTCCACCCGGTCGTAGGGGTTGTCCGGGTCGTGGTGCGAGAGCGAGACGCCGGGGTTGCGCCGCAGGTTCTCCTCCTTCACGCGGCCGATCGCCGTGTTGACCATGACGTGGTCGCCCTCGAGGTCGACCCACATGGGCGACACCTGCGGCGTACCGTCCGGCCCGACGGTCGCGAGATGCCAGAAGTTCGGCGCCAGCAGCCGCTCACGAACCTGCTCGTCCAGCTTGCCTGTGCGGTCCACGGAATACATAGGGGCATCCTCGCCTCATCCCTGTCCCAGCAAACCAGCAAACCCCCGCACACTCATTGACCTGACTAGACCACTCCACTTACCTTCGCACGGCAAGAGAGACGAACCCCCAGGCCACAGTGCAGTGGCCGCCGAGGAGGTCGTGCCCGTGCGCCCCACCGCCGTCAGCATCCTTGCCCTCTCCCTCGTCACCGCCGCCGCTTCCCTCACCGCGTGCGGCAGCGGGTCCGGGAGCAGTCCCGACACCGTGAAGATCTCTTTCAAGCAGTCCATGGACAACTCCGTGAAGGTGACGGACACCTATCTCGCGGACATCAAGAAGCAGTTCGAGAAGGAGTACCCGGGGAAGAAGGTCGAGCTCGTTCCCATCAAGGCCTCGGACGCGGACTACTACACCAAGCTCCAGCAGATGCTGAGGTCCCCGCGCACCGCTCCCGACCTCGTCTACGAGGACACCTTCCTCATCAACTCGGACATCACCAGCGGATATCTGAAACCCCTCGACTCCTACCTCGCCAAGTGGAAGGACTGGGGGCAGTTCATCGACACCGCGAAGTCGGCGGCCAAAGGTGAGGACGGGAAGACGTACGGCGTCCCGGACGGCACCGACACCCGTGGTCTCTGGTTCGACAAGCGGGTGTTCGAGAGAGCCGGGCTGCCCACCGACTGGCAGCCCAAGAACTGGGACGACGTGCTCGCCGCCGCCCGGACCATCAAGGCCAAGGTGCCCGGCGTCACGCCCCTCAACGTCTACACCGGCAAGGCCGCCGGTGAGACCGCCAGCATGCAGGGCTTCGAGATGCTGCTGTACGGCACCAACGACGGGACCGCCGACCCCCTGTACGACAAGACCGGCAAGAAGTGGATCGCCGGGAGCCAGGGGTTCAAGGACGCGTTGTCCTTCGTCGAGACCGTGTACAAGGACAAGCTGGGGCCGGACGTCTCCGACGCGCTCGACCCCAACTACCGGAACACCGTCTGGGGTGAACTCATGCCCCAGGGCAAGCTGGGCATCAACCTCGACGGGTCCTGGCTTCCCCAGGACTGGCTCAAGGGCAGCGGTCATGAGTGGTCCGACTGGTCCAAGCAGCTCGGCCTCGCCTACATGCCGACCCAGCACGGTCAGGCACCCGGCAAGGTGAGCATGTCCGGCGGCTGGACCTGGGCCGTCCCCGCCAAGGCCGGCAACCCCGACCTCGCCTTCGACTTCATCAAGACCATGCAGACCAAGGCGAACGCCCAGAAGTGGTACATCGCCAACTCGGGGATCGCGGTGCGGAAGGACGTCGCGAGCGATCCGTCGTACACGTCCGCCCAGCCGGGCATCAAGTTCTTCACCGATCTCGTCGCCAGCACGCACTACCGGCCCGCCTACACGGCCTACCCGAAGGTCTCCACCGCCGTCCAGGAGGCCATGGAGAGCGTGACCACCGGTGACGCGTCGGTCGACAAGGCGGCGAGTACCTACGACTCGACGCTCAAGGACGTCACCGACAACCAAGTGGTCACCCAGTGATCACCCGTCGCATCGGCCGCACTCTCCCGCTCACCCCCGCCCTGGTCCTGATCCTCCTCTTCCTGGGCGGGCCGATCGTCTACTGCGCATGGATCGCCTTCACCGACCTCCAGCTCACCGGGCAGGCGCACTCCTCCTTCGTCGGCTTCGCGAACTTCCGCCGGGCGTTCCACGACGACGCCTTCCTGAACGCCGTCTGGCTGACCCTCGTCTTCACCGTGGTGTCCGCGCTCGTCGGGCAGAACACGCTGGGGCTGGCGCTCGCCGCGCTGATGCGGCGGGCGTCGAAGCCGGTGCGGAAGCTCACCGGCGGGATCGTGATCACGGCGTGGGTGCTGCCGGAGGTCGTCGCCGGGTTTCTGCTGTACGCCTTCTTCCGGCGGGAGGGGACGCTCAACGCGATCCTGGACTTCCTCCATCTCCCGTCCCAGAACTGGCTGTTCACGCTGCCGATCCTGGCCGTGTCGTTCGCCAACGTGTGGCGGGGCACCGCCTTCTCGATGCTCGTCTACTCCGCCGCCCTCGACGAGATACCGGACGAGATCGAGGAGTCGGCGGAGGTCGACGGCGCCGGGGGCTGGCGCCGGATGTGGCACATCACGCTGCCGATGATCCGCCGGTCCATCGGGACGAACCTGATGCTCAACACCCTCCAGACGCTCTCCGTCTTCGGGCTGATCTGGGTGATGACCAGGGGCGGCCCGGGGGACAAGAGCCAGACGCTGCCCCTCTTCATGTACGAACAGGCCTTCCAGAACAGCATGATCGGGTACGGGACGGCCGTCGCCCTGCTCCTTCTCCTGGTCGGCTCGCTCTTCTCCGTCGTCTACATGCGCCTGCTGCGCACGGAGGTGTGAGCCGGAAGATGCCTCGCAATCGCCGGCGCTCCCGCCGCCTCGCCGCCGACCTGGGACTCCTCGTCGTGGCCGCCGCCTTCGTGCTGCCGCTCGCCTGGGTGCTGCTCTCCGCCGTCGACCCGCACGCCGATCTCCGGGTGCGGATCCCGGACGGGTTCACCTTCGCCAACTTCGACGCGATCCTCACCCCCGACATCACCTACACGCCGCTCCTCAACAGCCTGATCCTGTGCGGCGGCGCCACCGCGCTCACCGTCGTCTGCGCCGCCCTCGCCGCCTATCCGCTCTCCCGCTACCGCTCCCGGTTCAACCGGCCGTTCCTGCTCTCCATCCTCTTCGCGACGAGCCTGCCGATCACCGCGATCATGGTGCCGGTGTACGCGCTGTTCGTACGGATCAACCTCATCGACACCATGCAGGGCACCATCCTGTTCTTCGCCGCCTCCCAACTCCCCTTCGCCATCTGGCTGATGAAGAACTTCATGGACGGCGTGCCGAAGGAGCTGGAGGAGGCCGCCTGGACGGACGGCGCCAGTCCCTTCCAGTCGCTGGTGCGGATCGTGCTGCCGCTGATGGGGCCGGGGCTCGCCGTCGTCACCGTCTTCGCCTTCGTGATGATGTGGGGCAACTTCTTCGTCCCGTTCATGCTGCTGCTCTCGCCGGACCAGATGCCCGCCTCGGTCAGCATCAACGACTTCTTCGGCAACCGCGGCATGGTCGCCTACGGCCAGCTCGCCGCGTTCTCCGTCATCTACTCGACGCCGGTGATCCTGCTGTACGTCCTGGTGGCACGGCGGCTGGGCGGCGGGTTCGCGCTGGGCGGCGCCGTCAAGGGATGAACAGGTCGACCGTATGGTCGAATCCGTACGTTCCCACAATCCGTGTTCCTGGCCGAACGGACCGTAGTCAGTGCCCTCGCGCGCCCTTACCTTGTGCGCTGTGCGCCGACCTCCAGCTCTGCCGAACCAGCCAGGTCCCCCCTTCAACGCCCCCGCCGCCCGCAGACTCCGTGCCGCTCTCGGCATGGGCCCCGAACATGTGGCCCACCACCTGCGGGCCTCGTACGGGCTGCCGTACGCCACCCTCGATCTCGTCCTCGCCTGGGAGCGCGGGGCGGTGATCCCGAGCAGTCCCGAACTCACAGCGCTCTCGGGCGTGTTGTGGTGCTCACCGGGCGAGCTGATCGACCGGCCGCGGTCCCTGCGCGAGCATCGCGTCGCCCGCGGGCTGGCACCGGAGGACGTGGCGCTGACCCTGGGCCTCGAACTCCTCGTCTACCTGGCCATGGAGGAGGACGGGCACTGGCAGGGCACGGAACGCCAGTCCGCCGCCCTCGCCGACCTGCTCAAGCTCTCCCTGCCCGACTACATCACCGTCACCGGCCGCGAGGAGAAACTGGCCGAACTGCTGCGCAGCGCGGTCACCACCCGCTGGCAGGCCTACGTCCGCCCGGTGAGCAAGGTGGTCCCCCTGGACAAACGCCTGATCGAGAACGTCCTGCGGGGATTGCACGAGGACTACCAGGGCCAGATGACAGCCACCCTGGCCTGGGGCAACACGACCACGACAGCGGAGGACGCCAAGGAAATGGGCGAGGACTTCCTGGCCGGGATAGTGCCCCGCTTCTGGAGCCGGGTCGACGATCCAACGCCGTAAGAGAAGCGCCCCAAGGGGGCGCGGCGAACTGCGCGACCAGCCACATACGGCCCGCAGTTCACCTACGACCGAACCCGCCCCTTAAAAAACCGACTCCGCCTCGTCCATCCGGTCCTTCGGCACCGTCTTCAGCTCGGTGACCGCCTCCGCGAGCGGCACCATCACGATGTCCGTCCCCCGCAGCGCCGTCATCCTCCCGAACTCGCCCTGGTGCGCCGCCTCCACGGCGTGCCAGCCGAACCGGGTCGCGAGGACGCGGTCGTAGGCCGTCGGCGTGCCGCCCCGCTGCACGTGCCCGAGGATGACCGGCTTGGCCTCCTTGCCGAGCCGCCGCTCCAGCTCGTACGCCAGTGCCGTGCCGATGCCCTGGAAGCGCTCGTGGCCGTACAGGTCGATCTCGCCCTTGCCGTAGTCCATCGTGCCCTCGGCGGGATGTGCGCCCTCGGCCACGCACACCACGGCGAACTTCTTGCCGCGGGCGAACCGCTTCTCGACCATCTTGACCAGGTCGGCGGGGTCGAAGGGCCGCTCGGGCAGGCAGATGCCGTGCGCACCGGCCGCCATCCCGGACTCCAGGGCGATCCATCCGGCGTGCCGGCCCATCACCTCGACGACCATCACCCGCTGGTGGGACTCGGCGGTGGTCTTCAGCCGGTCCATCGCCTCCGAGGCGACGCCCACCGCCGTGTCGAAGCCGAACGTGCGGTCGGTCGAGGAGATGTCGTTGTCGATGGTCTTCGGGACGCCCACGACCGGCAGGCCGGCGTCGGACAGCATGCGTGCCGCCGTCAGCGTGCCCTCGCCGCCGATCGGGATCAGCACGTCGATGCCGAACTCCTCCGCCATGTCGGTGGCCCGCTCGCAGGCCTCGCGCAGGCGGTCCCGCTCCAGCCGCGACGATCCCAGGATCGTGCCGCCGCGGGCCAGGATGCCGCCGACGGCGTCCAGGTCGAGGGGGCGGTAGTGGCCCTCGAGCAGGCCCCGGAAGCCGTCCTCGAAACCGATGACCTCGTCGTCGTACTGTGCGACTGCGCGGTGTACCACCGATCGGATGACGGCGTTCAGGCCGGGGCAGTCGCCGCCTGCGGTAAGAACTCCGATGCGCATGGTGGTGTGTCTCCTGCTCGCTGTCGTTACCGGTGAGCCGATCCGATTGTTTCATGCCGCGCGAGTGGGTGAAATCCTGACGGGCGCCTTATCCGGCGCCAAGGGTATTGTCAAGAGGGTTCCGCTCACCCCGGTGGGCGATTTTTATGCGGCTACGCAGGGATGGAGTGCACACGTGACGCGCAGCGTGTACGTGACCGGGATCGACCGCGGCGACGGCCGTCAGGTCGTGGAGCTGGGCATGATGGAGCTCCTGACCCGGCGGGTCGACCGGGTCGGTGTCTTCCGCCCTCTCGTCCACGACGGGCCCGACCGTCTCTTCGAGCTGCTGCGTGCCCGGTACCGGCTCTCCCAGGACCCGGCGACCGTCTACGGCATGGACTACCACGAGGCGTCCGCCCTCCAGGCGGAACAGGGCGTCGACGAACTGGTCTCCACCCTCGTCGACCGCTTCCACCTGGTCGCCCGCGGCTACGACGTCGTGCTCGTCCTCGGCACGGACTTCGCCGACACCCAGTTCCCGGACGAGCTGTCCCTCAACGCCCGGCTCGCCAACGAGTTCGGCGCCTCCGTGATCCCGGTGGTCGGCGGCCGCGACCAGAGCGCCGAGTCGGTGCTCGCGGAGACCCGGAACGCGTTCCGGGCGTACGACGGTCTCGGCTGCGACGTGCTGGCGATGGTCGCCAACCGGGTCGCCCGCGAGGACCGCGACGAGATAGCCGAGCGGATCACCGACCGGCTGCCGGTGCCGACGTACGTGCTGCCGGACGAGCCCGCGCTGTCCGCGCCGACGGTCGCCCAGATCAGCCACGCGCTCGGCGCGAAGGTGCTGCTCGGCGACGACTCGGGCCTGGCCCGGGACACGCTGGGCTTCGTCTTCGGCGGCGCGATGCTGCCGAACTTCCTGCCCGCGCTGACCCCGGGCTGCCTGGTGGTGACCCCCGGCGACCGCGCCGACCTGGTCGTCGGCTCGCTCGCCGCGCACAGCGCCGGCACCCCGCCGATAGCCGGCGTGCTGCTCACCCTCGACGAGCGGCCCACCGACGAGATCCTCACCCTCGCCGCCCGACTCGCCCCGGGCACCCCCGTCCTCTCGGTACCGGGCAACAGCTTCCCGACCGCCGCCCAGCTGTTCTCCCTGGAGGGCAAGCTGAACGCGGCCACCCCGCGCAAGGCGGAGACCGCGCTCGGCCTGTTCGAGCGGTACGTCGACACCGCCGGCCTCGACAGGCAGGTCTCGGCGCCGAGCAGCGGCCGGCTCACCCCGATGATGTTCGAGCACAAGCTGCTCGAACAGGCGCGTACGGACAAGCGGCGGGTGGTGCTGCCGGAGGGCACCGAGACGCGGGTGCTGCACGCGGCCGAGGTGCTGCTGCGCCGGGGCGTCTGCGACCTGACCCTCCTCGGGCCCGTCGACCAGATCCGCAAGAAGGCCGCCGACCTCGGTATCGACCTCGCGGACGCCCAGCTGATCGACCCGGCCACCGCCGAGCTGCGCGACACCTTCGCCGAGCAGTACGCCCTGCTCCGCGCCCACAAGGGCGTGACGGTGGAGCTGGCGTACGACGTGGTCACCGACGTCAACTACTTCGGCACCCTGATGGTCCAGGAGGGGCTGGCGGACGGCATGGTCTCCGGGTCCGTGCACTCCACGGCGGCCACCATCCGCCCGGCGTTCGAGATCATCAAGACGAAGCCGGGCTCGTCGATCGTCTCGTCCGTGTTCTTCATGTGCCTCGCCGACAAGGTGCTGGTCTACGGCGACTGCGCGGTCAACCCGGACCCGAACGCCGAGCAGCTCGCCGACATCGCCATCCAGTCGGCCGCCACCGCCGCCCAGTTCGGGGTGGAGCCGCGGATCGCGATGCTGTCGTACTCCACGGGTACGTCCGGTTCGGGGGCGGACGTGGACAAGGTGCGGGAGGCGACCGAGCTGGCGCGCTCACGCAGGCCCGATCTGAAGATCGAGGGGCCCATCCAGTACGACGCCGCCGTGGAGCCGAGTGTCGCGGCGACCAAGCTGCCGGGCTCGGAGGTCGCCGGACAGGCCAGCGTGCTGATCTTCCCGGACCTCAACACCGGCAACAACACCTACAAGGCCGTGCAGCGGTCGGCCGGCGCGATCGCCGTCGGACCGGTGCTCCAGGGGCTGCGCAAGCCCGTCAACGACCTGTCCCGGGGCGCCCTCGTCCAGGACATCGTCAACACCGTCGCCATCACGGCGATCCAGGCCCAGAACCCGAGCGAGAAGGCAACCCTCCAGTGAGTCCGACCCGTGTCCTCGTCCTCAACTCCGGCTCCTCGTCGGTGAAGTACCAGCTGCTGGACATGCGGGACAGCAGCCGGCTGGCGATGGGCCTCGTCGAGCGCATCGGCGAGCAGACCTCGCGGCTGAAGCACACCTGTGTCTCCACCGGGGACGTCCGGGAGCACACCGGGCCGATCGCCGACCACGACGCCGCCCTGAAGGCCGTGGCGGAGGAGCTGGCGAAGGACGGGCTCGGGCTCGACTCGCCGGAACTCGCCGCGATCGGGCACCGGGTGGTGCACGGCGGGATGTTCTTCACCGAGCCGACCGTCGTCGACGACGAGGTGCTCACCGAGATCGAGCGGCTGATCCCGGTCGCCCCGCTGCACAACCCGGCCAACCTGACCGGCATCCGTACCGCGCGGGCGCTGCGCCCGGACCTGCCGCAGGTCGCCGTCTTCGACACGGCGTTCCACACGAGCATGCCGGAGTCCGCGGCGCGCTACGCGATCGACCCGAAGGTCGCCGACCGGCACCGGATCCGCCGCTACGGCTTCCACGGCACCTCGCACGCCTATGTCTCCCGGGCGACCGCGCGACTGCTGGGAAAGACACCTGAAGAGGTGAACGTCATCGTGCTGCATCTCGGCAACGGGGCGTCGGCCTCGGCGGTCGAGGGCGGCCGGTGCGTGGACACCTCCATGGGCCTGACGCCCTTGGAGGGGCTGGTGATGGGTACGCGTTCCGGTGATCTGGATCCCGCCGTCATTTTCCATTTGGCGCGTGTTGGCGGAATGTCCATGGATGAGATCGACACTCTTCTCAACAAGGGGAGCGGTCTGTTCGGACTGTGCGGTGACAACGACATGCGGGAGATCCGGCGCCGGATCGACGAGGGCGACGAGCAGGCGAAGCTGGCCTTCGACATCTACATTCACCGTCTGAAGAAGTACATCGGCGCCTACTACGCCGTGCTCGGCCGGGTGGATGCCGTGGCGTTCACGGCGGGGGTCGGCGAGAACGCGGCGCCCGTGCGGGAGGCTGCCGTTGCCGGGCTGGAGGGGCTGGGACTGGCCGTCGACCCGGAGCTGAACGCCGTACGGGCGGACGGGCCGCGGCTGATATCCCCGGCGGACGCGCGCGTCGCCGTAGCGGTGGTGCCGACGGACGAGGAACTGGAGATCGCCACCCAGACGTATGCGCTGGTCGGTGCCGACAGAAATAACAGCTGAGCATATCGGCGCCCATTTGTATCTTCCGCCAGACGGAATATTCCGTAGCGAAACAAACCGATAGGATCGCCCCATGCGCCGTTCGAAAATCGTCTGTACTCTCGGCCCCGCGGTCGACACCCACGAGATGCTCGTCGCCATGATCGAGGCCGGCATGAACGTGGCCCGGTTCAATTTCAGTCATGGCTCGCACGCCGAGCACCAGGGACGCTACGACCGTGTCCGGGCCGCCGCCAAGGAGACCGGCCGGGCCATCGGAGTCCTCGCCGACCTGCAGGGCCCGAAGATCCGTCTGGAGACCTTCGCCGAGGGCCCGGTCGAGCTGGAGCGCGGTGACGAGTTCGTCATCACGACCGAGGACGTCCCGGGCGACAAGCACATCTGCGGTACGACCTACAAGGGCCTGCCGGGCGATGTCTCGCGCGGCGACCAGATCCTCATCAACGACGGCAACGTCGAGCTGAAGGTCCTGGACGTCGAGGGCGCGCGGGTGAAGACGATCGTCATCGAGGGCGGTGTCGTCTCCGACCACAAGGGCATCAACCTGCCCGGCACGGCCGTCAACGTGCCCGCGCTGAGCGAGAAGGACATCGAGGACCTGCGGTTCGCGCTGCGGATGGGCTGCGACCTGGTCGCCCTGTCCTTCGTCCGGGACGCCAAGGACGTCAACGACGTCCACCGGATCATGGACGAGGAGGGCCGCCGGGTCCCCGTCATCGCCAAGGTGGAGAAGCCGCAGGCGGTGCAGAACATGGAGGACGTCGTGATGGCGTTCGACGGTGTGATGGTCGCCCGTGGTGACCTCGCCGTCGAGTACCCGCTGGAGCGGGTCCCCATGGTGCAGAAGCGCCTGATCGAGCTGTGTCGGCGCAACGCCAAGCCGGTGATCGTGGCGACCCAGATGATGGAGTCGATGATCACCAACTCCCGGCCGACCCGCGCCGAGGCCTCCGACGTGGCCAACGCGATCCTGGACGGCGCGGACGCGGTCATGCTGTCCGCCGAGTCCAGCGTGGGCGCGTACCCGGTGGAGACCGTCAAGACGATGTCGAAGATCGTCTCGGCCGCCGAGCAGGAGCTGCTGAGCAAGGGCCTGCAGCCGCTCGTCCCGGGCAAGAAGCCGCGCACCCAGGGTGGTTCGGTCGCCCGTGCCGCGTGCGAGATCGCCGACTTCCTCGGCGGCCGCGGCCTGGTGGCCTTCACCCAGTCCGGCGACACGGCGCGCCGTCTCTCCCGCTACCGCGCCCAGCAGCCGATCATCGCCTTCACCACCGACGAGAACACCCGCAACCAGCTCACCCTCAGCTGGGGCGTGGAGTCGCACGTGGTGCCGTTCGTGAACACCACGGACGAGATGGTCGACATGGTCGACCAGGAGCTCGCCAAGATCAACCGCTTCAACCCGGGCGACACCGTCATCATCACGGCCGGTTCGCCCCCCGGCGTCTCCGGCACCACCAACATGCTCCGCGTCCACCACATCGGCGGCATCAACAAGTGACGCACCCGTAAAGGGCCTGGTACGACACCGAGGGCGCCCCCTGCGACGGGGGCGCCCTCGTACAGGGCCTCCCGGCCGCCCATCGGCGCGTATCCCGGAGGGTCCGGACAGCACTGTGGCCCGGTCGTCCGCGTGAGGCGGACGACCGGGCCACAGTTCTGTGCGCGGCTCCCGAACGGGTCTGTGGTGGTGCTCAGCCGGTTCCGTCGGTGGTGTAGACGTGCATCCCGGGGACGTGCAGGGTGCCGCCGAACTGGGCGGCCTGGACGACCTTCACGTTGGTGAAGTAGATCAGCGGGATGTTCAGCGGCGGCGGGCTGTCCGGGGTGAACGTGATCGGGATCAGACCGAACAGGTTCCCCGAGATGGACTCCGTGTACATCGTGGTGTCGCCGTCGCGGATCGTGGACGTCGAACCGGACGCGGCCTGCACGTGGTAGGTCTTGCCGATGTTCGTGTCCTTGACCGTCTGGTGCAGGTCGCCGATGTCGGTGCCGCCGGAGATGACGTACTTCAGCACCTTCTTCGTCTTGCCGCTGGCCGTCTTCACCTCCACGACACCCTGGTAGTCGGCGCTCTTCAGCAGCAGCGAGCTGGCACTCAGGTACCAGGGGTCGTCCGCCACCGCCACCTTGTTGTCGACGCCGCTCACGTCGTCGGTGGCGACCTTGCAGTCGTCGGCCGACGTGCTGGAGCTCGCGGACGGGCTCGGCGAGGCGGTGGCGTCGTCGGCCGCCTTGGTGGCTTCCTCGGTGACCTCGTCGGCCGCCTTGGTCGCCGTGTCGGTGGTGTCCTTCACGGTGTCCGTGACCTTCTTGACGGTCTTGGACACGGTGTCGGAGCCGCTGTCCTTGCTCGACGAGGACGCCGAGTCGGACGACGAGTCGGCGGACGCCGAGGCCGACGGCGAGGGGGTGGCGCTCGCGGTGGAGTCCGACGAGGACGAACTCGTCGTGCTGCCGCCGCTGAGGATGCCGGTGATGGTGTCCCCGATGGAGTCCAGCAGGCCGCCGCTGCCGCTGCTCGCGGAGGCCGACGGCGAAGGGGTGGCCGTGCCGTCGGAGCCGGACGAACCCGAGTCGTCCGACGACGAGGACGACTTGGACGCGGACGGCGTCGGCGTGGCCGTGTCGTCGGAACCTGAATCCGACGAGGACGACTTGCCCGAGTCCTTGCCCGAGTCCGACGACGACTTCGAGTCCTTGGCATCGTCCGACGCCGTGGTGGACGGCGTGGCCGAGTCCGTGGAGTCGCCGCTCGCACTCGCGGAGGGCGAGGCGGAGTCCAGGGCTGAAACGCAGTCCTTGTAGTCCTCGGCAAGGCTCTTCGACGACGACGACGTGTTGTTGGTGTCGGCGATCGCGAGCGTCGACGTGAACCCCATGCCCATGATCACGGCCGTCGGCATCGCCACGGAAGCTATCGCCTTGCCGGCCGGCATGTGGAACCTGGTGAACAGCGGCTTCTTGGGTGCCGCGTGGCGCGGCCCGGTTCTCACACGGGATGCGTCCACATCTGTCCCGTGGGTCACCTCGTCAGCCGGCACTGTGCCTCCCGTTCGCCCCGTTCAGCGGGCTCGTTCCTGACAGGTCATTCGCCTTGCCCACGCCGTCCGAGCCCGTGAAGTGGGTGTCCTCGCCGGGGGTGTGGTCCCCGGCCGGCGGAACGTCGCCCTCCGGCTGCGGCGCACCCGGTGCCCAGGCGACCTCCGGCTGCGGCGGGGTACCCGGTGCCCAGGCCACGGCCATCGCTCCGCCGATGAGGGCGAAGAGGAAGCCCATGATGAAGCCGCCGAAGTTGGACACGGGAAGGGACACCAGCGCCAGCAGGATCGCGGCGACTCCCGCGAACGTGCGGATGTGCTTCTGGAACCAGACGCTGACGCCCAGGACGACGAGCAGCACGCCGATGATCAGGGACCCGGCACCCGCGGTGGTCGCCATCGCCACCGTGAGGTTGCCGATCTGCAGATGCGCGTACGGGAAGTACATGATCGGAAGACCGGCGAGCAGGATGTACAGACCGGCCCAGAACGGCCGCGTGCCCCGCCAGGAGCGGAACTGCAGCCTCCGGCGGCTGAACTGGCCGGGTGCGGCAGGAGTCTCGACGCTCATGGAAAACAGCTCCCTGGTGCGGCGTTGCTGTGGTGATGGTGCTGTGGTTGGGCGGTGTCGTTGTGCTGCACCGCGTGTGAAGACCGCGGGAAGAAGGTGGCGGGCGGGGGTGCCGTCGGCGCCCCCGCCCGTCACGGAGTGCTCAGTAGCACTCCGCACCCTTCGTCGAGATCGACATGTGCAGGTTGCTCAGCTTGAAGGTTCCGGCAGTGGTGGCCCACGCCGTCTGCTTCACGCCGGACAGCGAGGCGTGGTCGGCCTCCTGCGCGAACCCGTTCGGGTTCGTCTGCTTGTTGGCGACCTCGCCCGACTTGATGCCGGGACCCTTGGTCGAGCTGCCGGCCGCGACACCGATGTTGATGTTGGTGAACGTCGCGTCGGCGCTCAGGTCGTCCAGGTCGATGTACAGCTTGCTGGCCTCGACCGGCTTGCTGCTGTCGGTGCCCGCGTGCAGGATCAGGCTGACGTTCCCGAAGATCGGGACGTTCGGCGTGACCACGGACTGGCACAGGTTGGTGATGGTCGCGGTGTTGAACGCCGAGACCGCAACCGGGTGGATCGTCTTGTCACCGGCGAGGGTGACACCCGAGTCGACGGCACCGTACTGGACGAAGCCGTCACCTTCGAGCTGGTCGGCCGTGACCTTGAACTGCTGGCCCGACACACTGAACGACGCGGCGAGAGCGCCCTGCGCGAGGGCGACACCTATACACGCCGTGGCGGCCACGCTGGGCACCATGACCACAGCGAACCGCTTCCATCTGGTCCCGCCACGCACCTGGGACTCCATATTTCCTCCTTCTCGGACGTACATCTCCTGGCCCGGAATCGCCCCCAACGGCGGCTCGGCCGGGCAGGGATGGGAGAAGTGCTACGTCCTCGGAAGGGGAGCGCCCGCACTCGGAGGCGCGAACCGCACCTCGATCACCGGCGATCACCCCCGAGCGACAACCACTGGTCGCGCCTGACACGCATCACGCACAACCCTGCTGGACAGGCTTCACCTCGCGGCGAAGACCCCCCTGCCCAAGAGCCGGCGTCACTGCCGCCGACTCTGCTCGGTGGGGACCCAGATGAACCCGCGGTCCCGACCGGCTGTCGGGGTACGGCAATGGACCGAGCGTCGCCGATCGTGGTGCATTCTCGCCGCCCGCACAAGGGGCTTCGTTACTGGGTAGTAACGGCCGGATAACCGAAGGACGACCCGGTGGTCTCGGAGAGCAACGCAGGGTGGCGTCCAGGGGCAGAACAAAAATGTTGATTCCCGGACGGAATCCGACAGATCAACGCCCCTGATTTACTGCGAGTAACAGCGGCCGCGATTACCAAGATTTGGTAAAGAGCGGCCGCTGTGACCCCGCGTCGGCAAATCTTTCACTCCGGCATCACAGGACGTGACGTTTAGCGACTGGTCAGAACTGTGTTCAGACCGTGACTCAGAACAGCGCCCGCGCCAGCGCCCGGCGCGCCCCCACGACCCGGGGGTCGTCGGTGCCGACGACCTCGAAGAGCTCAAGGAGCCGCCGCCGTACGGCGTCCCGGTCGTCCCCGGCCGTCCGCTGCACGGTCTGGATCAACCGTCCGAAGGCGTCCTCGACATGGCCGCCCACCAGGTCCAGGTCGGCGGCCGCGATCTGCGCCTCGGCGTCGGCCGGCTTCCCGGCCGCCTCCTCGCGCACCCGCTGCGGGTCCATCCCCTGCACGCGCTTGAGCAACTCGGCCTGGGCCAGTCCCAGTTTGGCCTCGCTGTTGCCCGGGTCGTCGCTCAGCACGTTCTGGTACGCCTGGATCGCACCGCCCAGGTCACCCGCGTCCAGCGCCTGGACGGCGGCTTCGAGGAGCGCGTCGTAGGGACCGGCCGGCATCGCGGGCCCGGCCGCCGGGGCGGTGCCCGGCTGCGCGTCGGGGTCGACGGTCAGACCGGTCAGCCCGAAGCGTTCCTCGGCGACCTGGATCAACTGGTCGAGGGTGCCCCGGATCTGGTCCTCACCGGCGGCGCCCTGGAAGAGCGGCAGCGCCTGACCGGCGACCACCGCGAACACCGCCGGGATCCCCTGGATTCCGAACTGCTGCATCAGCATCTGGTTGGCGTCGACGTCGATCTTGGCCAGCAGGATGCGGCCGTTGTACTCGACGGCGAGTCGCTCCAGGACCGGGCTCAGCTGCTTGCAGGGCTGACACCACTCGGCCCAGAAGTCGATGACGACGGGGACTTCGGCGGATCGCTGGAGGACATCGCGCTCGAAGCCGGCTTCGTCGACGTCGATGACCAGATCGGCCGGGGCGACGGCGCCGGCACCACCCTGCCGGGCCGTTTCGGCGCGCGCCTGCTCGGCCTTGGTCTTGGCCTCCTGGGCCGCCTTGACCGCGGCGAGGTCGACGACGCCGCTCATGGACATGTTCCGTGGCTGCATGCGTCTATCCTCCCCCGTTCCCGCGCGTGTGTGAAAAGCGTCGTGAAAGCCGGCCGAACAAGCGTCCGGTAATGGCGCCGGGTCCCCACCCCACGCCGTGGTCGTCGCCCGTGCGGTCACCCACGAGCTTTCGCTACGACCCGTAGCGTAATGCCTCAAGGGCCCCGCGCGACACCCCACTCCGGTGATCTCCCTCACGACGTCACATGAACCGCCGGTTATGGTCGTGGGATGCAGAGCCGCACCCCCGCCAGCCGTACCGGGCGCCCGCGCAGCGCCGAAGCGGACGCCGCGATCCTGGAAGCCACGCGGCAGGCGCTGGTGGAACTGGGCTGGTCCAAGCTCACCCTCGGAGACGTGGCAACGCGGGCCGGGGTTGCAAAAACGACCCTCTATCGCCGCTGGGCCGGCAAGAACGAGTTGGTCGTGGACGCGGTCGCGGAACTGTTCGACGAACTCGAACTCCCCGACCGGGGCAGCCTCGCCGACGACATCGAGGGCGTGGTGCTCCAGTTCGCGGCGATCCTGGACCGCCCGGAGGCGAAGAGCGGGCTGATGGCGGCGGTGGCCGAGTCGACCCGGGACGAGGCGCTGCGGGAACGTATCCGTGCGTCCATCGTGGACCGTCAGAAGCGGCTGGTCCTGGAGGGCCGGGAGCGCGCCCAGCGGCGCGGGGAACTCCCCGAGCAGCCCGACCCGTGCGAGGCGGAGCGCACCGCGGAGCTGATCTTCGACCTGGTGGCGGGTTCGGTGGTGCACCGCGCCCTGGTGAGCGGCAAACCGGCGGACGAGGAGTGGGTGCGCGGCCTGACCCGGATCCTGCTGCTGGGCCTGGCGGGCTCGGCGGACGACGCCAGGACGTGACCACGGCCCCCCACCGCGAAGTCGGCGTCGAGCGCTTTCAGCGGACGACGACGGTGCCGTCTCCCATTTCCACGACATGCCCTTGGAGGACACGGTCCTCGTCGCGGGCCCATTCCAGGTAGCCGCGCTCCGTCGGGGTGCTCGCGGTGACCGTAGCGCCGGCCTTGTCGGCCGGCATGACCATCACGGGCAGCAGGCCGTCCATCAGCTTGATCATCTCCGAGTGCCCCGTCCTGCCCCGCCTGCGCAGAGCGGCGGTGACGAACTCGCCGTAGAACCGGGTGTCCATCTGGACCCAGTCGCCGGACGAGCGCCGGTTCCCAGACGTCCTCGTCGGTCTCGGTGACCGTGAATATGCAGCTCATCACGGTCACCGTACGCGGGCGTCCACGCCCGCTCCGGAACCCCGCCGTACGGTCAGAACCCCGCCGGCTCCGTGTACACCCCCCACTCGTCCCGCAGCACCCCGCAGATCTCGCCCAGGGTCGCCTCGGCGCGTACCGCGTCGAGCATCGGCTCGATCATGTTGGCCCCGGAGCGGGCGGCGCCGAGCATCGCGTCCAGGGCGGTGCGCACCGCGCCCTCGTCGCGTGCGGTCCTGCGCTCGTCCAGCACCCGCACCTGCTCCCGCTCCACCTCGTGCGAGACCCGCAGGATCTCCAGGTCCCCGGTGACGGAACCGGTGTGCACGTTGACGCCGACGACCCGCTTGTCGCCCTTCTCCAGCGACCGCTGGTACTGGAAGGCGGACTCGGCGATCTCCCCGGTGAACCAGCCGTCCTCGATGCCCCGCAGGATCCCGGAGGTGACCGGCCCGATCGGGTGCCGTCCGTCCGGATGGGCGCGCAGCCCGCGCTCCTTGATCTGGTCGAAGATCTTCTCGGCGTCGGCCTCGATCCGGTCGGTGAGCTGCTCGATGTACCAGGAACCGCCCAGCGGATCCGCCACGTTGGCGACCCCGGTCTCCTCCATGAGCACCTGCTGGGTGCGCAGCGCGATCTCGGCGGCCTGCTGGCTGGGCAGCGCGAGGGTCTCGTCGAGCGCGTTGGTGTGCAGCGAGTTGGTCCCGCCGAGCACGGCCGCGAGCGCCTCCACGGCCGTCCGCACCACGTTGTTGTACGGCTGCTGGGCGGTCAGCGAGACACCCGCGGTCTGGGTGTGGAAGCGCAGCCACTGCGACTTCTCCGACCGGGACCCGTACACGTCCCGCATCCACCGCGCCCAGATCCGGCGTGCGGCACGGAACTTGGCGATCTCCTCGAAGAAGTCGACGTGCGCGTCGAAGAAGAAGGAGAGTCCGGGCGCGAACACGTCCACGTCGAGGCCGCGGCTGAGCCCCAGCTCCACGTACCCGAAGCCGTCCGCGAGCGTGTAGGCCAGCTCCTGCGCGGCCGTCGCACCCGCCTCCCGGATGTGGTAGCCGGAGACGGACAGCGGCTTGTACGCGGGGATGCCGGCCGCGCAGTACTCCATCAGGTCGCCGATGAGCCGCAGATGGGGTTCGGGCTGGAAGAGCCACTCCTTCTGGGCGATGTACTCCTTGAAGATGTCGGTCTGGAGCGTCCCGTTGAGCACCGCCGGATCGACGCCCTGCCGCTCGGCGGCGACGAGGTACATGCAGAAGACCGGGACCGCCGGACCGCTGATCGTCATCGACGTCGTGACGTCGCCCAGCGGGATGTCCTTGAACAGGACCTCCATGTCGGCGGCGGAGTCGATGGCCACCCCGCAGTGCCCGACCTCGCCGAGCGAGCGCCGGTCGTCGGAGTCGCGGCCCATGAGGGTCGGCATGTCGAAGGCCACGGACAGACCCCCGCCACCGTTGGCGAGGATCATCTTGTACCGCTCGTTGGTCTGCTCGGCGTTGCCGAACCCGGCGAACTGGCGGATGGTCCAGGTCCGCCCGCGGTAGCCGGTCGGATACAGCCCGCGCGTGAAGGGGTACTCCCCCGGCCAGCCGATCCGCTCGAATCCCTCGTAGGTGTCCCCTGGGCGGGGCCCGTACACCGGCTCCACGGGATCCCCGGAGAGCGTGGTGAAGTCCGCGTCCCGCTTGCGGGCCGCGTCGTAGCGGGCCTGCCAGCGTAGGCGGCCCTCCGTGATGGCGTCAGCGTCCATACCTTCGAATTTACTAGGACGTCCTAGTAAATGTCGATGGCGAACCGCCGTACGGGTGTCCGTACGGCGGTGGCGTCAGACCTTCGCCGCCACCGGGGTGCCCTCGGTGATCTTGTCGTCGAGTTCGCGGGTGACCTTGCGCTCCACGAAGAACGCGGCGGTCGGGATGGTGCCGGCGAGCAGCACCCACAGCTGCTTGCCGACCGGCCACTTCGCCTTGGAGCCCAGGTCGAAGGCGAAGACCAGGTAGACGACGTAGAGCCAGCCGTGCGCGATGGCGACGACCCGCGTGAAGTCGGCCGCACCGTCGATGTCCAGCCCGTACTTGGCGATCATGCTCAGGCACAGCAGCACCAGCAGCACACCGGTGACATAGGCCAGGACGCGGTAGCGGGTCAGCACGCTCTTTTTCATGGGGACGAGCGTAACCACCCGTTCCGGGAGATCTTGCCCCGGGTCGGTGCTCGGTCAGTCCTCGTCGAAGTCGTGCGCCGAGACCCGCAGCGGACGCAGCATCGCGAAGATCTCCGCGCATTCCTCGGAATCGTACGCCCCGAGCCCGAAGTCCATCGCCATCAGGTCCCGGGTGGCCGCCTCGACGACCTCGCGGCCCTTCTCGGTGATCGTGGCGAGCGTGCCGCGCCCGTCGTTGGGGTTGGGCCGCTTGTCCACCAGACCGGACCTCACCAGCCGGTCTACGGTGTTCGTCACGGACGTCGGGTGCACCATCAGACGCTCACCGATCTTCGACATCGGCAGCTCACCGGCCTTGGAGAAGGTGAGCAGCACCAGCGCCTCGTAGCGCGCGAACGTCAGCCCGTACGGCTTGACCACCGCGTCGACCTCGGCCAGCAGGATCTGCTGGGCCCGCATGATCGACGTGATCGCGGCCATCGACGGGACGTTTCCCCAGCGCTGCTTCCAGAGGTCGTCGGCACGGGCGATGGGGTCGAAGGGAAGGCTGAGAGGCTTCGGCACGCCACCGACCCTACCGGCCGGTCATATACCGGTCAGCCGTGTCTCGGCTTTCGGTCACCTGCGCCACGACACCGCTGCCACGGCCGGCACCGCACCGACGCCGGGGCCCGTGCCTGCCGGGGACGGCCCACCCACGCGCCGTCACGCATCCGGCCGGGAGACCTGTCAGGGCCCCGGCGTGAAGCGGGCGGCTGCCGCGCCCACCGCCCGGGAGGCCGTACCGCGGCCCGGCGCCCGGTGGGCCGGGCGGCCGGCCGTCGGCGGCTAGCGGGTGTGGCGACGCAGGTGGTGGCGGACCGCTCGCTGGGCGACCGGGCCCAGCGACTCCAGCGCGGCCACCAGTACGCCGAGCTGTTCCAGGGCGTCCAGGGCCGCGTGGGCGCCGGACGCGTCGACGCCCTCGTAGAGCTCGATGCCCACGAAGGACGCGGCGACCGCGCGGGCGAGCCCGGCCGGGTCGGCGAACTCGCCGAACGGCGTCGCCGCGAGGACCCGGACCAGCACCTTCTCGATCTCGGCGATCCACAGCTCGAGGCCGGCCGCGGTGGCGGGGCGGAGCGCCTCGTGGGTCTGGGCGCCGGCCAGCAACTGTCCGAGCAGGGCGACATGGCCGCCCGCGCGCTCCTCCTCGTGGATCTGCCGCCCCACGGCGAGGAGTTCGGAGAGCGAGCCGACCGCGGCCAGGCGGGGGCGGAACCGGTCGACGGCCTGCCCCGCGCCGTACCGGCAGGCGGCCGCGAGGAGCTCGTCCACGGAGCCGAAGTGGTAGAAGACCAGCGCCTGGTTGACCCCCGCGGCCGCCGCCACCGTACGGGCCGAGGTCTTGGCGATGCCCTGCTCGGTGAGCGTCCGCAGCGCGCCCTCCAGCAGCTTGTTCTTCGTCTCCAGGGACTTCGCGGTCTCCGGGCTCACGCGCGGGACTCCTCACGGACCGGCCGCAGCCCCGGCCGTACCCCGCAGCGGCGGATGTCGGTGTACGACGCCTCGAAGGAGCCCTGGTAGCCGAAGAGCGGACCGAAGTACCGGTTCACGACCCGCACCTGGATACGGAAGCGGCCGGCCCGGTCGTCGTAGGACTCGCGCACCTCGGCGGTGGCACCCGCGAGTTCGGGGACGCGGACGTCCACCGGGCCCTCCCTGAACCGGTGTTCGCCGGAGCGGATGAGCAGGGAGCCGTCGGGCTCGGCACGGAGGTGCAGCTCGCTGGCGAGGTGCTGGTGGGTGCCGAGGTAGTCGAGGATGCGGTCGCCCTTGGGGCTGAGCACCATCTGGGCGTCGAAGCGGCGGGCCCGGCCGGGCAGGTCGAAGGTGCGCACGAAGGTCACCGTCTCACGGCCGAAGGTGTCGACGTAGGGCACGTTCTCGATCACGAACGGAACGTTCCGGCCCGCCTTCGGGACCAGGATGTTACGGGTGGCGCCCAGCGCCAGGAACGGCCTCACGAACGCCGGCCCGTGCCAGATCCGTTCCATCACCCCCCGGCCGGTGCAGGCCTCACCGCTCGCCAGGCCGACCGAGAAGCGCCGCTGGAGCTGTGGGTGCAGCCGGTCGAAGCCGGCGCCCAGCACGGTACGGAACATGGAGGTCACGGCTGCCTCTCCAGGGTGTGCAGGACCCGGGGTGCGGTCACCCGGGTCGGTGGGGTGCGCAGGCAGCGGCGGGCGGCCGGGGTGGTGGCGAGCGGGGGCGCGAAGAGGGCCAGCGAGAGGGCGACCACGAGGAGGAGCGGGACCAGGAAGGCGACGGCGGGCGAGAGGGCGTCGAGGACCGGCCCCTGGCTCAGGCCGGCGGTACAGCCGACGGCCGTCAGCGCGCGGGCCGCCAGCTCGGCCAGCCAGTTCCACCGCGCCCGCTCCGGGGTGATCCCGCGCTCCAGCCACAGCCGCAGCCGGTCGAAGGACCAGGCGGTCGCCCACCCCATCAGCGGGCGCAGGACGAGCCGGTCGGCGAGCGCGCCGAGGCCGCCCCAGCGGGACCGGTAGTCGTAGCCGGTGAGGAAGCGGACGCCGTCGGCGACCGGGACGTAGCGCCAGTAGCCGCTGCCCTCGGCGAGCGGCGAGAGCGGGTGCGGGGAGGCGAAGCGCAGGGCGGAGGTGCGGGTGCCGTCCGGGCGCTCCTTCTCCCCCGCCGAGATCCCGGTGCCGGCGACCGTGAGGAACGGCAGCACCCGGGTGGCGTAACGGAAGCGCTGCGGCTCGCCCGGCACCCGCGGGAGGTAGTCGATCTCGGTGAACCTGAGGTCCCAGCGCTGGTGCTGGGCCGGGTCCTGGGTCCGTGCCCACAGTTCGTCGAGGTCGGCGCGGATGCGCGCCTCTATATAGAGCCCCATTGGTGTCGTACCCCCGTCACCTGGTCCTTTGAGTGTTTTTTGAGCGACCGCTCAAACTCTGGCGGCGACGGTACTCCTTTTTGAGCGATCGCTCAATCACGGGGCGGAAGAAAACCCCGGCCCTGCAAGGACCGGGGTTCCGACTTCGGGGGCTGTCGACTACTGGGCGAGGTGCCGCTCGACCGTCTCCACCTTGCTGGTGAGGCCGTCGGTGACGCTGGGGCGGATGTCCGCCTTGAGGACCAGGGAGACGCGCGGGGCACGCTCCTCGACGGCGGCGACGGCACGCTTGACGACGTCCATGACCTCGTCCCAGTCGCCCTCGATCGAGGTGAACATGGCATCGGTGCGGTTGGGCAGCCCGGACTCGCGGACCACCCGGACGGCGTCGGCGACGTACTCCCCGACGTCCTCGCCGACGCCCAGCGGCGTCACGGAGAAAGCGACGATCATGCCTTCACGGCCCCTTCCTGGCGGGCGCGGGCCGCGATGGCTGCGTCGACTGCGTTCTCGGCCTCGCGGCGCAGCTTGCGCTCGGCGAAGAAGCCGCCGGTCGGCAGGACGGAGAGGACGAAGTAGAAGGCGGCGGTCCCCAGCGGCCACTTGGCACGGTTCCAGGCGTCGGCCCAGAAGATCACGTACAGGATGAACAGGACACCGTGGATCGCGCCCATCACGGGCACCGCGTTGAAGTCCGTGGTCCGCTTCAGCACCGAGCAGAGGAGAAGGATCAGGAAGGAGACGGCCTCCGGGGCGGAGACCAGGCGGAGGCGGCGGATGGCGGTGGCGGTCTTGATGTCCACGAGTCACCTTCGGTGGGAGAGACGTCCACTCTTTGTGAACGCAAGCACAAACGTTCCCCCATTGTGGCAAAGGAGCCTCGCGCGCCCCGCGCGGGGGGTGGGAGGCCGGGCCGTCGACGGAGGGGCTCCGGCCCCCTAAGGGTCGGATCCGGGACGAGGTCCACCCCTGGGGCCTGTTGGCGGCGTCGGCCTGCGGCTACCTTCGCAGCGTGGCGATGTTTCGACTTCAAGGCAGCAAGGTGCTGGCCGTCGAGATGACCGGGGACGCCGTGAAGGCGAAGAACGGCTCGATGGTCGCGTACGACGGGCAGATGGCGTTCAAGAAACTGAGCGGCGGCGGTGAGGGGATACGGGGGATGGTGACCCGGCGGCTCACCGGCGAGCAGATGACGGTGATGGAGGTGAAGGGGCACGGGACGTGCTGGTTCGCGGACCGGGCGTCCGAGATCAACCTGGTCGGCCTCCAGGGCGACAAGCTGTACGTCGAGTCGAGCAACCTGCTCGCGACCGACGCCGGCCTGCGCACCGGCACGACCTTCACGGGCCTGCGCGGCGCCTCCCAGGGCAACGGTCTGTTCACGACCACGGTCGAGGGCCACGGCCAGGCGGCGATCACGTCGGACGGGCCGGCGGTGGTGCTCCGGGTGAGCGCGCAGTATCCGCTGACCGTCGACCCCGGCGCATACATCGCCCACCAGGGCAACCTCCGCCAGTCCTTCCAGTCAGGTGTGACATTCCGCACGCTCCTCGGAGAGGGCGGCGGCGAGGCCTTCCAGATCCGGTTCGAGGGGGACGGCTTGGTGTACGTGCAGCCGAGCGAGCGGAACACGATCGCGGGGGATGTGTGAGATGGCCCTGCGCGAGGTGAACTCCAAGATGGTCGAGGCGACCGTCATGCCCGGACAGCGGCTCTACAGCCAGCGCGGGGCGATGCTCGCCTACAAGGGCGAGGTGTCCTTCACGCCCAACATCCAGGGCGGCCAGGGCGGGCTGATGTCGATGCTCGGCCGCCGGGTCGCGGGCGAGGCCACCCCGCTGATGACCGTCGAGGGCAGCGGCACGGTGTTCTTCGGGCACGGCGGCCACCACGTCCAGGTCATCACCCTCACCGGCGACACCCTCTACGTCGAGGCGGACCGGCTGCTCGCCTTCGAGGGCACGCTCCAGCAGGGCACGATGTTCATGGGCTCCCAGGGCGGCGTGATGGGCATGGTGCGCGGCCAGGTCACCGGCCAGGGCCTGTTCACCACCACCCTCAAGGGCCAGGGCGCGGTCGCCGTGATGGCCCACGGCGGGGTGTTCGAGATCCCGATCACCCCACAGCGCCCGGTCCATGTCGATCCGCAGGCCTACGTCGCCCACCACGGCGACGTCCGCAACAAGCTGTCGACCGCGCTCGGCTGGCGGGACATGGTGGGCCGCGGCTCCGGCGAGGCGTTCCAGCTGGAGCTCAGCGGAAACGGTGTGGTGTACGTCCAGGCGTCGGAGGAGAAACTGTGAGCGCATACGGTGCCGCCGGACCGGTCGTCCACGACCCCATGACCCTCCCCGTCGACGACAACGTCAACAAGTACACCTTCTGCGTGGAGCTCAAGAGCGGCCAGTGGTTCCTGCAGAAGGGGAAGATGATCGCCTACTACGGCTCGATCGACTTCAACGGCGTCGGACACGGGCGTCTGGACCGTCTGGTCCGCACTTCGTTCCATTCGCCTCTGCACGCGAGCGACTGGGTGGTGGCGGAGGGCTCGGGCAAGATGCTCCTCGCCGACCGGGCCTTCGACGTCAATTCGTACGATCTGGAAGACGGCAACCTGACCATTCGCTCTGGCAACCTGCTCGCTTTTCAGCCAAGTCTCGCGCTCAAACAGTCGATCGTGCCGGGTTTTCTGACCCTTATCGGAACCGGAAAGTTTGTGGCCGCGTCCAACGGTCCGGTGGTGTTCATGGAACCCCCGATCCGGGTGGACCCGCAGGCACTCGTGGGATGGGCCGACTGCCCCTCCCCCTGCCACCACTACGACCACGGTTACATGACAGGTGTCATGGGCGGTCTACGTGCGATGACGGGCCTCGGCGGGGCCTCCGGGGAGGAGCACCAGTTCGAGTTCGTAGGGGCCGGTACGGTGCTGCTCCAGTCCACCGAGACCCTGATGGCGGAGCAGGCCACGGGAGCGGTTCCACACGAGCCCGGAGTACCCGGCGGAAGCGGGCCTTTCACAGGTCATTCACAGCAATCCGGCACACCGCGCCTTCCCGGACAGCTGGGGGACCTGCAACGTCGCTTCGGGCTGTGAGCGGTAGTCTGCGGAGTGTGACATCGAACGCGTGCGCGCAGTCACACCACCCTCACTAGTTCGCCTTTCAACATTTTAGGTAGACTTCATACATGGAGACCGAGACGGCCACGCGCTGGCTGACCGATGCGGAGCAGTGCGCCTGGCGCACCCACCTGGAGGTCAACAGGCTGTTGACGTACCAGCTCGAAAAGGATCTGCAACCGTTCGGCCTGACAATGAACGACTACGAGATCCTGGTGAATCTGTCCGAGTCCGAGGACTACCGGCTGCGGATGAGCGACCTCGCGGCCGCGACGCTCCAGTCCAAGAGCCGGCTCTCGCACCAGATCACCCGTATGGAGAACGCGAACCTGGTCCGCCGGGAGAACTGCGAGTCCGACCGCCGCGGGCTGTTCGCCGTCCTCACCGAGCACGGCATGGAGACGATGAAGAAGGTGGCGCCACATCATGTCGCCTCCGTGCGACGGCACTTCATCGACCTGCTGTCGCCGGAGGCACTCATAGAGCTGGACAAGGGCCTCAAGCCGATCGCGGAACACCTGCGGGGGCAGCGCGGGCGCCCGTGACGGCGAACGGCACCCGACGACGGCGGACGAGGGTTGTGAACAGCTTGCGATCGGCGTCGGTTGAACGCGTTCTGGTGCGCATGAGTGGGCCTTCCGGGCTCTGGCAGGCTCACTCTGGGCGGGGAACGGGAGTTCTTTCGTCGAATGTGTGACCTTCACTGACGGTGGTCGTTGGGTGGGGTGACGGATTTCGGCGACACCGGGGGGGTGTGGGCGGTGAGTGGACTGCGGGAGGTGGCGGCGCCGTTCGTGGCGCCCGGTCCCGCGGGGGTTGCGATCCGTACCCGGCTCAAAGGCCTGACCGGCCAGGACGAGAAGGTGCTGGGCCTGGTCGGTGACCACCTCGGGTCACTCGCCTCCCGTGACCTGAAGGCCAGGTGCGCGGTCGGACTGGCTCACGACGGCGAGCAGTGGGCGCAGCGCAAGCGTGCCCTGAGCGGGGAGTCCTCCTCCCGCTGGGCCGGGTCACCCACGACCAGTGGGCGCTCGCCCGGCGCGGCCGGCTCGCGCACATCCAGAGCCTTCAGGCGGGGATTGCGACGATCACTCACCGGCTGTCCCTGCCCCTGGGCGAGAAGGGCGGCAAGCACGCTCCGGGCGGCTACCGCTCCCGCAAGGAGTGGCATGCCAAGTCCCGCCGTCTGCGCGTCCTCGAAGACCGGCTGAAGGCAGCACGGGCCGACTGGCAGGCCGGTGTCGTGCACGTGGCGCGCGGCGGCAAGCGGCTGCTGACCACACGGCACCACCTTGACGCCGCCGGGATTACCGAGGAGCAGTGGCGCACACGGTGGCAGGCCGCACGACGGTTTCTCCAGGCGGACGGCGAGTCCGGGAAGCGTTACGGCAACGAGACTCTCCGCGTCACTCCCGGCGGCGAGGTCTCCCTCAAGCTCCCCGCGCCGCTCGCGTACCTGGCCAACGCCCCGCACGGCCGGTACGTCCTGGCCGCGACAGTGTCGTTCGCTCACCGGGGCGGGCAGTGGACCGACCGTGTCACCGCGAACCGGGCGGTGGCCTACCGTATCCATGAGGACACCGTGCGGGGCCGCTGGTACCTGACCGCTTCGTGGACCATCCCGCCGGTACAGACGGTGCCGCTGGCGACGGCTCGCGCGAGGGGTCTGGTCGGTGTCGACACCAACGCCGATCACCTGGCCAGCTGGCGCCTGGACGAACACGGCAACCCCCTCGGCCGGCCACTGCGCTTCGGCTACGACCTGTCCGGTACCGCCGGTCATCGTGACGCCCAGGTGAGGCATGCGCTGATCCGGCTGCTGCACTGGGCCAGGCGCCACGGTCTCGCGATCGCCGTCGAAGACCTAGACTTCACCGCGGAGACCACCCGGGAGAAACACGGCCGCAAGAAGCGGTTCCGGAAGCTGATCTCGGGCATGCCGGTGGCCAGGCTGCGGGCCCGGCTGGTGAGCATGGCGGCAGAACTCGGCATCCCCGTCATCGCCGTCGACCCCGCCTACACCAGCCGGTGGGGCGCCCAGCACTGGCAGAAACCCCTCACCACCACTACTCGTAAGACCACTCGCCACGACGCAGCCGCCGTGGCGATCGGAAGGCGCGCCCTGGGACACCCGATCCGGCGACGGACAGCACCGCCCCCACACGACCAGAGCGATCGTGTGGGGCATCGGACCGTCCAGGCCGTATCGGTGGCCCCGGGGCGTGAGGGACACCGCCCCCGCATTCCCGGACCACGGACACGATCCGTCGGCGCCGGACGCGCAGCGAACGCGGTCGACCAGAACGCCCCACACCGTTCAGGGCGTTCGGCTGAGCACGAGTCCTGGCAACAGGACTCACTCCCGCTCAGTCTCTAGGAACGGTTCAGGTCTCGTCCGCCGTCCCTCCTCAGGGGTGTAGCGGGGTGACCGCCCGTACCGCTGCGGCGGAGGTCAGGGCCGCGGCTCCTGCCAGGGCGAAGCAGAGTCCCACCGGCAGGTGTCCGAGTGCCAGCCCGGCCACCACCGAGCCGCCCGAACTTCCGGCGTTCACCGCCGCGTTGACCCACGCCCCGGCCCGGGTCCGTGCGGAGTCACCCGCCATCTCGTCGGCCAGCAGGTACGCCGTCGTCAGGGTCGGTGCCACGAAGACGCCCGTGGCCGTCATGGCCAGGGCCAGGGTCCAGACACCGGGGGCCAGCCCGGCGAGGGCCAGCACCGACCCCAGGGCCACCGTCAGCCAGGCCAGCCGTTCGGCGGCCGGGATGCGCCAGTCCACCGCCCCGTTCAGCAGGCCTCCCACCGCGCTGCCCACCGAGAGCGCGGCCAGGACCCAGGGCACGGCCTCCGTGCCGTACGACCGCTGCTCGGCGAAGGCCATCACCAGCAGGTCGGCACCGCTCAGGGCGAGCCCCAGGCCGGCGGCCGCGACCACGGGGCCGCCGGGAAACGCCCGGGCGGGCCAGCGGCCTGCCGCTTCGAGGGAGTGGTGCCCCGCACCGCCGGTGACGTCACGAACGCGCAGGTGCCGGTCAGCATGAGCACCGCGCTCAGCAGCAGCCCGGCCGGCGGCGGACCGAAGCGCAGCAGCAGCCCGACCAGCGCCGGACCGGACACGAACAGCAGTTCCTCGGCGACCCCGTCCAGGCTGTAGGCCCGCCGGAGCAGTGCCGGGTCGTCGACCAGGCGGCCCCACACCGCCCGCATGGTGGGGCCGAGGGGTGGCGCGACGCAGCCGGAGAGAGCGGCGGTGACGGCGAGCGCCGTCGGCGGGGCGCCCGGACGCCAGGTCTGGGCCGCGAGCAGGCAGAGCAGGGCGCTGTAGGCGCCCGCCATGGGCGGCAGGGCCCGCCGGGGGCCGTACCGGTCCACCAGGGTCGCCCGGACCGGCATCAGGGCGACCGCGGAGCCGCCGAAGAGGGCCATCACCAGCCCCGTCACGGCGTAGGAACCGGTCGCGCGGGTCACGGAGAGCAGGACGGACAGGGAGACGGTGCCGTAGGCGAGGCGGGCCGCGAGGGCGGCGAGGAAGGTGCGGCGCGCGTGCGGGACGCGCAGGACGGCGGCGTACGACGGTCGCCGGGCGGGTGAAGGGCGCGATGAAGTCAGCGCGGACATGGGCCGGTTCCTCGGTCAGAGGCGGAAGAGGGGACACCTGTGCGCGCCACGGCACGGGACGTGAGGGTGCCGGTGGCGCGGGGTGCCCGCTTACGCCAAGGAGAGGAACATGCGGGTCAAAATAGCAGCCGGGGCCGTCGGCCGGTCGAGATCAGTTCTCGGTCAGCCCCGCCACCAGCTCGTCCGCCGCGCGGTACGGGTCCAGTTCGCCGGCCACGATGCGGTCCGCGAGTGCGTCGACGTGGCGGTCTCCGTGGAGGTCGCCGATGCGTGCGCGCAGCGCCGTCACCGCGATGGTCTCGACCTCGCGGGCGGCCCGGGCCAGCCGGCGTTCCGCCAGGACGCCCCGCTCCTCCATCCACGCGCGGTGCTTCTCCAGGGCCTCCACCAGCTCGTCGATGCCCTCCGCGCGGGCGGCGACGGTCTTGACGATCGGGGGGCGCCAGTCGCCGGGGCCCCGGGACTCGCCCAGGCCCAGCATGTGGTTCAGCTCGCGGGCGGTCGCGTCCGCGCCGTCCCGGTCGGCCTTGTTGACCACGTACACGTCGCCGATCTCCAGGATTCCGGCCTTCGCCGCCTGGATGCCGTCGCCCATCCCCGGGGCCAGCAGGACGACGGACGTGTCCGCCTGGGAGGCGATCTCCACCTCCGACTGCCCCACGCCGACCGTCTCGACGATGATCACGTCGCAGCCCGCCGCGTCCAGGACGCGGATGGCCTGGGGGGCCGCCCAGGCCAGGCCGCCGAGGTGGCCCCGCGTGGCCATCGAGCGGATGTAGACGCCGGGGTCCGAGGCATGGTCGGACATGCGGACGCGGTCGCCCAGCAGAGCGCCTCCGGAGAAGGGCGAGGACGGGTCGACGGCCAGCACACCGACACGTTTGCCCTGCTTGCGATAGGCGGTCACCAGGGCCGAGGTGGAGGTCGACTTGCCGACCCCAGGAGAGCCCGTCAGGCCGACCACATACGCGTTGCCGGTCAATGGCGCGAGTGCCGCCATGACCTCCCTGAGCTGTGGGGACGCCCCCTCCACCAGTGAGATCAGCCGGGCCACCGCACGCGGTCGGCCCTCCCTGGCCTGGGCCACCAGTGAGGAGACGTCCTGCATCACAGCTCCGTTCGCTTCCGTTCGCTCAGAGAAACAGAGAAACGCACTCAGGCCTTCGGCACCCGCACGATCAGCGCGTCACCCTGGCCACCGCCACCGCACAGCGCCGCCGCGCCGACCCCGCCGCCGCGCCGCTTGAGCTCCAGGGCGAGGTGCAGGACAAGGCGGGCGCCGGACATGCCGATGGGGTGGCCCAGGGCGATGGCGCCGCCGTTGACGTTCACCGTTTCGGTGGACACCCCGAGGTCCTTCATTGACTGCACGGCGACCGCGGCGAAGGCCTCGTTGATCTCGATGAGGTCCAGGTCGCCGACCTCCAGGCCCTCCTTCTTCAGGGCGTGCTGGATGGCGTTGGACGGCTGGGACTGGAGGGAGTTGTCCGGGCCGGCCACGTTGCCGTGCGCGCCGATCTCCGCCAGCCACTCCAGGCCCAGCTCCTCGGCCTTGGCCTTGCTCATCACGACCACGGCCGCCGCGCCGTCCGAGATCTGCGAGGAGGAGCCGGCCGTGATCGTGCCGTCCCGGGTGAACGCGGGCCGCAGCCGGCCCAGCGACTCGACCGTGGTGTCGCCGCGGATACCCTCGTCCTTGCTGAAGACGACCGGCTCGCCCTTGCGCTGCGGGATCTCGACCGGGGTGATCTCGGCCTCGAAGACGCCGTTCTTCTGCGCGGCGGCGGCCCGCTGGTGGGACAGGGCGGCGATCTCGTCCTGCTCGGGGCGGAGGATGCCCAGGCGCGTGTTGTGCTTCTCCGTCGACTCGCCCATGGCGATGTTCTCGAAGGCGTCGGTGAGACCGTCGTACGCCATCGCGTCGAGCATCTCGATGGCACCGTACTTGAAGCCCTCGCGGGACTTCGGGAGCAGGTGCGGGGCGTTGGTCATGGACTCCTGGCCGCCCGCGACCACGATGTCGAACTCGCCCGCCCGGATCAGCTGGTCGGCCAGGGCGATGGCGTCGAGGCCGGAGAGGCAGACCTTGTTGATGGTGAGCGCCGGGACGCTCATCGGGATGCCGGCCTTCACGGCGGCCTGCCGGGCCGGGATCTGACCCGTGCCGGCCTGGAGCACCTGCCCCATGATCACGTACTGCACCTGGTCGCCACCGATCCCCGCACGGTCGAGGGCGGCCTTGATCGCGAAGCCGCCGAGGTCGGCCCCGGAGAAGGACTTCAGCGAGCCCAGCAGTCGTCCCATGGGCGTCCGCGCGCCCGCGACGATCACTGAGGTGGTTCCATCGGTTCCAGAAGTCATGAGCTGCGATTCCCCTTACCGGCTGCACTGCCGAGGAGTGAACGAGTGGGGGGCCTGGGGGATCCCCCCAGTTGAGGGTGTACTTCGAATGTATTGCGTGGCACTCCGTGCCGTCATCGGGCCGTCAGTGTGATCGCTGGCACGTTGCGTAACCATCTCCGTGGCGCTGCACTGAATCCATGCTGACGCGAATCGACCACATCGGGATCGCCTGCCACGACCTCGACGCGACCGTCGAGTTCTACCGGGCCACGTACGGCTTCGAGGTGTTCCACACCGAGGTCAACGAGGAGCAGGGCGTGCGGGAGGCCATGCTCAAGATCAACGAGACGTCCGACGGAGGTGCCTCCTACCTGCAGCTTCTGGAGCCGACCCGGGAGGACTCGGCGGTCGGCAAGTGGCTCGCGAAGAACGGCGAGGGGGTGCACCACATCGCCTTCGGTACGGCGGATGTGGACGGTGACGCCGCGGACATCCGTTCCAAGGGCGTACGCGTTCTGTACGAGGAGCCACGGATCGGCTCCATGGGGTCGCGGATCACCTTCCTGCACCCGAAGGATTGCCACGGAGTACTGACAGAACTGGTCACTTCGGCGCCTGTTGAGTCACCTGAGCACTGACCCTCGTACATATGGGCCGGTAGGGTTGGGGGCGGTCGTCCCTTCGTACGTTCGCAGGGCCGGGGCGGCCGCATGCCGGGGTCCGGGTTTCGGGGGACGAGCGTCGGGGCAGCAGCCCGTGCTCCGCCATTGATCTGACACCATTCCCCGGGGGCCCCGTTCGGCGGATGGACGGAGCTCGTTCGGAGAAGGTTGCGACCAGGGGACGGATGGGACCGCGCAGTGCGGGGCTACGAGAGCCAGGAGCGAGAGCCGGCGGCTGACGTCGACCACCTCTCTCGGTTCGAGGCCGAGATGAAGCGGCTGAAGACCGAGCGGGAAAAGGCGATCCAGCATGCCGAGGACCTCGGCTACCAGGTCGAGGTGCTGCGCGCCAAGCTGCACGAGGCGCGGCGCACCATCATGTCCCGGCCCGCGTTCGACGGCGGTGACATCGGCTATCACGCCGAGCAGCTGCTGCGGAACGCCCAGGTGCAGGCCGACCAGATCCGCCAGGAGGCGGAGCGGGTGGCCGCGGAGGCCCGGGCGCAGACCCAGCGGATCCTCCAGGAGCACGCCGAGCAGGCCGCACGGCTCCAGGCCGAGCTGCACCAGGAGGCGGTGACCCGCCGCCAGCAGCTGGACCAGGAGCTGGCCGAGCGCCGGCAGACCGTCGAGTCGCACGTCAACGAGAACGTGGCGTGGGCCGAGCAGCTGCGGGCCCGGACCGAGTCCCAGGCGCGGCGGCTGCTCGACGAGTCGCGGGCCGAGGCCGAGCAGGCCATGGCCGCCGCCCGTGCCGAGGCCGAGCGGCTGGCCACCGAGGCCCGGCAGCGGGTCACCAGCGACGCCGAGGCGGCCCGCGCGGAGGCCGAGCAGCTGCTGCTGCGCGCCCGCCGGGACGCCGAGCGGCTGCTGAACGCCGCGTCCACGCAGGCCCAGGAGGCCACCGACCACGCGGAGCAGCTGCGCAGCTCCACGGCGACGGAGTCGGACACGGCCCGCCGGCAGGCCGGTGAGCTGAGCCGGGCCGCCGAGCAGCGCATCGCGGAGGCCGAGGAGGCGCTGCGCAAGGCGCAGTCCGAGGCCGAGAAGCTGGTCGCCGAGGCCGAGGCGAACGCCACGAAGGCCCTCTCCAGCGCCGAGGCCACCAACCAGCAGCGGACCCAGACGGCCAAGGAGCAGGTCGCCCGGCTGGTCAGCGAGGCCACCAAGGAGGCCGAGGCCACCAAGGCGAGCGCCGAGCAGGTCGTCGCGGACGCCAGGGCCGAGGCCGAGAAGATCATCGCGGAGGCCTCCGAGAAGGCCCGCACCCTGACCGCCGAGGAGAGCGCCTCCCAGCTGTCCAAGGCCGCCAAGACCGCCGAGGACGTCCTCAACAGGGCGGCCGAGGAGGCCAAGCGCACCACCAAGGCCGCCGCCGAGGAGGCCGAGCGGATCCGCACCGAGGCGGAGACCGAGGCGGACCGGCTGCGCGCCGAGGCGCACGACATCGCCGAGCAGCTCAAGGGCACGGCGAAGGACGACACCAAGGAGTACCGCGCCAAGACGGTCGAGCTGCAGGAGGAGGCCCGCCGGCTGCGCGGCGAGGCCGAGCAGCTGCGTTCCGACGCGGTCGCCGAGGGCGAGTCGATCCGCGCCGAGGCCCGGCGCGAGGCCGTGCAGCAGATCGAGGAGGGGGCCAGGTCCGCCGAGGAGCTGCTCGCCAAGGCCAAGGCCGACGCGGACGAGCTGCGGCAGACCGCCACCGCGGACAGCGAGAAGGTCCGCACCGAGGCCATCGAGCGCGCGACCACGCTGCGCCGGCAGGCCGAGGAGACCCTGGAGCGCACCCGCCAGGAGGCCGACCGGCACCGCACCGAGGTCCTGGAGCAGTCCGAGGCCCTCAAGGAGGACGCCGAGCGGGCCGCGCGCGAGCTGCGCGAGGAGACCGAGCGGGGCGTGGAGGCCCGGCGCGCGGAGGCCGCCGACGAGCTGACCCGGCTGCACACCGAGGCCGAGGAGCGGTTCGCGAACGCCGAGCAGGCGCTCACCGAGGCCCGTGAGGAAGCCGGCCGGATCCGCCGGGAGGCCGGCGAGGAGACCGACCGGCTGCGCTCCGAGGCCGCCGAACGCATCCGCACGCTCCAGCAGCAGGCCGAGAACGAGGCCGCACGGCTGCGCGACGAGGCCGCCGGCGACGCGTCCGCGTCCCGCGCGGAGGGCGAGTCCATCGCCGTACGACTGCGGTCCGAGGCCGCGGCCGAGGCGGAGCGGCTCAAGCAGGAGGCCCAGGACACCGCCGACCGGGTCCGCGCCGAGGCGCAGGCGGCGGCCGAGCGGCTGTCCACCGAGGCGTCCGAGACGCTGGCCGCCGCCCAGGAGGAGGCCACCCGGCGGCGCCGGGAGGCCGAGGACCTGCTCGGCTCCGCCCGCCAGGAGGCCGACCAGGAGCGTGAGCGGGCCCGCGAGCAGAGCGAGGAGCTGCTCGCCTCCGCGCGCAACCGCGTCGAGGAGGCGCAGACCGAGGCGGTACGGCTGGTCGAGGAGGCCGACCGGCGGGCCACCGAGATGGTGTCGGCCGCCGAGCAGCACGCCCAGCAGGTGCGTGACTCGGTCTCGGGGCTGCACGAGCAGGCGCAGGAGGAGATCGCCGGGCTGCGTTCGGCCGCCGAGCATGTGGCGGACCGGACCCGCCGGGAGGCCGAGGAGGAGTCGGACCGGGTCCGCGCGGACGCCTACTCCGAGCGGGAGCGGGCCAGCGAGGACGCGACCCGGATCCGCCGCGAGGCCGCGGAGGCGTCCGAGGCGGCGAAGGCGCTGGCCGAGCGGACCGTGACCGACGCCATGGCGGAGTCGGAGCGGCTGCGTTCGGAGGCGTCCGCGCACGCCCAGCGGGTGCGCACCGAGGCCTCCGACACCACCGCGCAGGCCGAGCAGGACGCCACGCGCACGCGTGCCGAGGCCCGGGAGGACGCCAACCGCATCCGTTCGGACGCGGCGACCCAGGCGGACACCCTCATCACCGAGGCCCGCAACGAGGCCGAGCTGCTGCAGAACGAGACCATCGCCGAGGCCGACCGCGTCCGCGCGGACGCCATCGCCAAGGCGGAGAAGCTGATCGCGGACGCCTCCGGGGACGCGGAGCGGCTGCGGGCCGAGGCCGCCGAGACGGTCGGCTCCGCCCAGCTGCACGCCGAGCGGACCCGCAGCGACGCCGAGCGGCTCAAGGCGGACGCGGAGGCCGAGGCCGAGCGCATGGTCAACGCCGCCCGCGAGGAGGCCGACCGCACCCTCGACGACGCCCGCAGGGACGCCAACAAACGGCGTCAGGACGTGGCCGAGCAGGTCGACACCCTCATCAACGAGACGACCGCCGAGGCCGACAAGCTGCTCACCGAGGCCCAGCAGCAGGCCCACAAGACCACCGCGGACGCCGAGGCGCAGGCCGACAGCATGGTCGGCGCGTCCCGCAAGGAGGCCGACCGGCTGGTGTCCGAGGCCACGGTCGAGGGCAACTCGCTGGTGGAGAAGGCCCGTACGGACGCGGACGAACTGCTCGTCGGCGCCCGCCGGGACGCCACCGCCATAAGGGAGCGGGCGGAGGAGCTGCGCGACCGCATCACCAGCGAGATCGAGGGGCTGCACGAGCGGGCCCGCCGCGAGGCCGCCGAGACCATGAAGTCCACCGGCGACCGCTGTGACGCGCTCATCAAGGCGGCCGAGGAGCAGCTCGCCAAGGCCCAGGCCAGGGCCAAGGACCTGGTCTCGGAGGCCAACTCCGAGGCGGGCAAGGTCCGCATCGCCGCCGTCAAGAAGGCGGAGGGGCTGCTCAAGGAGGCCGAGCAGAAGAAGGCCACGCTCGTCCGGGAGGCCGAGGAGCTCAAGGCCGAGGCGATCCGCGAGGCCCGGGCCACGGTCGACGCCGGCAAGCGCGAACTGGAGATCCTGGAGCGCCGCCGCGAGAACATCAACGGCGAGATCTCCCGTGTCCAGGACGTCCTGGAGGCGTTGGAATCCTTCGAGACCCCGTCGTCCAACAAGGACGGCGGAGTCAAGGCGGGCAGTACGGTGGGTGCCCCTCGATCGGGTGGCAAGTCGTCAGAAGGCTAGAGACTGATGCCCGTTCTGTAGTGTTCTATGGCTTTTGACCAAACCTTTGACAGAGGCTTTGGCAAGCGATCTCACAGCTAGCCACCCAAAAGGGGTGTCATTCTCCAGATCAAACACGTATCCGCTCGATGACACACCGCTTCGGCCCCTAGGATTCCACCTATCACCTCACCGGTCTCACTCGACAGGAACCCCATGAGCGACACTTCCCCCTACGGCTTCGAGCTTGTGCGGCGTGGGTACGACCGCGCTCAGGTGGACGAACGCATCGCCAAGCTCGTCTCCGACCGTGACAGCGCTCTCGCCCGCATCACCGCTCTGGAAAAGCGCATCGAGGAGCTCCACCTCGAGACGCAGAACGCCCAGGCTCAGGTCACCGACGCAGAGCCGTCGTACGCCGGTCTCGGCGCGCGTGTCGAGAAGATCCTTCGCCTCGCCGAGGAGGAGGCGAAGGACCTGCGCGAGGAGGCCCGTCGGGCGGCCGAGCAGCACCGTGAGCTCGCCGAGTCGGCGGCCCAGCAGGTACGCAACGACGCAGAATCGTTCGCTGCGGAGCGCAAGGCGAAGGCCGAGGACGAGGGCGTCCGGATCGTCGAGAAGGCCAAGAGCGACGCGTCGCAGCTGCGTTCCGAGGCCCAGAAGGACGCGCAGTCCAAGCGTGAGGAAGCGGACGCGCTCTTCGAGGAGACCCGCGCGAAGGCCGCGCAGGCCGCCGCCGACTTCGAGACGAACCTCGCCAAGCGGCGTGAGCAGTCCGAGCGTGACCTGGCCTCGCGGCAGCAGAAGGCCGAGAAGCGCCTCGCCGAGATCGAGCACCGCGCGGAGCAGCTGCGCCTCGAGGCGGAGAAGCTGCGCACCGACGCGGAGCGCCGGGCGCGTCAGACCGTCGAGACGGCTCAGCGTCAGGCCGAGGACATCGTCGCGGACGCGAACGCCAAGGCCGACCGGATCCGTTCGGAATCCGAGCGTGAGCTGGCCGCGCTGACCAACCGCCGCGACAGCATCAACGCCCAGCTGACCAACGTCCGCGAGATGCTGGCCACGCTGACCGGTGCGGCGGTCGCCGCGGCGAGCTCTCCGGCGGAGGACGAGCCGATCTCCCGTGGGGTTCCGGCTCAGCAGTCCCGGTAAGCGCGGACTGGTAACGACCGACGTTCAAAGACCCGCATGCCCTTCGGGGGGTGCGGGCCTTTGTCGTGCGAGTGCGGGTGGGATGTGGTTGCTCGCGCACCCGAAGACGGCGCTCCCCCGGGCCGCCCCTTCCGGTGGCAGCCCCCGTAAGCCGGTCTTAGCGTGGCCGCATGATCGAGCTGGAGGGCCTGACCAAGCGCTACGGGGACAAGACCGCGGTCGACGACCTCACCTTCGCCGTGCGGCCCGGCATCGTGACCGGATTCCTCGGACCCAACGGCGCCGGCAAGTCCACCACCATGCGGATGATCCTCGGGCTCGACCACCCCTCGGCCGGCCACGTGCGGATCGACGGCAAGCGGTACGCGCAGCTCAAGGACCCGCTGACGTACATGGGCGCGCTGCTCGACGCCAAGGCCGTGCACGGTGGGCGCAGTGCCTTCAACCATCTGCTGTGCCTCGCGCAGAGCAACGGGATTCCGAGGCGCCGGGTGGCCGAGGTCCTTGACACCGTCGGGCTCACGGCGGTGGCGCGAAAGAAGGCCAAGGGGTTCTCGCTGGGCATGGGGCAGCGGCTCGGGATCGCCGGGGCCCTGCTCGGGGATCCGCGGATCCTGATGTTCGACGAGCCGGTGAACGGACTCGACCCGGAGGGGATCCACTGGATCCGGAATCTGATGAAGTCGCTGGCCGCGCAGGGCCGGACCGTGTTCGTCTCCTCCCACCTGATGAGCGAGATGGCGCTGACCGCCGATCACCTCGTCGTCATCGGGCAGGGGCGGCTGCTCGCCGACACCTCCATGGCGGACTTCATCCGGACGAACTCGCGGTCGTACGTCCGGATCCGCTCCCCCCAGCGCGAGCGGCTGCTCGACGTGCTGCACGGGGCCGGGATCACCGTCGTCGAGACGGGGACCGGGGCGCTGGAGGTGGAGGGCGCGAAGGCCGAGCCGATCGGGGAGCTGGCCGCGCAGCACGGGATCGTGCTGCACGAGCTGAGCATCCAGCAGGCCTCGCTGGAGGAGGCCTTCATGCAGTTGACGGCGGAGTCCGTGGAGTACCACGCGCACGCCGACTCGGCCCCGGTGCCGCAGGCCTGGGGTTCCGGCTGGGACAAGGGGGCGTGATGGCGGTCGTCACTCAGGTCGTGCGGTCCGAGTGGACCAAGATCCGGTCCGTCTCCTCGACGGTGTGGACGCTGTCGCTGGCCGTGGTCGTCAGCGTGGCGCTCGGGATGCTGCTCTCCGCGCTGGCGAACAGCCAGTTCGGCAACATGCCCGCGCGGGAACGGATCGACTTCGATCCGACGAACATCAGCTTCGCCGGGCTGACCCTCGGACAGCTCGCGATGATCGTGTTCGGCGTGCTGGTGGTGTCGAACGAGTACAGCACCGGCATGATCCGCACCTCGCTGGCCGCCGTACCGCAGCGCGCCACCTTCCTCTTCAGCAAGATCGCGGTGGCTACGGGCCTGGCGCTGGTCGTCGGCATGGTGACCAGCTTCGCCGCGTTCTTCCTCGGGCAGGCCATGCTCGGCTCCCACCGGGCCCACCTCGGCGACACCGGGGTGCTGCGCGCGGTCATCGGCGGCGGGCTCTACATGACGCTCATCGCGATGTTCTCCATGGGCGTGGCCGCGATGCTGCGCTCGCCGATGCTGTCGCTCGGCATCCTGATGCCGTTCTTCTTCCTGATCTCCAACATCCTCGGCAACGTCGACGCGACCAAGAAGATCGGCCGGTTCCTGCCGGACCAGGCGGGCGGCCACATCATGCAGGTGGTGCCGAGAGCCGGCGACGACGTCCCGTACGGGCCCTGGGGCGGCCTCGGGATCATGGGGCTGTGGGTGGTCGCGGCGCTCGCCGGCGGGTACGTCCTGCTGAGGAAACGGGATGCTCAGTGACCGGACCGATACGGACCGGCTTTGCCAGCTCTTGATGGGAACCGTCAGCGCCCGGATATCCTCCTAACCCTTACGGGGGCGTCTGCCCTGCTGTCCTGATCCTTTCGATGGGTGCGGAGCATGATCGAGGCTGTCGGCCTGACCAAGCGCTACGGCGACAAGACCGCCGTGTACAACCTTTCCTTCCAGGTACGGCCCGGCGCCGTCACCGGCTTCCTGGGACCCAACGGCTCGGGCAAGTCGACGACCATGCGGATGATCCTGGGTCTGGACAACCCGACCGCGGGCGCGGTGACGATCGGCGGCTACCCCTACCGCAGGCTGCCCAACGCCGCCCGCCAGGTCGGCGCGCTGCTCGACGCCAAGGCGGTGCACGGCGGCCGGTCCGCCCGCAACCACCTGCTCTCCCTGGCCCAGCTGTCCGCCATCCCGGCCCGCCGGGTCGACGAGGTGCTCGGGGTGGTCGGCCTCCAGGACGTGGCCGGAAAGCGCTCCAAGGGCTTCTCGCTCGGTATGGGCCAGCGCCTCGGCATCGCCGCCGCGCTGCTCGGCGACCCCCAGGTGCTGCTCTTCGACGAGCCGGTCAACGGCCTCGACCCCGAGGGCATCCTCTGGGTGCGCAACCTGATGAAGTCCCTCGCCGCCGAGGGCCGTACGGTCTTCGTCTCCTCCCACCTGATGAGTGAGATGGCGCTGACCGCCGACCACCTCATCGTCATCGGGCGCGGCCAGCTGCTCGCCGACATGAGTGTGACGGACTTCATTTCGGCCAACTCCGCCGACTTCGCGCGGGTGCGTACCCCGGACACCGAGCCGCAGCTGCGCGAGAAGCTCAGCTCGGCGCTGACCGAGGCCGGCGGCCATGTCCTGCCCGAGCAGGACGGGGCGCTCCGGGTGACCGGCCTGCCGCTGCCGCAGATCAGCGACCTCGCGCACGAGGCGGACGTACGGCTGTGGGAGCTCTCGCCGCACCAGGCCTCGCTCGAGGAGGCGTACATGCGGATGACGCAGGGCGCCGTGGACTACCGCTCCACCGTCGACCAGAAGGCCGGCCTCCAGCAGCCGCTGCCGCCCGGCGCGCAGCCGCCGATGCCGGTGCCCGGGCAGGGCCAGCCGGGCTGGTACGCCCCGCCGCCGCCCCAGCAGGGCGGCCAGCCGTTCGCTGGGCCGTACGGCGCGCAGGGGGCGCCCGCAGGCGCGTACGGCGCCCCGCAGGCCCCCTACGGGGCTCCCCAGGCCGCTCCCCACCCCAACCCCTACGCCGCGCCGGCCCCGGCGCCCGCCGGATCGTCACAGCCGGCTCCCGCGCCCGCGCCCGCTCCCGCCTCCGCCCCCGCCGACCTGACCAAGCCCGAGGACGCCCGATGAGCACCCACCAGCCCCCGATGCCGCAGGCAGCCCCGGCCGCGCCCGACTGGCAGGCGGCGCCCGGCGGTCCGTACCCCGGTTACACCTCGCCGATCCCGGTGGTGCGCACCCACCTCGGGCACGCCATCGCCTCGGAGTGGACGAAGATCCGCTCGGTGCGCTCGACGATCTGGACGCTCGGCGTCTTCGTTCTCCTTGTCGTCGGCATCGGCCTGCTGGCCGGCGCGTTGGTCAGCAACTCCTCCTCGTCGGACGACCTGTCCGGCGAGAACGCGCTGTCGCTCGGCTTCTTCGGGCTGCTGCTCGGCAGCATGTGCATCATCACGCTGGGCGTGCTGACCACGGCCTCCGAGTACGGCACCGGAATGATCCGTACGACGATGGTGGCCTGCCCCTCCCGCGCGCGGGTGTTCGCGGCGAAGGCGATCGTCTTCTTCGCGCTCGCGTTCGTGATCACCCTCGCGGCCAGTGCGTTCGTGGCCATGACGCAGGTGTCGATGCTGAGCGACGTGGCCCGGACGCCGACCGGCGGAGAATGGCTGAAGGGCACCTTCGGCGTCAGCCTCTACATCGCGCTGCTCGGGCTGCTCTCGCTGATCATCGGCTCGATCATCCGGCACTCGGCGGGCGCCATCACCATCATGATCGGCGCGGTGCTCGCCCCGCTGGTGATCGCGCTGTTCATGTTCTCGCAGTCGCTGGAGAAGGTGCGCACGGCCCTGTTCGAGTACTCGATCCCGAACCAGCTGAGCGTCTTCTACTCCAACTCCCTCAGCGATTCCGGACCTTCGGGCTGGGACCCGCTGTGGATCATCCTGCTCGTGACGGCCGTCGCGTTCGCCGGCGCCTACGCGCTGCTGGAGAAGCGGGACGTGTGAGTTCTCGCTAGAACCTCGGCGCGTTACGGGACCGCTGCACCCGCGTGGTGCGGCGGTCCTTCGCGTTCCAGCAGGCCTTGTGCCAGTGCCGGCGCTCGTCGACACCCGAGTGCTCCGGCCAGGCCACGACATGCGGGACACCGGAGGGAATCACCTGGTCGCAGCCCGGGCAGCGGTATGTCTTGCCGACCGCGCTGGCGCCCGCGACATGACGCACGCTCCACTGCTCGCCCTGCCAGCTCTCGCTGGACTGCCAGCCGCCGTACCGGTCCGCGTGTTCGTCCTCGGCGCTCCGGCCGGAGGAAGTGGCTCCATTCGGGCCCTTGGGTCGGTTGCGACGCGGGGACACGGGACACCTCTCGGGGCTATACAGGAAGCAAGGGCTGTGTCCAGCCTACGACGCGCGCGCGGGGGTACGCGTAGGGCACCAACCCGTACAAGTCCCCCTCCAGGGCGACCCATTCTCCAGACAATCCGCAAATCTCTTCGCCAGGCCGTGTCCTCGGCACGTGTCAGACGGTTATGCCGGGTGGGGGAGCTCCGGGTAGGAGCACAGGAAAGCAGGAAAATGCGATGCGCGTAGGAAGTTTTGTGCTGGCCGCCCAGTTCCCGGGCCAGGGCCAGGGGGAGGCGCTGCACCGGGCGGTGCGCACGGCGGAGGTGGCCGAGGAGGCCGGTCTGGACGCGGTCTGGCTGGCCGAACACCACTTCGTGCCGTACGGCACGTGTCCGTCCGCGGTCACGCTGGCGGCTTTACTGCTGGGCCGCACCAGGCGTCTCGGGGTCGGCACGGCGGTGAGCGTGCTGCCCACGGTCCACCCGGTGGCGCTCGGCGAGCAGGCCGCACTGCTGCACGTGACGAGCGGCGGCCGCTTCACGCTAGGCGTGGGCCGGGGCGGACCCTGGGTGGATCTGGAGGTGTTCGGGAGTGGACTCGACGCCTACGAACACGGCTTCCCGGAATCACTCGAACTGCTGATGCGCTGGCTGCGCGAACCGGCCGTGTCGGCCTCCGGCCCCCGCTTCTCGTTCCGTGAAGTCCCGGTCGTACCGCGCCCGTCGGAGGCGCTGACGGAGGCGCCGGGGCCGGAGGTGGTGGTCGCGTGCACCTCTCCGGCGAGCGTCCGGCTGGCCGCCGAGCGGGGGCTGGCGATGCTGCTCGGGATGCACGTCGGGGACGAGGAGAAGGCCGAGATGGTCGCACTGTGGCGGCAGCACGCGCGGGCGGCCGGAAGGCCGGCCGAGGAGATCCTCGGCGCGGCCCATGTCTCCGCCGGCGTCTGCCAGATCGCCGACCGGCGCACCGACGCCGTGGAGACGCTGACGAAGGCGATGCCGGGGTGGCTGAAGCAGGGCCTGGAGGCCCATACGACGGTGGACGGCCGGTTCCGCTCGATGCGCGACCCGCTCGCCTACACCGAACTGCTCTGCGGACTGCACCCGGTGGGGACCCCGCGGCTGTGTGCCGACCGGCTCGCGGCGACCTCCGAGCGGACCGGCATCTCCCGATTCGCCCTGCTGACCGAGGGCTCGGGGGACCTTGCGGCCACGGAGGAGAACGTACGACGGCTGGGTGCCGAGGTACTGCCGCACCTCCGGTGACCTCACACCTCCGCGGGGAGCTTGCCGCCCCAGTGACTGATAGCACCTCCCGCGTGTGGAGCGGCAAGCAAGCGGCTCACTGCGTCAGAAGTACCGGAGCTCCGCGTCAGCAGTCCCGGAGCTCCGGGGACTGGTTCAGCAGCTGATTGCGCACCGAGGTGAAGCGCGCCAGCGTCTCGTCGACCGAGACGTCCAGCGGGAACACCGCGACACGGTGGCAGTTCTGGAAGGCCAGCCGCACACCGAAGTGCCGCTGCAGGGCGCCGCGTATGGCGTCACTCGCGAGCGCACGCAGCAGCTGACCGCGTGCCTGCTCGTCCGGCGGGGGCGTCTGGTTGTCGGCGAACTCTCCGCCGTCCACCTTCAGCTGGGCCACCAGGGAGCTGATCATCTCCCATGCATAGGGCAGGGAGGTCCGGACGCAGTCGACGAAATCTGCTTCATCGACCTCGCCTCGCTCGGCCTGTTCGAGTAGGGCCGGTGAGACGTCGAGCGACATGGGTTCTCCTCTCGCACCCCCGAACAGCGGGGGTTGCCGGACAGGTAGGGGAGTTCGCGATACCGAACACTCTGAGTACACACTTCGCGACCTCCCGTTTACTACGGTAGGCAACGGACGGTGACCTCACCAGGAGATTGCGTATATGCGACGGTCCCTTTAGGCACACAATCGGCCAGGGTTGAACAGGGGTGTGCAGGCGACCCGTCAGGACCGGTCGTGGGGGCCTGGTCGGAGGACGGATCAGGAGGTGCGGCCCGCAAGGCCCCGGTTGAGGGTGGTAGCCGGAGACGGCGATCGAATCGCGTGGAGGGCGGGGCGTCGAGTAGCGTTGCCGACCATGCGTCTCGTCATCGCCCGGTGCTCCGTCGACTATGCCGGCCGGCTCACCGCCCACCTTCCCTCGGCCCCCCGCCTGATCCTGGTCAAGGCGGACGGCAGCGTCTCGATCCACGCGGACGACCGGGCCTACAAGCCCCTCAACTGGATGTCGCCGCCGTGCACCCTCAAGGAGGGAGCGGGCGACGAGGAAGGCGTCTGGACCGTCATCAACAAGGCGGGCGAGAAGCTCATCATCACGATGGAGGAGGTCCTGCACGACTCCTCGCACGAGCTGGGCGTGGACCCGGGCCTGATCAAGGACGGCGTGGAAGCGCACCTCCAGGAACTGCTGGCCGACCGTATCGAGACCCTCGGCGAGGGCTACACCCTGATCCGCCGCGAGTACATGACGGCGATCGGGCCGGTGGACATCCTGTGCCGGGACGCCGACGGCGGCACCGTGGCGGTCGAGATCAAGCGCCGGGGCGAGATCGACGGCGTGGAACAGCTCACCCGCTACCTGGACCTGCTGAACCGCGACCCTCATCTCGCCCCCGTACGAGGCGTCTTCGCGGCCCAGGAGATCAAGCCCCAGGCCCGCGTCCTCGCCACGGACCGCGGCATCGGCTGCACGATCCTGGACTACGACGCGATGCGGGGCATCGAGGACGACAAGCTGCGTCTGTTCTGAAAAGCAGGCGGCGGGAACGAGTCGGGCGCCCCACGCGGTGAGCGGGGCGCCCGACTGTTTCAGATCACCTTGTTCAGATGACCGTGCCGGTCGAGGTGCCGGAGGTGGTGCCCTCCGATGCGCTCGACGTCGTCACCGTCGGGGAGTCGGAGGTCGGGCCGCTTGCCGAGTCGGTGGTGCTGGGGGTGTCGGTCGGACCCGGCGACGAGGGGGAAGGCGACTCACTCGGCGTCGGCGACTCGGACGACTTCGAAGGGCTCGGTGAGACCGACTTCGAAGGCGTCGGCGTCGGAGTGGGCGACTTGGACGGCGAGTGAGTCGTACCGCCGCCCGACGAACCCTTCGTTCCCGTCGGCGTCTCCGAAGGCGTCGCCTCGTCCGACGGCGGCGTCGGGTCGTCCGACGTGCCGAGCGTGCCGTCGGGGCCCGGGTCCGTCGGTTTGGTCGTCGTCGTGCCCGTGTCCCCCGTGCCCGACGACTGCTTGGGGTCGGCGCCCAGGGTGCCGTCGCCCGTGCCCTCGCTCGCCGACGGGTTGACGCTCACGTTGTTGGCCGGGTTGTCGGCGTTGTCGTGGGAGGTCATGCCGAGCCCCACCACCGTGCCGAGGACGGCGGTGAGGAGCACGCCCGAGCCCACCGCCACCAGGTTGCGGCGGGCCATGCGGACCAGACCGCCGCCGCCCCGGGCCGGCGGCGACTGCGCCGGGACCCGGCGGGTGACCACCGTGTCCGAGATCGGGGAGTGGACGGCCGGGAAGGGCGTCGTGACGCCGCCCGCCGGGGATATGGACTCCTCGTGGCGGGCGTCGGGGATCTCGTCGCCCGCCATCGCGGCGAGGGCGGGAATGACCTCGCCCGAGCGGTCGGCGACCAGCGCCAGCGCACGCCGGCCGGCCGTCGTACCCCGCTTGTCGGAGAGCGCCCCGCGCAGCCCGATGGAGGCCTCCAGTTCGGCCCGGGCCCGGTCCAACTGGCCACCGCAGAGCGCGAGTATCCCCAACTCGTGGTGGAAATAGGCTTGTTCACCTACCTCGCCGGCAAGGCGGGCGGCCTCCGTACCGGCGCGCAGCGCACGTTCCCAGGCGCTCCAGTGCAGCCCGGCCGCGAACGCGGGCGCGGCCGTGCGGGCCAGCCGTACCGGCGTGGACTCCTCGTCCTCGGCCGGGGGCACGGTGGCGGGCACCAGGACCGCCAGGGCGGCGAGGACCGCGTCCGCCTCGGCGCACACCCGGTCCGGGGTGACCGAGGGGTGCCCGGCCCACCAGGAGTAGTGCTGGCCGGCGGCGAGCGCCTGGACCTCGATGTCGTCGGCGTATCCGGCGGCCTCCAGCTGCTGCTGGACGCCCGCTGCGAGCCGGTAGCGGGAGCCGACCGGGGAGACCAGTCCGCAGCCCGCCAGTTCGCCGAGGGCGGCGTCCGCGTGGGTGTCGCCGACGAGGGCGGGCAGATGGGCCTGGTGCGGGACCTCGCCGCCGAGGGTGACCGCGAAGCGCAGGGTGGCGCGGGCGGAGGCGCTGAGGCGGGCGGCGAGCAGCGGGGCGGGCGCGGCGGCCTCGCCGAGGGAGGGCAGCGGGACCTCTTCGGTCGCCTCGGCGTCGAAGGGCACTTCGACCGCCATGTCGGACAGCTCGGACGCGAAGACGCCGAGCTCGTCGACGGCGCCGGTGCTGGCCCGCAGCTGGTCGCGCTGGCGCAGCAGCGCGCCCGCCTGGACGAACCGCAGCGGCAGACCCTCCGACTCGAACCAGAGGTCGCCGGCCCAGTTGGCCTCCTCCTCGCTGAGCACCCGGCCGACCGCGCGCTCCAGGATGTCCACTCCCCCGGCCCGCTCCAGGCCGCTGAGGAAGAGCTCCTCGACGGCGGAGTCGGCGGTGGGAGCCGGTACGTCCGGGGTGGCGCCGATCAGGAAGGCGCACTCGGGGGTGGCGTCGATCAGCTCGTCGAGCCCGGAGCCGCCGAACTCGATGTCGTCGAGGACGACGACCGCGCCGATGTCACGGACCAGTTCGAGGAGCTCGTCGTGGTCGGGACGGTGCGCGGGCGCCTTGTAGACGGCGTAGAAGAGGTCGTGGAGCAGGTCCGCGGGCGTGCGGTGGAAGCCGCTGAGGCGGACCACGCCATCGGGGGCGAGGTCCGAGCAGTCGTCGGCGACCAGGTCGAGGAGCGCGGTGCGGCCGGAGCCCGAGGGGCCGGTGAGCCGCACGGAGCGGCCGCGGGCGAGGAGTCGTACCAGACGCTCGCGGTCGTCCTGGCGCTCCAGGAGCGGCAGCTCGGGCTGGGCGGGACCGGGCGGCACCGGCGGCCGGGCGGCGCGCTCGTACTCGGCGCGCTCGGCGGCGGTGCGCTTCTCCGGTCTGGCGGGGCGCTCGGTCGGCGGGCAGGGTTCTATCTCGCTGCCGTCGACCGGGTTCACGGTCAGCAGGAAGTCGCCGGAGACCAGCCGCGCCGTGCGGACGAGCGCCGGGGTGCTCTGGCCGAAGTCGTTGGTGAGGGATTCCCTCGGCGGGCGCTGGCGCGGCGTGCTGCCGTCGCCGCCATGGCCGTACGCCTCGGGTCCCGGGTTGATCGGGTCCATAGGTTCCTAGCCCCCCAAAAGCGTGGTGTGCCGTGAATGCGGGCCCCTCCCGGCCTGTCGCACACTGCGCTGTCGCTTCTGGTCCGGGCCCGCGCTCGAAGGGTGACAAGGCAGCGGGCGACCGAACCCTAAACCTTCGCACAGTATCTACGACAGTCCGGGGTACCGCGCCGTCCAAGACATCACAGTCTCGTGAGGATTGCGCCTGACGTGCGCTGGTGCGCGGTCCGTCCGGGTCACCCCCGTCGCCCGGTACACACCGTGTCCCACCCGTTCGCCGCCGCACACCCGGTTCCGGCGTGACGCCCCGGTCCCGGTGTCACACCCGGGGCAGCGACTCCACCCCGATACCCCCCTCGATCGCCAGGATCCGGTGCAGCCTGGTGGCCACCAGCAGGCGCTGCATCTGCGGCGGTACACCGCGCAGCACCAGGCGGCGGCCGCAGCGGCCGGCCCGCCGGTGGGCCCCCATGATCACCCCGAGTCCGGTGGCGTCCCAGGAGTCCAGCTCGGACAGGTCCAGCACCAGATCGCCGACTCCGTCGTCGACGGCCGAGTGCAGGACCGTACGGGCGTCCGCCGCGCTGCGCACGTCGAGGCGGCCCCCGACGACCAGCTCGGCGTGGTCGCCCCTGATGTGCATATGCGCTCCCCGAGAGTGCGTGTCCTACTCCGTGAAAGTGATGTCCAGTGATGCAACCTCTGACTGCGTTCGACGGCCAGAGGTTGCCATCTGTAAGCGAACCGATACCGAATTCACCCCCGAGAGTGAAACTCCCGGGATTTGTGCGTTTTCGGAGGCGGTTCAGAGGCTCTACGTACTGATGTTTCAGTACGTGTAGAAGCCCTGCCCGCTCTTGCGCCCGATGTCACCGGCGTCAACCATCCGGCGCATCAGCTCCGGCGGGGCGAACTTCTCGTCCTGCGACTCGGTGTAGATGTTGCCGGTGGCGTGCAGCAGGATGTCGACGCCGGTGAGGTCCGCCGTGGCCAGCGGGCCCATGGCGTGGCCGAAGCCGAGCTTGCAGGCCAGGTCGATGTCCTCGGCGGTGGCGACGCCCGACTCGTACAGCTTGGTGGCCTCGACGACGAGCGCCGAGATCAGCCGGGTCGTCACGAAGCCGGCGACGTCCCGGTTGACGACGATGCAGGTCTTGCCGACGGACTCGGCGAACTCCCGCGCGGTGGCGAGGGTTTCGTCGCTCGTCTTGTAGCCGCGGACCAGTTCCACGAGCTGCATCATCGGCACCGGCGAGAAGAAGTGGACGCCGACGACCCGCTCGGGATGCTCGGTGGCCGCCGCGATCTTGGTGATCGGGATGGCGGAGGTGTTGGAGGCGAGCACGGCGTCCGGGCGCACGATCTTGTCGAGCGCGCGGAAGATCTCGTGCTTGACCTCCAGCTTCTCGAAGACGGCCTCGACGACGAGGTCGGCGTCGGCCGCCGCGTCCAGATCGGTGGTCGTGGTGATCCGGGCCAGGGCGGCGTCGGCGTCGTGCGCCTCCAGCTTCCCCTTGCTCACGAACTTGTCGTACGAGGCCTGGATGCCTCCGACGGCACGGTCCAGCGCCTCGTCCGTGACGTCACGCAGGACCACGTCCCAGCCGGCCTGCGCGGCGACCTGGGCGATGCCGGAACCCATCAAGCCGGCACCGATGACGGCAAGCTTCCGTGCCACTCCGCTCCCCTTACACGCTGTTTAGGTATGCCTCTTGGGCGGGACCCTAGCGCTCGTGAGGGGCCGGGAAACCCGGTAAGTAATGCGTGTCACGGTCTCAGGGCGTGAGACAACCGTCACGTCTTGTCAGCCGTGCCCTGCGGCATGGTTCATTACGCGCCACCTCCTGGCCGCCGTCGCCCTCGCGACACCCGCCGTGACGGTGGGCACACGCGTGTTCCGGACCGCCGGAGCGTAACTACGCTGGCCGTATGGTCAATCTGACGCGCATCTACACCAGGACCGGCGACCAGGGCAGCACCGCCCTCGGGGACATGAGCCGGGTCGCCAAGACCGATCTGCGGATCTCGGCGTACGCGGACGCCAACGAGGCGAACGCGGTGATCGGGACGGCGATCGCGCTGGGCGGGCTGGACGAGGAGATCGTCAAGGTGCTCACCCGGGTCCAGAACGACCTCTTCGACGTCGGCGCGGACCTGTGCACGCCCGTGGCGGAGAACCCGGAGTTCCCGCCGCTGCGGGTCGAGCAGTTCTACGTCGACAAGCTGGAGGCGGACTGCGACCGCTTCAACGAGGGGCTGGGGAAGCTCCGTTCGTTCATCCTGCCCGGCGGTACCCCCGGTGCGGCCCTGCTCCACCAGGCCTGCACGGTCGTGCGGCGGGCCGAGCGGTCGACCTGGGCCGCGTTGGAGGCGCACGGCGCCCAAGGAGAGAAAGGCGGCATGAACCCGCTGACCGCGACCTATCTCAACCGGCTGTCGGACCTACTGTTCATCCTTGCCCGGACGGCCAACAAGGACGTCGGCGACGTGCTGTGGGTCCCCGGCGGGGAGCGCTGACCCCGGCTCCGCCGGGTCCGCCGTCCCGTCCGGCCGCTTCTGCGGCCAGACCACGTACGTCAGCGCGATCACGCCATGGAGGCCGACGGCCCTGAGCGCCACCCACTGGAAGGTCCGCAGGGACGAGGTGTCGCCGTCGCCGACGTACCAGATCGCGGCCTCCAGGCCGCGGACGCGCGGGACCTGCTGGCGGCGGTGCGGACGGTGGCGCGGGGCGAGGGGATCGTCGCCCCGGCGGTGACCCGGCGGCTGATCGCGGAGTTCGCAGCCGGGCCGGGGTGCCGGCCGAGGGCCGATCCGGCCGTGCTGGACGCGCTGACCCGGCGGGAGCGGGAGGTGCTGGGGTGTCTGGGTGAGGGGCTGTCCAGCGCCGAGGTCGAGGTCCGCCTCGACATGGCCGAGGCCACGGTGAAGACACACGTCAGCCGGTTGCCGGCGAAGCTGGAGCTGCGCAGCCGGGTGCAAGCGGCGGTGCCGGCACAGGAGTTGGGAATCCAGTCCCGTTTCAGCAGAGTGGTCCAGACCTATTGACCGGTGGTCCAGACCTTTCTATTCTCGCGGCACTGTGGGCGCGAAGGCTCAGTCGTGCCCCCCGACTCCCCAGAGGAGGCGCAGGATGCGCTTCAGACACAGAGCCGCGGCAGGGTTCGCGACACTGTTGCTCCCCCTGGCCGGCCTGGTCGGCCTCGCAGGCCCCGCCCAGGCCGCGACGACCGCCACCGCCACCTACACCAAGACCTCGGACTGGGGCACCGGTTTCGGCGGCCAGTGGACCGTCAAGAACACCGGTACCACGTCGATCAGTTCCTGGACCGTCGAGTGGGACTACCCCTCCGGGACCTCGGTCACCTCAGCCTGGGACGCGGACGTCACCTCCTCCGGCACCCACTGGACCGCCAAGAACAAGTCCTACAACGGCTCCATCGCCCCCGGCGCCTCGGTCTCCTTCGGCTTCAACGGCGCGGGCTCCGGCTCTCCCAGCAACTGCCTGCTCAACGGCGCCAGCTGCGACGGCGGCACCACCGTCCCCGGTGACGCGGCGCCCTCCGCGCCCGGCACCCCGACCGCGTCCGGCATCACCGACACCTCGGTGAAGCTGAGCTGGTCCGCCGCCACCGACGACAAGGGCGTCAAGAACTACGACGTGCTGCGCGACGGCAAGGTCGTCTCCACGGTGACCACCGCGTCGTACACCGACACGGGTCTCACGGCCGGCACCGACTACTCCTACACCGTCCAGGCCCGCGACACCGCGAACCAGACCGGTCCGGTCAGCGGCGCGGTCTCCGTGCACACCACCGGCGGGACCACCACTCCCCCGACCACCGGCTCCAAGGTCAAGCTCGGCTACTTCACCGAGTGGGGCATCTACGGCCGCAACTACCAGGTCAAGAACCTGGTGACGTCCGGCTCCGCGGCGAAGATCACGCACATCAACTACGCCTTCGGCAACGTCACCAACGGGCAGTGCGCGATCGGTGACGCCTACGCCGACTACCAGAAGACGTTCACCGCCGACCAGTCGGTCAGCGGCGTCGCCGACACCTGGGACCAGCCGCTGGCCGGCAACTTCAACCAGCTGCGCGAGCTGAAGGCCAAGTACCCGAACATCAAGATCCTCTGGTCGTTCGGCGGCTGGACCTGGTCCGGCGGCTTCGCCCAGGCCGCGGCCAACCCGACCGCGTTCGCCGACTCCTGCTACAACCTGGTCGAGGACCCGCGCTGGGCCGATGTCTTCGACGGCATCGACATCGACTGGGAGTACCCGAACGCCTGCGGGCTGAGCTGTGACACCAGCGGGGCCGCGGCCTACAAGAACCTGATGGCCGCGCTGCGCGCCAAGTTCGGCTCGAACAACCTGGTCACCGCGGCCACCACCGCGGACGGCACCTCCGGCGGCAAGATCGACGCCGCGGACTACGCGGGCGCGGCCCAGTACGTCGACTGGTACAACGTGATGTCGTACGACTTCTTCGGCGCCTTCGACGCGGACGGCCCGACCGCCCCGCACTCCCCGCTCACCACGTACACCGGCATCCCGACGCCCGGCTTCACCACGGCCGACGCGATCGCCAAGTTCAAGTCGAAGGGCGTCCCCGCGAGCAAGCTGCTGATCGGCATCGGCTTCTACGGCCGCGGCTGGACGGGCGTGACGCAGGACGCACCCGGTGGTACGGCCACCGGTCCGGCGCCGGGCACCTACGAACAGGGCATCGAGGACTACAAGGTGCTCAAGACCTCCTGCCCGGCCACCGGCACCGTCGCGGGCACCGCGTACGCGCACTGCGGCAGCAACTGGTGGTCCTACGACACTCCGTCGACGATCGCCGGGAAGATGAGCTGGGCCAAGACCCAGGGTCTCGGCGGCGCGTTCTTCTGGGAGTTCAGCGGTGACACCAGCGACGGCGAGCTGGTGAGCGCCATCAACTCGAACCTGTAGTAAAGCGGGCCCCCCACCCAGCGGGTGAACGTGGCTACGCCACGTTCACCCGCTGTCCGGGCGGGGCTGCTTCCAGCCACGCGAGGAATCCGGTCAGCGCGTCGTCGCTCATGGCGAGTTCGAGGCGGGTGCCCCGATGGACACAGGTGAGGATCACGGCGTCGGAGAGCAGGGCCAGTTCCTCCTCGCCCTCCGGGAGGCGGCGGCCGGCCACCTCGATCCGGTCGCGTTCCAGGACCCGGCGGGGTCGGTAGGCGTAGGAGAAGACCCGGTACCACTCGACGCTGTCGCCGTTGTAGCGGGCCACGCCGTAGCTCCAGCCCTTGCCGCTGGTGTCCGGTTTCTCGGGGACGTCCCAGCGCAGCGAACAGTCGAAGGTGCCGCCGGAGCGCTGGATCAGCCGGCGCCGCAGCCCGAACAGGAACAGTCCCACCACCACGAGCGCGACCACGATTCCGCACACAGTCAGAGCGAGGACCATCGGCACCGACCTCCTCGTCTCCTAGGTAATGGAACGTAAAAAGACCCAGATCTACCTCAGCCGCGGCTGGGACCGGATGGCTCCGGTCCCAGCCGCGGCTGAGTTACGTCAACGCATACGCGCAGTGTGTCAGCGCGACGTCGCCGCCCGCAGACGGACGTCGGCGCGTCGCTCGGCAGTGGCGTCGCCCTCCGCCTTCGCGCGCTCCAGCTCCCGCTCCGCGCGCTGGACGTCGATCTCGTCCGAGAGCTCGGCGATCTCGGCCAGCAGCGACAGCTTGTTGTCCGCGAACGAGATGAAACCGCCGTGCACCGCGGCGACGACCGTCCCACCTTCACTCGTACGGATGGTCACCGGGCCCGACTCCAGCACACCGAGCAGCGGCTGGTGACCGGGCATGACGCCGATGTCGCCGGACGTGGTGCGCGCGACGACCAGGGTGGCCTCGCCGGACCAGACCTGGCGGTCTGCGGCGACCAGCTCGACATGCAGCTCAGCAGCCAAAGGTGGCTCCTCGGGTCACCACCCGGTGCGATCACCGGGTGTTGGATACAAGTCTAATGGGCGTGAGAGAGGGGGCGGGACGCGCCCGCCCCCTCACACGAACTCAGGCGAGTTCAGGAGACGCCCAGCTCCTTGGCGTTGGCCTTGAGGTCCTCGATGCCACCGCACAGGAAGAACGCCTGCTCCGGGAAGTGGTCGTACTCGCCGTCGATGATCGCGTTGAACGCCACGATCGACTCGTCCAGCGGCACGTCCGACCCGTCGACGCCGGTGAACTGCTTGGCGACGTGGGTGTTCTGGGACAGGAAGCGCTCCACGCGACGGGCCCGGTGGACGACGAGCTTGTCCTCCTCGCCGAGCTCGTCGATACCGAGGATCGCGATGATGTCCTGGAGGTCCTTGTACTTCTGGAGGACCGTCTTCACGCGCATGGCGGTGGCGTAGTGGTCCGCCGCGATGTAACGCGGGTCCAGGATCCGGGACGTGGAGTCCAGCGGGTCCACGGCCGGGTAGATGCCCTTCTCGGAGATCGGACGGGACAGCACCGTCGTCGCGTCGAGGTGGGCGAAGGTGGTGGCCGGGGCCGGGTCGGTCAGGTCGTCCGCGGGGACGTAGATCGCCTGCATCGAGGTGATCGAGTGACCGCGGGTCGAGGTGATGCGCTCCTGGAGGAGACCCATCTCGTCGGCCAGGTTCGGCTGGTAGCCCACCGCGGAGGGCATCCGGCCGAGCAGGGTCGAGACCTCGGAACCGGCCTGCGTGAAGCGGAAGATGTTGTCGATGAAGAACAGCACGTCCTGCTTCTGCACATCGCGGAAGTACTCCGCCATGGTCAGACCCGCGAGGGCCACGCGCAGACGGGTGCCCGGGGGCTCGTCCATCTGGCCGAAGACAAGGGCGGTCTTGTCGATGACGCCCGAGTCCGCCATCTCCTCGATGAGGTCGTTGCCCTCACGCGTGCGCTCGCCGACACCGGCGAACACGGAGACACCGTCGTGGTTGTTGGCGACGCGGTAGATCATCTCCTGGATGAGCACCGTCTTGCCGACGCCGGCACCGCCGAACAGACCGATCTTGCCGCCCTTGACGTACGGGGTCAGCAGGTCGATGACCTTGACGCCGGTCTCGAACATCTCGGTCTTCGACTCGAGCTCGTCGAAGTTCGGGGCCTTGCGGTGGATGGACCAGCGCTCGCCCTCGTACTTCTCGTCGCTGTTCAGGACCTCGCCGAGGGTGTTGAACACCTTGCCCTTGGTGAAGTCGCCGACCGGGACGGTGATGCCGTCGCCGGTGTCGGTGACCGGGGCCTGGCGGACCAGACCGTCGGTGGGCTGCATCGAGATCGTGCGGACCAGGCCGTCACCCAGGTGCTGGGCGACCTCCAGGGTCAGGATCTTCTTCTCGCCGGCGTTGGCCGGGTCGGCCACCTCGACGTGCAGCGCGTTGTAGATCTCCGGCATCGCGTCGACGGGGAACTCCACGTCGACGACCGGGCCGATGACCCGGGCGACGCGGCCCGTGGCCGTCGCGGTCTCAACAGTGGTGGTCATTAGCGGTCACTCCCCGCGGTCGCGTCGGCCAGGGCGCTGGCGCCACCGACGATCTCGCTGATTTCCTGGGTGATTTCGGCCTGGCGGGCCGCGTTGGCAAGCCGGGAGAGCGTGTTGATCAGCTCGCCCGCGTTGTCGGTCGCCGACTTCATCGCGCGCCGCGTGGCGGCGTGCTTCGAAGCGGCCGACTGGAGGAGCGCGTTGTAGATACGGCTCTCCACGTAGCGCGGCAGGAGGGCGTCGAGGACGTCCTCCGCCGAGGGCTCGAAGTCGTACAGCGGAAGGATCTCGCCCGGGGGCCTCTCCTCCGCGACCTCTTCGAGGCGCAGCGGCAGCAGTCGGGCATCGAGCGCCGTCTGCGCCATCATCGAGACGAACTCGGTGTACACGATGTGGAGTTCGTCCACACCGCCGTCCGCCGTGTCCTTCTCGATGGCCTCGATCAGGGGCGCCGCGACCTTCTTGGCGTCCGCGTACGAGGGCTCGTCGGTGAAGCCCGACCACGACTCCACGACCTTGCGCTCGCGGAAGTTGTAGTGGGCCAGACCGCGGCGGCCGACGATGTAGGTGTCGACCTCCTTGCCCTCCGCCTCAAGACGCGCCGTCAGCTGCTCGGCGGTCTTGATGGCGTTGGAGTTGAAGGCGCCGGCCAGACCGCGGTCGCTCGTGAGGAGCAGGACCGCGGCACGGGTCGGGTTCTCCGCCTCCGTGGTGAGCGGGTGCTTGGTGTTCGAACCCGTACCGACCGCCGTGACCGCGCGGGTGAGCTCGGTCGCGTACGGCGCGGAGGCCCGCACCTTGCGCTGCGCCTTGACCACGCGCGAGGCGGCGATCATCTCCATCGCCTTGGTGATCTTCTTGGTCGCGGTGACGGATCGGATGCGACGCTTGTAGACCCGGAGCTGGGCTCCCATGAGTCAGGTCCCTTCCTTACGTCACTTGGCCGCGGCCGGGGCGTCCTCGCCGAGAAGCTTGCCGTCCGAGGTCTCGAACTGCTTCTTGAACTCGGCGATCGCGTCGGCAACAGCGGTGAGGGTGTCGTCCGACATCTTGCCGCCCTCCTTGATGGAGGTCATGAGGCCCTGCTCCTTGCGGTGCAGGTACTCGAGCAGCTCCTTCTCGAAGCGGCGGATGTCGGAGACCGGGACGTCGTCCATCTTGCCGGTGGTGCCGGCCCACACGGAGACGACCTGGTCCTCGGTCGGCATCGGCTGGTACTGAGCCTGCTTGAGCAGCTCGACCAGTCGGGAACCACGCTCCAGCTGCGACTTCGACGCGGCGTCCAGGTCGGAACCGAAGGCGGCGAACGCCTCCAGCTCACGGTACTGGGCGAGGTCCAGACGGAGGCGGCCGGAGACCTGCTTCATCGCCTTGTGCTGCGCGGAACCACCGACTCGGGAGACGGAGATACCGACGTTCAGCGCGGGGCGCTGACCGGCGTTGAACAGGTCCGACTCCAGGAAGCACTGGCCGTCGGTGATGGAGATGACGTTGGTCGGGATGAACGCCGAGACGTCGTTGGCCTTGGTCTCGACGATCGGCAGACCGGTCATCGAACCGGCGCCCATCTCGTCGGACAGCTTGGCGCAGCGCTCCAGCAGACGGGAGTGCAGGTAGAAGACGTCACCCGGGTAGGCCTCACGGCCCGGCGGGCGGCGCAGCAGCAGGGAGACGGCGCGGTAGGCGTCGGCCTGCTTCGAGAGGTCGTCGAAGATGATGAGGACGTGCTTGCCGTCGTACATCCAGTGCTGGCCGATGGCCGAACCGGTGTACGGCGCCAGGTACTTGAAGCCGGCCGGGTCGGACGCCGGGGCGGCGACGATGGTCGTGTACTCCAGCGCGCCGGCCTCTTCGAGGGCGCCACGCACGGAGGCGATGGTCGAGCCCTTCTGGCCGATGGCGACGTAGACGCAGCGGACCTGCTTCTTCGGGTCGCCCGAGCGCCAGTTGTCGCGCTGGTTGATGATCGTGTCGACGGCCAGGGCGGTCTTGCCGGTCTGGCGGTCACCGATGATCAGCTGGCGCTGGCCGCGGCCGACCGGGGTCATCGCGTCGACGGCCTTGTAGCCGGTCTCCATCGGCTCGTGCACCGACTTGCGGGCCATGACGCCGGGAGCCTGCAGCTCCAGGGCGCGGCGGCCGGACGTCTCGATCTCGCCGAGGCCGTCGATCGGGTTGCCGAGCGGGTCGACGACGCGGCCGAGGTAGCCCTCGCCCACCGCGACGGAGAGGACCTCACCGGTGCGCTGCACCGGCTGACCCTCCTCGATGCCGCTGAACTCACCGAGGACGATGGCGCCGATCTCGCGCTCTTCCAGGTTGAGCGCGAGGCCGAGGGTGCCGTCCTCGAACTTCAGCAGTTCGTTGGCCATGGCCGAGGGCAGGCCCTCGACCTTCGCGATGCCGTCGCCGGCAAGGGTGACCGTACCGACCTCCTCGCGCGAGGCCGCGTCCGGCTTGTACGACTGGACGAAGTTCTCCAGCGCGTCCCGGATCTCCTCCGGCCGGATCGTGAGCTCCGCCATCTGGGTTCCCTGCTCTCCTTGTTGGGCCCGAAGTTTCACTTGGGGGGTCTGGGGGCGACCCCCAGGATTCTTCATGTACGGCCCAACCCGGGCCGTCGTAAGTACGTACTGCTTGTTCTCGAGTACCGAGGTGCTAGCTCGCCATGCGGCGGGCCGCGTCCTCCAGCCGGTCCGCGATCGAACCGTTGATGACCTCGTCACCGACCTGCACCCGGATCCCGCCGACGACCTCGGGGTCGACGTCGAGGTTGAGGTGCATCGTGCGGCCGTAGAGCTTCGCGAGGGCGGCGCCCAGGCGCCGCTTCTGCGGCTCGCTCAGCGGAACCGCCGAGGTGACGACGGCGACGACGCGACTGCGACGCTCCGCGGCGAGCTTGGAGAAGGCGTCGAGGCCCGCTTCCAGGCTACGTCCCCGCGGCGCCGTCACAAGGCGCGTGACCAGACGCTCGGTGACCGGCTTGGCACGGCCGCCGAGCAGCCGGTGCAGCAGTTCGGTCTTGGCCGCGCCGGTGGCCTTACGGTCGGTGAGCGCGGCGCGCAGCTCGGTGCTGGAGGAGACGATCCGGCCGAACCGGAACAGCTCGTCCTCCGCGTCGTCCAGCGTGCCGGACTTCTCCGCGGCCGTGAGGTCGGCGGTGCTCGCCAGCTCCTCCAGCGCGTCCACCAGGTCGCGGGACTGCGACCAGCGGGAGCGGACCAGGCCGGACACCAGGTCTGCGGTGGTCTCGGAGACCTGGCCGCCGATCAGGCGCCGGACCAGCTCGGCCTTGGCCTCGCCGGCCTGTGCCGGGTCGGTGAGGACCCGGCGCAGGCCTCCCTCGCGGTCGAGCAGCGTGGTGACGGCCGCCAGCTCGTCCGCGAGCCGCGTCGCGTCCACGGACGTCGAGTCCGTCAGCGCGTCGAGACGCTCACGTGCGGCTGCCAGTGCGTCGCGGCTCGCTCCGTTCATCGGGCCGCCTCGGCCTTCTCCTCAAGCTCGTCGAGGAAGCGGTCGATCACGCGGCTCTGCCGGGCGTGGTCCTCCAGGGACTCGCCGACGAGCTTGCCGGCCAGGTCGGTGGCCAGCTGGCCCACGTCCTGACGCAGCGCCTGCGCGGCGGACTTGCGGTCGGCCTCGATCTGGGCGTGACCGGCGGCGACGATCTCCTCACGCTGCCGCTGGCCCTCGGCGCGCATCTCGGCGATGAGCGTGGCGCCCTGCTCCTGAGCCTCCTGGCGCAGGCGCGCGGCCTCGTGCCGGGCCTCGGCCAGCTGCGCCTTGTACTGCTCAAGGACGCTCTGGGCCTCGGTCTGCGCGGCCTCGGCCTTCTCGATACCGCCCTCGATGGCCTCGCGGCGCTGCTCCAGAACCTTGTTGATGTTCGGAAGGAGCTTCTTGGCGAGGAAGCCGAAGACGATGACGAAGGCGATGAGGCCGATGACGAGCTCTGGGATCGGCGGGATGAGGGGGTTCTCGGCCTCCTCCGCCGCCAGCTGAACCAGGGGGCTCATATCAGTGCCTTTCGTCTGAACGTGCGCTGCGGTCGGGTCAGGAGGCCGGGTAGACGAACGGCATGACCAGACCGATCAGGGCGAGCGCCTCACAGAAGGCGAAGCCGAGGATCTGGTTGGCGCGGATCAGGCCGGCCGCCTCGGGCTGGCGGGCGAGGGCCTGGGTGCCGTTACCGAAGATGATGCCGACGCCGACGCCCGGGCCGATCGCGGCGAGGCCGTAACCGATGGAGCCGAGGTTGCCCTTGATCTGGACAGCGGCCAGGGTCTCGTGCAGAACGGACATGCCGGTTCTTCCTTCTCTTTCAATGACCGGTGGGGGTTGGCCACCGGATGCCTGGGGTGGGTGGTCGGGTTGGCGCTCAGTGGGACTCGGCGAGCGCGCCCTGGATGAAGCTGCAGGTCAGCAGTACGAAGACGTATGCCTGGACAGCCTGGATGAAGAGCTCGAAGGCGGTCATCACGAGGACCATCACGAACGAGACACCGGAGTAGGCGATGCCGACGCCGTTGAGCATGTACCAGCTGGCAACCGTGAAGAGCAGCAGCAGGGTGTGGCCGGCGAACATGTTCGCGAAGAGCCGGACGGCGTGGGTGAAGGGCCGCACGAGCAGGTTCGAGAAGAGTTCGATCGTCATCGAGAGCGGAAGGACCGCGCCGAGCGACTTGTCGTAGCCGGTGAAGTTCTTGAAGGCGCCGACGAAGCCGTGCCGCTTGAAGGTCAGCGAGACCCACAGGATGTAGACGATCGCGGCCAGGGCGGCGGGGTACGAGATGATCGCGGTCACTGGGAACTGGGCGATCGGGATGATCGACCAGAGGTTCATCATCCAGATGAAGAAGAAGAGCGAGACGACGAGCGGGACGTACTTCTCGCCTTCCTTCTTGCCGATGGTCTCGTAGACGACACCGCGGCGGACGAAGTCGTATCCGGCCTCGGCCACCATCTGGAGCTTGCCCGGGATGACCTTCGGCTTGGCGAAGGCGGCCCAGAAGAAGCCGATGACGATGATCGACCCGAGCAGCGCCAGCAGCATCGTCTTGTTGAAGTACACGTTGCTGTCCGCGCCGCCGAAGAGCGGCTTGAACAGGAACGAGTGCAGGCCCGGAGCGACCGTGTCGAAACCGCACCCGTCGTTTCCGAACAGGTGACAGCTCGTGTCGAAAGCGAGCGTCTGCGTCGGGTCAGCACTCACCGCGGGCTCCTTCAGCGTGGCGCATAGGTACGGCAACCTCGTTGTGTCGGCGCGGCGCATGGCCGCGGTTCGGCACGGGACTGGTGTTACGGATGTGGGGGCGGCTGGGGGGCATCTCGCCTCGCGATTGAGCAGGCGTCAGCTCAGATGCCCGCGCCCGCGATGCCGCAGTTGGCACCGGACGATAGCAGCATCTCTCGTGCGCCTTTATCCCGGGCCTACCTCTCACGACGATCGTCCGGACTTCTCGGACTTCTCGGACTTCTCGGACTTCTCGGGTTCGACGTAGAGGATCTTGGCCTTCATGTGGGCGCGGGTCTGTGCCGCGATCCACGTGAGCGTGGCGACCACGAGCGTGATGGCGAAGGCCCGGGGGTTGAACAACGTCGTGTTCTTGAAAACGGCCATGAAGATGAACAGCAGCAGAAGCTGGGCCGCGTAGAGCATCAGGCCCATCATCTGGAAGAGCTGCGGCATGGATTTGGCCGTGCGCTGCAGGACGTAGAGACCGACCCCCATGAAGAGGATCACGATCACCGTCGCGACAACCGCCCCGATCGCCCCCTTGCCGCCCGCGACCACTCCGCTGACGACGGCAGCGAGCACGCCGACGGCGGCCGTGGGTACGGCGGCCTGGGCCAGGATCCGGGCGTCATTGGACGGCATGGCGGCAACTCCGCTTTCACAGGGGGCAGGTGTCGTCATGGACGAGCGTAGTCCCGGCCGGAGGGTCGAAGACCTCACGCCAATGGACCATCGCACTTGGGTCCTTCGGCTCTGTCCGGGGTTCTCGTGAACCGTATCACAAACTATTTGATGAGGTCTTTACCTGGTAGGTGTGCTCGCTGTCACACATGAGAGTGAACATGCCCGCCTGAGCGAAAACCGAGCCGTTGTGTCTGGTATTAGGGGTCTTTGTTCCCCCACGACTTGGCAATGCTCTAGTCAGATTCTTACCTTGCGGGGGTCAGCGCGAGGTCTCGGAGGTAGGCCGATCCAGGATGCGCGACCGGGCGCCGAGGGCCGTCGCGCCGTTGACCCGGGGCACCCCGGCGGTCACCGCCGGACGGTGCCCGTCACACGGTTCCTCGGCCTTCTCCGGCACACCGGGGACGGCCGCCAGGTCGGCGGTCGCGGCCGCCGGCTCGGCGGTCTCCGGACCGGCCGCGCGGCGCCGGTAGCGCGGTGGCACGAACCGCTGGGCCCACACCGGCACCCGCGGGGTGAACCGCGGCAGCAGGAGCAGCGCCAGGCCGATCGCGCTGAGGAAGACCACGCCGAGCACGATCCACATGGACGCGGAGTTCACCGAGTACGCCAGCGCCCCGAAGCCGATCAGCGCCGACCAGAAGTACATGATCAGCACGGCCCTGCTGTGCGAGTGGCCGATCTCCAGGAGCCGGTGGTGCAGGTGCCCGCGGTCGGCGGCGAACGGCGACTGGCCGCGCCAGGTGCGCCGCACGATCGCCAGCACCAGGTCGGCGGCCGGCACCGCGATGATGGTCAGCGGCAGCAGCAGCGGGATGTAGACCGGCACCATCTGGTGCACCGCGTTGCGCTCGGACCCTGCGAACAGGTTCATCACGTCCGGGTCGAGCTGGCCCGTGATCGAGATCGCACCGGCGGCCAGCACCAGGCCGATCAGCATCGAGCCGGAGTCGCCCATGAAGATCCGCGCCGGATGGATGTTGTGCGGCAGGAAGCCCAGGCACATGCCCATCAGGATCGCCGAGAACAGCGTGGCCGGGGCGGCGGCCTCGATGCCGTACGAGTACCAGATCCGGTACGCGTACATGAAGAACGCCGCGGCGGCGATGCACACCATGCCGGAGGCCAGGCCGTCCAGGCCGTCGACGAAGTTGACCGCGTTGATGGTGATGACCACCAGGGCCACCGTCAGCAGAGTGCCCTGCCACGGGGTCAGGGCGACCGTGCCCACACCCGGGATGGGCAGCCACAGGATGGTCAGACCCTGCATGACCATGACGCCCGCAGCGATCATCTGACCGCCCAGCTTGATCAGGGCGTCGATCTCGAACTTGTCGTCGAGCACACCGATCAGCCAGATCAGCGCGGCGCCGGAGAGCAGCGCCCGCGGCTCGTTCGACTTCTCGAAGACCTCGTTGAGGTTGGTCAGGTGGTCGGCGACCAGCAGACCCGCGCACAGCCCGAAGAACATCGCGATCCCGCCGAGCCGCGGAGTGGGCTCCCGGTGCACGTCACGGGCCCGGATCTCCGGCATGGCCCCGGCCACGATCGCGAACTTCCGCACCGGCCCTGTCAGCAGATACGTCACCGCGGCCGTGATGCAGAGCGTCAGCAGGTATTCACGCACAGGCTTCCCCACAGGTCTCGCTGGCCATCACAGCCCCACACCCTAGCGACGGTCGCATATGTATGGGGACTTCCGGGTAGCGACGATGGTTGCACGTGTGGCTGTGAGGCGGGCGTGCAACGGCTCTACGACGCTGCGCCTACCCCGTCTCCACCGGGATACGGCGGAAATCTACCGGTGAGCTCGCGCACCTCGTCACGCACCCTCCCCGGGTCCGTCGTACCGCGCAGCACCTCCGCCAGCATCTCCGCGATCCGGGTCATCTCCCCCTCCTCCATGCCCTGTGTGGTCACGGCGGCGGTGCCCAGCCGCAGGCCGCGCGCCTCCCCGTGCGGCAGGGCGCAGCTGTCCAGGACGATTCCGGCGGCGACCAGCCGGCCCCGGGCGGTACGCCCGTCGACGCCGAGGGGTGCGGGGTCGACCGTGATCAGATGGGTGTCCGTGCCCCCCGTCGTGACCACCAGCCCCTGGTCCGCGAGGCCGGCCGCGAGAACCCTCGCATTGGCGACCACCTGATGGGCGTACACGGTGAACGCCGGTGTTGCCGCCTCCCCGAACGCGACCGCCTTGGCGGCGATGGTGTGCATCTGCGCACCGCCCTGTGTGAAAGGGAACACAGCCCGGTCGAGGCGCTCGGCCAGCTCGGGCGAACCGCACAGGAGCATCCCGCCGCGCGGCCCGCGCAGCACCTTGTGTGTGGTCGCGCACACCACGTCGGCGTACGGCACCGGGTTCGGCGCCGCTCCCCCGGCTACCAGCCCGATGGGATGGGCGGCGTCGGCGATCAGATACGCGCCCACCTCGTCGGCGACCTCGCGGAAGAAGGCGTAGTCGATGTGCCGGGGATAGGCGATGGACCCGCACACGATCGCCTTGGGCCGGTGGGACCGGGCCAGCGCCCGCACCTGGTCGTAGTCGATGAGCCCGCTCTCGGCGTCCACGCCGTACCCGACGAAGTCGAACCAGCGGCCGGAGAAGTTGGCCGGCGAGCCGTGCGTGAGATGACCGCCGTAGGGCAGCCCGAGGGCGAGCACGGTGTCGCCGGGGCGCAGCAGGGCGGCGTAGGCGGCCAGTACGGCGGACGACCCGGAGTGGGACTGCACATTGGCGTGCGCGGCGCCGAACAGGGCCTTGGCACGGTCGACGGCGAGCCGCTCGGCGACGTCCACGATCTCGCAGCCGCCGTGGTGCCGGGCGCCCGGATACCCCTCGGCGTACTTGTTGGCGAGCGGCGAGCCGAGGGCGGCCAGCACGGCCGGGGAGGAGAAGTTCTCGGCGGCGATCAGCTGCAACGACGTCGACTGCCGCGCCAGCTCCCCCAACAGGATCTCCGCCAGCTCCGGATCCTGCCGCCGCAGCGGATCGGCCTCGACGAGGGTAGGGCTGACCGACATGACGGGCTCCGGGCGGTCGACGGTGACGTACGTCCAATGTAGGCCCGGGGTGGGTGGGGTGCGCGGTGTGTACGGCGCCCCGGGTCACATCCGCGCCGGGACGCCCGTCAGCGCCGTGACCACGGGGTCCAGGGCCTCGTGTATCTCGTCGCCGATGGAACGGAAGAACGGCAGCGGGGCGCCGTACGGGTCGTAGACCTCGTCCGCCTCCGCCGTGGGGGCCAGCAGCCATCCGCGCAGCGCGGCCGCCGCACGGACCAGTGCGCGGGCGCGGAAGACCACGCCCTCGTGCAGCGGGGGCAGCGTCGCCGGGTCGATCGCGCGGACCAGGCGGGTGAACTCCTTCAGGGTGAAGGTGCGCAGGCCCGCCGAGTGGCCCATGGAGATGACCTGGGCGCGGTGGTCACGGGTGGCGGTGAGCACCAGGTCGGCGCGGATGACGTGCTCGTCGAGCAGCTCGCGTCCCACGAACCCGGTCGCGTCCGCGCCGAAGTCGGCCAGGACCGCCTCCGCGTTGGCCTCCATGGGCGCGCCCTCATGGCCCCAGGTGCCCGCGCTCTCCACGATCAGCCCGCCGCCCAGAAAGGTGCCGAGCCGGTCCGTCACGAGATGGCGGGTCAGCCGCTCGGTGATCGGCGAGCGGCACACGTTGCCGGTGCTGACGTGGAGGATGCGGAAGCTGTCGCGCGGAAGCCCCACGAACGTGGTCGTGATCTCCGATGCGCGCTCCCCGTTGCCTATGCCACGCCCCGCGTCAGGGGCTGTCAATTCGCCACCTCGAGGTCGGGTACGACCTTGCGCAGCTCCTCTGCCGAGATCGCGCCCGCGCGCAGCAGCAGCGGCACCTCACGGCTGACGTCGACGATCGACGACGGGACGTTGCCCGGGGTCGGACCGCCGTCGAGGTAGACGGAGACGGAGTCGCCGAGCATCTCCTGCGCGGCGTCACAGGTCTCCGGGGACGGGTGGCCGGTGAGGTTGGCGGAGGAGACGGCCATCGGGCCGACCTCGGTGAGCAGTTCGATGGCGACCGGGTGCAGGGGCATGCGCACGGCGACCGTGCCCCGGGTGTCGCCGAGGTCCCACTGCAGGGAGGGCTGATGCCTGGCGACCAGGGTGAGGGCGCCCGGCCAGAACGCGTCGACCAGCTCCCAGGCCAGCTCGGAGAAGTCGGTGACGAGCCCGTGGAGCGTGTTCGGGGACCCGATCAGCACCGGAGTGGGCATGTTGCGGCCCCGGCCCTTGGCGTCGAGCAGGTCGGAGACCGCCTCCGCGGTGAACGCGTCGGCGCCGATGCCGTACACCGTGTCCGTGGGCAGCACCACCAGTTCGCCCCGGCGGACGGCGGACGCGGCTTCGCGCAGACCCGTCGCGCGGTCGGTCGCGTCGTTGGTGTCGTATCGCCGTGCCATGTCTAGCGGGCCTCCTCGTACACGAAGTACACGTACGTCCGGGACTCCCGGGACTTCCGGGGCTCAGTCTGGGGGGTGCTCACGGCAGCGCCTTGCGGGCGGTCGCGAAGCGGGGGCGGTTGTTGAGGTCCGGGTGGTCGGCCGCGTCGGCCCAGCCCCGCTCCTCGGTGAAGATCCACGGCACCTGGCCGCCCTGGGTGTCGGCGTGCTCGATGACGACGACACCGCCGGGGCGCAGCAGCCGGTGCGCGGTGCGTTCGATGCCCCGGATGAGGTCGAGGCCGTCCTCGCCGGAGAACAGGGCCAGCTCCGGGTCGTAGTCGCGCGCCTCGGGGGCGACGTACTCCCACTCGGTGAGCGGGATGTACGGCGGGTTGGAGATGACCAGGTCGACATGGCCGTCGAGGTCGTGGAAGGCGTCCAGGGCGTCTCCCTGGCGCAGGTCGACCCGGGAGTCCGCCATGTTCTTGCGGGTCCACTGGAGCGCCTCCTCGGACAGCTCCACGGCGTGCACGCGCGAGCGCGGGACCTCCTGGGCGAGGGCGAGCGCGATGGCGCCGGAGCCGGTGCACAGGTCGACGATGCACGGCTCGACGACGTCCATGGCGCGTACGGCGTCTATGGCCCAGCCGACGACGGACTCGGTCTCCGGGCGCGGTACGAAGACGCCCGGCCCCACCTGGAGTTCGAGGTAGCGGAAGTAGGCCCGCCCGGTGATGTGCTGGAGCGGCTCGCGCTGCTCCCGCCGGGCGATGACCTCCCAGTAGCGGGCGTCGAAGTCGGAGTCCTTGACGGAGTGCAGCGCGCCCCGCTTCACGCCGTGCACGAACGCGGCGAGCTCCTCCGCGTCGTTGCGCGGCGAGGGCACGCCGGCGTCGGCCAGCCGCTGGGTGGCCTGGGCCACCTCGGCGAGCAGCAGGTTCACGCTGGTCCTCCGTGTCGTACTCAGTCGTGCATGCCTTACGCGGCCGCGAGCTTCGCGGCCGAGTCCGCGTCGACGCAGGCCTGGATCACCGCGTCGAGTTCGCCGTCCAGGACCTGGTCCAAGTTGTACGCCTTGAAGCCGACGCGGTGGTCCGAGATGCGATTCTCCGGGAAGTTGTACGTGCGGATCTTCTCGGAGCGGTCGACGGTGCGGACCTGGCTGCGGCGAGCGTCGGCGGCTTCCTTCTCCGCCTCCTCCTGCGCCGCGGCGAGCAGCCTGGAGCGCAGGATACGCAAGGCCTGCTCCTTGTTCTGCAGTTGGCTCTTCTCGTTCTGGCAGGAGGCGACGACTCCGGTGGGCAGGTGCGTGATGCGCACGGCGGAGTCGGTGGTGTTGACGGACTGCCCGCCGGGTCCCGAGGACCGGTAGACGTCGATCCGGAGGTCGTTCGGATTGATCTCGACGTCGACCTCCTCGGCCTCGGGGGTCACCAGCACACCCGCCGCCGACGTGTGGATACGGCCCTGCGACTCGGTCGCCGGCACACGCTGCACGCGGTGCACGCCGCCCTCGTACTTCAGCCGCGCCCAGACGCCCTGCCCGGGCTCGGTCGCGCCGTTGCCGCCCTTGGTCTTCACCGCGACCTGGACGTCCTTGTAGCCGCCCAGCTCGGACTCGGTGGAGTCGATGATCTCGGTCTTCCAGCCGACGCGCTCGGCGTACCGCAGATACATCCGCAGCAGGTCACCGGCGAACAGCGCCGACTCGTCGCCGCCGGCCCCCGCCTTGATCTCCAGGATCACGTCCTTGTCGTCGGACGGGTCCCGGGGCACCAGGAGCAGCCGCAGCTTCTCGGTCAGCTCGTCGCGCTGCTTGTCCAGCTCCTTGACCTCGGCGGCGAAGTCGGGGTCGTCGGCGGCCAGTTCACGCGCGGTCTCGATGTCGTCGCCGGTCTGCTTCCAGGAGCGGTACGTGCCGACGATCGGGGTGAGTTCGGCGTAGCGCTTGTTCAGCTTGCGCGCGTTGGCCTGGTCGGCGTGGACCGACGGGTCGGCGAGCTTCTTCTCCAGGTCGGCGTGCTCGACGACGAGTTCCTCGACGGCCTCGAACATTTTTGGGCTCCTGATACTGCGTACGGAAGGGAAGGCGGGCGACCAAAAACGCCGGTCCCGGGCGCGCCCCCGCAGGGACACGGCCGTGGACCGGCGAAATGGGGCTCGCTACTTCTTGGAGCCGGCGGCAGCCTTGCCGAAGCGGGCCTCGAAGCGGGCCACACGGCCACCGGTGTCGAGGATCTTCTGCTTACCCGTGTAGAACGGGTGGCACTCGGAGCAGACCTCAGCCCGGATGGTGCCGGACTGGATGGTGCTGCGGGTGGTGAACGACGCGCCACAGGTGCAGCTGACCTGCGTCTCGACGTACTCGGGGTGGATCTCGCGCTTCAAGGTGTCTCCTAGATTTCGGGAGGGCACCGGGTCGCTGCCGCGGGCTGCGGGGCGTGAACCGGGGCCGACGTACCAGTCTGCCAGGGCTGGGCGCATAGCCCAAAACCGGGGGGAGCGGGCGGGTATTCCCAAGGGTGCGGGGGGATGGTCGCGCCTAGGGGGGTGCGGGGTATGCGCGTGGGCGAGTGCGGGTGCTCTGTGGCCGGTCGCGCAGTTCCCCGCGCCCCTGAAAAGCAGGTCAGCTGGTCCCACCTGTCTTCTGGGGGCGCGGGGCTGTATCGACTTACGGCTCCGCCGCGCGGGCGCGACCGGCCCCACGCACCGGCAGCCGGACTACGACGTCACGACGCCCTTGGCCTGCCCCGTCGCCGTGCCCTTCGTCGCGCTCGCCGGGATCGGCCGGTCGTTCTTCAGGGCCGTCCAGACCTGCTTGGCCTTGGCCTCGGCCACGATCACCCGGTTCGGGTTCGCCGGGTCGTACTCGACCGGCATCGTGACCATGTGCATGTTCTTGGAGCCGATGGACTTCAGACCGTTCGCGAAGTCGATCAGGGAGTTCACCGAGCCCAGGTCGGAGTCGGTGGTGACCGTCTTCGTCGCGGTGTCGGCCAGGTCGTACAGCTTCTTGGGGCTGGTGAAGACGCCCACCTGCTTGACCTGGTCGATCAGGGCCTTGACGAACGCCTGCTGGAGCTGGATACGGCCCAGGTCGGAGCCGTCGCCGACGCCGTGCCGGGTGCGGACCAGGCCGAGCGCCTGCTCGCCGTCGAGCGTGTGCTCGCCGGCCTTGAGGTCGAGGTGGCTCTGCGGGTCGTCGATGTTCTTGGTCGTGGTGACCGTGACCCCGCCCAGCTCGTCGATGAGCTTCTGGAAGCCCGAGAAGTCGACCTCCAGGTAGTGGTCCATGCGGATACCGGTGACCGCCTCGACGGTCTTGACCGCGCAGCTCGCACCGCCCGTGGAGTACGCGGAGTTGAACATCACGTCGGTGGCCGCGTCGTGCCTGACACCGTTCGCGTCGGTGCAGGACGGGCGGTCGATCAGGGTGTCCCGGGGGATGGACACCACACTGGCCCGCTTGTGGCCCTGGTAGACGTGGACGATCATCGCCGTGTCGGATCGGGCGCTGCCGTCGTCCGCACCGCCGCCGAGCTTCTTGTTGGCACCGGAGCGCGTGTCCGAGCCGAGGATCAGGATGTTCTCGGAACCGTTGTCGACCTTGGTGGGCCGGTCGCTGCCGAGCGCCTGGTTGATGTCGACGGTCTTGAGGTTGCCGTTGAGCTTGAAGTACACGTAACCGAGTCCGGTGCCGCCGAGAACGAGGATGCCGGCCGCCGTCCAGGCCGTGACGCGGAGCGCCCTGCGGCCCGTACCGGGGGCCTTGCGGCGGCGGCCCTTGCCCCGGCGGCCCGGGACCTTCGGACCGGCCTCGGGTATAGCGGGCTCCGGCGTGCTCTCGGCAGACATGGGCTCCTCTGTTCTCCTACGACTGCTCGGTTACCCCCTGCTTTCAGGGTCAGGCCCGGCGTACCAGGATCATCGGCACGTACCGGACCATCGTCGCTCCGCCTGGTCAGACGGCGAAACTCGGGAAAGGGTTGCACAACGCAGAGTGCCCACCGCGTAGGGCGATGGGCACTCTGTGTAGTCGGGCAAGTGGAGCGAACCCCGCTCACCAGGTATTTCAGCCGAAGATGTCGTACTGCTGGAAACCGGTACCGAGAGACTTCCTTGTGCCGAAGATCTCACTGGTCGCCTTGCCGGTACCCGGGTAGAGGTACAGCGTGCCGCCGGTCGTACGGGCCAGCAGGTCTGCCTTGCCGTCGCCGGTCAGGTCACCGACCGCGGCCAGGGTGTTGAAGCCGGTCCAGCCGGAACGGACCTTCACCCGGGCCGAGAAGAGGCCGGTGCCGGACTTGCCGGTGCCCTTGTACAGGTAGAGGTCGCCGCCGCTGCTCTTGCGGGCCAGCAGATCGGCCTTGCCGTCGCCGTTGAAGTCGCCGACGCCGCGCAGCTGGTTGTACTGGCTCCAGCCGCCACCGATCCGGACGCGGGAGCCGAAGGTGCCGTTGCCCTTGCCCGGGTACAGCCACAGGACTCCGGCGGAGTCCTCGGAGAGCACGTCGGGCAGGTAGTCGCCGGTGAGGTCACCGGGGATGATGGTGGCCTTGCGGGTCTTCCAGTTCGTGAAGATCTTCGTGGTGACCCAGGAGCCGCTGGTCTGGGCGCTGTTCAGCGCGAAGTGGTCCCAGTAGACGTCACCGGTGGAGGCCACCCGGTAGACCAGGTCCTGGAAGCCGTCCCGGTTGAGGTCGGCCTGCAGGATGAGGTTGACGCCGGTCCAGTCGCCCCAGGACTGGCGGGCGGCCAGCGAGGTGCCCTTGGAGTCCAGCTCGTAGCCGACCTTGGACGACGACTTGCGGGCGAACAGGTCGGCCTTGCCGTCCGTGTAGCTCAGGTTGGTGTCGGTGATCTGCGCGTAGGCGGCACCGACGTAGGTGCTGACCTTCGTGAAGACGCTGTAGGCGCCCTTGGCGACACAGTCCTGGACGCCCCAGGAGACCACGCCGACGATCCGGCCGCCGACGACCAGCGGGCCGCCGGAGTCGCCGTTGCAGGCGGAGGTGGTACCGGTGTCGGAGCCGGTGGCGGGCTTGCCGGCGCAGACCATGTGGCCCTTGACGATGTCACTGCCGTAGGCGCCCGTGCAGGCGGTGTCGGACTGGATCGGCAGGGTGGCCGTCTTCAGGGTCTCGGAGATGTCGTCCGAGGTGGAGCTGGTGCGTCCCCAGCCGTAGACCTTGGCGCTGGTGTTCGCCTTGTAGGAGGTCGTGTCGGTGTTGGTCGTCATCCGGATCGGCGTGGCCTTGACCGGGGCGGCCAGGGTGAGCACGGCGACGTCGTTGTTGGGGACGCCGTGGCTCGACACGGTGTACGACGGGTGGTTCCACTGGCGCAGGACGGCGGTGGCGGTGCCGCCGTGCAGGTTGGCGGTGCCGTCGGCGTTGGTGGTGGGCAGCGAGGCGGTGCCGGTGACGACGGCGGAGTCGGTGGTGCTCCACTTGAAGCCCTTGACGCAGTGCGCGGCAGTGAGGATCTTCGTGGGCGAGATGACCGAGCCTCCGCAGAAGAAGCCCTCGTCGTCGCTGGTGCTGGTGGTGCCCTTGTCGTCGTAGTACCAGAGCTGCGCCATCCACGGCGCCGAGGAGATGGTGGTCGTGCCGCCACCGATGATCTTCGGCGAGACGGCCGAACCGCTCGCGGCGGCCGGCTTCTTCGTGGTCGTCGTCCCGCTGTCGGCGGTGATCGCACGGGCGATCCGCTTGTTCAGGACGGCCTGCGACGTCGTGCTGACGGACGGTTTGACCGTGGGCGTCGGCTGGGTGGCCGCGCTGGCGGACGTCGAGATCAGCGCGGCGGTGACGGCCGCCGCGACACCGGCCGCGGCGACGGGCAGCGCGAACCGTATCCGACGTCTGTGCCGACCACTCCCGGACGTGGGTGTACCCACCTAAGTCCCCCCTCGGGATCAGGATTTCGAGATTCGGTCAACTGACCGAAGAGCGAGATCGTACACCGGCCGGAAATACGCCAGAAGCCGTCCCCCCAGGTGGGGGAACGGCTTCCGGTTAGGGCAGTCGTCAGTCGCCGTTACCGGGCGTCGGCGTCGTCTTCTGAATCTGCATCAGGAACTCGGCGTTCGACTTCGTCTGCTTCATCTTGTCGAGCAGCAACTCGACCGCCTGCTGCTGGTCGAGCGCGTGCAGCACCCGGCGCAGCTTCCAGACGATGGCCAGCTCGTCGGGGGCGAGCAGGATCTCTTCCTTACGGGTGCCGGACGCGTCGACGTCCACCGCCGGGAAGATGCGCTTGTCGGCGAGCTTCCGGTCGAGCTTGAGCTCCGCGTTGCCGGTGCCCTTGAACTCCTCGAAGATCACCTCGTCCATGCGGGACCCGGTGTCCACCAGGGCGGTGGCGAGGATCGTGAGAGATCCGCCGTCCTCGATGTTGCGGGCCGCACCGAAGAAGCGCTTCGGCGGGTACAGGGCGGTCGAGTCGACACCACCGGACAGGATGCGGCCGGAGGCCGGCGCGGCCAGGTTGTACGCACGGCCCAGACGCGTGATCGAGTCGAGCAGCACGACGACGTCGTGGCCCAGCTCCACCAGACGCTTGGCCCGCTCGATGGCCAGCTCGGCGACCGTGGTGTGGTCCTCGGCCGGGCGGTCGAAGGTCGAGGAGATGACCTCGCCCTTCACCGACCGCTGCATGTCGGTGACCTCTTCCGGACGCTCGTCGACGAGGACGACCATCAGGTGGCACTCGGGGTTGTTGTGCGTGATCGCGTTGGCGATCGCCTGCATGATCATGGTCTTGCCGGTCTTCGGCGGGGCCACGATCAGACCGCGCTGGCCCTTACCGATCGGCGCGACGAGGTCGATGATGCGGGTGGTCAGCACGCCCGGGTCGGTCTCCAGACGGAGCCGGTCCTGCGGGTACAGCGGCGTCAGCTTGTTGAACTCCGGGCGGCCACGGCCCTGTTCGGGCGCCATGCCGTTGACGGAGTCCAGGCGCACGAGCGCGTTGAACTTCTCGCGGCGCTCGCCCTCCTTGGGCTGACGGACCGCACCGGTGACGTGGTCTCCCTTGCGCAGACCGCTCTTGCGGACCTGGGCGAGGGAGACGTACACGTCGTTCGGGCCCGGCAGGTAGCCGGAGGTCCGGATGAACGCGTAGTTGTCGAGGATGTCCAGGATGCCCGCGACGGGGATCAGGACGTCGTCGTCGGTGAGCTGCGGCTCGGCGCCACCGATCTCGTCGCGGCCACGACGGCCCCGGCGGTCCCGGTACCGGCCACGACGGCCACGACGGCCGTCGCCGAAGTCGTCGTCGTCCTGCGGGCCGGCATTGCGGTCCTGACGGCCGCCGCCCTGCTGCTGCGGCTGCTGCTGACGGTCCCGGTCCTGACGGTCCCGGTCCTGACGGTCCTGACGGCCGCCCTGGCCACCGCCCTGCTGCTCGTCGCCCTTGCCGCGCCGGTCACGGTCCCGGCCGCGCTCACGGCGGTCACGGCGGCCGCGGCCCTCGCCGTCGGCGTCGCCCTGCGGCTGCCCGGCGGGCGTCTCGGCCTTCGACTCGCTCTTCGCCTCGGCGACGACGGTCTCGGCGCCGCTCGCGGTGGGGCTGCCGGCCTCGGCGGTGGCCCGGCGACGGCGGCGCTCGGCCGGCGCGTCCTCGCCGCCACGCTCGGCGTCGCGGGCGATGCCGCCGGCGGGCTGGCCGGGGATCTCGATCTGCTGCTGGGCCACGGCCTGCTCGGCGGGGGCCTCGGCGGCCTGCCCCGCCTGCTTCTCGGCGGCCTCGCCGCCCGTACGGGCCTTCGAGGTGGCCCGGCGCTTCGGCTTGGTCTCGGTGGCGCTCTCGGCGGCCTTGGGGGCGGTGCCCCCACCGGCCTGCGCCTCCTTGATGACCTCGATCAGCTGGCTCTTGCGCATCCGCGCCGTGCCCCTGATACCGAGGCCGGATGCGACCTGCTGAAGCTCTGCCAGCACCATGCCCTCAAGGCCGGTACCGCGGCGCCGCCGGGAGCCGGCACCGGTGGCAGGCGCGGAGGCGTCCGTGGCGGGCGCGGCAGCGGTCTCCTCGACACGTGCGCCCATCAGATCGGTGGTGTCGCTCACGAAGGGTCCTTCCCTGGAGCGGACGTCGGCCTGTCTGGCTCGGCGACCGGTTGTGCTGTCCGGCTGCGGTCCTTGCTGTGTGGACCGTGCCGGGGCGGTGGTCCGCCAAAGCGGCGGAGAGGATTTCTGGTGACGGCGCTTCCTCAGCCGTGGCACCCGGTGTCACGTGGCGTGGTAGCACCAATTCCGAAGCGTGCCCAGCGGCCCGCTCAGTGTCCGCGTACGACGTACTGCCCAGGTACGACATACGAAACGCTGAGTGGCTTGGGAGACTCCCGGAAGAATGTCTGTCCCGGACGGGGACACGAAGCACCTCGCCATGGTGGGGTCGGGTGCAGACTTGAGGTTAACACTACCGGATCCAACAAACATTCCCCCTCTCCAAATCCGGCAACCGTGCGCAGTTAAATGTCACTGGAGGGCGCAAGCGGCAGCACGCTCGCTCCCTGTACATCGAGGTTCAGCCGGTTGGCGGCCCAGTCCGAGCCCGCCAGGGCTTCGATCTTTTCGGCGCTCGCGGCGTCGGCCAGCGCCATGACGGTGGGTCCGGCGCCGGAGATCACGGCCGGGATCCCGTCGGCGCGCAGCCGCTCCACCAGCGCCGCGCTCTCCGGCATGGCCGGTGCGCGGTACTCCTGGTGCAGACGGTCCTCGGTGGCGGGCAGCAGCAGCTCGGGGCGCCTGGTGAGGGCCTCGACGAGCAGGGCGGCACGGCCCGCGTTGGCGGCGGCGTCGACGTGCGGCACGGTGCGCGGGAGCAGTCCGCGCGCGGTCTCCGTGAGGACCGGCTTCCCGGGCACGAAAACCACCGGAACGATGGAATCGGCGGGCTCCATCCTGATCGCCCGGGCGGCGCCGGACTCCATCCAGGAGAGCGTGAAGCCGCCCAGCAGACAGGCCGCGACGTTGTCGGGGTGGCCCTCGATCTCGGTGGCCAGTTCGAGGAGCGCGGCGTCGTCGAGCCTGGCCTCGCCACCTATGGTCACGGCACGCGCGGCGACGATGCCGGCGCAGATGGCGGCGGAGGAGGAGCCCAGGCCGCGGCCGTGCGGGATGCGGTTGGCGCACACGATCTCCAGGCCGCGGGGCTGTCCGCCCAGCAGGTCGAAGGCGGTGCGCAGGGAGCGTACGAGGAGGTGGCTCTCGTCACGCGGCAGCGTCTCGCTGCCCTCACCCGCGATGTCGATGTGCAGCCCGGAGTCGGCCACCCGTACGACGACATCGTCGTAGAGCCCCAGCGCGAGGCCCAGGGCGTCGAAGCCCGGACCGAGGTTGGCGCTGGTGGCGGGGGTGCGCACCCGGACGGCGGCGGCGCGGAACGCTGGACCGGCCATCGCTCGATGACTCTCCTTGAGCTGCGTGATGGTCGAATGACACTCGATAGGTACCTGAGGGAACCTCGGGCCGCGGAGGCGGCACGGCACCGCGCCATATGCGGAGGCATATGCAGCGGGCGGGTTCGGTACAGCCTATCGAAGGAAGGTTCTGTCGCGACATAGGGCGCACAGGAGGCGCACGATGCGTGTCGTAAGCCCCTCGTGCCCCCTCCTTAGGGAGTCCCCTGTTTGGGACGCCACAGCCTGTTCACCGGTTGCCCGGCGAGGGTTGGCCGAGCGTTGCCCGGACGCCGCTCGTGCGGTTCCCGGGCGTCGCTCCAGTGGTTCTCTAAACGAGCCCGAGCCGCTCGGCCGCGGCGGCCGCGTCGACGGGCACGGTGACCGGCTGCGGGGCACCGGCGACGGCCCAGTCGGGGTCCTTCAGGCCGTTGCCGGTGACCGTGCAGACGATGCGCTGGCCCGGGTCGACCTTGCCCTGCTCTGCGGCCTTCAGCAGACCGGCCACGGAGGCGGCGGAGGCGGGCTCCACGAAGACACCCTCCTGAGCGGCCAACAGCCGGTAGGCGCGCAGGATCTCACGGTCCGTCACCTCGTCGATGAAGCCCTCGGACTCGTCCCGGGCCGCGAGCGCGAACTGCCAGGAGGCGGGGTTGCCGATCCGGATCGCGGTGGCGATGGTCGAGGGGTCCTTGACGATCTCGCCGCGCACGATGGGCGCGGAACCGGACGCCTGGAATCCCCACATCCGGGGGGTCCCGGCGGCGATCCCGTCCGCGGCGTACTCCTTGTAGCCCTTCCAGTACGCGGTGATGTTGCCCGCGTTGCCGACCGGCAGGACGTGGATGTCGGGCGCGTCACCGAGCATGTCCACGATCTCGAAGGCAGCGGTCTTCTGCCCCTCGATGCGCACCGGGTTGACCGAATTGACCAGCGCCACCGGGTAGTTCTCGCTCAGGTTGCGGGCGAGGGTGAGGCAGTCGTCGAAGTTGCCGTCGATCTGGAGGATCTTCGCGCCGTGCACGAGGGCCTGGCCCATCTTGCCGAGCGCGATCTTGCCCCGCGGGACGAGCACGGCCGAGACCATGCCGGCACGCACGGCGTAGGCCGCGGCGGAGGCGGAGGTGTTGCCGGTGGAGGCGCAGATGACCGCCTGCGCGCCCTCCTCCTTGGCCTTGCTGATGGCCATGGTCATGCCGCGGTCCTTGAAGGACCCGGTGGGGTTGGCACCCTCCACCTTCAGGTGGACCTCGCACCCCGTGCGCTCGGAGAGCACCTGCGCGGGCACGAGGGGCGTGCCGCCCTCGCGAAGCGTCACGACCGGCGTGGTGTCGGAGACGGGCAGCCGGTCCCGGTACTCCTCGATGATTCCGCGCCACTGGTGGGTCATTGCTGGTTACTCTCCTTCAACCCGCATGATGCTGGCGACACCCCGCACGGTGTCGAGCTTGCGCAGCGCCTCGACGGTCCCGGACAGGGAGGCGTCGGAGGCCCGGTGGGTGACGACGACGAGGGAGGCCTCGCCGTCCTTGCCCTGCTGGCGAACCGTATCGATGGAAACCCCGTGTTCGGCGAACACGGTCGCCACCTGGGCGAGAACACCCGGTTTGTCGGCGACGTCGAGGCTGATGTGGTAGCGCGTGACGACATCGCCCATGGGCGACACCGGCAGGGCGGCGTACGCCGACTCGCCGGGCCCCGTTGCCCCGCTGAGCCGGTTGCGGCAGACGGCGACCAGGTCGCCGAGGACCGCGGAGGCGGTCGGGGCGCCGCCGGCGCCGGGACCGTAGAACATCAGCTGGCCGGACGCGTCGGACTCGACGAAGACGGCGTTGTACGCGCCGCGCACGGAGGCGAGCGGGTGGGTCAGCGGAATCATCGCCGGGTGCACACGCGCGGTGACGGAGCCGCCGTCCGCCGCCCGCTCGCAGATGGCGAGCAGCTTGATGGTGCAGCCCATGTTCTTGGCGGAGGCGAAGTCCGAGGCGGTGACCTCGGTCATGCCCTCGCGGTAGACGTCGTCGAGACGCACCCGCGAGTGGAAGGCGATCCCGGCGAGGATGGCGGCCTTGGCGGCGGCGTCGAAGCCCTCGACATCGGCGGTGGGGTCGGCTTCCGCGTACCCGAGCGCGGTGGCCTCGTCGAGGGCCTCCTGATAGCCGGCCCCCGTCGAGTCCATCTTGTCGAGGATGAAATTGGTGGTCCCGTTGACGATCCCCAGCACCCGGTTGACCTTGTCGCCGGCGAGGGACTCGCGCAGCGGCCGGATCAGCGGGATGGCTCCGGCGACGGCGGCCTCGTAGTAGAGGTCCTTGCCGTTCTGCTCGGCGACCGCGTGCAGGGCGGCGCCGTCCTGGGCGAGCAGCGCCTTGTTGGCGGAGACGACGGAGGCGCCGTGCTCGAAGGCGGTGGTGATCAGGGTGCGGGCGGGCTCGATGCCCCCGATGACCTCGACGACGACGTCGATGTCCCCCCGCTTGACCAGGGCGGTCGCGTCCGTGGTGACCAGGCTCGGGTCGATGCCCTCACGCACCTTGGAGGGCCGTCGTACGGCGACCCCGGCCAGTTCGACCGGGGCACCGATCCGCTGCGCGAGGTCGTCGGCGTGCGTCGTCATGATGCGCGCCACCTCTGAGCCGACAACCCCACAGCCCAGCAGCGCCACCTTCAGCGGACGCGTACGCATCATCCGACCTCGTTTCCTCATACCGTCTACGGTTGGACCAGTCTCACTCACCGGACGGGAGTTTCTACCCTTCGTCCGGATCGTGAGACATCTATTTCATTTTGCGGAGGTGGCAGACAGGAGATCTTCCGTCTCCGCCATCCGGTTCATCGGACGCCGTCCGAGAATGCCGTCGGATGCCGCCGAATGCCCTCGGATGCCATTGAAGTGCCGTCGAATTGCCGTCGGAATGCCGCCCGATGCGATGTGCCGCGATCGGCGGCGATCCGGTGCGATGTGCCGCGATCGGCGGCGATCCGGTGCGATGTGCCGCGATCGGCCGCGATCCGGTGCGATCGGCCGCAATCCGACGGCATCCAACGGCATCGGACACCAACGGACGACGTCGGATTTCATCGGACGGCATCGGATGTCACCCGACGTCGAGGCGCAGGAGGTCCTCCTCCGTCTCGCGGCGGACGATGACCCGGGACTCGCCGTCCCGCACCGCGACGACGGGCGGCCGGAGCACATGGTTGTAGTTGCTCGCCATGGACCGGCAGTAGGCACCGGTGGCCGGCACGGCGATCAGGTCACCGGGTGCCAGGTCGCCCGGCAGGAACGCGTCCTTGACGACGATGTCCCCGCTCTCGCAGTGCTTGCCGACGACCCGGGCGAGCATCGGCTTGGCGTCGCTCGTCCGCGACACCAGAGCGACGCTGTATTCGGCGTCGTACAACGCGGTCCTGATGTTGTCGGACATGCCGCCGTCGACGGAGACGTACGTCCGCAGCCCGTCGAGGGGCTTGATGGTGCCGACCTCGTAGAGGGTGAAGGCGGTCGGCCCGACGATGGCCCGCCCCGGCTCGACGGAGATACGCGGAGTCCGCAGCCGGGCGGCATCGCACTCCCGGGTGACGATCTCGGTGAGCGCCTTGGCGATCTCGTGGGGCTCGCGGGGGTCGTCGTCGCTGGTGTAGGCGATACCGAGCCCGCCTCCGAGATCGATCTCGGGGAGCTCGACACCGTGCTCGTCACGGATGTCCTTCAGCAGCCCCACGACCCGGTGCGCGGCGACCTCGAAGCCCGACATGTCGAAGATCTGCGACCCGATGTGCGAGTGGATCCCGATGACCTCCAGCCCGTCCAGCTGCAGCGCCCGCCGTACCGCCTCGGCGGCCTGCCCCCCGGCCAGCGGAATCCCGAACTTCTGGTCCTCGTGCGCGGTGGCGATGAACTCGTGCGTGTGTGCCTCGACGCCGACGGTGATACGAATCTGCACGCGCTGCCGCTTGCCGCGGGACTGGGCGATGTGGGCGACCCGCACGATCTCCTGGAACGAGTCGAGCACGATCCGCCCGACGCCGGCCTCGACCGCCCGCTCGATCTCCTCCGTCGACTTGTTGTTGCCGTGGAAGGCGATCCGGTCGGCGGGCATCCCGGCGGAGAGGGCGGTGGCCAGCTCACCGCCGGAGCACACATCGAGGTTGAGCCCTTCCTCGTGCAGCCAGCGCACGACGGCCCGCGACAGGAAGGCCTTCCCGGCGTAGAACACGTCGGCGTCCGGGCCGAAGGCGGTGCGCCAGGCCTGTGCCCGGGCCCGGAAGTCGGTCTCGTCGAGGACGTAGGCGGGGGTGCCGTGCTGCTCGGCGAGGGTCTTCACGTCGATGCCGCCGACCGTGACGGTCCCCTCGGCGTCACGGGTGACGGTCTGGGCCCACACCTTGGGGTCGAGGGCGTTGAGGTCGGCGGGCGGGGCGGCGTAGTGCCCTTCGGGCAGGACGTCGGCGTGACGGGGCCCGGCGGGATGTGCGGAACGGCTCATTGCTCTTCTGGCGCTCTCTTCAGAGGTGATCGGGTGCGTCGATGCCGAGCAGGGACAGGCCGCCGGCCAGCACCGTCCCGGTGGCTTCGGCGAGGGCGAGCCGGGCGCGGTGGGCGGCCGAGGGTTTCTCCTCGCCACGGGGCAGCACGGTCGGCAGGAACGGCAGCGCGGCATCGGCGAGGGTGACGAGATGCCGGGCGAGCCGGTCGGGGGCGCGGTGGGTGGCCGCGGCGGTGAGGATGCGGGGGTAGTCGGCGAGGGCGGTGACGAGGGCGCCCGGGGCGCCGGGGACGTCGCCGGGTTCGGCAGCGAAGCCGAGCCGTCCGGCACCGCGGCCGACGGCTCGCGTCCGGGCGTGGGCGTACCGCACCCGGAAGAGCGGGTTGCTCTCGCGCTGCACCAGGTGGTCGGCGGTGATCCGGGGCCGGTCGTGGGCGGCGGGATGCAGCAGGGCCCACTGGGCGGCGTCGGGCCCGAGCGGGGCCGGGTCCTCGGGCGCCGGCACGGGCCGGAGACTTACGGACTCGCCGTGACCGACCTCACCGTGACCGACCTCGCCGTGACCGACTTCGCCGCGGCCGCCCTGGGTGGCGACGATCCGTACGACGGCGTCGGCGACGACCTCGGCCCGGACGTCGTACGGCACCCGCAGCGCGACCACCTGCCCGGCGAGGGCGTCGCCGTGGCCGTAGCCGGGGCCGAGGGCGCGGATCTCGGCGACCAGGGTCGCCGTGGGGGACGCGGCGGGGCTGAGGCTGATGTTCAGGAACCCGGGTCCGGTGACGACGACGTCACCGACGCCGGCGGCATTCGCGAGATGGGGCACCAGGATCTCGGCGACCCGCAGGGGGGGCTGCCCGGCCGGTCGGGCGAGCTGAAGCGCGATGTTGGTGGCGTAGTCCCCGCACCCACCGGGCCCCGGCCGCGTGACCACGACCCGCTCCGGCACGCTCACGCTCAGCTCCCCCTCGTCAACAGCACGACGCACCGCGCGCAGCACGGTACGGGAGAGCTCGACGGGGGTCACGGGACAAGCCTAGGGGAGGAGGGGGCCGGGCATGCCACCCGGTTTGGGAGGGTGTCCGGGACGTGGACGCGGGGGCGGTGTGGGTGACGGGGCCACCGGGCTGCGGAGCTGCGGACCTATGGGCTTACGGACGGGATGGGGCCTGTAGCCCTACGGACCTACGGGCCGGGAGCGGTACTGCAGCCCTACGGCTCCACGCGCGGAAGGTGGACTGGAGGCTCCACGGCTCCACGGGATTGATGCGGGCCCGGGCCACTGGGTCACCGATTGCATGGCCCCTACGGGTAGACGGGGTTGCCCCCGGCCCACTCCCCGGAGAACTCGACCTCACCACCCTCGCCGCCCTCGCCACTGTCGCCACCTGCGCCGCCGTCTCCCCCGCGCTCCCGCTCCTCCGCCCCCTCCGGCCCTCGCCGTCGCTCCACCAACTCCCTTACGAGCCGCACAAGTTCGGAGGGTTCGAAGGGTTTGGCGAGGAAGGCGTCGACACCGACGTCGAGGCCGGTCTCGACCTCGTACTGAGTGCAGGCGCTGACGATGGCGAGGGGAAGGTCATGGGTGCGGGGGTCGGCACGGAGCAGAGCGGCGGTCCGCAGACCGTCGAGCCGGGGCATGACGACATCAAGGGTGATCACATCGGGCCGCACCTGATGAACGACATCCAGACACTCGGCACCATCGGCCGCGGTCACGACCTCGAGACCCTCCAGTTCGAGATTGACCCTGATCAGCTGCCGGATGACCTTGTTGTCGTCCACAACAAGCACCCGACCCGACGCCCCTGGCACAACTCGAGAGTAGGTCCGGACCGGCCACCGCGTCCGGGTTTTCCCGACTTCCGCCCGCGCGGGGAGCACCCCCGGGAAACCCGTTCCTGATCACCCCGACCAAGCTGGTAGTGTTCTACCCGTCGCCGCGAGCAACAGCTCAACGCCAGACGCCCCCGTAGCTCAGGGGATAGAGCAACGGCCTCCGGAGCCGTGTGCGCAGGTTCGAATCCTGCCGGGGGCACCCGGAATCAAGGCCCTGAACTGCAGAAACGCAGTTCAGGGCCTTTCTTGTGCATGCCAAAACGCACACGGCCCCCTTGGCCATGACCACTCCGTCCAGCAAGCCTTCGACCTGCAACTTCGTGGTGCCAGGCGGACGAAATCCCAAATGTCCGATCCCGCACAATGGCCTCGCGCGGGACATGTGTGGGACCGGAAAGCCGAAAGGCGGAGCCGACGCAGGAGAACACCTGCTGTGACCTGCGCGTTTGCCGACGAGGATAGTTCGGAAAACATGCGGACGAGCAGACCGTTTGACTTTCCCGGGAGTCAGCGCTGGGGCTGTGAACAGGCATTTCGTCGAACGTCACGCTCACCGCCCACGCGGATGCCGGTGTCGGCACCACGACGCGGCCGGTTACGGCATGCTGGGGCGTATGAGCAGGTACGCAGCCGCGAGGATCTACGCCCTCCCGGAGTCGCTCGACGAGTTGGTCGGGCCGACTTCCGGCACCGTGACCCTGCCCCGCCACATCGACTGGGGCCCGCACTACGAATACGACCTCGTCGACGAGGCCGACCTGCTCCTTATGTATGAGCGGGTCATCCGGGAAGCCCAGACCGCAGCCGACCTGCGGGCGTACCTGGACGCCGATCTGTTGCGCCGGCACTGGACGGACCTGTTCCTGCCCGCTCCGGCCCGTGCGGCCTGGCAGGCCCGCTTCCCCGAGCTCGCACCTGCGGCGGCCGCGGCGTAGTGGACGAGCTGCACCGCCGACTGATCCGCATCGGGCTCGACGCGCTCGCCGACGACTTCGGCTATGCCTTGGCAGGCGGCTACGCCGTCCAAGCCCACCAGATCGTCAACCGGGTCAGTGACGACGTCGACCTCTTCGCACCGATCAACCGGGCCACCACCGAGATGCCCGCAGCCACCGAACGCGTCATCGCCGCCTACGAAGCCGCAGGCTTCACCGTGGAACTGGCCCACCAAAACCCCGAGCACACCTACACCCGGCTGAACGTCACCGACCCGGGCAGCGGCATCCAGAACAAGGTGGAACTCGTCGCCGAGTTCCTCAACCACCCGCCCGTGCTCTCCGAGCTCGGCCCAGTCCTGCACCCCGACGACGTCGCCACAGGGAAGACCACCGCCCTGGACGGCCGGGCCGAGGTTCGCGACGCCATCGACGTCGACGGACTCCTCAAAGCCGGATACACCCGCGAACGCCTGATGGAGCTGGCCAAGCAGAACGACGACGGCTTCGATCCGCGGATGTTCGCCGACTCACTCGCCCGCGTCCAGCGCTACACGGACAAACAATTCGCCGCCTACGGCCTCACTGCCACGGAGGCCGGGGCCTTGCGCGAGCGGTTCGCGGACTGGCAACGCGAACTCGTCGCTCCGCAGAACGAGAATCCCGCGGAGTAGCGAGCCACAGCAGTAGCGACCGTTTCGTCGTCTTGCCAGCAGCCATGCGACAGAACCCGACCGCCAATGCGACCCCTCTGTAGCCTGGCCGTATTTCTCTCGAACGATCACAACTGCGTGGTGGTTGCAGGAGCTGGTCCCCGTCCGGGGCTACGGCACAGCGACCAGCCGCTGTTCCTGCTGTAGACGACGCTCAGTCGTACTCGTCCAACAGTGCCTGGATGCGATGATTGGCGATCGCGGCCCGCCCGTACAGGCACTTGGCGTACTTGGTCATGAGGACCTCCACACTGTTGCCGGCGCGTTCCGCGACCTCTGCGGGGTCGACACCGGCATTGAGCCAGGTGGACAGGGCTGAGTGGCGCAGGTCGTACGGGCGAGCCGCGAGCGGGGTGTTCACCAGGTCGGATGGAAGGCCCAGTTGCCGGGCTTCGTGCCAGACGGTGTCATACGTGCTGAAGGCGAGGATGCCACCCCGTTCATTGAAGAACAGCCGCCCGTCGCTGGCCGTACCGAAGGTTTGGATACTCTCTCGCCATATCGCCACCAGACCGGGAGGAAGCGGCACGGGGCGGGTCTCCCCCGGCGGACGCCCCTTCAGGCCGCGCTCATCATGGAGTTGTCCGGTGTCGGTCCACTTCTTGCCCGCCTGGGTTCGAGTGACGTGCAGAATCACCCTGCCCCAGCCCTCCGCAGGCAGGACACAGTCCGGCAGGGTCACCGCGACCGCCTCCTCTGGCCGCAGCCCGGCGTAGTACATGCCGGCGAACAGCCCGACCAGCCGCCGTCCGCGGGCCCGCCGGTAGCTGCCTACATAGGAGACAGCGCAGAGCAGGGAGCGGACTTGGGCGGGATTGGCGACCACCCGAGGGTCGACCCGCTTGGCGGTCTTGGCGATCCGCCAGTTGATATTGGCGATCGGGTCGCTGTCGAGCATGCCCTGCTCGATGGCGTACCGCACGGCGTTCACGAAGGTCATGCGCTTGTGCCGCTGGGTTTCAGGGGCTGCGACCGTGCCGTCCTGTTTCAGTCGCAGGGCTTGCATCACGGCCCGCATCACAGCCGGATCCATTAGGTCCGTCAGCGGGCGTGACGTCCTCGCCACCCAGCGTAGAGCAAGCCGTACGTCCGGGGGTGCTGCGTGCGGCTCTGGCCGGGGCAGGACGAACGCCCAGTCCCGCAGCGCACGCCGCAGCAACTCGTCATTCGGGCGGCCCCGCACGTCGCGCAGCATTACCTGGGTGATCGCGCAGAGCGCGGCGTTCGTCTCGTTGCGGGTCTTCGCCGCGATCTGTGGCCAGCGCATATCCAGGTACTCGAGAGCAAAGGCATACCAGCTGATGGTGACGGGGCCGTGCCCCGTCCCTACGCTGGCCAGCTCGTCATCTGCGTCCCGCCTGACCGCCCGGATCAACGTGGCACCGAGTTCCTCGGCCAGCGCCCTAACCTCGATCTTTCGTGACGGTCCGTCGGTTCTTCCGGTGGGCCGTTTCGGCTTGCCGCGTGGATTGTGGGCAGGGTGGCAGCCCGGCTGTCGTGCCGGGTGGACGCCGGTTTCCACGGTCCCGGCGGGAGTGCTGCTGGTGCAGGGACGGGCTGTTGTGGCTGGTCAGCCCGGGTTCGGAAGGGCCTCGAGTCGCTGGATGGCTTCGGTGATCACGTCGGTCCAGGGCCAGTGGCGGGCGAACCGGAGGTGCCGTCGGCGGGCGGTGCTGACGAGCTGAGC
>NZ_JBICZJ010000007.1:0-225648 GCF_043201895.1 Streptomyces sp. NPDC048254
CTTCAGGACCTGCTCAGGTGCTGGGCCGGCACCTGCACCACCTGCGGCCGACCCCTACCGACCAGCAGAACCAGAACCTAACGAAGCACTACTAGGGGACGTGCCGGCGGGCCCGCAGGGCGAGGCTCAACGCCAGCACCACCTGCGGGTCGTCGAGGTCCGTGCCCAGCAACTCGCCGATGCGGGCGAGGCGGTTGTAGAGGGTCTGCCGGTTGAGGTGGAGTTCGCGGGCCGTCTCCGCCTTGCGGCCGGCGTGCGCCAGGTAGGTCTCCAGGGTGGGCAGCAGGGGCGGCCTGGAGCGGTTGTCGTGGTTCCGGAGCGGGCCGATCGCCCGCTCGACGAAGGCCGCCAGGTCGGGGTGGTCGCGCAGCCGCCACAGGAGAAGGTCGATGTCGAGGCGGCGGGCGTCGTACCAGGGGCGGTCGGAGAGGCCCTGGGCCGCCGTCGCCGTCTCGGCCGCGTGCCGCAGGCCCGCCGAGGCGGCCGCCCAGCCGCCGGCCACCCCGACCACCACGACCGGGGGAGCGGCCCCGGGACGCTGCATCCCGGCGCGCTCCACGCCCGCCCGCAGCGCCGCCGCGACCCGGTCCGCGACCGTCGTCCGCTCCGCCTCCGAGCGCAGGCCCAGCAGGAGCGGGACGCGGCCCTCCACCGGTCGCACGCCGAGGAGCACGGGCACACCCACGGCCGCCAGCTCCTCCCCGACCGCCCGGGCCAGCACCGCCCAGCCCCCGCCCGGGGACAGGGAGTCGCCGACCCGCATGACCACCGGCAGCAGCGGGCTGCTGCCGGGCTTGAAGCCGAGGACGCGCGCCTGGGCCGGGGCGTCCTGTGCGGTGATGCGGCCCTCGGCGAGGTCGGTCAGGAAGTCACCGCGGCCGCGGGCCGCCAGCTCCTCCTCCTGGCGGGCCTGCATCAGGACGACGGCCAGGATGCCGGCGGCCCGCTCGGCGGCGATGCGGTGCACGGGGGTGAGCGGCCCGCGTACCGGGAGCAGCACCAGCCGGGCGCGCACCGAGCCGGTCCCCGGCCCGCCGCCCGGCACGTCCACCAGGACCGCCCCGGTCGGCGGCGGCGCGTGCTTGTGCTGGCCGCGCAGCCCCTCCCACACCTGGAGCGGATCCGCGCCCTCGGGCCCCGATCCGGCGGCGTACAGCAGCTGGCCGTCGGTGGTCTCCAGGAAGACCGGGTTGCCGCAGAAGTCGGCGAGGATCGCGAGGACCTGGGGGACCCCGCCACCGCCCAGCAGGGCCTCGGTGCAGCGGCGGTGCACCTCCTCGGCGCGCTGGAGGAGCGTGTAGTGGTGGTTGACGATCTCGGTGTGGATCTCCTCCGTCACCGTCACGAAGGGCACCTCGCGGTGCAGCACCACCAGCGGCAGCCCGGCCGCCCGGGCGGTGTCGACGATGGTGGCGGGCAGCCGGGAGAAACGCGGGCCCAGCTCCACCACCAGGGCGGCGATGCCCCGCTCGGCGAGCGTGCGCACGAACGCCCGCTGGTCGTTCGGCCGGGTGCCCAGCCCGTAGCCGGTGGTGAGGAGCAGTTCGCCGCCCTTCAGCAGCGAGGCGATGTTCGGCACCTCGCCGGCGTGCACCCAGCGCACGGTCCGGCCCAGCCGGTCGGCGCCCGCCAGGATCTCCGGGAGCCCGCTGCGCAGCCCGGGCAGCTCCAGCGCCCGCTGCACGGTGATCCCGCCCTGGGTGTCGAATCCGCTGCCCGTACCGCTGTCCATGGAGCGGACGCTACCTGGGCGAACGCCTTCCGGGCACCTTCCGCTAGAGCGGTTCGATGTTGTGGTTGAAGCGGAAAACGTTGTCGGGGTCCCAGGTCCGCTTCACCTTGCCGAGCCGCAGCGAGTTCGCCGTGCCCAGGCCGGCCCGCACCCGGTCGGGGCCCTCGTCGCCGATGAAGTTGAGATAGACCGCGCCGGTGGACCAGGGCCGTACGGCGGTCCGGACGCCCCGCACCCAGGCCATCGCCCGTTCGTCGGCAGCGGGCTCCGCCCACATACCGAAGGGGTGCACGGCCCAGGACGCGCTCCGGTACGGCACCGGGTACTCGGCGGGCCCGGCCGCGATCGCGCCGCCCTGCGGGAACAGCACGTGCTGGGTGCCGGTCGGCACCGGCATGTCGTCCGCACAGGCGCAGTAGGCGTCCACCGCCTCGTCTGGCAGCTCGGCCAGGTACTCGGCCGACCAGTAGTTCCGCAGCCCGGACGGGAAGTCGAGCATGCACTGGACCTCGGTGTACGGCATCGGGCCGACCACCTCCGCCTCGTGCGGAAGCGCCAGCAGCGGCTCGGCGACCTTCCGCAGGCCCTCCTCGCCGCCGGCGTAGGTCACCAGGGCGACGCACACCAGCCTGCCCACCAGGTGCTCCGGCACGAACGGCAGCGGCGGGCCGGTGAGGTACTGCACCACGCCGGCCGCCTCGTCGGGGCCGGTGCGGATCACCTCGCGGAAGGTGCGCACCGCGTCCGGGCCGGACTGCGGCGCGAACAGCAGCAGCGCGATCGAGAACGCCGGCAGTTCGTGCAGTTCGAGGGTGAGGGCGGTGGCGACGCCGAAGTTCCCGCCGCCGCCGTGCAGGGCCCAGAACAGCTCCGGGTTCTCGTCGGCGTTTGCGTGCACGCGCTCGCCGTCGGCGGTGACCAGTTCGACACCGAGCAGGTTGTCGACGGCCAGGCCGAAGGCGCGGTCCAGCCAGCCCGTGCCGCCGCCCAGCACGAAGCCGCCCACGCCGGTGGTGGGGGCCCGGCCGCCGGTGGTGGCGAGGCCGTACGGCTCGGTCGCCCGATCCAGGTCGCTCATCGTGGCGCCGCCCTGCACGCGTACCGCCTCCGCCGCCGGGTCGACGGTCACCGTGTGCATCCGGCGCAGGTCCACCACGAGCGCGCCGTCGCCGCTCGCCGAGCCCGCCACGCTGTGGCCGCCGCCGCGCACCGCGATCGCCAGGTCGAGCTCCCGGCCGAACCGCACCGCGCGGACCACGTCGGCGTCGTCGGCGCACTGGGCGATGACGGCCGGCCGCCGGTCGATCATGGAGTTGAAGACGGCACGGGCGTCCTCGTACCCGACGTCCCCCGGCGCGAACACCGCACCGACCAGATCCTCACGCAACGCGGCAAGCGCCGTACCTGCCTTCGAGGGGGAAGCCATAGCCGCCCCCCTTTCGAAAAGAGGGGATTCGTCCTAGACCAGCCTAAGCACGAGCGCCCTGAAAGGGGCGCGGGGAAGCGTCGGACATGCGGCTCCGCCGCGTGGGCGCGACCAGCCCCCACGCCCCCGCAGCCGAAAAACGACCGCTGCCTACCCCCCGTACGCCCCCGACGCCGTAAGGCGAAGCGCCGTGTCGATCAACGGCACATGGCTGAACGCCTGCGGGAAGTTCCCCACCTGCCGCTTCAGCCGCGGATCCCACTCCTCCGCGAGCAGCCCGAGGTCGTTCCGCAGCGCGAGCAGCTTCTCGAACAGTTTGCGGGCCTCGTCGACGCGGCCGATCATCGCGAGGTCGTCCGCCATCCAGAACGAACAGGCCAGGAACGCCCCCTCGTCGCCGGGGAGACCGTCCACGCCCTCGTCGCCGCCCGAGGTCGGGTAGCGCAGGATGAAGCCGTCCGACGTGGACAGCTCGCGCTGGATCGCCTCGATGGTGCCGATGACCCGCTTGTCGTCCGGCGGCAGGAAACCCATCTGGGGGATCAGCAGCAGCGACGCGTCCAGCTCCTGCGAGCCGTACGACTGCGTGAACGTGTTCCGCTCCTTGTCGTAGCCCCGCTCGCAGACGTCCCGGTGGATGTCGTCGCGCAGTTCCTTCCAGCGCTCCAGCGGGCCGTCCGCGTCCCCGGACTCGATCAGCTTGATGGTGCGGTCCACCGCGACCCAGGCCATCACCTTGGAGTGCACGAAGTGCCGGCGCGGCCCGCGCACCTCCCAGATGCCCTCGTCCGGCTCGTCCCAGTGGTCCTCCAGGTAGCGGATGAGCTTCAGCTGGAGGAGGGAGGCGTAGTCGTTGCGCGCGAGGCCGGTCATGTGGGCCAGGTGCAGGGCCTCGATGACCTCGCCGTAGACGTCCAGCTGGAGCTGGTGTGCCGCGCCGTTGCCGACCCGGACCGGGGTCGAGTTCTCGTATCCGGGCAGCCAGTCCAGCTCGGCCTCGCCCAGCTCGCGCTCGCCCGCGATGCCGTACATGATCTGCAGGTTCTCCGGGTCGCCGGCGACCGAGCGGAGCAGCCACTCGCGCCAGGCGCGGGCCTCCTCGCGGTAGCCGGTGCGCAGCAGCGAGGAGAGGGTGATGGCGGCGTCGCGCAGCCAGGTGTAGCGGTAGTCCCAGTTGCGGACGCCGCCGATGTCCTCGGGCAGCGAGGTGGTGGGCGCGGCGACGATGCCGCCCGTGGGGGCGTAGGTCAGCGCCTTCAGCGTGATCAGGGAGCGGATCACCGCCTCGCGGTAGGGGCCGTGGTACGTGCAGTGCTCGACCCACTCCCGCCAGAACTCCTCGGTCGCCTCCAGCGACTGCTCGGGCTCCGGCAGCGCCGGCGGCTCCTTGTGCGAGGGCTGCCACGAGATGGTGAACGCGATCCGGTCGCCGGGGGCGACGGTGAAGTCGGCGTAGGTGGTGAGCGACTTGCCGTAGGTCTCCGCGGAGGTGTCGAACCACACCGAGTCGGGGCCGGCGACGGCGACCGTACGGCCCTCGTGCTTGTGCACCCAGGGGACCACCCGGCCGTAGGAGAACCGCATCCGCAGCACCGAGCGCATCGGCACCCGGCCGGTGACGCCCTCGACGATCCGGATCAGCTGGGGCGCGCCGTCACGCGGGGGCATGAAATCGGTCACCCGGACCGTGCCGCGCGGGGTGTCCCACTCCGACTCCAGGATCAGCGAGTCGCCGCGGTAGGTGCGGCGGGCCGCGGTCGGCGGCTGGGAGTCGGCCGCGTGTGCCGGGCCGAGCCGCCAGAAGCCGTGTTCCTCGGTGCCGAGCAGACCGGCGAAGATGGCATGCGAGTCGAAGCGGGGCAGGCACAGCCAGTCCACCGTGCCGTCCCGGCAGACCAGGGCAGCGGTCTGCATGTCTCCGATGAGTGCGTAATCTTCGATGCGCCCGGCCACGTGCAACTCCAGTCGAACGGCCACGTCACCCCCCAGGCAAAAGGGGGCTGTCGCTAGTGCGGTCAAGGGGGGTTGTTGTTGTGCGTCGTTAAGCGGTGAAGCAAAGCAGCCCGCCGCGCCCTGAGGCAAAACGACAGTCATAGCTCAACGAACTGCCAAGCTCTCGTTGTTCCGGGGATGACGGGCGGGGGTGTGCCGTGTTTTCCGGCCGGCTCGGCAGCGAGTGTCCGAGCAGGATACGACGCACGTAGATGATCTGTGTGCCGCTCCGGGCAACCCGTGTGGGCCGAATGGGTGAGCCCTGGGTGAAAACCCGGTAAGCCAGGCCCCACGTCTGTGCCGATGTGTGTACGGAGCGTGGCCGGAAGCCATCTCTCCGCGGCGCTGATACCCTGGTAGCCCGTGGACCGGTGGGCACGAAACCCCCGAACCGCAGCGACGGCACCCCCGGAAACCTCCGGAGGGCGGCCGTACCGCATGACAGACCGCGACCACGGGAGCACCCTCTTGGCCATGCCGCCGAAATCTACGACGACCAAGCACATCTTCGTCACCGGGGGTGTCGCCTCCTCGCTCGGCAAGGGCCTCACCGCCTCCAGCCTGGGCATGCTGCTCAAGGCCCGCGGCCTGCGTGTGGTGATGCAGAAGCTCGACCCGTACCTGAACGTCGACCCGGGCACGATGAACCCCTTCCAGCACGGTGAGGTGTTCGTCACCAACGACGGCGCCGAGACCGACCTGGACATCGGCCACTACGAGCGTTTCCTCGACCGCGACCTGGACGGCTCCGCCAACGTCACCACAGGTCAGGTCTACTCGACGGTGATTGCCAAGGAACGGCGCGGCGAATACCTGGGCGACACGGTCCAGGTCATCCCGCACATCACCAACGAGATCAAGCACCGCATCCGCCGGATGGCCACCGACGAGGTGGACGTCGTCATCACCGAGGTCGGCGGCACGGTCGGCGACATCGAGTCGCTGCCGTTCCTGGAGACCGTCCGCCAGGTCCGCCACGAGGTCGGCCGGGACAACGTCTTCGTGGTGCACATCTCGCTGCTTCCCTACATCGGGCCGTCCGGCGAGCTGAAGACCAAGCCCACCCAGCACTCGGTGGCCGCCCTGCGCAACATCGGTATCCAGCCGGACGCGATCGTGCTGCGCTGCGACCGCGAGGTGCCCACCGCCATCAAGCGCAAGATCTCGCTGATGTGCGACGTCGACGAGGCCGCGGTCGTCGCCTGCCCGGACGCCCGGTCGATCTACGACATCCCGAAGACCGTGCACGGCGAGGGCCTGGACGCCTACGTCGTCCGCAAGCTGGACCTGCCGTTCCGTGATGTGGACTGGCGGACCTGGGACGACCTGCTCGACCGCGTCCACAACCCCGACCACGAGATCACCCTCGCCCTGGTCGGCAAGTACATCGACCTGCCCGACGCCTACCTCTCGGTCACCGAGGCGCTGCGCGCCGGCGGCTTCGCCAACAAGGCCCGCGTGAAGATCAAGTGGGTGACGTCGGACGACTGCAGGACCCCGGCCGGCGCCGCCGCACAGCTCGCCGACGTCGACGGCATCTGCATCCCCGGCGGCTTCGGCGACCGCGGTGTGCTCGGCAAGGTCGGCGCGATCAAGTACGCCCGCGAGAACCGGATCCCGCTGCTCGGCCTCTGCCTGGGCCTGCAGTGCATCGTGATCGAGGCCGCGCGCAACCTCGCCGACATCCCGGACGCCAACTCCACCGAGTTCGACTCCGCCACCGGCCACCCGGTGATCTCCACCATGGCCGAGCAGCTGGACATCGTGGCCGGCGAGGGCGACATGGGCGGCACCATGCGCCTGGGCATGTACCCGGCCAAGCTGGCCGAGGGCTCGATCGTGCGCGAGGTGTACGACGGCAAGGAGTACGTCGAGGAGCGGCACCGGCACCGCTACGAGGTGAACAACGCCTACCGCGCGGAGCTGGAGAAGAAGGCCGGCATCCAGTTCTCGGGCACCTCCCCGGACGGCAAGCTCGTCGAGTACGTCGAGTACCCGCGCGACGTCCACCCCTACCTGGTCGCCACCCAGGCGCACCCGGAGCTGCGCTCCCGCCCGACCCGCCCGCACCCGCTGTTCGCGGGCCTGGTGAAGGCCGCGGTCGCCCGTCAGCAGGCCGAGGTCGAGCAGGAGAATTCGAAGTAACACACCGGTTGTACGGTCGCCGGGGTGCATACCTTCAAAGGCGCGCACCCCGGTTTTCTTTTCTGCACGTGGAAGGGCGGCACGGCATGACGATCAAGGACACCCCCGAGGAGTGGGAGATCCGGGCGACGGAGACCCCCTTCGTGGGCAACAAGACCTCCGTCCGCACGGACGAGGTGGTCATGCCCGACGGCTCGGTGGTCCGCCGCGACTACCAGGTCCACCCCGGCTCGGTCGCCGTCCTGGCCCTCGACGAGGAGGACCGGGTGCTGCTCATCCGCCAGTACCGGCACCCGGTCCGGCAGAAGCTCTGGGAGATCCCGGCCGGGCTGCTCGACATCCCCGGCGAGAACCCGCTGCACGCGGCCCAGCGCGAGCTGTACGAGGAGGCGCACGTCAAGGCCGAGGACTGGCGGGTGCTGACCGACCTCTACACCACCCCCGGCGGCTGCGACGAGGCCGTACGGATCTTCCTGGCCCGTGATCTCTCCGAGGCCGAGGGCGAGCGCTTCGAGACGGAGCACGAGGAGATCGACCTGGAGTACGCGCGGGTGCCGGTGGGCGAGCTGGTGCGTCTGGCGCTCGCCGGTGACGTGCACAACAACTGCCTGGTGACGGGCGTGCTCTCGCTGGTCGCCGCCCGCGCCGGCGACGGCCTCGACACGCTGCGCCCGGCCGACGCGCCCTGGCCGGCCCGTCCCTTCGCGTCCTGACCCTCCATCAGGCGGTCCGGTGTGACCATCGCCTGATCCGATCGGGCGATGCGCCCGCCGCGCTCCACCCGGAACGTCCGTGCACGTGAACTAGGCTCGACGCGATTGAGCCGAAAGGCCCGAACCGGAGTCCCGGCGGGCATGCGTGTGCGGTGGGACGGGAGTGTGGCCCGTGACGGATCAGGCGGTGGACACAGGCGGCGCACGAGTGTCGGCGCCCGCGGCCACGGACGACGAATTCCTGGGCCGTACAAGGGAGTTGAAGGAACTGCGCGCCGACATCGAGCGCGCGGGCCTGGACACCATCGCCGGCCGCAAGGCCCCCCGCGCCCGGGTCCTGCTCATCGCGGGCAGACCCGGATCCGGCCGCACCGCCCTCGCCGGGGAACTCGTCCGGCGGGTCGCCGCCGACTACCCCGACGGGGTGCTGCGCGCCCGCCTCGCCGAGCCCGACGGCACCCCCGTCCCCGTCGAGCGCATCGCCCGCGAGCTCCTCACCGCCCTGCGGCTGCCCACCCCGGCCGGCGCCGCCGAGGACGATCTCACCCACGCCCTGCGCACCGCCCTCGCCGGGCGCCGGATGCTGCTCCTCCTCGACGACGCGCCCGGCGCCGAACACGTCGACGCGCTGCTCCCGGACACCCCCGACTGCCTGGCCGTCGCCGTCTCCGGCGGCCCGCTCACCGGGATCTCCGACGTCCGCCCGTGCACCCTGGGCGGCCTGGACACCAAGTCGGCCGTGGAGTTCCTCGCCCGGTACACCGGCTCGGTCCGCATCACCGTCGATCCGCGGTCCGCCGAAGCGCTGGTCGAGGTGTGCCAGGGGCAGCCCGCCGCACTCACCCTGGCGGGCGGCTGGCTGGCGGCACACCCCCAGGTGGCCGTCTCCGACCTCGCCAAGCGGCTGCACGCCGACCCCGAGGACTGCACCGCCCTCGCCCGGGTCTTCCGGTTCGTCCACGACGACCTGGCCGCCCAGACCGCCCGGATACTGCGACTTCTCTCGCTGGCCCCGGCCGGCCTCGTCGACCCGCACACCGCCTCCTCCCTGGCCGGCTGCTCGGTCGACACCGCCCGCACCACCCTGGACGAGCTGGTCCGCCTCAACCTGCTGTGCCCCGTGGCCACCCAGCTGCCCCAGTACGAGGTTCCCGGCTGTCTGCACCCCCTGCTCCGGGGGCTGGCCGAGACCCAGGAACGCGCCGGGGAACTCCAGCTGGCCCGGGCCCGGATGCTGGAGCGCACGGTACGGCTGCTGCAGTCCTGCCGGGCGATCACCGAGACCGACAACCCGCAGGCCCGCGAGAGACTCCAGGCCCTGCCCCGCGAGCTGCGCTTCCCCACCCCCCGGGCCGCCGCCGACTGGCTGCGGGACCGGCGCCCGGCCCTGCTCGCCGCGTCCCGCGCCGCGGTCGCCGACGGCGAGCTGGACACCCTGGCCCGCCGGCTGATGTCCCAGCTGGTCAAGGCCATGGCGGCACACTTCGGCACCCAGGCGGCCGCCCCCGACCTGTACGGCATCCACCGGCTCGTCCTGGATGTCGCCGAGCGCCGTCACCTGCCCCGCGAGCAGGCCGCCGCACTGCTGAACCTGGCCGACCTGGACGCGCAGACGGGGCGTACCGCTGACGCTCTGGTGCGCTATAGGTCTGCTCTGGATGCCGGACGCCACGCAAATGACCCGTATGCGACCGGCCGCGCAATGGAATCCGTAGGCGGTGCCTACCAGGAGCTGGGGGACTACGACCGGGCCGCCGACTGGTTCGGCCGCGCCCTCGCCCAGCGCCTCGCCCGCGACGAGCGCGCCGAGGCCGCCCGGCTCTACGGCCGCATCGCCGGTGCGCACACCTACGCGGGCCGCTACGGCGAGGCGCTGCGGGCCTGGCGGGCGGCCGTTTCCGGACACCGCAAGAACGGCGATGTGGCCGCCCAGGCGCGGGCGTTGAGCGAGCTCGCCCGGGTCCAGGAGTACGCCGGCCGGCCCGCGGAGTCGCTGCGCACCTGCCAGGAGGCGGTCGAGTGGGCGCGCCGCGCCGAGGACGCCCGGCTCCAGGCCGCGCTCCAGCTGCGGCTCGCCGACACGCTGGAGCGCCTCGGCGACTCCACCGCCGCGAGCCTGCACCGCTCCGCCGCCGAGCGCATGCTGGGTGAGGAGCCCCTCGACCAGGACTCCAGCCCGGAACAGGGGGATAACACCTGCGAAATCCGTAGCGAGTCCGGCGAAGGTTGATGCAATGAAAGGCTAGACAGCCGGAACACCTTCATTAAACTGGCTCTGCCGCCGGTTCTCCTGCGGTGTCTCCTGGTGTGTTCCCGCATGCCGGGTATGTGCTGTTGTGCCCCCACACCCTCTGAGCCAAGGACCGTGATCGACGTGAAGGTCGGCATCCCCCGCGAGGTCAAGAACAACGAGTTCCGGGTGGCCATCACCCCCGCCGGTGTGCACGAGCTGGTGCGCCACGGCCACCAGGTCGTCATCGAGCGCGGCGCCGGTGTCGGCTCGTCGATCCCGGACGACGAGTACATCGCCGCCGGTGCGCGGATCCTGGACACCGCCGACGAGGTGTGGGCCACCGCCGACCTGCTGCTGAAGGTCAAGGAGCCGATCGCGGAGGAGTACCACCGCCTCCGCAAGGACCAGACCCTCTTCACCTACCTGCACCTGGCCGCGTCCAAGGAGTGCACCGACGCCCTCCTGGAGTCCGGCACCACCGCCATCGCCTACGAGACGGTCGAGCTGCCGAACCGCGCCCTGCCGCTGCTCGCCCCGATGTCCGAGGTCGCGGGCCGGCTCGCCCCGCAGGTCGGCGCCTACCACCTGATGCGCGCGGCCGGCGGCCGTGGCGTCCTGCCCGGCGGCGTCCCGGGTGTGCTGCCCGCCAAGGCCGTCGTCATCGGCGGTGGTGTCTCCGGTTGGAACGCCGTGCAGATCGCCATCGGCATGGGCTTCGACGTGACCCTGCTCGACCGTGACATCAACAAGCTGCGCGAGGCCGACAAGATCTTCGGCACCAGGGTCAAGGCCGTCATGTCCAACGCCTTCGAGCTGGAGAAGGCCTGCCTGGAGGCCGACCTGGTGATCGGCGCGGTGCTCATCCCGGGCGCCAAGGCCCCCAAGCTGGTGACCAACGAGCTGGTCTCCCGCATGAAGCCGGGGAGTGTTCTTGTCGACATCGCGATCGACCAGGGCGGCTGCTTCGAGGACTCCCGTCCCACCACGCACGCCGAGCCGACCTTCCGGGTCCACGAGTCGGTCTTCTACTGCGTCGCCAACATGCCCGGCGCGGTGCCCAACACCTCCACCTACGCGCTCACCAACGCCACGCTGCCCTACATCGTGTCGCTGGCGAACAACGGCTGGGTCGAGGCGCTGCGCCGCGACGCCGCGCTCGCCAAGGGCCTCAACACCCATGACGGCAAGGTCGTTTACCGCGAGGTCGCCGAGGCACTCGGCCTGGAGCACGTCGAGCTCGACACACTGCTGGACTGAGCCGCGCCGCCGAGGCGGTGGCTAAGTCACCTTTTCGTAAAGGCGATACGTCAACAAGCCGCGTCAATCGCGCTCATCCGGCCGGACCTTGCCCGACAAGGTCCGGCCGGATGTGTGTATGGTCACTTTGCGACGCTCGGTCAACTCGCCTCGAACGTAACCCTTCGACCGATTCGCACACCGGTGAAACCTGCTGTGCGACGGCCGTACGCCCTTGACAGCGGGATGTTTCATTGCCGACACATCCTGCCGGGTCCGGCGGATTGTGTTGCTGCGAACGCCCGACACGCCATAGAGTCGCCGACTGTCGGCATGATGCCACGCTGACCTGTCTAGAAGTTTCCTGGTCACCAAGGAGGTAAGACGACTTGTGAATGAGTCGACATTTTCTCCCGGGGGTGGTCAACCAGGAATGCCGGTGAGGGACCAGGGTCCCGCGGGGTTCGAGGCTGTCGGCTCCGTCGCGGTGCGCACCTTCGCAGCCCATCAGAGTTCGCTGACCACGCGGACAGCACACCAGAGCATGGATGGCCATCACGTGAACGCCATGGCCGGCGATGGAAGGGGCGCGCCCCGCAGCCAGTTCGCCGACTACGACGAACTGCCCGACGGGCACTTCTACGATCCCGACGCCGAGTACGAGCCCGATCCGGAGTACGCGGCCACGCTCGCGCCCGACGCGGCCCGCCAGCGCCGCGAGCGCGTCGGCCCGACCGGTCGCCCGCTGCCGTACTTCCCGATCCCGGGCCCGCTGACCAGTCACGGACCCGCGACGATCATCGCGATGTGCAACCAGAAGGGCGGCGTGGGCAAGACGACGTCGACCATCAACCTGGGTGCCGCGCTCGCGGAGTACGGCCGGCGGGTACTGCTCGTGGACTTCGACCCGCAGGGCGCGCTGTCGGTCGGTCTGGGCGTCAACCCGATGGAGCTCGACCTCACCGTCTACAACCTGCTCATGGAGCGGGGCATGGCGGCCGACGAGGTGCTCCTGAAGACAGCGGTCCCCAACATGGACCTGCTGCCCTCCAACATCGACCTGTCGGCCGCCGAGGTCCAGCTGGTCTCCGAGGTCGCCCGCGAGTCGACGCTGCAGCGCGCCCTGAAGCCGCTGCTGCCCGACTACGACTACATCGTGATCGACTGTCAGCCCTCGCTCGGTCTGCTCACGGTCAACGCGCTGACGGCCGCCCACAAGGTGATCGTGCCGCTGGAGTGCGAGTTCTTCGCCCTGCGTGGTGTCGCGCTGCTGACCGAGACCATCGAGAAGGTCCAGGAGCGGCTCAACCCGGAGCTGGAGCTCGACGGCATCCTCGCCACCATGTACGACTCCCGCACCGTGCACAGCCGTGAGGTGCTCGCGCGTGTCGTCGAGGCGTTCGACGACCACGTCTACCACACGGTCATCGGCCGCACGGTCCGCTTCCCGGAGACCACGGTCGCCGGTGAGCCGATCACCACGTACGCCTCCAACTCCGTCGGTGCCGCCGCCTACCGCCAGCTCGCCAGGGAGGTGCTCGCCCGGTGTCACGCCGAGTGAGTCTGCCGGGGGCCGACGAACTGTTCCGTACGACCGGGGGGATGGCGCTGCAGCCGTCCAGTCCCAGGCGCCCGGCCAACGGCGAGGCCCGGGTGCCGGCTCCCGCGAGTCCCGCGGAGAGCGACGACACGGCGGCCGAGGCCGCCCACGACGCACCGCAGTCGGTGCCCGTGCAGGGCGGCGACGGCGAGGGCGCGGAGCACGTGGCGACCGGGGCCGAGCCGGCCGATGCCGGGGAGTCCCGCAACCACGCCTCGGCTCCGGGTGGGTCCTCGGTCACGGTCACGCCGTCGGCGGACCGGTCCGGGCGGCGGCAGGACGCGCAGGAAGGTTCTGGCGCCGCCGATCAGGCCCAGCCCCGCAAGCGCGGCGGCCGGGCGCCCGCCCGACGGCCCAGCGGCCGCGAACGGCACGACGAGAAGATCACCGTCTATGTCTCCGCCGAGGAGCTGATGGACCTGGAGCACGCGCGTCTCGTGCTCCGCGGCGAACACGGGCTGGCCGTGGACCGGGGCCGGATCGTCCGCGAGGCGGTCGCCGTGGTGCTGGCCGACCTGGAGTCCCGAGGGGACGCGAGCATCCTCGTACGACGGCTGCGCGGCCGGTAGAGGTAGCCTGCGGGGGCCATGACCTCGACCGACGCTCCCGTTTCCGGCCCCTCCGGGGGCCGTCGGCGTGTGCTGGGGCAGGGGCCGGGCACGGCGGCTCCGGCCGCTCCCGTGGATCGGGAGCTGGATCGGGAGCCCGAGCCGGAGGCGGTCGTACCGCAGCCGGAACCGACGCCGGAACCCGAGCCCGAGCCGGAAGCCGCTCCCGCCGAGGCTCCTGCCGAGGCCCCGGAGCCGGAACCCGTCCCCGACGGTGTCTTCAAAGTCCGGCTCGCCAACTTCGAGGGTCCCTTCGACCTCCTCCTCCAGCTGATCTCCAAGCACAAGCTGGACGTCACCGAGGTCGCGCTCTCCAAGGTCACCGACGAGTTCATGGCGCACATCCGGGCCATGGGACCGGACTGGGACCTGGACCAGACGACCGAGTTCCTCGTCGTCGCCGCCACCCTGCTCGACCTGAAGGCCGCCCGGCTGCTGCCCGCCGCGGAGGTCGAGGACGAGGCCGACCTCGCGCTCCTCGAAGCCCGGGACCTCCTGTTCGCGCGGCTGCTCCAGTACCGCGCGTACAAGCAGATCGCCGACATCTTCAACCGGCGCCTGGACGAGGAGGCCCGCCGCTGGCCCCGTACCGTCGGCCTGGAGCCGCATCTGGCGGAGCTGCTGCCCGAGGTCGTCATCAGCATCGGCCCGGAAGGCTTCGCCAGGCTCGCGGTCAAGGCGATGCAGCCCAAGCCCAAGCCGCAGGTGTACATCGACCACATCCACGCCCCGCTGGTCAGCGTGCAGGAGCAGGCCGGGATCGTGGTGGCGCGGCTGCGGGAGCTGGGCGAGGCCAGCTTCCAGGCGCTCATCGAGGACACCGACGACACCCTCACCGTCGTCGCCCGCTTCCTGGCCCTCCTGGAGCTGTACCGCGAGAAGGCCGTCGCCCTGGACCAGGAGACCGCGCTCGGCGATCTGATCGTGCGGTGGACCGGCGGGGACGGCGGGACCCAGCCGGTGGTGACCGACGAGTTCGACCGGCCGCCCGAGCCGCCCGAGCCGCCCGAGCCGCCCAAGCCGCCCAAGCCGCCCAAGCCGCCCAAGGAGGACAAGGCGTGAGCGAGGACACAACCCAGCTGCCGGCCGGGCTGCGTCCGGTCGCCGAACTCGACCTCAAGCCGGCCCTGGAGGCCGTCCTCATGGTCGTGGACGAGCCCGCCACCGCCGAGCACCTGGCCAAGATCCTGGAGCGGCCGAGGCAGACGATCACGAAGGCGCTGCGGGCACTGGCGGAGGAGTACACCGCGCAGGGCCGCGGCTTCGAGCTGCGCTTCGTCGCGGGCGGCTGGCGCTTCTACACGCGGGGCGAGTACGCGCCCGCCGTCGAGCGGCTGGTCCTGGAGGGCCAGACCGCCCGGCTCACCCAGGCCGCGCTGGAGACCCTCGCGGTCGTCGCGTACCGCCAGCCGGTGAGCCGCAGCCGCGTCTCGGCCGTACGAGGAGTCAACTGCGACGGTGTGATGCGCACCCTGCTCCAGCGCGGTCTGGTCGAGGAGGCGGGCGCGGAACCCGAAACAGGTGCGATCCTGTACAGGACGACGAACTACTTCCTGGAGCGGATGGGCCTGCGCGGCCTGGACGAGCTTCCGGAACTCGCGCCCTTCCTCCCGGAGGCGGAGGCGATCGAGGCCGAGACCCAGGAGGGCGTACCGTCGTTCGATCCGGACGCACCCGATGCGCCGGGTGCAGACGACGCAGACGACTAGACGGAAATTTGATGCGAAGCAGCAGCGGCAGGAACAGCAGCGGAAACAACGGCGGGAGCCGTGGTGGCAACAGCGGCGGCCGCGGCGGGAGCAGCGGTGGCCGCGGTAACTACCGCGGTGCCGGGAACGCCCGCGACGACAAGCAGGGCACCGGCCGGCCGAAGAAGCCGCGTCCGGAGGAGCGGCGTTACGACGTGGGCCCCGGCGCCACCCAGGACGGCCCGAAGTCGGGCCGTGGCGCCTCGGCGCGCGGCGGCGCCAAGGGCGGCCCCCGGCAGGGCCAGGGCACCGGTCGTGGCCGGACGGCTCCGGCGAGCTCCCGTGAGTACGACGCCCGTGCCGAGGAGCGCAACCGTGAGCGGTACGCCGGCAAGCCGGACGTGAAGCTCCCCAAGACCTTCCCGGGCGCCGAGGAGGAGGGCGAGCGGCTGCAGAAGGTCCTCGCGCGCGCGGGCTACGGCTCGCGGCGGGCCTGCGAGGAGCTGATCGAGCAGTCCCGGGTCGAGGTCAACGGCGAGATCGTCGTCGAGCAGGGCAAGCGGGTCGACCCGGAGAAGGACGAGGTCCGCGTCGACGGGCTGACCGTCGCCACGCAGTCGTACCAGTTCTTCTCGCTGAACAAGCCGGCCGGTGTGGTGTCCACCATGGAGGACCCCGACGGGCGGCAGTGCCTCGGCGACTACGTCACCAACCGGGAGACCCGGCTCTTCCACGTGGGGCGGCTGGACACCGAGACCGAGGGCGTCATCCTGCTCACCAACCACGGTGAGCTGGCGCACCGGCTGACCCACCCCAAGTACGGCGTGAAGAAGACCTACCTCGCGCACATCGTGGGCCCCATCCCGCGCGACCTCGGCAAGAAGCTCAAGGACGGCATCCAGCTGGAGGACGGGTACGCGCGCGCGGACCACTTCCGGGTCGTCGAGCAGACCGGCAAGAACTACCTCGTCGAGGTCACCCTGCACGAGGGCCGCAAGCACATCGTGCGGCGCATGCTGGCCGAGGCCGGCTTCCCGGTCGACAAGCTGGTGCGGGTCGCCTTCGGTCCGATCACCCTCGGCGACCAGAAGTCGGGCTGGCTGCGCCGCCTGTCCAACACCGAGGTCGGGATGCTCATGAAGGAAGTCGACCTCTAGAGGGTCCTGCGCCTTCCCTGACGGCCGGTTCCGCGTGCGACGGGACCGGCCGTCGTCGTTCGCGTGAACGGGGCTCCAGCGGCCGCTGAAGGCCTTGCGCGGTGACCTGCACATTCTTTATAGTCGTAGCGACTATAAGTGGGAGTGATCAGTAAGGGGGTGGACGGGCTCATGCGGGGCTACGACAAGTACGCCTACGAACCCTTCGCCGTCACCGTCGACCTCGCCGTCCTCACCCTCCGCGCGGGTGCCCTGCACGTGCTGCTCGTCGAGCGCGGGCAGGAGCCGTACGCCGGACAGTGGGCGCTGCCGGGCGGCTTCGTGCTGCCCCGGGAGTCGGCCGAGACGGCGGCTCGGCGGGAACTCGCCGAGGAGACCGGACTCTCGGACGTGTCGGGGCTGCACCTGGAGCAGCTGCGCACCTACAGCGAGCCGGACCGCGACCCGCGGATGCGGGTCGTCTCCGTCGCCTTCACCGCGCTGCTGCCCGACGCGCCCGAGCCGCGCGGCGGCGGTGACGCGGCCCAGGCGCGCTGGCTGCCGTACGACCCGGAGCGGCCGCTCGCCTTCGACCACGACCGGATCCTGGCCGACGGCCATGAACGCGTCGGGGCGAAGCTGGAGTACAGCTGCCTGGCCACCGCCTTCTGCCCGCCCGAGTTCACGCTCGGCGAGCTGCAGAACGTCTACGAGACCGTGTGGGGCGTCCAACTGGACCGCCCCAACTTCCGCCGCAAGGTGCTCGCCACACCCGGGTTCGTCGAACCGGTGCCGGGTGCCGCCCGGCTGACCGGCGGCCGCGGCAAGCCCGCCGCGCTCTACCGCGCGGGCACCGCCGCCACGCTCCATCCGACCCTGCTCCGCCCGTCCCGGGAAGGACGCCCCGCATGACCTCGAACCTCGCGTACAAGCGTGCCGCCAGCGGCTCCCTGATAGGTCTCGCCCTCGGGGACGCCCTCGGCTTCCCGACCGAGTTCAACGACGTGCCCTCGATCCTCGCCAAGTGCGGGCCGTGGCGGGAGATGGAACTGCCGAGGCCGGCCGTCGTCTCCGACGACACGCAGATGACGCTCGCGGTCGGGCACGGGCTGCGTACCGCCATGGACCGGGGAGTGCTCGCGCCCGAGCGGCTGGAGAAGCCGCTGCGGGAGGAGTTCGTGAAGTGGTACGAGTCGCCCGAGAACAACCGGGCGCCCGGCAACACCTGTCTGCGGGCCTGCGAGCTGCTGAAGGAGGAGGGGCGGGTCTGGCAGGACGCCAGCCAGATCGGCTCCAAGGGGTGCGGGGCCAACATGCGGGTCGCGCCGGTCGGGCTCGTGCCCGGGCTGAGCGACGAACAGCGGGCCGGTGCCGCCCAGTTGCAGTCCGCCCTCACCCATGGCCATCCCACCGCCCTGGCCGCCTCCGACCTCACCGCGCGTGCCGTACGGCTGCTGGCGACGGGGACCGAACCGGCGGCTCTGGTCAGGCAGTTGAGGTCGTACGCCGTCGACAACCGCACCCACTACCACCAGACCTGGCTCGGCGACCTGTGGACCCGGAGCCAGGACGCGACCGCCGAGGCGTTCATCGCGCGCGGCTGGGACGAGTGCCTGGCGATACTCGACCGCCTCGAGGAGGCCGTGCGGACCGCCTCCCCGGAGGCCGACCCGTGCCTGGCCACCGGCGCCGGCTGGATCGCCGAGGAGGCCCTGGCCACCGGCCTGCTGTGCTTCCTGCTCTTCCCCGACGAGCCGGTGACGGCCCTGCGCCGGGCCGCCTGCTCCTCCGGCGACTCGGACTCCATCGCCTGCCTGACCGGCGCTTTCGCGGGCGCCTGGCTGGGCGTCGACGCCTGGCCGACGGAGTGGGCCGACCGCATCGAGTACCGGGGCGACCTGCAGACCCTGGGCGCGCTCTGGGACGCTTGAGCCCATGATCGACGACCTGGATCTGGATCTGGACCTGACGCCCGTCGTCGCGGAACAGCCCCACCCCCTGCTGTTCGCGACCGTCTCCGGGGCGCATCTGTACGGCTTCCCGTCCCGGGACTCCGACGTGGACCTGCGGGGCGCCCATCTGCTGCCCGCGGCCGACCTGGTCGGGCTGCACGAGCCGGAGGAGACCCGCTCCCGGATGTGGGTGCGCCAGGGCACGGAGATAGACCTCGTCACCCACGACCTGCGCAAGTTCGTCCGGCTGATGCTCCGGCGCAACGGCTACGTGCTGGAGCAGCTCCTGTCACCCCTGGTCGCGCACACCACGGACACCCGCCGCGAGCTGGCCGCGCTCGCCCCGGACGTCCTCACCGGCCATCACGCCCATCACTACCGGGCCCGCCGCGGAGCGGCTGATGTCTACGTGCGGTCACCCAGTGGCGGCTGTTCGAGAAGACCCGTGAACTCAAGCCGCTGCTCTACACCTTCCGGGTGCTGCTCACCGGGATCCATCTGATGCGCAGCGGCGAGGTCCAGGCCCATCTGCCCACGCTCCTCGGCGAGGTGCCCGCGGCCCCCGGCTACCTGCCCGAGCTGATCGCCGCCAAGGCCGCCCACGAGCACGGCGGCGCCGATGTCGAGCACGCGCGCGTGGCGGCCGACGTGGAGCGGCTGCACGGGCTGCTCGACCACGCGCAGAACGCGTCAGCGCTGCCCGACGCGCCCAGGGCCCACGACGCCCTGCACGACCTCCTGGTCCGGGTACGGCTGCAGGACTGAGGCGCGGCGGACCCGGAAGAGGAAGTCCGCCACGCGCGCGTGGTCCGGCGCCGCCGGGAGCGGGCTGCCGTGCAGGGCCCGCTCGGTCTCCTCGGCGAGGCGGGTCATGCGGGTCTCGACCTCCGGCCAGGAGACCTCGCCGCGCTTCACCGCCAGGAGTGACTCGCGCGCGTCGCCGACGTCGATCGTCAGCTCGCCCGTGCGCAGCAGATCGCGGGCGCTCGTCAGGAGCCGCAGGAGATGCATCGCGTGCTTCCAGCGCGGGGCGCCGTGCACCCGGACGTCGGCGTCGAGCTTGCGGCGCTGGCCCAGGGCATAGCGGGTGAAGGTGCCGTACGCCTGCCGGGAGAGGAAGGCACCGCGCAGGCCACGCAGTTCGCGGCCGGTGTCGTCGAGGTGCTCGACCAGGGGCGAGTGCAGGCACTCCAGGATGTTCGGGTTGGCCCGCAGCGCCAGCTCGCAGAACCGCTCCAGCTCCCAGGAGAACCGCTCCTCGCCCGGGCCCTCCACATGCGTCGGTGGCTTCTCGAAGCGCCAGAACAGGGGCGTGGGGGCGAGGAACACGCCCCGGCGGTCGGTGTCGCTGTCCTCCGCGGCCAGACCGAAGGCCCTCGACCCCATGACACAGGCGTAGATCGTGTGGTCGCGTACCAGGTCCTCGGGCTGCATGCCCGGGAGCGTACGCGGCCGGTCACGCCAGGGTGATCGAATTTCCGCTCACCGTGATGGACTCGGCGGGCAGCGGTTTCGTGGCCGGGCCGTGCGCGACCGAGCCGTCGGCGATGTGGAACTTGCTGCCGTGGCAGGGGCAGTCGATGGTGCCGTCCGCCACCTGGGACACCGTGCAGCCCTGGTGGGTGCAGATCGCCGAGAAGGCCTTGTACTCGCCCTTCTTCGGCTGCGTCACCACGATCTTCTGCTCCTTGAAGATCATGCCGCCGCCCTCCGGGATCTCACTGGTCTGCGCCAGCGCCTTCCCGGCCGCGCTCGCCGACCCGGAGGAGGACGCCTCGGCGGAAGCCGACGCGGAGGCGGCGGCCGAGGCCGACTCGGAGGCCGACGCGGAGGCGGCGGGTGATTCGGACGAGCTGGAGGAGCCGTTGTCGTTGCTGTTGCCGCATCCCACGCAGCACACGGCGAGCGCCGACGCGCCCGTCGTGAGCATCGTGCGGCGGGTGGAACCGTCGGTCATGTCTCGCTCCGAACGTGCGGAAGAACCAGAAGGCGGACGCCAGGGAGTCGCTCCGAGCGGAGCAGCAGCATCTTGGCACTGAAAGCATCGAAGAAGAAGCAAGTCGGGATGGAGTGCCTTAAAACGTGCTTTCCGTACGTCTGATAGCCCAACGCGTCCGGACGGCGCGGCGCGCGGGACGGGCCTCCCCCGAGTAGCGGGACGCGGTGATCCGGACGACATTGACCAAGGGGTCCGCCGGCGTCCGCTGACGTCTTCTCGAAGGCTCGAAAGGCTCCGAAAGGCATGGTCATGGCAGGCAACGATCTGGAAAGCATGCTCGGCAGCCTCCTGGGCGGCGACCGCAAGGACGCCGGGCTCCTGGGCGCGCTGATCGGCTCCCTCAGCCACGGCCAGGGCGGGAGTTCACTGGGCGGCCTCCTCGACAGCCTGGCCAGGTCCGGTCTCACCGCGCAGCAGGACTCCTGGGTCGGCACCGGCACCAACCAGCCCGTCACCGCCGACCAGATCCAGCAGGCCCTGCCCGACGCCACCCTCCAGCAGGTCGCCGAGCAGGCCGGCGTGAGCCCGCGGAACGCCGCGGACCGGATCGCCCGGGACCTGCCCCAGGTCGTCGACCGGCTCACCCCCGACGGCGAGGTGCCGCAGGCCTCGATCGAGGACCTGATCCGGCGGCGGTCCGGGTGAGCCGCCGTCTCAGCGGGCGGGCACCGCGCACGGGCCCGGCGGTGGCCTGACTAGGCTGGACGGACCAAGACGCCGACGTCAGAACAGGAGCAGCGCCGTGGCGGTACGAGCGGTCCGGGGGGCCGTCCAGCTGGAGCGGGACGAGGCCGGTCACATGGACGAGCAGGTCGGAGCGCTGCTCACCGCCGTCCTGGAACGGAACGGGCTGACCCCCGAGGACCTGATCAGCATCTGGTTCACGGCCACTCCCGACCTGCACAGCGACTTCCCGGCGGCCGCCGCGCGCAAGCTCGGCATCGTCGACGTGCCCCTGATCTGCGCCCAGGAGCTGGAGATCGAGGGCGCCATGCCCCGGGTCGTACGGATACTGGCGCACATCGAGTCCGACCGGTCCCGCGCCGCGATCAGCCATGTCTACCTCGGTGCCGCGGCCGCCCTGCGCAAGGACATCGCCCAGTGAGGACCGCACTCGTCATCGGCACCGGCCTGATCGGTACGTCCGCCGCGCTCGCCCTCTCCCAGCGGGGCGTGGTGGTGCACCTCGCCGACCACGACCCGGAGCAGGCCCGCACGGCGGCCGCGCTCGGCGCCGGCACCGACGAGACCCCGGACGGTCCCGTCGACCTGGCGATCGTCGCCGCCCCGCCCGCCCATGTGGCCGCCGTCCTCGCGGACGCCATGGGCCGCGGCCTGGCGCGCGGCTACATCGACGTGGCCAGCGTCAAGGGCGGCCCGCGCCGCGAGCTGGAGGCACGGGGCCTGGACCTGTCGTCGTACATCGGGACGCACCCCATGTCCGGCCGGGAGAAGTCCGGGCCGCTGGCCGCCACCGCCGACCTCTTCGAGGGCCGCCCCTGGGTGCTCACCCCGACCCGGGACACCGACACCGAGGTGCTGAACCTCGCCCTGGAACTGGTCTCGCACTGCCGTGCCGTCCCGGTCGTCATGGACGCCGACGCCCACGACCGCGCGGTCGCCCTGGTCTCCCACATGCCCCACCTGGTCTCCAGCATGGTCGCGGCCCGTCTGGAGCACGCCGAGGAGGCGGCCGTACGACTGTGCGGGCAGGGCATCCGGGACGTGACCCGGATCGCCGCCTCGGACCCCCGGATGTGGATCGACATCCTCTCCGCGAACCCCGGTCCGGTCGCCGACCTGCTCGCGGACGTCTCCGCCGACCTCGACGAGACCGTGCGCGCGCTGCGGGCCCTGCAGTCCTCGGACGACGCCAAGCGGCAGGAGGGCGGGGCCGGCATCGAGGCCCTGCTGCGGCGCGGCAACGCTGGGCAGGTCCGGGTGCCCGGCAAGCACGGCGCCGGCCCCCGCACCTACGAGGTCGTGGCGGTGCTCATCGACGACCAGCCCGGCCAGCTGGCCCGGATCTTCGCGGACGCCGGCGCGGCCGGGGTCAACATCGAGGACGTGCGCATCGAGCACGCGACCGGACAGCAGGCCGGTCACGTCCAGATCTGGGTGGAGCCCAAGGCGGCGCCGGTGCTCACCACGGCGCTCCGGGACCGGGGCTGGGCGCTGCGGCAATAGGCTGAATCCGGCGGTCGCGGGGGCCGGTAACCTTGTGCGGGGCGCGACGGCGCCCCGCACACCACCCACCACCCTGCACCCGGAAGGTGTCCCCCCGTGGAAAACGGCGCCGTAAAGCCCGTGATTGTCGCGATCGACGGCCCCTCGGGCACCGGCAAGTCGAGCACGTCCAAGGCCGTGGCCGCCCAGCTGGGCCTCAGCTACCTGGACACCGGCGCCCAGTACCGGGCGATCACCTGGTGGATGGTGAACAACGGCATCGACCTCACCGACCCGACCGCCATCGCCGCGGTCGCCGGCAAGCCGGAGATCGTCTCCGGGACCGACCCGGCCCACCCGACGATCACCGTCGACGGCGTGGACGTCGCCGGCCCGATCCGCACCGAGGAGGTCACCTCCAAGGTCAGCGCGGTCAGCGCGGTCCCGGAGGTGCGGACGCGGATCAGCGAGCTGCAGCGGTCGCTGGCCCACGGCACCGAGACCGGGATCGTCGTCGAGGGCCGGGACATCGGCACGACCGTGCTGCCCGACGCCGACCTGAAGGTCTTCCTCACCGCCTCCGCCGAGGCCCGCGCGGCCCGGCGCAGCGGTGAACTCAAGGGCGCCGACGTCAACGCCACCCGCGAGGCCCTGATCAAGCGGGACGCGGCCGACTCGACCCGGAAGACCTCGCCGCTCGCCAAGGCGGACGACGCGGTCGAGGTGGACACCACCACGCTGACGCTGGCCCAGGTCATCGAGTGCGTCGTCACCCTCGTCGAGGAGAAGCGGGCGGTGAAGTGAGCCTTCCGTCCAACCCGTCGAACTCGTCGAACGCGACGATTCCGTCGCAGCGGGGCGCCGAGGTGGGGCGGCGCATCGGCGTCGGCCTCATGTACGGGCTGTGGAAGCCGCGCGTGCTCGGTGCCTGGAGGATGCCGGCGCACGGCCCGGCGATCCTCGCCGTGAACCACTCCCACAACATCGACGGCCCGATGGTCATGGGCGTGTCGCCCCGGCCGACGCACTTCCTGATCAAGAAGGAGGCGTTCATCGGGCCGCTGGACCCGTTCCTGACCCGGATCGGCCAGCTGAAGGTGGACCGGCAGTCCACCGACCGCACGGCGGTCACCCGCGCGCTCGGCGTGCTGGCGGCCGGGGGAGTACTCGGCATATTCCCCGAGGGCAGCCGGGGCGAGGGCGACTTCGCCTCGCTGCGCGCGGGACTCGCCTACTTCGCGGTGCGCTCCGGGGCGCCGATCGTGCCCGTGGCCGTCCTGGGAAGCTCCGAGCGGCGCGGACGGTTGGTCAAGGGGCTGCCCCCGCTGCGCACCCGCGTCGACGTCGTCTTCGGCGACCCCTTCGAGGCGGGCGACGGCAGCGGCCGGCGCACCCGCACCGCCCTGGACCAGGCCACCGAGCACATCCAGAAGCAGCTCACCAGTCACCTGGAAAACGCCAGGCGTCTGACCGGACGCTAGGCGACACTAAGTAGTGGATCAGCCCGATACGGGGCCTATCCACCGATCACCACGATGAACGACGAGGTACGGACTTCATGAACGACCACATCCAGCCCGGCGACTCGGCTGAGCACGAGTACGACCACGGGGCACTCGGCGACGCCGAGTACGCGGAGTTCATGGAGCTCGCCGCCGAAGAGGGCTTCGACATCGAGGACGTCGAGGGTGCCATCGAGGCGGCGGGCCACGGCCCGCTGCCGGTGCTCGCCGTCGTCGGCCGCCCGAATGTCGGCAAGTCGACGCTCGTGAACCGCATCATCGGCCGCCGCGAGGCCGTCGTCGAGGACAAGCCCGGCGTCACCCGCGACCGCGTGACCTACGAGGCCGAGTGGGCGGGCCGCCGCTTCAAGGTCGTCGACACCGGCGGCTGGGAGCAGGACGTCCTCGGCATCGACGCCTCCGTGGCCGCCCAGGCCGAGTACGCGATCGAGGCGGCCGACGCGGTCGTCTTCGTGGTCGACGCCAAGGTCGGCGCGACCGACACCGACGAGGCGGTCGTACGACTGCTGCGCAAGGCCGGCAAGCCCGTGGTGCTGGCCGCCAACAAGGTCGACGGACCAAGCGGCGAGGCCGACGCGGCCTACCTCTGGTCGCTCGGCCTCGGCGAGCCGCACCCGGTCTCCGCCCTGCACGGCCGCGGCACCGGCGACATGCTGGACGCCGTCCTGGAGGCGCTGCCGGAGGCGCCCGAGCAGACCTTCGGCACGGCGGTCGGCGGCCCGCGCCGGATCGCGCTCATCGGCCGTCCGAACGTCGGCAAGTCCTCCCTCCTGAACAAGGTGGCGGGCGAGGAGCGGGTCGTCGTCAACGAACTCGCCGGCACCACCCGCGACCCGGTCGACGAGCTGATCGAACTCGGCGGGATCACCTGGAAGTTCGTCGACACCGCCGGTATCCGCAAGCGGGTCCACCTCCAGCAGGGCGCCGACTACTACGCCTCGCTGCGCACCGCGGCCGCCGTCGAGAAGGCCGAGGTGGCGGTCATCCTGATCGACGCCTCCGACAACATCTCGGTCCAGGACCAGCGGATCGTCACCATGGCCGTCGAGGCGGGCCGCGCCATCGTCGTCGCCTTCAACAAGTGGGACACCCTCGACGAGGAGCGCCGCTACTACCTGGAACGCGAGATCGAGACCGAGCTCGGCCAGATCGCCTGGGCGCCCCGGGTCAACGTCTCCGCGACGACCGGGCGCCACATGGAGAAGCTGGTCCCCGCCATCGAGACCGCCCTCGCCGGCTGGGAGACCCGCGTCCCCACCGGCCGGCTCAACGCCTTCCTCGGCGAGCTGGTCTCGGCCCACCCGCACCCGGTCCGGGGCGGCAAGCAGCCCCGCATCCTGTTCGGCACCCAGGCCGGCACCAAGCCCCCGCGGTTCGTCCTCTTCGCCTCCGGCTTCATCGAGGCGGGCTACCGGCGCTTCATCGAACGCCGGCTGCGCGAGGAGTTCGCCTTCGAGGGCACCCCGATCCACATCTCCGTGCGGGTGCGCGAGAAGCGCGGCAAGAAGAAGTAGCCGTACGCCCGAGGGGCGGCCACCGTCATCGGTGGCCGCCCCTCGGGCATCCGTCACTGACCCCGGCGTGGTCCTGGTGGAAGCGCCGCCGGTACGGGGAGCATCCCGGCGTCATGGGAGCGCCCGAGCGTCCCGATCCGCTGCCACTGCGGCGGCTGCGGCTGTTCACCGCCGTGCCGGGCGCTGTAGGCGCCCGCGCTGTACGCGCTGTACGAGTTCCCCCCGTACATCCCCAGACCGTACGTGCCGGTGCTGAACGGGGTCGTCCCGAAGGCGACGAACCCCAGCCCCTCCTCACCGCTGCGGTCACCCGGCAGCGTACGGAAGGCCTTGACCCACTCCGCGTAGAGCGAGTCGTAGATTGGCGTGGCCGAGAGCGCGCCTAGGCTCTCCTGCCCCGCACGAGCGGACGGAACAGTGGAGAAGGACGGCCGACGGGGCGGAAAGTCGTATGCGTGCACGTATGTCCAAACGACCGGGTCACCAAAGAGATGCGGCTATGCAGCGCCCCGTTGGGGGCGCGGGGCCGCATCGGATATGCGGCTCCGCCGCGTGGGCGCGACCAGCCACGATGCACCCGCACCCGCCGACGAGACCGGCACCTTTCGCCCCTGAGCGAGGCTCAGACCCCTGCAAGAGGCAACGCCGCCGCCACCAGCTTCCCGTTCGCCGCGGCCTTGTCCAGCGCGTCGCGCAGCAGATCCTCCCGGGGCTGCCGCCCGATCGACCCCACCGGCGCCGCGAACATCAGCACCTGCTGGTGCTTGTTGGCCGCCGCCCGCCATCCGTCGGTCACCTGCAACGGCTGGTGCGCCTGCCACCAGGCCACCGGCTGCCCGCCGTTGCTCCCCGGCTGGAGCACCGCGTGCAGCTGGCCCACCGCCAGCAGCACCGACCACCCGTGCAGCACCGGCGGCACCGCGGTCAGCTCCGTCACGGGCATGAAGCCCTGCTCGATGAGGAGCGGCAGGAAGTCGTCGCCCACCCCGTCCGTGCCCGGCCGCACGATCGGCGAGGTCGGCTCGACGACGAGTGCCGGGTGCAGCTCCCCGGCGATCAGCACGAGTCCGCTGGTCACCCCGAGCACCGCCTGCTCGGGCACGGACCGCTGCGGCCCGCCGCCGGGCGCGCTGTCACCGCTGATGGAACGGACCGCGCCCTGCAGCTGCTCCTCGGTGACCTGGACGACCTGCGAGGGCAGGCAGCCGGCGTGGGCGAAGGCGAGGACGGCGGTCTCGTCCCCGATGAACAGGACGGTGCTGGTGCGCTCCTGTTCGGAGTCGCCCGGGGTGCGGCAGGACGTGCAGTCGTAACTGCCGGGGGCGTTGTCTCCGGCGAGCAGCCGGTCGGCTTCTTCGTCGCCGATCTCGGCGCGTACCTCGTCGCTGACGTCGAGCATGCGCGGCACGGTGGCTCCCTCGGGATGCGGTGCGTGAAGGCCCGGGTGGATCCCGGTCCATGAGCCCCAGGGGGTTGCGGGCTCATGAAGAAGACAACGGGTGATCTGTGGTGGTGGTCACGCCTCGGGGGGATCGGGATCCACCCATCCACTGCACAGGGTCACCCGACGTGCGGAATTCGGCACTCACCGTCAACTCTTCGCAAGCCAAAGGAATTTGACGCGGTGAAGTGAATCACAGATCCACCGATCGCATGGTAGACAAATCATGAAATCATGGAATGTAGTGGGTGGCTGGAAATAACCGCTACCCCCGGTAACGCTGAACTGGCCTGGCCTGACGGGCAGTTGGTTGATTTCGGGCGTTGCCGATCCCTAGATTCTTCCGCCGTGTGCAACGAGCACCGCTCGGGTACGTCCGCCGGCCGGCACCAGGCAGAGCACCATCGCAGTACCGGCCGCGGCGGACGGGGCGAGCGCGACGAACCGCGTCCATCGCGCGGGGACCGCGTCACGCCTGGGGGAGCCCGGGTATGTGGAGAGGGAAATACATGTCCGAGTGTGCCGATACCACCCGTGAGACCGTCGCCAAGAACGGCTCCCGCAAGGGCCGTACGACGGCGGCCCTGGCCGGAGCGGTGCTGCTGGCCCCGCTGGGCCTGCTGGCCGCGACCGGCAACGCCGAGGCGGCGGACAACGGAGTGTGGGACCGCATCGCCCAGTGCGAGAGCGGCGGCAACTGGCACATCAACACCGGCAACGGCTACTACGGCGGACTCCAGTTCTCCGCCTCCACCTGGCGCGCGTACGGCGGCACCGCCTACGCGTCGACGGCCGACCAGGCCTCCAGGGAAGCGCAGATAGCCGTCGCCACCAAGGTTCAGCAGGCCCAGGGCTGGGGTGCGTGGCCGGTCTGCTCGGCACGGGCCGGAGCGACCGGTTCGGCGCCCGAGGGCGCCTCGGCGACCACGAAGAGCAGCACCGAGTCGGCCACCAGGTCGACCGGCGGGTCGGCCGCCGAGTCGACCACCACCAAGTCGGCCCCCGCGCACAAGAAGGCGCAGCGCTCGACGGCCCACACCGGCCGTGACTCCGCCCGCGGCGACTACACCGTCCGTGAGGGCGACACCCTGAGTGAGATCGCCCAGCGCCACGGCACCACCTGGCAGCGCCTGTACGCCGCCAACGAGGCCGTCATCGGCGGCGACCCGAACCTCATCGTGCCTGGGCAGCGCCTCGGGCTCTGACACGCGCCCCTGCCCCGCACCGTCACGCCCCGTCCGGTCCCGACCGGGCGGGGCCCGGTGCGTTGTGAGGCTGATTCAGACGACGGCGCGGGGCTTCGAGTTCACGCCCCTTGACGCTGCCGGAACCGGGCCCGGCCCGGCGTCGTACGCGGGTTCTGTGCCGAAGCGGTGAAACTCTTATGCGGTGTCAGCTTCCGCGGCGGCCCACGGATACGGAATGGAATGGGCTCCCCCGAGCGCCCCTGATCCCTACTTCCGCTTCTTTCCGGCTGGCTTTTCGGAAGACCCTACCGGCATCAGGGAATTGCACGGGAATGCGCCAAGAAGGCGTACTGAACCGCCCGTACGTGTGACAGAGTTCGACCGAAACGCGTGTCGTGATTCTGTGACAGAAGCGTGACCGGAGACGGACAACGGACTTCGCCGGCCGATCTCGACTTCCGTCCCCGCCGGAAGCGGCCTAGCGTGGCCGCATGGCACCGAATCCGGCTCCGCCGAAGGAGCCCCAGGACAGCCCGCAGGGGTACGTAGGCCTCGACGCGGGCGACGCGGAACAACTCGCCCGGCAGCGGGGGTGGCCGACGGTGCGCTCGCTGCCGCCGGGCGCGATCATCACCATGGAGTACCGGGCGGGACGGCTCAACTTCGAGGTACGGGACGGCGTCGTGGCGCGCGCCTGGAAGGGCTGACCGTACGACGGCGAAGGCCCCGGTTCCGCACTCTGGGAACCGGGGCCTTCGGCGTGCGTACCGGCTGTGCGTACCGGGCTGCCGCGCTGTCGCGTCCGTACCGCCGTCAGCCGCCCGTCAGCGGTCGGGCCGGCTGGGCGGCGCCGCCGCGCGGCTGGCGCTCGGGGTGCGGGGGGCGGCGGCTGCCCACCGGGGTCACCGGGGTGCGCTCCGAGCGGGCCGTGTGCGGGCCGGGCGCCAGATGGATCGGGGCCCGGGGCGAGCGGGCCGAGGAGACCGGCTCGCGCTCCGGCGCCGGCGCGTCCTCGGCGGGCGCCGTACGGGGCTTGAGTGCCACCGGCGCGACCTGGACGGGCGCGGGCACGGGGACCGTTCCGCCGCGGCGGGCACGCCAGCGGTCGCGCAGGTCGAAGAGCCAGGTCTCGGCACGGGCGATGAACGGCTCGCACCACGGCAGCGCCAGCAGGATCAGCAGCCCCGCGGCCCAGCCCAGCAACACGTCGCTCAGCCAGTGCGTACCGAGGTAGACGGTGGACATGCCGACGCCGAGCGAGGTGACCGCGGAGGCCGCGGACAGCCACCGGCGGGCTCTCGGGGTGGAGGCCAGATACGCCAGAATTCCCCAGGTCACCACCGCGTTGGCGGTGTGGCCGCTGGGGAATATATCGCCGCCCAGGCCCATCTCGTTCGAGCCGATCACGGTCGCGTAGTGCGGTCCGAGGCGCCCCATGCCGAGCTTGGCGGCGCCGACCGTGATGTTGAGCAGCAGCAGGGAGGCGCCGAGCGTCAGCATCGGGCGCAGGGTGTGCTGCCGCCACGAGCGCCAGCCGAGCCAGGCCGCGACCATCACGGCGGTCGGGCCGCGCTGGCCGAGGACCACGTAGTAGTCGACGAACCAGTGGATTCCCGACCACTGCTGGTACGGCCGGAAGAACATGACCTGCCAGTCGAGCCGGACCAGCCAGGACGTGATCACGACGGCCCACACGATCGCCAGGTAGAAGGCGAGGGTCGCGGTGAACAACACGACCCGGTGCCGGCTCATCTTCGGCACATCAATGTGGGCCGGTCGTTCCGGCTCACGGTCCAGCCTGGCGAACACCCGGTCCAGACGGGTGAGGTTTCGTTCGGTACGCACCCAATCGACGTTACAGCGAGTGAGCTCTGTTCCCGGTCGAAACTGCGGCTTTGTGATGACGATGTGATGTGGGAAACCTCTCAGGAGGCCTCCGAATTCTAAGGATTCCGTAATCCGCGGTGTGCCCGCCCTTCAATTCCTTTGATCATGCCGGGCGGCCGTTTTATGCCACTTATGAATTCGTTAACCAAAGCGTGGTGTGGAATACCCCGGCTGCTCACCCTCGCGATGGCGATGATCATGGTGGCCCGGAGCCGTTCAGCCAGAACGCGCCATACGCCGCCGAGGCTACCGCCACACCGGCCGTGACCAGCACGGATCTGCTGGTGCGCGCCTGGGCGAGGGCTCGGGCGAGCGGCAGCAGCACCGGGAACGCCGGCATCAGCAGGCGCGGCTTGGAGCCGAAGTAGCTCGACGCGCACAGCGCGAGCGCGAGGACGACACCCGTGTAGACCAGCAGAAGAAGCGGTTGCCGCTGCCGGACGCCGATCACGTAGAGCCACAGCAACAGGCAGACACCGACGATCAAACCTGCTCCGGCCAGGGCGGACGGAAATGACGTGAACTTGACGGCAATGAAGCGTGCGAACGCATAGCCGCCGTCGAAGCCGTTGCGCCAGCCCGCCTGGACGTCCAGATAGCCGAGCGGGCCCTTCCCGGTGCGGTGGCCGACCCACAGGACGTAGGCGGCGGCGCCGACGGGGGCGAGGAGCATGCCGAGGGCGCGGCGCCAGGCAGGCGCGCCGGAGGGGTGTGCGGTGCCTGTGGTGCCAGGGGTGCGTGTCGTGTGAGGGGCGCGTGTGGTGTGGGGCGCGCCGGTTGTCCGCGGGACGCGCCGGGCGCGGGCGGCGCTGGACGGCTCCGGGGCGCGTCCGTCATCGTGCGCGCCGGGCGCGTGCTTCTCGCTACGGTCTGGCACGCCCCCGCTCCGATCCCGCACGAACGAGACCACGCCCGCCGTCCACACCGCCGCCACCACGGCTAGTCCCACCGGCCGGGTCAGCCCCGCCAGCGCGGCCAGCACGCCCGCGGTCACCCAGCGGCCGGTCAGCACGGCATACAGCGACCAGGCGGCCAGCGCCGTGAACAGCGACTCGCTGTACGCCATCGACTGCACGATCCCGACCGGCAGCACGGCCCACAGCAGCACCGCGCAGAAACCGGCCCGCGGGCCGTACACGAAGTCGGCGACCGCGAAGATCCCCCAGGCCGCGGCGAGCGAGGCGAGCAGACCGACCGTGAAGCCCGCGCCGGCGTACGACAGGGGCGTGAGCGCGTGCAGCAGGCGCTCCAGCCAGGGCAGCAGCGGGAAGAAGGCCAGGTTGGAGTGGATATCGCCGTTCGGCAGCCGCACCTCGTAGCCGTACCCGAGTTCGGCGACCCGCGTGTACCACAGCGAGTCCCAGCGCGCCGTCAACAAGGTGTACGCGCTCTTGCCACGCGCCCCGCTCCACACGGCCAGCGCGAGCAGGCCCAGGGTGCGCACGGCGGCGTACCCGAGCAGGGCCGGCGCCGCCCGGCGCAGGGCTGGGGCGCGCGGTGTCGCCACGGGCGTTTCAAGATCGGTCACGGGCTCGATTATCGACGGGACGCGGAACCGAGGGGCTCGTCCGGGCGTGGTGCACAGCGGGGTCAGTGGCGTACGCCACACGAGTTCTGTGGAGAGTGTGAGAGGTCCGCCACGTGCCCCTGGAACGAACTCGCGTACGCTGACGTGTCACTCGCGTTCGTATGCGCGGGCCGGGGACCCCGCTCCTCTCCGGCCGTACGACGGGGAGTCCCCGCCCCGCCGATCCGCCCCGCGCGAGGGATCATCTGGGAGGTACGTACATGTCCGGGACGACCACGGCAGCCGTACGGCCGCGCCGTCGGGCGACCGGGGCCGGTGCCGGTGCCAACCGCTGGGTCGTCCTCGTCGTCCTCTGCGTCAGCCTGCTGCTGGTCGCCCTCGACGCGACCGTGCTGCACGTCGCGGTGCCGGCCGTCACCGAGGACCTCAAGCCCGGCGCCATGGAACTGCTCTGGATCGTCGACATCTACCCGCTGGTCTGCGCCTCGCTGCTGATCCTCTTCGGCACGCTCGGCGACCGCGTGGGCCGGCGGCGCGTCCTGCTCCTCGGATACGCACTGTTCGGAGTCGCCTCCGCGGCGGCGGCCGTCGCGCCGAGTGCCGAGGCGCTGATCGGGGCCCGGGCGCTGCTCGGTGTCGGCGGTGCGATGATCATGCCGGCGACGCTGTCGATCCTCCGGCAGGTCTTCCCCGACCGCCGTGAACGGGCCCTCGCCATCGGCATATGGAGCGCGGTGGCGGCGGTCGGCGCGGCCGTCGGGCCGCTGTTGGGCGGCTTCCTGCTCGAACACTTCTGGTGGGGCTCGGTCTTCCTGGTCAACATCCCGCTGATGCTGGTCAGTCTTCCGGTGGGGCGGCTTCTCCTCCCCGAGTCACGCGGCGACCGCAACGGCCCCTGGGACGTCGTGGGCGCCCTGATGGCGGCGGCGGGACTGTTCGGCGTGGTGTTCGCCGTGAAGCGGCTCGGCAGCGGCGAACCGGCCGCCGACGCACTCACGATGGCCCCGCTGGTGCTCGGCGCGCTGCTGCTGTTCCTGTTCGTACGACGGCAACGGCGGCGTACGTTCCCGCTGGTGGACCTGAAGATGTTCGCCCGGCCGGCGTTCAGTACGGCGGTGGGCTGCATCGTCCTCGCGATGCTCGCGCTGGTGGGTCTCGAACTGATCGCCGCGCAGTATCTGCAACTGGTGCTGGGCCTCTCGCCGTTGCAGACGGGGCTGCGACTGCTGCCGCTGACGCTCGCCGCGATGGCGGCCGGGCTGGCCGGGGCGCGCCTGCTACGGCGCTTCGGGCCGCGCCGGATGGTGTGCTTCGGCTTCTGCCTGACCGCGGTGGCGGTGCTGACGCTGACGGCGATGGGCGGGGTGGACAACGCGGGTCTGCTGCTGTTCGGCTTCGTGCTGCTCGGCTTCGGTCTGGAGACCACGCTCTTCGGGGCGTACGAGTCGATGCTGAGCGAGGCGCCGGCGGCGCAGGCCGGTGGGGCGGCGGCGATCGGCGAGACCTCGTACCAGCTGGGGGCGGGCATCGGGATCGCGCTTCTCGGCAGCGTGATGAACGCGGCGTACGCGCCGGGGCTGTCCCGGGTACCCGGGGTGCCGCAGTCGGCGTCCGCCGCGGCGGGGCATTCACTGGGCGAGGCCTACGAGGTCGCCGGGCGGCTCGGCGGCCCGACGGGCGCGGCGTTGCGCCACGCGGCGCGCGACTCCTTCGTGCACGGTCTGCATGTGACACTGCTGGTGAGCGCGGGACTGCTGCTGCTGGGCGCGGTGATGGCACTGCGGTTGCCGCGGGCGATGCAGTGCGAGGAGGCCGCGGTGGAGGTACCGGCCCCCAGGGAGCCCCAGATGTCCCGCGTCTCCGCGTAACCCGACGATCTCCCACGCACCACCCGTGCGGGTGGGAGAACCGGGAGACTGCGCGTAGCCTGTTGTAACTAGCAGCGCTAGTTTTGGGAGGGTTTTCATGTCCGCGTCCGGGAAGTTGCCTCCGTTCGATGCCGGTGATCCGCTCGGCATCGACGATCTTCTGGAGCCGGAGGATCTCGCCGTCCGGGAGACCGTGCGGAGCTGGGCGGCGGACCGGGTGCTGCCCTTCGTCGCCGAGTGGTACGAGAGCGGGGAGCTGCCGGGCATCAGGGAGCTCGCCAGGGAACTGGGCGGCATCGGGGCTCTCGGGATGTCGCTCACCGGGTACGGCTGCGCCGGCGCGTCCGCCGTGCAGTACGGGCTCGCCTGCCTGGAGCTGGAGGCCGCCGACTCGGGCATCCGCTCGCTCGTGTCCGTGCAGGGGTCGCTGGCCATGTACGCGATCCACCGGTTCGGCAGCGAGGCGCAGAAGCAGCGCTGGCTGCCGGCCATGGCCGCCGGTGACGTCATCGGGTGCTTCGGCCTCACCGAGCCCGACCACGGCTCCGACCCCGCCGCCATGCGTACGCACGCCAAGCGCGACGCCGGCGGCGACTGGGTGCTCAACGGGCGGAAGATGTGGATCACCAACGGCTCGGTCGCCGGCGTGGCCGTCGTATGGGCGCAGAGCGAGAACGGGATCCGGGGGTTCGTGGTGCCCACCGACACACCCGGGTTCTCGGCGCCGGAGATCAAGCACAAGTGGTCGCTGCGGGCGAGTGTCACCAGCGAGCTGGTCCTGGACGACGTACGGCTCCCGGCCGATGCCGAACTGCCGGAGGTCACCGGCCTCAAGGGGCCGCTCAGCTGTCTGTCGCACGCCCGCTACGGCATCGTCTGGGGCGCCATGGGCGCGGCACGCGCCTGCTTCGAGACGGCCGTCGACTACGCGAAGTCGCGGGAGCAGTTCGGCAGGCCCATCGGCGGCTTCCAGCTCACCCAGGCCAAGCTCGCCGACATGGCGGTCGAACTGCACAAGGGGATCCTGCTCGCCCATCACCTGGGGCGGCGGATGGATGCCGGCCGCCTGCGTCCCGAGCAGGTCAGCTTCGGCAAGCTCAACAACGTACGAGAGGCGATCGAGATCTGCCGTACGGCACGGACGATCCTCGGGGCGAACGGGATTTCGCTGGAGTATCCCGTGATGCGGCACGCGACCAACCTGGAGTCGGTGCTCACCTACGAGGGCACCGTCGAGATGCACCAGCTCGTGCTGGGCAAGGCGCTCACCGGGCTCGACGCCTTCCGGTGATCCCTGCGCGGGGGCAGGGCCGGCGAGCGGCCCTGCCTCAGCTCTGGTTGAAGAAACCGTCCTCCCGGCGCGAGGCCGGCTCACCGTTGACGATCTCCGTGTTGGCGGGGGAGAGCAGGAAGACCCGGTTGGACACCCGGTCGATGGAACCCCGGAGGCCGAAGATCAGCCCGGCCGCGAAGTCGACGACCCGCTTGGCGTCGCCGGCCTCCATGGCCGTGAGGTTCACGATGACCGGCACGCCCTCGCGGAACAGCTCGCCGATCGCGCGGGCGTCCCGGAAGCTGTCCGGGGTGACCGTGCCGATCCTGCGGCCCTTCTCCTCGGCGGTGTCCGAGGCCACCTTGACCCGGGGGTCGGTGACCCAGGCATCCCCGGGCTGCTCGGTCCCTTCGGAGTAGTCGTCGTCGTAGTAGCGCTCGTCATCGTTGTCGTCGACGAGGCCAAGCCAGGCACTCGCCTTGCGTACCGATCCCATGGACGCCTCCTCTCACAGCGGTCTTTCATGCTTCCGCATCCCTATGGTCGTCCATGATGCGGATGGCGCGCCAAGTGGATAGACGCCGCGCGGGGGGTTTGTGACGGTACTGGTGCAGAGCGAATACGTCGAGAGCCCAGTTGTGCCAAGGGCCGTAGCCCGCACGGCTGCTGACTGTGAGTGAAATATGATTGTTCCGGGCGTATGGGTGATCGGTGGTGCGTCCGGGTGAACCGGCGGCGGGCGACGAACCGACAGTCGGCCGATACGACAGCGCAGCTCAGCGTCGTACGGGCCCTGACGTACTGTCAGTTCATCGGCTCCGGCGGGGAGATCCGCGCGATGCCGACCGCCGACGCGGTCGTCCCCCACTTCCTCGGAATTCGGCCGCACGTACCGTCGGTAATGAATTTGTTCACAGCCGTCTGGAACGTGGGCGCCGGAGCCCGAACCGCAGGCGGTGCGGAACGGGGCCGTGGCCGAGATGATCACAGTGAAGAAGGGGTGGCGCGAGGGGAGGGGTGCGCGTGTGAAGGCGAAGCGAGGAGTGCGAGGGAGAACGCGAAGAGCCCCCGCCGAGGGCGGGGCGCGCAGTGGGTCAGCTCAACAGGAACAGGACCACACGCGACCGAAGTCGATGTGGGAGCGGGTGACCAGCCACTGCTGCGGATGCATGGGCCAAGTGGAACAGGTCTCCGGTTCCCCGTCAACTGACTTGAGACGCACTGCTCACACTCTGGACACCCTTGACAGACAGGGGAAACGGCCCCGTAGAGTCGACGGACGGCCCTGCTGAGGGGCTCGGCCGTAAGAGCGTCGCCCAGCGACGTTCCGTGTGAAGGCACCCGCCGCACCATCGTGCGCGCGTCCACCGTGTTCGATTGATCCGCCACGGAGCCTTCGCATGTCACCCGAAACCCTCGCCCAAGCCCCCGCCACTCCCGGCATACCCGTCGCCGGCTGCTTCACCTCGGACGCCGCGCCGCGCGGCACGGAGGCGGCCCGATGAGGCCCCAGCTGGTGATCGTGGGGGCCGGTCCGCGGGGGACCGGGCTCCTCGAACGCATCGCCGCCAACACGCCCGAGCTGTACGCCGGTGCCGGCCTCGACATCCATCTGGTCGACCCGCATCCGCCGGGCGCCGGCCGTATCTGGCGGGCCGCCCAGTCGCCGCTGCTGTGGATGAACTCGCACGCCGAGGACGTCACCATGTTCACCGACGAGACGGTGCGGATGACCGGCCCGGTACGGGAGGGGCCGACCCTGCACGAGTGGGCGGGCCTGGACGGCCGTACCTTCGCCGACCGGCAGATCCAGGGCCGGTATCTGCGGCACGTCTACGACCGCGCCGTGGCCGACCTGCCCGAGGCCGTCACGGTGCACCACCACCCCCGCCGTGCCCTGCGGGTGAGCGGGCCGCGCGAGGGGCGCCAGCAGGTCTGGCTGGAGGGCCGCCCGCGCCCGCTCCTCGCCGACCTCGTCGTCCTCGCCCTCGGCCACCTGGACGCCGACCTCGACCCCGAACAGGCCGCCCTGGCCGCATACGCCGACACGCACGGTCTGGTCCACCTGCCGCCGGACTTCACGGCGGACAGCGACCTGTCCGCCCTGCGGCCCGGCGAGCCGGTGCTGGTACGGGGGTTCGGGCTCGCCTTCGTCGACCTGATGGTGCTCCTGACCGAGGGCCGGGGCGGACGGTACGACGGTGACACCTATGTGCCGTCCGGACAGGAGCCGGTGCTGTACGTCGGGTCGCGGCGCGGAGTGCCGTACCACTCGAAGATCGGCTACGACTGGACCGGTGAACGCCCGCCGCTGCCGCGCTTCCTCGGCCCCGGCGAGGTCGACGAACTGCGCGCCCGGCCGGGCGGTTTCGACTTCCGGCGGGACGTGTGGCCGCTGGTCACCAAGGAGCTGGGCTTCGCCCACTACCACCGGCTGTTCACCGTCCACCCCGAGCGGACGGCCGTCGCCTGGCCGGACTTCGAGGAGAAGTACGCCGCCGCCGAGGGCGACGCCGAACTGCGGGCGCTGGTGGCGGCCGCCGTACCGGACCCGGCCGACCGGCTCGACCTCGCGGCGCTGGACCGCCCGCTGGAGGGGGTGCGGTACGGGTCGCACGAGGAGTTCCAGGAGGGACTGCGGGCCTGTGTCGAGGACGACCTGAGCCGCCGTCATGACCCGGCGCACAGCGCCGACCTGGCGGTCTTCCTCGGGCTGCTCTCCGTCTACGGGCAGTTGGTGCGGCTCGGGGACATCGGGTCCTGGTGGCACGGGTTCTTCAGCTATCTGGCCTCCGGGCCGCCCGGGCCCCGGCTGCGGCAACTGCTCGCGCTGTCCCGGGCGGGGGTGGTCAGGTTCGTCGGCGCCGGGATGACGGTGACGGCGCGGGACGGGGTGTTCCGGGCGTCCTCGGACACCGTGCCCGGGTTCTCCGTCGAGGCGCGGGCGCTGGTCGAGGCGCGGCTGCCCGAACCGACGGTCGGGCGGGCCCGGGACGCGCTGCTGCGCGAACTGGGGACCGACGGGGCGGCCGAGACGCCCGACGGGCTGCTCCGGGTGGACCCCGCCGACGGGCGGATCCTCGACGGGGGCGGACGGCCGCATCCCCGGCGGTTCGCGCTCGGGCCGTTCACCGACGGCCGTACGCCCGGCGCGTTCACCCGGCCGCGCACCGGAGGGCCCGCGTTCCGGCAGAACGACGCCACGGCACGGGCGGCGCTGGCCTTCCTGCGCGACCTGACAGGCCAAGCCGCTGCCTAGCCCGAGGAACAGGCGCTACGAGCTGCCCGAGCGGGAGGTGCCGGCCGCTCCGCGGGAGGAGCGGACCGGGCCCTTCCGCCGAAGGCGCTGTGAATCGATGGGCCGGTTGATCGACGAGCCGGTGCCCGGGTGTCCAGGGGAGAGGGTGGTTTCTCATGACCGGCTCGTACGGCCGGGGGCTGCATCTGGCCGCCGCCGTGGATCAGGTCGGCGTGTTCGACGCGGAGCCCTACGTCGAGTTGGCGCGGCTCGCCGAGAGCGGGGGCCTGGACTTCGTCACGCTCGACGGCCGGTTCGGGTGGGCGGAGACCGACCCGGTCGCCGTCCTGTCGCAGGTGGCCCCGGCCACCCGGCGGATCGGGCTGGTGCCGTTGGTGACCGCCCCCGGGACCGCCCTCGCCCACCTCGACCAGGTCAGCCGGGGCCGGGCCGGCTGGTGGAGCGACGCGCCGGCGCCCTCGCCCGGGCATCCGGTCCGGGTGGCCGACGGCACCGAGGGGGCCGCCCTGCGGACCGCCGCCCGGTACGCCGATGTCGTCCTGGTGCGGGCGGCGAGCTCCGCGCAGGCCGCCGCCGTACGCGAGGAACTACGGGACCGGGCACGCGAGTTCGGGCGGGAGCCGGACGCGCTGCGGGTGCTGGTGAGTCTGGTGGTGGATCTGGGGGACGGGGAGCGCGCGGCCGAGCCGGGGCACGGTGGCGGCGGGCCCCGGCAGACCGTGCAGGGGCCGCAGTACCGGGGCGGTCCGGTGGACCTCGCGGAGCTGATCGCCGGCTGGCACGGCGAGGGCGCCACCGACGGCTTCCACCTGATCCCCGCCGAACCGCGCCGCGATCTGGAGCGGCTGGTCAACGGCACCGTGGCGCTGCTCCAGCACCGCGGGCTGTTCCGCACCTTCTACCCGGGCAGCACCCTGCGCGAGCACCTGGGCCTGGCCAGGCCGGCCGGCCAGTTCGCGGCGCCCTGAAGCAACGCGGGGCTCCCGGCTGCTGTGGACGGGTCGAGTGCATAGAAGAGACATGAGGTGGACCATGCCGAGAACCGGGGAAGGGCTGACCGTATGACCGAGAACGCGTCCGACGACTGGAAGCGCTGGCACGAACACCGCGTGGAGACCGTGTCGGCCCCCTACGGGCCGCTCGCGCTGACCGGCACCTACTGGATCGAGGACCACCCGAGCGGCCGGATTCCGGGCGTCCCCGGCGCCTGGGTGGTGGACGGCGACAGCGTGCTGCTCACCGCGACGGCGGCCGACGGCCTGGCCCTGGACGGCGAGCCCTTCGCCGGTGCGGTCCGGCTCGCCGCCGACCGCGAACCGACGGCCCGGGTCACCCTCGGCGAGCGCCGGCTGGTCGTGCTGGTCCGCGAAGGCGTCCTGGGCATACGGGACTACGACCCGGCCGCCCCGGCCCGCCGCACCTTCCTCGGTATCGACGCCACCCCCTACGACCCGCGCTGGTCGGTGCCGGGCCGCTTCACGCCCTACGACGACGACCGGCGTACCGTCCGCGTCGACACCGCGGACGGAGTGGAACGCGCGCTCGTGCTCGCCGGGGAACTCGCCTTCACCCTGGCGGGCCAGGAACGGACACTGCAGGTCGCCGAGCAGGCCGACGGCCGGCTATGGGCGGTGTTCGCCGACGCCACCAGCGGGGCCGGCAGCTACCGTTTCCGGTTCCTTTATTCGGCCGCCCCGGACTCCGACGGCTCCACCACCGTCGACTTCAACCGGGCACAGTTGCCGCCGTGCGCCTTCGCGGACCACTTCATCTGCCCTTTCCCGCCGCCGGGGAACAGGCTGGGCCTCGCGGTCGAGGCGGGGGAGCGCACAGTGGCGTGAGGGTTTCGCGGATATTGTGACCGGGCGTCAACTCCCCCGGATCACGACGAGATCACACAAAGTCGGCATGGTTCGAACACAGTCGCACGGCCGAAAGGCACTCTTGCGGGTACCGGTCGTTCGCCCGAATACTCCCCCTCAGCGCTTGTCAGGGGCATTGCGTGTCCGGAACCCGGACGTCGTCCCTGGCTGCGCCTCACGGGCCCCGACCCCACGCGGGCCCCCTGATTCCCCTGGGAGGGAACGAAAAGTGAGGATCAAGCGCACGACCCCGAGACGGACCCGGCTGATCGCCGTGGGCACCGGTTTCCTGGCCGCGGCAGCGTTCGCCGTCCCCACCGCGAGCGCGAGTCCCGTCCACACCTTCAGCGCCGGCGAACTGAAGGCCGTGAACAGCTCCGTTCTGAAGGCGGACGTCCCCGGTACCGCCTGGGCCGTCGACAGCAAGACCCACCGTGTCGTCGTCACCGCCGACTCCACGGTCTCCACCGCCGAGATCGCCAAGATCAAGCGGCAGGCGGGCGCCGACGCCGGCGCGATCACCATCAAGCGCACCCCCGGCACCTTCAAGAAGCTGATCACCGGCGGTGACGCCATCTACGGCGGCGCCTACCGCTGCTCCCTCGGCTTCAACGTGCACAGCGGCAGCACGTACTACTTCCTGACCGCCGGGCACTGCGGTGAGGTGGCCTCGACCTGGTACAGCAACTCCGGCCACACCACGGTCCTGGGCACCAACGTCGGCTACAGCTTCCCGACGAACGACTTCGCGCTGGTCCGCTACACCAACACCTCGATCGCGCACCCGAGCGCGGTCGGCAGCCAGACCATCTCCAGCGCGGCCACCCCGGCCGTCGGGACGACGGTGTACCGCCGCGGTTCGACCACCGGCACCCACAGCGGCCGGGTCACCGCGCTCAACGCCACCGTCAACTACGGCAGCGGTGACATCGTCTACGGCATGATCCAGACCACGGTCTGCGCCGAGGGCGGCGACAGCGGCGGCCCGCTCTACGGCGGTTCCGTGGCCTACGGTCTGACCTCCGGCGGCAGCGGCGACTGCACCTCCGGCGGCACGACCTTCTTCCAGCCGGTCACCGAGGCGCTGAGCTACTACGGCGTGAGCGTCGGTTGACGATCCTCCCGGATCCGTTCTCCCAGTGGACCCCCGTACGCAACCGGCGTGCGGGGGCTCCCTTTTGGGCGGGTAGCGGAGTTACCGTCGAGGGACCATTGGAGTCACCCCCTGGGGGCCGGCATGGTCGAGGCGCTGGTGGCGGCCGGAGCCGCTCTCGTGTCCGTCGGAGCGGTCTACGCGCTCGCTGCGGCACGGGTCGTCAGACAGTACGAGCGAGGCGTGGTGTTCCGCCTGGGCCGGCTGCGACCGGAGGTGCGCGAGCCCGGGTTCACCATGATCGTCCCGTTCGTGGACCGGCTCCAGAAGGTCAACATGCAGATCGTCACCATGCCCGTGCCCGCGCAGGAGGGCATCACCCGGGACAACGTGACCGTCCGCGTCGACGCCGTCGTCTACTTCAAGGTGACCGGACCTGCCGAGGCGGTCGTCCGGGTCGAGGACTACCGGTTCGCGGTCTCGCAGATGGCGCAGACCTCGCTGCGGTCCATCATCGGCAAGAGCGAGCTGGACGACCTGCTGTCGAACCGTGAAAAGCTCAACCAGGGCCTTGAGTTGATGATCGACAGCCCCGCCGTGGAGTGGGGCGTCACCATCGACCGCGTCGAGATCAAGGACGTCTCGCTGCCCGAGACCATGAAGCGGTCCATGGCCCGGCAGGCCGAGGCCGACCGGGAGCGCCGGGCCCGGGTCATCAACGCCGACGCCGAACTGCAGGCCTCCAAGAAGCTCGCGGAGGCGGCGAAGGAGATGTCGGAGCAGCCCGCCGCGCTCCAGCTGCGGCTGCTGCAGACGGTGGTGGCGGTCGCCGCCGAGAAGAACTCGACCCTGGTGCTGCCGTTCCCGGTGGAACTGCTGCGGTTCCTGGAGCGGGCCCAGCAGCAACTGCCGCCCGGGGCCGACGGGTCCACGGTGAACAGGGCCAAAGACGAGCCTGGCGAGCCTGGAGGGGCGAATTCCGGCCAGGGGTGAGGGTCACTCTCCGCCGAGGGTTACTCGCCCGTAGTGTTTGCAGTGCGAATCCTCCTGGGGTGACTGTGAACGGCCCGGGCGCAGGGGGCGCACAACATCCGCGCACGCGCGTCCTGAAGTCGACCTTGTGTGCTCCCTGTGGGTGTCGGAATAGTAGGCGCCCGTCAACCAGCCTTCCGGCCCTGAGGTCCCCACAACCTTACGGGCCGACCCCCCACAGGAGGACATGAGTTGAAGCACCGACGCATACCCAGGCGCCGTGCGGCCCTCGCCGGCGCGGGGACAGCCGCGCTCGTCGCCGCCGGAGTGACCTTCCAGAGTGCGAACGCCAGCGAGCCCGCCAAGGACGCCGCACCGCGGATCTTGTCCGCGCCTGCGGCCGGAAAGCTCGCCTCGACGCTCGTCGCCGACCTCGGCACCGACGCGGCCGGCACCTACTACGACGCCAAGGCGAAGAGCCTCGTCGTCAACGTGCTCGACGACACCGCCGCGGGGACCGTCGAGGCCGCCGGGGCCAAGGCGAGACTCGTCGCCAACTCCCTCGCCGAACTCGACGGCGCACGGACCACGCTGAAGGAGGACGCCACCATCCCCGGCACCTCGTGGGCGACCGACCCGGTCACCAACAAGGTCGTCGTCACCGCCGACAAGACGGTCGCCGGGACCGCGCTGAGCAAGCTCACCAAGGTCGTCGACGGGCTTGGCGAGAAGGCCGAACTGCGGCACTCGGAGGGGGAGTTCAAGCCCTTCATCGCCGGTGGTGACGCGATCAGCGGGTCGGGCGGGCGCTGCTCGCTCGGCTTCAACGTGGTCAAGGGCGGCGAGCCGTACTTCCTGACCGCCGGGCACTGCACCGACGCCATCTCCAGCTGGTCGGACTCCTCCGGCAACGTGATCGGCCAGAACGCCCAGTCCAGCTTCCCGGGCAACGACTTCGGGCTGGTCAAGTACACCTCCGAGGTGGACCACCCGAGCGAGGTCGACCTCTACGACGGCTCCACCCAGAAGATCACGGGCGCGGCCGAGGCGACCGTGGGCATGAAGGTGACCCGCAGCGGCTCCACCACCCAGGTCCACGACGGCACGGTCACCGGTCTCAACGCCACCGTGAACTACTCGGAGGGCACGGTGAGCGGGCTCATCCAGACCGACGTGTGCGCCGAGCCGGGCGACAGTGGCGGCTCGCTCTTCTCGGGCAGCAGCGCGATCGGCCTGACCTCGGGCGGCAGCGGCGACTGCACCTCCGGCGGGGAGACGTTCTTCCAGCCGGTGACGGAGGCGCTGTCGGCCACCGGTACCCAGATCGGCTGACCCGCGCCTGATCCCCGAGCTGCCCCGCCCCCGGACCGGGGGCGGGGCAGCTCCATGCCGTGCCGAGCCGGGCAGTGTGAATCGAACATGCGTGCAGTCTTGGGTTGCTGCGCCGTTCTCACGACACGGCAACGGGTCGAGGGGGGCCGACGGGCGGGGGAGCGGTGCATCGGGGCTCGGTGCAGGCTGGACTAGGGAGGTGGGTCGCCGTGCCGCACAACGAAGCCGTCTCGCCGGGCAAGGGTGCCGCAGTGCTGGAAGCCCTGTTCCACCAGTCGCCCACCGGCCTGCTGATCCTGGACACGGAGCTGCGCATCCTGCGGATCAACCTCACCAGACCGGTTCTGCACGGAGCGTCTCAGGGCCAGATCGTGGGCCGGCACATCACCGACGTGTACGACCTGTCCGCACCCGGTGAGGTGGAGGGGATGCTGCGCGGCGTACTGGAGACCGGCGCGCCGGTGCGGGGGCGGCTCGTGGGGGTGCGTCCGAAGGACGAACCGGGGCCGGAGTACCTGTTCTCCGTCTCGGCGTCCCGGCTGGAGGACGCGCAGGGGAGGGTCTGGGGCGTGCTCACGGAGATGGTCGATGTCACCGAGTGCGAGAGGGCGGGCATCCGTATGCGGGTCCTCGGCTTCGTGCGCGAGCACGTGGGACGGACCCTCGACGTCGTCGCCACCTGCGAGGAACTGGTGCAGGCGGTGGTGCCGGACCTCGCCGACATCGCCGTGGTGGAAGTGGTGGACGCCGTGGTACGCGGCGAGGAACCTCCCCTGAGCCCGCTGGGACCGGAGGTGCCGCTGCGCCGTGCCGCCTTCCGCCACAGCGGCGGCGAGGAGCAGATCCAGGCGCATCCGGTGGGCGACGTACGCCCGCTGCCGTTCCCCACGCCCTACGCCCAGACGCTGACCGACCTCAAGCCCCGCCTCGTCGCCCTGACACCCGACACGCCCTGGCTGGCGGCCGACCCGCCACGCGCCGAGGCGATCCGCGTCTCCGGTGCCCGCCTCCTCATCACGGCACCCCTGACCGTGCGCGGAACCGTACTGGGACTGCTGAGCCTGTACCGCACCGACCAGGCGGACGTCTACGACAAGGGCGATGTCACCCTCGCCCTCGAAGTGGCCGCTCACACCGCCCTGTGCATCGACAACGCCCGCCGCTACACCCGCGAACACACCATCGCCCTGACGGTCCAGCGGCACCTGCTGCCACCGCACCCCGCGCCGCGGAGCACCGTCGAGACCGCCTACCTGCACGTGCCTTCCGAGACGGGCGGGGGCGGCGGGTTCGACACCTTCGCCCTGTCCGGTGCCCGCACCGCACTGGTGGTCGGGGAAGTCGCCGGCCAGGGCATCCACGCGGCCATCACGATGGGACAGATGCGGACCGCCGTGCACTCCCTGGCCGCCCTCGACCTGGAGCCCGACGAACTCCTCGCCCGCCTCAACGACACCGCCCTCAGCCTCGCCGCGGAACGCGCGGCGCTGCCGCCCGGCGATCTCGTGCCCCTGACCGGAAGCTGTGCGTACACGGTCCACGACCCGTTCGCCCAGACCTGCACCGTCGCCCTGGCCGGGCATCCCCCACCCGTCATCGCCCATCCCGACGGGACCACCGAGATCCTGGACCTGCCGAGCGGACCTCCCCTGGGCAGCGCCGGGGGCCCGCCCTTCGCCGCCGCCACGGTCCCCGTCGCCGACGGCAGCGTCATCGCCTTCTACACCGCGGCCCTGCTGGACACCTCACCGTCCCCGGACATCCTGCGACGGGTGCTGGCCCACTCCGGACGGCCTTTGCAGGACCTGTGCGACGACGTGCTCTACCGGCTGCGGAACGACACCCGCCACAGCGACGTCATCCTTCTCCTCGCCCGCACCCACCCGTTCCCCGCCGACCAGGTCGCCACCTGGCATCTCGACCACCATCCCAAGGCCGTCGCCAAGGCACGCGCCCACGCCCGGCACCAGCTCGTCCGGTGGAGCGTCGACGAGGAAACCGCCTACACCACCGAAATGATCGTCAGCGAGCTGGTCACCAACGCCGTCCGCTACGGCGCCCCGCCCGCCCAGTTGCAGCTCATCAAGGACCGCACCCTCACCTGCGAAGTCCACGACAGCAACTCCCTCGCGCCACGGCTGCGCCATGCGAAGACCGTCGACGAAGGGGGGCGCGGCCTGTTCATCGTCGCCCAGCTCGCACAGAACTGGGGCGTCCGCCATACGCCCGACGGCAAGACCGTCTGGGCCGAGCAGTCCCTCCCGCCCCCGGCCGCGGACCGCCGTCGGCACCGGCCGTAGACCGCGCACCGCGCCGTCTGCGGGGCTCTCGGTATTTCCGCAACGAGGCCTTCTCCATGGTGGGCCTGTGGAAATCCCTGCTGAGCGAGGGCACGGCGCCGAGGGACGCGGAGGGCACGCTGTCGATCCGCCGCATCGCGGCCTGCTGGCTTGGGCTGGGCGGCTATGCGGTGGATGCGGTGGCGGAGCTGGAGCAGATCCTTGACGGTTGCGCGGAGGCGTTGGGGCCCGAGCACCTGCTCACCCGGTTCACCCGCCGCAACCTCGCCTTCTGGCGGGCGCGGGCCGGGCGTTCCTGAACATGCCGGTCGTCGCGGTAGCGGTCGTGGATTTCGGGGAGCCGACGGAATCCGGCGGACTCGTAGGCGGCGACGCGGCCTGAAGGGTGGCGGCTGCGGCAGAACCGCAGGTCATTGGCGCAAGCGGTCAGTTCGCCATAGTGGCTGGGCGGACGGCTTCCGGTCCGAAGCGCTGGCGCGCCCGGTCTGCGGCGGCTTCGGCCGCGCGGGCGCGGGCATCGCCAGGATCCAGGGAGAGCTGGCGGTAGGCACTGTCGGCCGGCAGCAGACCGTCAGCACGGATCGCATAGGCGCGGACTCTTGCGCGCTGCAGGCCGAGGGCGGTCAGCAGTCCCAGGGCGGTGGCGGTGAGGGCGGGTGAGTGGTTGGTGGGTTCCGGTAGTGCGCGTGCGCGCGTGGTGGAGCTTCGGTCGGCGTACCGGACCGTGAGGGTGAGCCGCCGCGCGATCTGGCTTTCACCGCGCAGGCGTTGGCCGATCTGGTCGGCAAGTCCCAGGACTGCCCGATGATGTTGTGCCGGGTCGAGGCAGTCCCGCTCCAGTACGAGGCCGGCGAGCAGGTGTTCTGCCGGCGCCGAAGGGGTGACCGGGCGAGGGTCCCGGCCGCGGGCGCGCTCGGCCAGCAGCCGGGCCGAGGCGGCTCCGAGGAGCCGTTGCAGGGTGGCCAAAGGCAGGTCGGTGATCTGACCGATGGCGTGCAGGCCGTACTGGGTGAGGATGGTCGCCGTGGCACGGCCGATTCCCGGCAACGCGGTGACCGGCCGTGGGTACAGCCACTCGGCGGCCCTCTCGGCGGGCACCCAGGTGGTCTCGCCGGGTGCGGACGCGTCGGCAGCCATGGCCGCCAACATCCTGTTGCTCGCGAGGCCTGCGCTGCTGTCGATGCCGTAGAGGGCCTTCAGCCTCATCTTCGCCAGCTGGACCACATCGTAGGAAGACAGGTCGAAGTACCGGAGCGCCGATGTCAGGTCCAGCTGAACGGCGTTGGGCGGTACGGCCTGCACATGAGGCGTGATACCAGACATCAGTTCGATTACGTCGTCGTACTGGGCCTCACTCAGTACGGCGTGCAGGTGAAGGTGGGCGATGTGCCGCTGACGTGCGCTCATCCCGCGCTCCCGGGGCTGCGGTGGCCGAACTTCTTGAGGTCGGCGGAGCGGGTGCCGGCGGGCTGGAGGTCGGCGTAGGGGTGGAGGCGTGCGCCGGCGGTGCCGTCGGTCAGGGTGCGGTGCGGCTGGGCGGGGGTCGGGTGGGGGCGGCTGGCGCCGAGGAGGGCGAGGGCGGCCTCGGGGCCGTTGTCGCGGCGGGCGGCGGCGATCTCGTCCAGGTCCCAGGCCATGGTGCCGACGACGGTACGGCGGGTGCCGCGCACCTGGACCGTGCCGCGGACGAGGAGCAGTCCGCTGTGGAAGACGGTGTGTGCGCAGGCCGGGTGGGAGTCCTCGAAGAAGGCCAGGTCGACCAGGCCGGAGCCGTCCTCCAGGGTGACGAAGATGATCCGCTTGCCGCTCGCGATCGGCGGGGTCTGCGTCGAGGCCCGCACACCCGCGACCAGCACCTGCTGACCGGCGCGCAGGCCGGCCAGGTGGGCCGCGTCGGTCGCGCCGATCTCGCGCAGCAGCCGGTGGTGGTGCTCCATCAGGTGCTTGGAGATGTCGATGCCGAGGGTGCTCAGCTCGGCGCTCAGGGCCTCGCGTCCGGTCATCTCCGGCAGCCCGCTCGGCTCCGCCCCGCCGACGGCGTCTGCGGTGATGGACAGTTGGCCCGCACCAGCGGTCCGGGTGCGGGACTGGCGGTGGAGTTCGGCGATCTGGAGCAGCAGATCACGGCGCGTGAGGCGGCCGTCGTGGAGACCGTTCAGGGCGCCGATCTCGGCGAGGCGTTCGGCGACGGGTCTGCTGGGGTGTGCCCGCTGCCAGAAGTCCGACAGCGATCCGTACGGCTGCCCCTCCTCGATCCGGGCACACTCGTCCTCGCTGATGCCATGCACCGCGGAGAGGGCGAGGCGTACGCCCCACCGGTCTCCGTCGGTCTTCTCCACGGTGTGTTTCACCTGGGAGCGGTTGACGTCGACGGGCAGGACGGGGACCCCGCGGCGGCGGGCGTCGGAGACCAGGACGCGCTTGGGCCACATTCCGGGGTCGTGTTCGAGCAGGCCGGCCAGCAGGAACGCCGGGTGATGCGCCTTGAGCCAGGCGCTCTGCAGGGCGGGTACGGCGAAGGCGACCGCGTGGGCGCGGCAGAAGCCGTACGCCCCGAAGGCCTCGACGGTCTTCCACACCTCCTCCCGGACGGCCGCGCTGTAGCCGCGCGCGCGGGTCCGCTCGTGGAACCAGTCCCTGATCCTGGGCAGTTGCTCCTTGTCGCCGAGCGCCCGCCGGGTGATCTCCGCGAAGGCCCGGTCGCAGCCGGTCAGCACCGAGAGCGTCTCGATGATCTGCTCGTGCCAGATGGTCACGCCGTAGGTGTCGGTGAGGACCGGTTCCAGGTCCGGGTGCGCGTAGGAGGGTGCGCCCCCGTGGCGGGCGGCGATGTACCGCTCGGGCATGCCACCGGCGACCGGGCCGGGGCGGAAGAGGCTGATGTCGGCGATGACGTCCTGGACGTCGCGTGGCTGGAGCCGGGAGAGCAGGTCCTGCTGGCCGGGGGACTCCAGCTGGAACAGGCCCAGGGTCTGGCTGGCCTGGATGAGCTTGAACGCGAAGACGTCGTCGAGCGGCACCTGTTCGGGGTCGTCCAGATCAATTCTGCTGCCGGTGGTGCGTTCGATCTCGGTGACGGCGTGGGCCATCGCGGACTGCATCCGCACGCCCAGGACGTCGAGCTTGATGTTGCCCAGCGCCTCGATCTCCTCCTTCGCTGCCATGGCCATGGGGTAGTCGCCCTGTGGCGTGGGCTGCACCGGCAGCCGGTCCAGGAGGGTGGCGTCACTGATGACCACACCGCAGGGGTGCATGGCCATGCCGTGGACCAGGGAGTCGAGGCCTTCGGCCAGTTCCCACAGGGGGCCGTACCGGTGTGCCTCGGTGGCCAGCTGTCGTAGCTCGGGCAGTTCGGCGAGGGCGCCGGTGATGTCGGAGGCGCGCAGGTGCGGGAAGCTCTTGGCGATCCGGTCGATGTCGGCGGGCGCGATGCCGAGGGCGAGGCCGGTGTCCCTGAGTGCCCTGCGTGCGCGGTAGGTCTCGGGCATGGCGGTGACCGCCACCCGCTCCTTGCCGAAGCGTTCGAAGATCGTGTCGTAGCACTCCAGTCGGCGGGCGGATTCCACGTCGATGTCGATGTCGGGCAGGGACGCCCGGCGCCTGCTCAGGAAGCGTTCGAACAGCAGGTGGTGGTCGAGCGGGTTGGCGGTGGCGATGTCCAGGGCGTGGCAGACCAGGGAGCCGGCGCCGGAGCCGCGGGCCGCGACCCGGATGCCCTTGGCCCGGATGTCGGCGACGACCTGTCCGACGGCGAGGAAGTACGCGTCGTAGTTCCAGTGGGAGATGACGGCGAGCTCCTCGTCGAGCCGGGCGAGCGCCGCCCGGTCGCGGTCGAGGCCGCGCCGGACCAGGCCGGCCTCGCTGCGCAGACGGAGCAGCCGGGCCGCGCCGCCGGCTTTGGGCTCGGCGCCGAAGAGCGCCGGTTCGGGGAGGTGCGGGGTGCCGAGCCCGAGGTCCGCCACCGGGTCGACGGTGCACGTGTCCGCGGTGGCGGCGGTGTCCGCCATCAGCCTGCGAGCCCGACGGATGTCTCCTCCGGCGCATTCGACGATCATGCGGGCGACGGTCTCCATTCCTCGCTCGTCCTTGAGCCAGCGCTCTCCGCTGTCCAGCCGGCGCCGGTCGATCGGCCGCAGCAGGCGGGCGGCGTCCAGGACGTCGGCGAGGCGGTGCTGGTCGGGGTCGGCGTAGCGGACGGCGTTGGAGAGCACGGCGGTGGTGCCGGTGCGGTCGGCCAGCGCGAGAGTACGGGCGGCCAGGCGCAGGGATCCCGGACCGGTGCCGAAACGTTTCTGCGCGACGGCTTCCAATCGAACCCCCTTCCCGAAGACCTCCTGCCAGGGCGCCAGCAGCTTCATGGCCACGTCCTCGCGGCCCACCGACAGCGCCCGCACCGGCTCCGAGAGCGGCCCCAGCAGCACGGTCAGGCCCGGGCCGCCGTACTCGCGCAGCGCCTCCCACGGCACCACCGGCGGGGTACCGGACACGGCACCGACATGGGCGGCCGACGTGATCCGGCACAGCCGGGCCCAGCCCGCCCGGTCCTGGGCGAGCAGCACGAACCGCAACGGCGGCTCGACCACGTGCGCGCCGCCGCGCGCCGGGGTGCGGCGGCGTTGGACCGGCGGCGGGGGCGCCAGGGCCGCCACCGCAAGGTCGATGCCGAAGACCGGCCTGACCCCCTCCTTCGCACAGGCCTGCGCGAATCGAACAGCTCCGGTGACCGTGTCCCGGTCGGTGAGCGCGAGCGCGGACATGCCCCGGTCCGCCGCCTGCCGGACGAGCTGCTCGGGGTGGGAGGCGCCGTAGCGGGCGGAGTAACCGGACGCGACGTGCAGATGGACGAAGCCCGCCATGCCGCACCTCCATCACTCCACCCCTTTTCGACCGTACGCCCGATATATTCATCGTACTCGCGTTCGATTACTCTAACCTCATCCACCCAGGTAGGCGACACTCGATTCGAACACATCAGCGATTCTTGAGGGCGAGGTGGCGTCCCGAGCAGGCGCCGTCCTGTCGGCTCTCCGGCCTGGTGGGGCAGTTGGGCGAAATCACCCCTGCGGCCGCCTTGCCGCAGTGCTTCAGCGGCTCGGGGCGGGTGGGCGGGTGACGGTTCGCGGCTGTGTCGCCCTGTGTGAGGTCTGCTCCGGCGGCACTGGCCGGCTCCGGTGTGACCGAGGCGGTGTCCGCCGCCCGCGACGCGGGCCTGGCCGCCGACGCGGCAGCGGGCGTGGAGCGCTCCGCGAAGGCCGCGGCGGCGGTCGCGGACGAGTTCGCCAAGGTCAAGCTGGTGGCCGAGGCTCATGGCCACAGTAAGCTGCCGGAACTCGGCAACGGTGTGCTCTGGGCCAACAAGGCCGAGAACTACGCCCTGATGGCCGCTTCGCACATCGCCAAGCTCAAGCAGGCGGGCTGGACCAAGGATCAGATCCAGGTCGTGTACGACGCCTACAAGAAGGTCGGCGAGTCGACCCCGAAGAACCCGAGCGCCGACCCGTGAAGTACATCCTGGAAGGGTGGTAGGAGTGCGCGTCCGCATCTCCGCGTTCGTGGGACCGCTCACCGTGCAGTTCGAGCCCTCGGGTATGGAGTACGAACTCGCCGAGGGTGACCATCTGGACGTCGCCTTCCCACCCGTTCCCGAGGGCCAGGTCGGCGGCCACATCGACCATTCCCCCGGAATGGTGACCGTGTCCGAGTCCATCTCCTCCAAGGGGTGGACCCGGGCCTGGAACGCGGCCGGTGAGGAGATCACCACCTACTGACCGCAGGGCACAGCCCGCGATCCCGGAGGTTCCGGTACGGCACCCGCCGTACCGGAACCTCCGTCGTTTTGGCCGGGGCAGACGTGCGTGTTGTGGAGTGATCTGGCGTATCGCACCCTATGGTCCCCTCAGGCCCAGCTGGTGACACCCCGTCAGGCGGGTGGCGCGCGACCGGTTACTCGGAAGTTTTACCGACGCGTAACTTCACGATTGCACTACTCGTCCGTAACTTGATGAGTGAACAGCATCCTCGTGATCCGGATCACAGGGCGTAAGGCCGTCGCAACTCCCTTGAGCCGCAAGGAGATCACACGATGCTGCCCTGGAAACGAGTGCTCAGACCCCTGACCGCACTGCTCTTCGCCGCCGCCGTCGCCACCGTCCCCGCCGCCACCGCCCACGCGTCGAGCGCCCCCAGCACCGGCTGGAACGACTACTCCTGCCGCCCCTCCGCCGCCCACCCCCGCCCCGTGATCCTGGTCCACGGCACACTGGGCAACTCCGTCGACAACTGGCTCTCCCTCGCCCCGTACCTGGAGGACCGCGGCTACTGCGTCTTCTCCCTCGACTACGGCCAGCTGTCCGGCGTCCCGCTCTTCTACGGCCTCGGCCCCATCGACAAGTCGGCAGAGCAACTCTCCGCCTACGTCGACAAGGTGCTGAGCGCGACCGGCGCCGCCAAGGCCGACCTCGTGGGCCACTCCCAGGGCGGCATGATGCCCCGCTACTACCTGAAGTTCCTCGGCGGCTCCGCCAAGGTGAACGCCCTCGTCGGCCTCGCCCCCGACAACCACGGCGCCACCATCAGCGGCCTCACCAACCTGCTGCCGTACTTCCCCGGCGCCGCGGACCTGATCAAGGCCAGTACCCCCGGCCTCGCCGACCAGATCCCCGACTCCGCCTTCCTCACCAAGCTCAACGCGGGCGGCGACACCGTCCCCGGCGTGCACTACACGGTCATCGCCACCAAGTACGACGAGGTGGCCACCCCCTGGCGGAGCCAGTACCTGAGCGGCTCCGACGTCCACAACGTCCTGCTCCAGGACCTCTGCTCGCTCGACCTCTCCGAGCACGTGGCGATCGGGCTCTTCGACCGGATCGCCTTCCACGAGGTGGCCAACGCGCTCGACCCGGCACACGCCACCGCCACCAGCTGTGCGTCGGCGTTCAGCTGAGCGGCGCTGCCCAACTGAACGCCGCCGGGGCCTGTCCGGCCTGAGCCGCCGGTCAGGCCCCGGAGTCATACGGGAAACTCCTCAGAACGGTCCTCGGGGCGGGCTCGGTCCCGCCCGGCCGGATCCCGTGGGGGCGATCAGAAAGCTAGCCCCAAGAAACCGTGAAATCGCCTGCTGGGAGGGGGCGAGGGAGATCCTTATGGTCGCCTTAAGGGAGTGCTCAGGCTGAGCTGAGGAAGCTAGCGTTCCCGCCATGGCGAACGACGAGATCCGGCCCGCCCGGGCCGCCGACGTACCGGCCGTGAAGGCCGTGACGGACATGGCGTACCACCACTACATCGCGCGCATAGGGGTGGTGCCGCAGCCCATGGAGGCGGACCACACGGCGAATGTGGCCGCGGGCAGGGTGTTCGTCGCCGGGGAGCCGGTGATCGGGCTCGTCGTCATCGAGGCCCACGACGACCATCTGTTCCTCGACAGCATCGCCGTCCGCCCCGACGCGCGCGGGCAGGGGGTGGGACGGCGGCTGCTGGAGTTCGTGGACGCACGCGCGCGTGCGCTCGGCCTGCCCGAGGCCAGGCTCTATACGAACGCGCTGATGTGGGAGAACCAGGAGCTCTACCCGAAGTACGGCTACGAGGTCGTCGGGCGGCGCGTGGACGGGCCGTACGACCGCGTCCACTACCGCAAGCGGCTGGGCTGAAGAACGCGCGGGGGGACCGGCGCGGTCAGCCGTCCGGCCACCAGGTGCGTGCGATGTCCTTGCGCACCTCAGGGCGTCCGGCGGGGCGCTCGTCGGCCTCCTCGCGGATCCGGCGGCTGTCCGTCCTCTTCAGGGGCTTCTGCACGGTTGTGCGGCGCATGGCTGCCTCCTTCAGTGCCTACCGAGATCCGTGGTGTCACGGAGGTAGACCCTTTGGGCGAGAGTTCCTCATCGGTGCGGGGTCTGTCAGTGGTCGCTGTCACACGGACCGAGTGTCAGTGGCAGGTGTCACGCTGGGGGCATGACGAACGAGAGTGACCGGACTGTTGCGGTGAGTGTCGACTGGGATGCGCAGGCCGCCACCTTCGACGCCGAGCCGGATCATGGGCTGGGCTCGCCCGAGGTGCGCGCGGCCTGGGCGGAGCGGCTCCGGACGTGGCTGCCCGGACGCCCCGCCGACCTCCTCGACCTCGGCTGCGGCACCGGCAGCCTGGCCCTCCTCGCCGCCGAGCAGGGCCATCACGTCACCGGGGTCGACAGCTCCCCGGCGATGGTGGAGCGGGCCCGCGCCAAGCTCGCCGGCCGTGACGCGGTGTTCCTCCTCGGCGACGCGGCGGCACCGCCGGTGGGTGAGCGGCTCTTCGACACCGTGCTCGTACGGCATGTGCTGTGGGCGCTGCCCGACCCCGCACGTGTGCTGCGGCACTGGCGCGGCCTCCTGCGCCCCGGTGGGCGGTTCGTGCTGGTGGAGGGGGTGTGGGGGACCGTGACCCCGGTCGGCATACCCGCCGACCGGCTCACCGGCCTCCTGGCGCCGCTCGCCGCGGACGTGCGGGTGGAGCGGCTGTCGGCGCGGGCGGTGCTGTGGGGCAAGGAGGTGGACGACGAGCGGTACGCGGTGGTGGCGACGGTGTGAGGGGGTGCCTCAGGACATGCGAGGGGACGCCTCAGGACAGCAGGGCGGTGAAGTCCGGCTCGCGGGCCAGCGTCTCCAGCGTGTCGAGCGCGGCGACGGCGGCCGCGGCGGCCTCCGGGTCCCGCGCCGCCAGCCCGCTCTCGGCGAACTCGTCCTCGTCCAGCCGGCGGACGTCCGTGCCGTCGGCGGACCGCCACAGGTCCAGGTCGAGGTCCTCGACGACCAGCTCGCCGCCGGTGAGCGTCGCCGGACGGGTGACGTCGCAGTACCAGCCCTTCAGCGTGCCGTCGGCGGCGCGGACCTCCTTGACCGCGTACCAGCGGTCGCGCCAGTAGAACTCGGTGAAGACATCGCCCTGTTCGAAGCGGACGAAGCCGAAGTCGCGGGCCACGTCACCGGTCCACGGCGCGCGTACGGCGATCCGGGTGCCGTCGTCGTGCAACAGCTCGGCGGGGTAACGGATCTTCGTGCGGCCCGCCTTGACCAGGACGACGTCCACCGTGGCCGTCGGCTCAGCCGAGTTCGCGGACATATCTGACCTCCGTCGCGCAGATGTCGTACCCGAACCACTTGTTGATCGCCAGCATCGGGCCGTTGCCGCTGTCGTTGCCTGTGAACGCCTCCGTGCAGCCGGCGGCGCGGGCGCGGTGCAGGGAGTCGTTCTTGGCGAGCTTGGCCAGGCCCCGGCCGCGGAAGGCACGGGCCGTGCCGGTCATGACGGTGCCATAGCGGGTGCCGCCGTCGGTGCGCGCCGCGCTGAACGCCGCCGGGCGGCCGTCCACCAGGACGACCGAGGTCAGCTGGTGGCTGAACAGCGGATGCCGCCAGGTCCCGTCCAGCCAGGCCTCGTAGTCGGCGAACTCGGTGTCGATGTCGCTGGGTTCGTCCAGTGTCGTCTCCGCGTCGAGGGCGAAGAGCGGGCGCGGGTCGTCGGCGAAGTCGGCGGCCGTACGGAGCTCGACGCCCGGGGGCGGGGTCCGGAGCGGGGGGAGTGTGCCGTGCGCGAGGTCGAGGCGGAGGAAGTGGGCGGAGCGGCTCGCCGTGTAACCGCGGTGCTCGGCGAAGGCCCGGTGGGACGGGGCGTCCAGCACCCAGGCGTACGACGTGGTCGCGCCGGCGTCCGACAGGTGCGACTCCGCCGTACGGACGAGGAGGGTGCCGGCGCCCCGGCCGGTGCGCTCCGGATGTACGTACACGTTGGCGAAGCCCTGGCCCGGCTCGGGGCTCTCGTGGGCGAGGCCGACCTGGGCCGTGCCGATGATCTCACCGTCCTCCTCCGCGATCAGCTGGCGGAAGCGGGCGTCGGGGTGGGTGTGCGTCAGGTCGTGGACCAGGGACTCCGGGGTGAACAGCATGTAGGGGAGGGCCAGCTGCCGGACCAGGGCGAAGCCTTCGGCATCCGACCGGGCGTCGGGGCGCAGATCGCGCACGATCACTGTCATGGGGCGCACGCTATGCGGGGGCGAGTGCGGGATGCCTCTCATTTTCCGGCGGATACGGGAGAATCGGGCCGTGACTCTGAAGATCCACATTGATGACAGCGCGCCGCCGTACGAGCAGGTGAGGGCGCAGATTTCCGAGCAGGCGCGGGGCGGGGTGCTGCCGGTGGGGTACCGGCTGCCGACGGTGCGGGGGCTGGCCGAGTCGCTGGGGCTGGCCGTGAACACGGTGGCCAAGGCGTATCGGGCGCTGGAGACGGACGGGGTGATCGAGACGCGGGGGCGCAACGGAACGTTCGTCGCCGCCGCCGGGTCGGCCGCCGAGCGCGAGGCGTCGTCGGCCGCACAGGCGTACGCGGAGCGGGTGCGCCGGCTGGGGCTGGGGGAGAAGGAGGCGCTGGCCGCGGTGCGGGACGCCCTGCGGGCGGCTTATGGGGGGTAGGGGGTCTCGGGCCTCGACTGAGCAGGGCGGCGAGGGAGAAAGAAGCGGCGGGGAAGGTGGTCAACCGCTGGTAGTCGGCTGTGGTGTTCGTGTCACCGGGAGTCCCGCCCGCTCCGCGACCCTCGCGAACGCCGCCGCGTCCCTGACCGCCGCTCCGCCCGGGTCGTTGTTGAAGTACGTGTAGATGTCGGCCTTCTTGGGATACGCCGTGGCGATGCGGTCGGCCCAGGTTTCCAGGGAACGGCGGCCGTAGCGGGGCCAGGGAGCGGCCCGGCCCTCGTGGAAGCGGACGTAGGCCCAGTCGGTGGTGCGCCACAGGGGGGCCATGGGGCGGGCCTGGATGTCGGACCAGCACAGGGCCGCGCCCCGGCGCTCCAGGACCTCGCGGGTCTCCCGCGTCCACCAGGAGTCATGGCGGGGTTCCACCGCCACCCTCGTACCGCGCGGGAAGCACGCCAGGCAGGCGTCCAGCAGGGCCGGGTCGGTCTTGAGGGTCGGCGGGAGCTGGAGGAGGACCGGACCCAGCCGGTCGCCGAGGCCCGCCGCGTGGGTCATCAGGCGGTCGACCGGCTCGGCGGGATCCTTCAGGCGTCTGATGTGCGTGAGATAGCGGCTCGCCTTGACCGCGATCACGAAGTCCGCGGGGACCCGGTCCCGCCAGGACGCGAAGTTCTCGCGGCTCGGCAGACGGTAGAACGCGTTGTTCAGCTCGACGGTCGCGAAGTGCGCCGCGTACTCCTCCAGCCACCGGCGCATGGGCACGTCGGCCGGGTACAGGACGTTCCGCCAGTCCTTGTACTGCCAGCCCGAGGTCCCGACGAACAGGGGCATACCCCCATCAAAGCACTACAGGTACAGCCCCGCGTCCGCGTCCTCCCGTGCGCCCGGTACCGAGGTCGGCGCCGTGCCCCGGCGCAGTGCGTACAGCTCCGCCAGGGTCGCTCCCTCGCGGCCCACGCCCTCTTCCGCGCCGAGCCAGTTCACCGCCTCGGGGCGGGTCAGCTGGCCCACCTCGATACGGGCGAGGCAGCGGCCGGGGCGGACCACGGCGGGGTGCAGGCGCTCCAGGTCCTCGTTGGTGGTGACGCCCACCAGGACGTTCCGGCCCTGGCCGAGCAGACCGTCGGTGAGGTTCAGCAGCCTCGACAGGGCCTGGCCCGCCGTGTGCTTGGCCTCGCCGCGGATCAGCTCGTCGCAGTCCTCGAGCAGGAGCAGCCGCCAGCGGCCCTTGCCGGCGCCGTCCTCCTCGCCGATCGCGATGTCCATCAGATAGCCGACGTCGGAGAAGAGCCGTTCGGGGTCGAGGACGCAGTCCACCTGGCACCAGTCCCGCCAGGAACGGGCCAGCGTGCGCAGGGCGGAGGTCTTGCCGGTGCCCGGCGGCCCGTGCAGCAGCAGGAGACGGCCGGCGATGTCCTCGGGTGTCGTCTTCATCAGACGGTCCATCGCGTCCGCCACCGGTGCCGTGTAGTTGGCGCGGACCTCGTCCCAGGTGCCGGCGGAGATCTGCCGGGTGGTGCGGTGCGGGCCGCGCCTGGGGGAGACGTACCAGAACCCCATGGTCACGTTGTCCGGCTGGGGCTCCGGCTCGTCCGCCGCGCCGTCCGTCGTCTCGTTCAGCACCTTCGCGGCCAGTTCGGCGGTGGTCGCGGTGACGGTGACGTCCGCGCCCCGGTTCCAGCGGGAGACCAGCAGCGTCCAGCCGTCGCCCTCCGCCAGCGTCGCGCTGCGGTCGTCGTCGCGGGCCACCCGCAGCACCCGCGCCTCCTTCGGCAGCAGGGTCGCCCCGGTGCGCACCCGGTCGATGTTGGCCGCGTGCGAGTACGGCTGCTCGCCCGTCGCGAAGCGGCCGAGGAACAGCGCGTCGACGACGTCGGACGGTGAGTCGGAGTCGTCGACGTTGAGCCGGATCGGCAGCGACTCGTGCGGCTTGGCAGACATGCCGCCATGATCCGACACCGGGGCCCGCCGCGCACCCGTTTTCCGAAGTGGGCGCAGAGTGTCGGGTGTGCGCCGAGCTTCCGGAGTATCCGGAGTGCCCCCCTGGCCCTGTTACACAGCTGTCGATCCCCGATACCTGCCCCCGGGGCGATTTCCGCCATTACTGTTGTCCTTGATGGGACGTCATGAGTGGAATTCGGGGGCTCGGCGGTGGCGGCTCACCGCCCTGCTCGGTGTGGGCGTGGCCGCTCTCGCCCTGATCGTGACACTGATCAACACGCTGCCCGGGGGCGGCGGCACCGCGGGCACGACCCGCGACGGCGACAAGGTGCACGGCACGCCGGCCACCCCGCCGGAGACGACGAAGCCATACGTGGGCTGGGGCTTCACCCACACCCAGTACAGCGCCGACGAGGGCAGTGCGGCCGCCACCGACCGGGTCGAGAACCTGCTTTCCGAGGACGGCGGGCTGCCCCAGGACCAGGCCGTCATGGGCTGGGGCGCCGACAACCCCGAGCCGGTGAAGGGCCGTTACGACTTCGGTGCCCTGGACCGCCGGGTCGACTTCATGCGCAGGTCGGGCGGCACCCCGGTGATCACCCTGTGCTGCTCGCCGGACTGGATGAAGGGCGGCAAGGCCGGTGTGAACAACACCGACTGGAGCCAGGCCGCCCTGGAGACCGCCCCCACCCCCGACCACTACCAGGACTACGCGAACCTCGCCGCGACCGTCGCCAGGCGCTATCCGGACGTACGGCACTTCCTCGTCTGGAACGAGTTCAAGGGCTTCTGGAACAACGACGAGGCCCGTTGGGACTACGAGGGCTACACCCGGCTCTACAACCTCGTCTACAAGGCGTTGAAGGCCGTGAACAAGGACATCATGGTCGGCGGGCCGTATCTCGTCATGGACAGCTTCGACCCGCGCCAGACCGAGAACGCCTCACCTACCCTCAAGGGCGCCTGGGGCGTGATGGACCAGCGGGTCATCGACGCCTTCGACTACTGGAACACCCACAAGGCGGGCGCGGACTTCGTGGTCGTCGACGGGTCCAGCTACACCAACGACGACGACCTGCTGCCGAACGAGTTCGCGGCCACGGACAAGCTGACGTACGTGAGCGAGTGGGTGCGGAAGCAGACCCATGACCTGCCGCTGTGGTGGGCCGAGTACTACGTCGAGCCCGCCGACGGCAGCGACGAACGCGACGGCTGGACCGAACCGCACCGGGTCGCCGTCCAGGCCGCCGGCATGATCGCCATGGTCAGGGGCGGCGCCGACTCCGGCTTCTACTGGAACCCGGAGGACGAGAAGGGCGGCGACTGCGCCGGCTGTCTGTGGACCACGACCGACAGCGCCGACGGGGGACGGCGACTCCCCATGTACGGCCTGGTGTCGAGGTTCGGGAAGGCGTTCCCGCCGGGGACCCGGTACGAGACCGTCTCCGTCGCCGAGGACGACGCGCCCAACGTGCGTGTCCTCGCCAGCGACAGGACCGTGCTCGTCGTCAACACCCTCGGCCGGACGATCAGCGCGCAGGTGGACGGGAAGCGGTTCGACCTGAAGGGGTACGAGGTGAAGTGGCTCACCAGGTGAGCCTGGTGAGCCACTTCGACCCGCCTACTTGAGCGTCAGGAACCGCTGCGCCAGCGACGCCAGCAGCACCGCGAGCAGGGGCAGCGAGAACCAGAAGCTGCCCTGCAGCCACCGCAGTTGACGTACCCCCGGCCGGACCGCGACCCGGACCACCTCGCGTGCCGTCAGCAGCAGGATCAGGGCCGCGGCGGCGAGACCGCCGACCACCGACCACGGCGTCCAGGTGATCCGCGGCCCGATCGGCCCCGGATCCGGACTCTCCACCGCGCCCGCGGGCTGCGTCCGCAGCCTGTACATGGTCACGTCGTCGTTGACCAGGACCTTCGTCAGATCCTGCCGGTCGTCCAGGTTCTGGATCAGCCGGCTCTCCCAGGTCGCCGAGTAACCGGCGTCCATCTGGAGATAGACGACCTGACTCCTGTTGATCATCAGATACGAGTTCGGGCCGGCGTCCTTGAGCGCCTTGACCAGGCTCGACACCAGCACCGGGTCGGTCGGCGCCAGCGTCGGCACGTAGTCGACCCGCTCCATGTCCTTCGCGCCCCACGGAATCGCCGGGGTCACGTCGTTGACGGTGTCGTTGCTCAGCCACAGCAGCCGTGCCGTCGGCTTGTCATGGGCGTAGACGTAGTCCATGGCGGCGACCTCGCCGGGCCGGACCCGCTCGAAGGACTCGTTGCCCCAACGCGCCACCAGGAAGCCGCCCATGAGCAGCAACCCGGCCATGAGCGCGGCCACCGGCGCCAGGCTGACCTTGTCCTTCTCCCGCTCCTTCGCCGTGGCGCCGGTGCGCGGGAACAGGGCGAGAGCCGCCAGCAGGGCCGCGCCCGGCAGGGCGAACATGAAGACCCGCAGCGCCATCTCGCCGCCGTACGACTGCATGCCGAAGCCCAGGAACGGGACGAAGGTCAGGACCAGCAGGGACCGCTCGCGGTACCTGTGGAAGCGGCGGCGCCACCAGCCCCAGACGGCGAAGGCCATCATGCTGCCGGCCAGCAGGACCCGGACGTACAGGACCAGCTTGTGGGTCGAACTGCCGCCCTGGATACGGCCGGAGACCGAGGTCGAGACATTGCTGCCGACCCCGCCGACCCCGCCGAACAGGTCGTTGAAGTGCCCGGACCAGTACGGCTCGGCCATGAAGCCCAGCCAGACCGCCGCGACCACCCCGAACAGGATGGGCAGGCCCCGCAGTTCGGACCTGCCGATCAGGACCAGGGCCGCCAGCACACCCAGCATCACGAACGGGGTGAGCTGGTGCGCCGGGACGGTCGCCGCGTACAGGCCGACCAGCACCACGAGCAGCACGGCCTGTTGGCGCCGGTCCGTCGGCTCGACCTCGGCCTCGCCCGGCCGGAACTTCGTCCATATGACGTGCGGGGCGCGGAACCAGACGAGCAGGATCGCCACGAACATCAGGTAGAGGAGGTACGTGAAGCCCTGCGGGGAGAAGTAGTCCTGGCCGACCCAGCCGCACAGCACGAAGATCCAGATGCCGGTCCACTTCGCCCGCCAGCTCGCCCGCAGCGATCGTACGAGCAGGAACATCGGAGCCAGATAGGCGAGTTGGACGAACGTCGGCCACCAGCGGATGACCTCGGTGAAGTCCGTGACCCCGCACGCCCGGCCGATGAAGGCAGCCGCCGCGAAGAAGCCCGGCCAGCTCCAGCGGGCGTCCAGGTCGGGTACGGCCGACCCGGTGCGGTCGATGTAGTCGATGAACCCGAGGTGCTGCCAGGCGGTCGGGAAGCGCGGTTCCGTCTCGATCACGGCGGGCAGGGCGTGCAGTGACACGACCGTCGCCAGCAGCGTGACCAGCAACAGCGCCTTGTGCTCCCGGCCCAGCCAGAGCAGCGCGGCGAACACCGTGATCAGCAGCGCCGCCCCGACCAGCGTCGGCAGCGGCAGCACCGAGATCAGCCCGAGCCCGCCCATCCGGTCCAGGTCGGCGTCGTCGAGCCGGGCGGCCGGCACCCAGTAGAGCAGGAGGGCGGCGATCAGGAGACAGCCGAGGACGACTCCCTGGCGGGTCGGGACCAGCCGCGCCCGCAGCGACAGCGCGGGCTTTGCCGCCGGTTCCTCCGCAGGCTCGGCCGGCACCGGTTCTTCCTCCGGTACGACCGCCTCCCCGAACGGGGCGTCGACCTCCGCCTCCTTCAGCAGTGAGGCCTCGGCCGGCCCGAGCGAGGCCTCCGCGCCCGGCTCCCTCGCCTCCACCGGCAGCCCCAGGTTCCGCGGTGGCCGCAGCGCCCGGGTGGGCCGGTCGTCCGGGAGGACGACGGGCGTGCCCGTGGGCGGGGTTCCGGGCCCCGGGCGGACGTCCGGCCGCCGCTCCACGTGGTCGAAGTCCACATGGATGCCGAGGGCGAGCGTGTCGGTGTCCAGCGCCCAGGCCGGGCCCCGCCTGCGCGGTGCCGTAGTGGTGGCCGGGGCCTCGCGGGCCCCCAGGTCGGCGAGGTCCCCGTCCGGTGCCGCGTCCTCCGGGACGTCGGCCGGGGCCGCCCGGAGCGTCCGCCACAGCTTGGGCGCCGCGATCGTCACGATCACCGCGAGGCTGGAGATCTCGGCCACGCCCGCGCCGGTCAGCCCCATCCGGGGCAGGAGCAGCAGGGTCAGGCCGAGCACCAGCACACACAGCAGGCCCTGCAGCCAGGCCAGTCCGGCCGTGCGGCTCTGGGCGCGCAGCACCGCGAAGTACGTCTCCATCACGACCCTGAGCAGCGCGCCGACCGCGAACCAGCGCAGCAGCGGGGTCGCGGCGTCCGCATAGCCCGCGCCGAACACGCCGAGGATCCAGGGCGCCCCGAAGAACAGCAGCGCGCAGATGGGGATCATGATCCGGGCCATCCGCTTCAGCGCGGCCCGGGTGTTGCCGGCCAGCCGGGCCGGGTCGTGCGAGCCCTCGACGGTCAGCGAGGCGCCCATGTTGATGGCGAGCAGGTTGGTGGTACCGCCGATGGTGGTGGTGATGTAGAAGTACGCGTTGTCCTCGGAGCTGACCTGCGAAGCGATGATCACCGGGATCAGGTAGACCACGGCGAGGGAGAACAGCGAACCGGTGTAGTCGCCGGCCAGGAACCTGCCGATCTCCTTCAGGGTGGGCGGCTTGGCGTGTTTCTCGGTCGCCTTGATGTGCCGGGGCACCAGGCGCCGGAACACCAGCCAGCCCAGTGGTACGACCGAGGTGGCGATGGCGGCGACCCAGGAGACGAAGACGCCGGTCAGCGGGATCGCCACCGAGAAGGCGACCAGCAGGCCCAGTTTGACCGCCGAGAACACGGTGTTGCCCACCGGCACCCAGGGCGCGTTGCGCAGTCCGGTCAGCACGCCGTCCTGGAGCGTGAGCACGTTCCAGGCGATCACCGCCACGACGAACCCGAGCCCGTTGACCGGCCCGTGCAGGAAGCGGTACGACGGCCCCCACACCCCGAGCGTCATGAGGAAGACGCCGGCCGCCATCGCCACGATCAGCGAACTGCCCGCGTAGGTACGGAAGATGAGCTGTCCGGTACGGCGTCCGGCCACCGGGATGAAGCGGGCCAGCGCGCCGGTCAGGGTGACCGCGGTCAGCCCGGCGAGGAACTTCATGGCGGCGATCGCGGCGGAGCCCTGGCCGACCGCCGACTCGGAGTAGTAGCGGGCCGCCGCCAGCCAGAAGCCCAGGCCCAGCACGGCGGAGATGCCGGTGTTGAGCATGAGCGCGTAGGCGTTCCGGAAGAGCGGGCTGCCGCCGGACGAGCTGCCTCTGCCGGGCAGCCGAAGGCGGCGCCCCGACTGCTCGGGCGCCGCGGTGTCGTGGGTCGTGGCCTCGGTTGTGGTGGTCGTCGTGTCAGACACGGGAACGGATGGCCTTCCGGCGGACCTGGCGGGCTCTGCGGAGAACGGCGTACCCCTTGGTGAGGGCACGGTCCCTGGCGAAGTTGCGGGCGATCGCACGGCCTTCGAGCAGCTGTGCGAACTCCGTGGCGTCCGTGCTGCGGCGTACGGTGATGCGGTGCAGCGCGTACGGACCCTGGCGGCGACGGGCGAGGCCGTTCTCGACGGCGAGCGCCTGGGCGTACCCGGTGTCCCGCACGGCCTGCCGGACCCGGCGGCTGGAGTAGCCGTACGGGTAGGCGAACGAGGCCGGATCGGTGCCCAGTTGCTCGGTGACGATCTCCCGGCACCGCACCAGCTCCTCGCGCAGCCGGTCGTCGGCCAGCTGGTCGAGCTGCGGATGGGTGTGGCTGTGCCCGCCGATCTCGCAGCCGGCGTCGGCGAGTTCGCGCACCTGGTCCCAGTCGAGCATGGCGTCCAGGCCGCCTCCGGTGTCGTACGCGCCCCTGATCCAGCCCGTCGAGACGAACAGGGTGGACGCGAAACCGTGCTTGGCGAGGACGGGCAGCGCGTGCCGGTGCACGCCCTCGTAGCCGTCGTCGAAGGTGATCAGGACGGGCCGGTCGGGGAGCGGGCCGCCGGATCGCCAGCCTCCGGCCAGGTCGGCCGTGCTGACGGGGGTCAGGCCCAGGTCGCCGATGAGCGCCATCTGCTCGGCGAACGCCTCCGGGGCCACCGACAGCGCGCGGGTGGCCTCGTTCGGCGCGGTCGCGACCGAGTGGTACATGAGGATCGGCACCGGCGCCTCAGTCATGACGTCCCCCTTCCGCTCCGGCCATGAGGTCCCCCTCGATCGCGGCGACGGTGAAGGTCGCCCCGCCGCGCCGGGCCCGCACGCTTCCCACCACGTAGCCGCCCGCCGCCGTCAGTACCCCGGTGACGATCGCCCCGGCCCGGCCGGCGCCCCCCGGCCGGGCCAGCAGTGCGTCCCGCAGGCCACGAGCGACCCCCGCGGGCAGCACACGTGTGGTGTACCGGCGTTCGGACTCGAGTCCCTTGCCGGCACCCACACTCCGGGCGACCAGGGCCTTGGAGAGACCCTCGGCGTAGGCGCGGGTGCGGAAGTAGCCGAAGTGCTCACGGGCCCGCGGCACCCGGTGGTGGATCACCGCGCGGTCGTCGATGAGCAGCACGGCGTCCGGGCGGGCCCGGCTGAGCCGGATGCACAGCTCGGTCTCCTCGCAGCCCAGCGGGCGCTTGTCGCCGTCGCGTCCGATGCCGGTGGCGAAGCCGCCCGCCGCGTCGAAGGCGGTACGCCGGAAAGAAGCGTTTCCGCCGAGGACGTTCCGGACCCGGACCCGGCCCGCCGGCAGCCCCCGGTAGGTGCAGCCGACCACCCAGTCGAACTCCTCCGGGAACCAGTGCGGGCGGCGGCCGGAGGCCCAGACGGGCATGGTCCGGCCGCCGACCGCCATCACCTTCGGGTCGGCGTACCCCTCGGCGAAGCGGCGCAGCCAGTCCCGTTCGGCCACGGCGTCGTCGTCGAGGAAGGCGATCACCTCGCCGTAGGAGCAGGCGATACCGGTGTTGCGGCCCGCGGACAGGCCGCGGGGGCCCGCGTTGGCGAGCACCCGCACCTGAGCGGCCTCTTTGTACTCCTTCGTGAGCCGTTCCAGGAGCACCGGGTTGTGGTCGACGACCAGCAGGGTCTCCAGCGCCGGATACGACTGGGCGCGCACCGAGGAGACCGCCGCGAGGATGTCCTCCCAGCGGTCCTCGGTGTACACGCAGATCACGACGGAGATGTCGGGATCGCTCAAGACGACTCTCCCCGGCCCGTGGTGAGCATCGGGGAGTGCCGCACCCGCCGGCGCAGCGCACGCCGGTTGGAGCGCTCCCCGAGGATCACCTTGAGGACCCGGAACCCGTCCCGCACGGCGCGCAGGTTGCTGGTGCCGTGGATGCGGAGGTACTCGTGGCTGGGTATCTCCTGGACCTTCAGACCCGCCTTGACCACCCGGACGTTGATCAGGGTCTCGATCTCGAAGCCGGTGCAGTCGAGGTCGATCTTGTCGAGGCAGTGCCGCCAGAAGGCGTTGTACCCGTAGCAGAGGTCGGTGTAGCGGGCGCCGAACTTGCGGTTGACGATCGTGCACAGCGCCCAGTTGCCGAGCTTGCGGATGAAGGTCATGTCGTCCGTGCCGCCGCCGTTGGCGAATCGTGAGCCCTTGGCGAAGTCGGCGCCCGAGACCAGGGCGGAGACGTACGACACGATCTCGTGGCCGTCGGCCGAGCCGTCCGCGTCCACCATGACGATGATGTCGCCGGTGCACGCCTCGAACCCGGTGATCAGGGCATCCCCCTTGCCCTTGCCGCTCTGTTCGACGACTTTCACGCCGGGCCACAACTCGCGGGCCACTTCCACGGTGTCGTCGGTGGAATTGCCGTCCACAAGAACCACTTCGTGTATCCAGCCGGGAAGTGTCTTGAAGACGTAGGGGAGATTCTCCGCCTCATTCATGGCGGGGATCACCACGCTCACCGGCGGTGTGATCGCCAGGTGAGAGGAGATCGGTCGGTATTCGGCAGCCATTAACGGATCTTGGTCCGAGGCCGGCTGGCGCAGAACAGAACTCATGAGTCTTGTCCCTCTCGTCCGGTGGACCGCCCGCCCCTGGGCGGCCCGCTTCTGTGTCCGGTTCGAAAGGGGGGTTCTCACCCGTGGCACGGAAAACGGGTCTCCGTATCCGCAGGTGAGCTGGCAAAGCTGGCCGGTCTGCCGGAAAACGGCACCCGGTCGCGCGGCACGGCTCGGAAACAACAGTGGTCACACTCGAAACGACGGTGGTCATTGCGGTCACCGAGCACGGCACCCCCCTACCGCGCCCCGCTCCGGAACATCGCGGTCCTTGAGCCCTCCCCTAGAGCCGCTTGCTGACGATCCGATGCGGGTGAGATGTACGACGGTATTGATGATTGGACCAGTATGGCAAGGCCTGGAAGTGAGCCTCACGTTTTTGTTGGTTTGGCCGTTACGAAACTTTGGCCGACCTTGTTCTTCAACTCGAACGGATTTTCCCGGTCCGTCGGGATGTCCGTTTGAGAATTCGTTCCACTGGTCGCAGCCGTACCAGCAGAAGCAGCAGAATGCTGAACGCGGTCACGGCGACGACTCCGCCGCGCCAGGACCAGCGATGAGTGGCCAGCATGCCCTGTGCGATCAGCATGTCCAGGGCGACCGCGCCCGCCAGTGCGGTGAGCACCCGGGCGAACGGGTCGAGCCCGCGCAGCGCCAGACCGATCGCCGCGGCCGGCGCGGCGATCAGGAAGAGCAGCGTGAACGGGCCGCGCAGTGGCGAGCCCGAGTCGGTCAGTGCGAGCAGCGCGCCGGTACCGGCGACGGCGGTCGCGGCGCCCGCGAGCAGCGGTCCCAGGTCCCTCCCCGGTCCTGGCCGTGCCCGTTCGTCGCCGGCTGGCGATGGTGTCTTGAGCCGTATGGTCTGCATGGCCGACTTTGCCCCCCAAGGCGTCGGATGCCGGGCTTCAATGTCGCGCAGGAGAACGGGGGGCGTCAAGCGGGTCTCCGGACATGACCGTTCCCCGGAGACACCTGTTGTCTCCGGGGAACAAGTCGTTCGGATTTCCTTACGACACGAGCTTCAGGAGCTTGTTCGGCGAGCCGGTGCCCACGCTGGTGAGCACGTTGGACGTCGCTCCGTTGACCAGTGCCGTGGCGACCTGGGCCGGGGTGGCCGAGGTGTGGCCCGCGAGGTATACGGCGGCCGCCCCTGCCACGTGCGGCGTCGCCATCGAGGTGCCCGACAGGGTGGCGGTGGCGGTGTCGCTGGTGTTGTAGCCCGCCAGGATCGAGGAGCCGGGCGCGAAGATGTCCAGGACCGAGCCGTAGTTGGAGTAGCTGGCCTTGGCGTCGGAGCTGGTGGTGGCGCCGACCGTGATCGCGGTCGCGACCCGGGCCGGGGAGTACGAGGAGGCGTTGGCGCTGCTGTTGCCGGCCGCGATCGCGTAGGTCACCCCGCTGGCTATGGAGTTGGCGACCGCGGTGTCGAGTGAGGTGGAGGCCGAGCCGCCGAGCGACATGTTGGCGACCGCCGGGGTGGTGTGGTTCGAGGTCACCCAGTCGATGCCCGCGATCACGCCGGCCGTGGTGCCCGAGCCGCTGTTGTCCAGCACCCGTACCGCCACGATGTTCGCCTTCTTGGCCACTCCGTAGGTCGAGCCCGCGATGGTGGTCGCCACATGGGTGCCGTGGCCGTTGCCGTCGGAGGCGGTGGTGTCACCGTCGACCGCGTCATAGCCGTAGGACGCACGTCCGCTGATCTGGGTGTGGGTGATGCGCACACCGGTGTCGATCACATAGGCGGTCACCCCACTGCCCGCGGTGTCCGGGTAGGTGTAGGTGCCGGACAGCGGAAGGCTCGCCTGGTCGATGCGGTCCAGGCCCCAGGGGGCGCTGGACTGGGTGGTGTCGGTGAGGTGGACCGTCTGGTTCTGCTCGACCGCGGCCACCGATGGGTCGGCGGCGAGTCTCGCGGCCTGGGTCGCCGAGAGCTTGGCGGAGTAGCCGTTCAGCGCCTTGCCGAACGTCTTGCGGACCGTCCCGCCGTACTCCTTGATCAGGCCCTTGCCCTCGGTCGAGGAGGCCTTGAAGCCCGCGCTGTTCTTGAGGGTGACGATGTAGCTGCCCTTGACGGCCGTGGGGGAGCCGGCGTGCAGCACCCTGCCGGTGGCGGGTGCGGCCTGGGCGGGGAGTGCGGTGAGTCCGCCGACGAGGGCGGCGGCCGCCACGGTGGTGACGGCGGCGAACCGCAGCTTCTGGGTACGCAGATGTGCCATTACGAGGGAGTCCTCCTCCAGGCAGCGCGCGTCCGGGTCAGGCGCGCGCGGATGTGGGGGTGTGCGGCTTCGCGCACACGGCCCTGGAGCGTCGCGTTCCGCTCCCGGACCGAGTAAAGAATCGGTTTTCCCGAGGCAAAGGGCAAGGGAGTTGACGACCTGTCACGGAGCTGTCATGGACACGCAATCAAACGCACCGGTAACGCACAGGATCGGTCCGGTGGGGACTGGTTGAGGGCCCGAAAAGTTTTGGCATGGACACTTCCCGTCAACACGCGTAGTTGGTACGACAGTTGTGGCAGAGATCCTGCTAAAGGGAGGTTCCATGAGACGTTCCCGAATTACGGCATACGTGACTTCACTCCTCCTCGCCACCGGCCTCGCTCTCGCCGGGGCCGCAACCGAAGCGCAGGCCGCGACCGGTGGCTATGTGGCGCTCGGTGACTCGTACTCGTCCGGTGTCGGTGCCGGCAGCTACATCAGCTCGAGCGGCAGCTGCGACCGCAGCACGAACGCCTACCCGTACCTGTGGAACGCCGCCCACAGCCCGTCCTCGTTCTCGTTCCTGGCCTGTTCGGGTGCCACCACGGGCGACGTGCTCTCCGGCCAGCTGGGCACGCTCAGCTCCTCGACCGCCCTGGTCTCGATCACCATCGGCGGCAACGACGCGGGCTTCGCCGATGTCATGACGACCTGTGTGCTCAGCTCCGACAGCACCTGCCTGTCCCGGATCAGCACCGCCGAGGCCTACGTCGACTCCACACTCCCCGGCAAGCTCGACGACGTGTACGACGCCATCAGCGCCAAGGCCCCCAACGCCAGGGTCGTCGTCATCGGCTACCCCCGCTTCTACAAGCTGGGCACCACCTGCCTCGGCCTCTCCGCGGCCAAGCGCTCTGCCATCAACAACGCCGCCGACTACATCGACACCGCGATCGCCAAGCGCGCCGCCGACCACGGCTTCGTCTTCGGCGACGTCCGCACCACGTTCTCCGGCCACGAGATCTGCTCCGGCAGCTCCTGGCTGCACAGCGTCAACTGGCTGGACATCGGCGAGTCGTACCACCCCACCGCGGCCGGCCACTCAGGCGGCTATCTGCCGGTCCTGACCAGCAACGCGTGACCTTCGGTACGTCGGTAACGGCCTGCGGGCACTCAGTACGAGCTTGAAGGCGAAGGCGAAGAGGAGGCCCCGCCGGTCGGGGTCTCCGTCGTTTTGGTGCAGGTCACCGAGAACGGCACCGAGTCGGACGTGCCCGTCACCGGGCTGCGCACCTCGACGGCGATCGCGTCTTTGAGCTTCCCGCTCTCGGACCAGGTCGTCACGGTCACCGTGGTCTGCCGGGTCTTCCCGCCGCCGTCCGGGAAGGACAGCGTCTTCCACCCCTGGTCCTCGAGCGACCCCTTCTTCAGCACCCAGCGGTACTGCACCTCCGCGGGCACGCTCCCGACCGTGAACGTCGCCGTGAAGGTCGGGGCCTGTGCGGCCGACGGGGGGCAGCTCCCCGAGTAGTCGGTGCGGGATCCGGCCACGCCGACCTTCACACTCTGCGCGGGTGCACTGCTGCTCGCGGACGGCGACGGGGTCTTGGACTCCGCCTCGCTGCTCTTGCTGCTCTTGCTGGGCGCCGGGGAGCTGAGGTTGCTGGCCGACTGGCCGGCGCCGGCGTTGGTGTCGCCGTCATCGCCGTTGTCACGGTTGAGGAGGGCGTACGTCAGCCCGCCGAGCGCGAGGACGACCAGCACCAGCCCGATGATCAGCACGGTACCGGCCCTGCGGTTGCCGTCGCGGTCGGACCCGGGCGGCCGGGTGTCCGTGGGGGTGGTAGTGGGCAACGGCGGTGTGGGAGACGGAGGTTGAGCCTGGTGGGCGACGCGGGTCGGAGCGTCGTACCGCCCCGGGACCGGCACGGTGGCGGCGGTGCCGGGCGGGCCCCCGACAGCGGGGGTACCGCCCGCCGCGACCGACCGCAGGTCCTGCTCGGCCTGTTCGGCCGACAGCCGGTCGGCCGGGTTCTTGCGGAGCAGCCCCTCGATGACGGGCGCGAGCGGGCCGGCCCGGTACGGCGGCGGCAGTTCCTCGTCCACCACGGCACGCAGCGTGTTCAGCGGGGTGTCCAGCCGGAACGGGGAGGTGCCCTCCACCGCCGCGTACAGCAGCACCCCGAGCGACCAGAGGTCCGACTCGGGGCCGAACGCGCGCCCCAACGCCCGTTCCGGGGCGAGGAACTCGGGTGAGCCGATCACCTCGCCGGTCATGGTCAGCGCCGAGCTGCCCTCGACGGTGGCGATCCCGAAGTCGGTGAGCACCACCCGTCCGTCGTTCGACAGCAGCACGTTGGCCGGCTTCACATCCCGGTGCAGCACCCCGGCGGCGTGCGCGGCCCGCAGCGCCGACAGCACCTCGGCGCCGATGCCGGCGGCCCGCTGCGGGGACATCGGGCCCTCGGTGTCCAGTACGTCGGCGAGGGACACCCCACGGATCAACTCCATGACGATCCAGGGCCGTCCGCCCTCCATCGCCACGTCGTACACCGTCACCACATTGCGGTTCGCGACCCGGGCCGCGGCCCAGGCCTCGCGCTCCAGGCGGGCGTACATCCGCTCGACGTCGGGGCCGGGCAGCCCGGCCGGTGCCCGCACCTCCTTGACGGCGACCTCGCGGCCCAGCACCTCGTCGCGGGCCCGCCACACGGTGCCCATGCCGCCCTCGCCGAGCGGGGACAGCAGTCTGTAGCGGCCCGCGATCACTCGCTCACGGCCCGGCTCTTCGGTCACGGGTGCTCCCCACGGCAGCTCGCGCTATTCATCACAAACGTAACTCAGAGCAGTGCGGATGCGGCGCCCTTGAGTACCAATCCGGCGCCCAGGGCCACGACCACGAGCGCCGAGGCGAGCGGGGTGGTCCTGCGGACCAGTGTGGCCATGGGATGGGTGGTCCAGCGAGGGCGTTTGTCCAACACCCGGGTCATTCCCGTACCCAGCTTGACGACGGCGAATCCGGCGGCGGTCAGGGTCAGCGCGAGACCGACGCCGTAGGCGACGACCAGAAGCAGCCCGAACCAGGCCTGCCCGAGGGCCGCGGCACCGACGAGCACGACCACGGCGGAGGGGCTGGGGACCAGGCCCCCGGCGAAGCCGAGGAGGAGGGTGCCGCGGAGGGTGGGGGCCGTGTCGTGGGTGTGGGTGAACCCGCCGTGACTGTGCGGCATGTTGGTGTGGCCGTGACTGTGGGCCGCGCCCCCGGACCCTCCGTCGGCCTCAGCCGCCATTGCGGCGGATGCGTGTGGCCGGGCGTCACCACCATGGTTGTGACCATCGGCGTGGCTGTGGTCGTGGTCGTGCGTGTGGGCATGACCGTGGTCGTGGTCGTGGTCGTGGTCGTGTTCGTGCGTGTGGTCCCGCTCATGTGCGTGGGCGTGACTGTCGCCGTGGTCGTGCGTGCGGGCGTGTACATGGCCCTGCCCGTGCCCTCCGACCAGGGCGAGTTCCCGCTTCTCGGCCACTTGGTGCTGGTGGCCGTGGGCGTGCGCCTGCTCGTGGGCCCGGTTCCGCCACGCCCTCCGGGTCAGGTTCGCGCCCGCCGCCAGGACCATCAGGCCGCTCGCGATGCCCAGCCAGGCGATCACCGACGGGGTGGCCGCCGAGCCCGCCGTGACCAGGACGCCCAGGGCCACCACGCCCAGCGTGTGGGTGACCGTGACCGACGCGGCCAGCGGGAGGACGTCGCGGAGGCGGGCGCGGCCGCCGCGGGCCGCCGCCGTCGCCGCCATCAGCGTCTTGCCGTGGCCCGGCGCCAGCGCGTGCATCGCGCCGAGGCCGATCGCGATGAACAGCGCGAGCGCCGCGAAGCCGACGCTGAGGTGGTTGCGGGCGACCAGGTCGGTGAGGGCCTGGGTCCAGTGGTCGACGCCCCGGGGGAGGATCGCGGCGCCCGGGGTGTCCTGCCGTTCCTCGGCGAGGGCCGGCCCGCCCGGCCGTACGTGTACGGCGGCGGTCGTGATGTCCGCCGGGGAGGAGAGCAGGTCCTTGGGGTAGCTGGTGAGTTCGTGGGAGACGGACGTCTTCGGTACGTCCGTCCCCGTCAGCGTCATCCGGTCGCCGCGGGCCGTGATCTCCCGCCAGCCGGGACCGGTGTCGGTGCCCGCGCTGTGGAAGGAGAGGGTGATCGTGCTGCCCTTGGGGAGGGGCGCGGTGAGGCGGCACTCCACGCGCAGGGTGTTCAGACCGGCCTGGCCGGGACGCAGTTCGGCGTGGCTGGTCGCGACGGTCAGCGCGGTCGCCCTGCCGTCGACGGTGAGTGTGCTGCCGTCCGCCGCGGTAGCGCAGCGCTGCTCGGCCCACCTGGCCGTGCCCAGCCGCTTCAGGTCGGGCTTGGCCTGGGTCGCCGGGATCTCGGCCAGGTCCTCGACATGGTCGACGCGGAGCTGTCCCGGGGCGGCGACGAGACCGTCGTACTTGTTGACGGTGAAGTTGCCGAGCGGGTGGGCGCTCGCGGCCGTGGCCGGCAGCAGCGTGAGGCCGCAGGCCATGACGAAGAGGGCGGTGGCGCGGCGGAGGTTCACTTCGAGGCCTCCAGCGCCTTGCGGGCCGTACGGGCGCCCAGCGGGGAGAAGCCGGGGTTGAGCTTGAGGGCCTTGGTGAGGGCGGCCCAGCCGGCCGCCTTGTCGCCGTTCGCCAGCTCGATCATGCCCAGGTGGTAGATGAAGGAGGCGTTGCGGTAGCCGGTGGCGGTGGCCCGGCGGGCGTACGGCAGCGCTTCCTTGTCCTTGCCGTTCACGTGCAGCGCCCAGGCCAGCGCGTCCGCCGTGTGCACGGTGTGGCGGCGGGCCCACTCGGCGCGGGCGGCCTTCAGCGCCTCGGCCTTGTCGCCGTGGTCGGCGGCCGCGAGGGCGGTGTCGAGGTCGGCGTTGACGCCGTTGGCGCGGGCGAGCGCGATCCAGGCCTCGACCAGCGCGTACTGGTCCTCGGCCTTCGCCTTGTCGCCCTCGGCGCCCCGGTCCTCGTACAACTCACCGAGCTCCACGAGCGGCTGGGGCAGGGGGTAGCGGGAGACGACCAGTTCCATGCCCTTGATGGCGGCGGCCCGGTCGCCGCTCGCCGCCTGGGCGCGGGCCCGGCCCTCCAGCGCGGGGAGGTAGTTCTCGTCGGCGGCCAGCGCGCGGGCGTAGTAGTCGAGCGCGCTCTTGTAGTCGCCCTGGTTCCAGGCGAGCAGACCGAGCTGCGCGGCCACGTAGGCGATGTCGCCCTTCGAGGTGGCCGTGGACAGTGCCTGTTCCAGCACCTGCCGGGCCGTCTTCACGTCACCCCGCAGCTCCCGCACATACGCGTACCGGGTGAACACCGGTACGCCCGGCTTGCGTTGGTCGGCCAGGTCGGCGGCCTTCGCCGCATCGCCGTAGCGGCCGAGTTCGACCAGGGCGTCGATACGGGAGGACAGGGCGCCCGCGTTGTACGGGTTCTGCTTGAGAGCCTGGTCGGCGTAGGTGAGCGCCTGAGCGAACTGGTGCCGGGCGGCGGCCAGCGCGGCCTGGCCGGCCAGTGCCTGGTCGTTGCCCGGGGTGATCCGGAGCGCGCGCTCGAGGGCCTTCTCGGCCTGCGGGTAGCGGGACGGATCGCCCTTGGTGCGGGCCTGTTCGACATAGGCCAGGCCCAGGGTGGCCCAGCTGTCGGAGTCCTTCGGCTGGGTGCGGAGATGGGCCTGGAGGGAGGCGATGCTGCTGTCGAGATCCCCGCTCGCGAGCAGCGCCGGCGACACGGCACTCGACGCGGCCATCGGCGTACCGCCGTCCCCGGACGCCCCGAAGGCGATCGCTCCGCCGGTCAGTGCGATCGCCAACAGCACCGCAGAGCCCGCGAGCTGGGCGCGCCGCCAGTTCCGCCCCGCGGCGGCGAAGCGGCGCAGGGCGGTGACCCGCTCGTCGTCCTTCGGGTCGGCGGTCTGCTTGTCGTTCGTACCCGGGGCCATGCCCTCTCCTACATAGATGTCGCATGGGGTGGCGCGGCCCGCTGCCGTGGGGGATTGGGTGGGGAGCGGGCCGCGCCAGTCAATGGGTTGCATGCAGCGCCCCGTAAGGGGCGCGGGACTGCGTTGGATATGCGGCTACCGCCGCGTGTGCGCGACCAGCCACAACCGGGCCCGCAGTCACCCCACTACCTGAATCGCGACGGCGCTCAGTACGGCCGCTGCATCCGACGGCGCCACCAGCCGAACGCCGTACCGATCAGCAGCACGCCCGCCGCACCCGCGGCCGCGGAACCGGCGATCAGCGTCGTGTCGCTGCCGCTGTCGGAGCCGGTCAGGGCGTCACCCAGGGCGCTCTTCGTGCTGCTCCCGGCGGCCTTGGCGAGCGCGCCGCGCGAACCGGACGTCGGCTCGGCCACGTACGGGAAGTACTTCTCGAAGCTCTTGTCGTTCTTGTCGACGGCGTCGCCCAGGTCGTTCTTGGACCCGACCAGCTCGCCCTCGACGACCTGCAGCGCCTCGTCGATCACGTCGTCGGTGAGCCGGCGCCCGTTCGGGAAGCCCGCGTTGTCACCGTCCAGGACACCGAGCCGCTTGGGCTTGGCGGTGGGCTTGATGGACGTGTTCAGGCGGAGCATCTCCGAAGGCGTCGCCTCCGGCTGCTCCGTGTTGAGGCCCTTGACGCCCGTGAGGAACACGCTGACGAGGTCGTTGCGGGGCTCGGACGGCGCCTTGATGTTGTAGATCGCCTCGATGAGCTTCGGGAGCTCCGGGTTGGTGACGTTCTTCAGGAACTGCCCGTCGTCCTTGGGCTGGGACGCGTTGAACTTGTCCTTGTCCTTCTGCGGGTTGACGACCTCGTTGACCAGCGGGTTGCCGAGGCGCGAGACCTGCGCGTAGTAGCCCTGCGCGTTCTTGCGCTGGGTCGTCGCGTAGATGCCGACGGTCGGACGCGAAGCCGACTGCCGGATCAGGGAGTTCGGCACCTGGAGGGCGATCGTGTTGACGTTGTAGCCCTTGAGGGTGTCCCGGCCGACCTCGGAGAGGTTGCCGCCGTACAGCAGGTCGAAGACGCGCAGGTCGGCGAAGAACGGGTCGTCCGCCTGCCCGGCGAAGGTCGCGCCGCCGTTCGTCGTCTTGTAGATGGCCTGCGAACGCAGCTTCGCGTAGTCCGGCATCGACGCCTTGCCGACGTTCGACGGGGCCGCCGGGATGTCGTCGGCGATCGTCGTCTTGTACTGCTGCTTCCCCTTCTTCAGCTTGATGAGGTCGAGGTCGTACGACTGCGTGACGTTCAGGTCGGGGTCGGTCAGGTTGTTGACCACACCCGTGTTGTAGAGAAACGTCTTCTTGTTCTTGATCTGGGTGTGGAAGGTGTAGCGGAAGATCAGGTCGTCCAGCGCGTCACCGTTGTTGTCGATGTGGATGTCGTACTGGGCGTCGTCGGCGAACTGGTAGAAGTTCGGGCCGCCGGCCGGTTCCTCGAAGGGGATGTAGTCCGACACGATGGTCGTCGTGTCGGGCTTGTCCGGACTGACGAACGCGTACAGGTCGGTGTTGTCGTACTGGGGGGTGCCCGAGATGAGCGGGGCTTCCCGGTGGGAGGAGGCAGAGGCCGCTCCCGGTTCCAGCGCGGCGACGCTGGCGGCTGTGATCCCGCCGGTGGCCAGTGCCCCACAGATGAGCGAGACAAGGCCCTTGCGCCCCGCGCCACTCCTGGAGATTAGAGGTGTCATGCCGTCCGTCCCTCGGTCCCAACTTGCTTGACGGACGGGTATACGGAGCAGGAGGGCCGTTTGGATTGGTCCGAAGAAAAAAATCTTTTCTTCCTGCTCGACCCGCGTTTTTGCCTCCCGCATACGTACTTCTGCCGGAGGTGTGTCAGTTGCGAATGCCTGGTGTGGGAGGACGGGCCGGGTGCGGCCACAGAAGGGGGAACGGGGTGCAGGCGGACGAACTGCTGGTGCTCGTCGCGGCCGGCGACCAGAAGGCGTTCGAGGACCTCTACGGACTGGTGTCCGGTCCGGTGTTCGGGCTCGTACGACGCGTGGTCCGCGACCCCGCCCAGTCCGAGGAGGTGTCCCAGGAGGTGCTCCTCGAACTCTGGCGCTCCGCACCCAAGTTCGACCCCGAGCGGGGCAGCGCCCTCTCCTGGATCCTCACCCTCGCCCACCGCCGCGCCGTCGACCGGGTGCGCAGCGCCCGCGCGGCGGGCGAACGCGAACAGCGCGAGGCGCTGCGCGCGGGCGAACCCGCCTTCGACCAGGTCGCCGAGGAGGTGGAGGCCGGCCTGGAGCGCGAATGGGTACGCCGCTGCCTGGACCGCCTCACCGCCCTCCAACGCCAGTCGGTCACCCTCGCCTACTACGACGGCTACACGTACCGTGAGGTGGCCGAGCGGCTCAAACTGCCGCTGGGCACGGTCAAGACACGGATGCGCGACGGACTCACCCGGCTGCGCGACTGCCTGGGAGGTGCCGCATGAGCCTGGTCGGCCGCCTGCTGCACCGCGAGGACCTGCACTCGCTGGCCGCACCCTACGCCCTGGACGCCCTGGAGCCCGGCGAACGGCGCCGCTTCGAGAAGCACCTCAAGGACTGCGACCGGTGCGCCGCCGAGGTCCGGGCGCTGACCGAGGACGCGGTACGGCTGGCCTGGTCCACGGCCGCCCCGCCGCCCCTCGCGATGCGCGACCGGGTCCTGGCCGCGGTACGCGCCACCCCGCAGGCACCGGCCCCCGCCCGTGAGCACGTCCCCAATCTGCCGCCGCACGTCTGGGGCGTGCAGCCTCCGCCGCCGCGCAGACGGCAGCGTTCCCTGTTCGTGCCGTTCGCCACCGCCACCGCGGCCGCCGCGCTGGTCGTCGCCTCCCTTTTCGCGGTGCAGGCCGGCCGGACCCAGGACCAACTGGACGCGGAGCGGGCCCAGTCGCGTGAGATCGCCCACGTTCTGGCCGCGACCGACGCCCGTGCGACCAGCGGCAAGGACGCCCAGGGCCGAAGTATCGGCGCGGTGGTCTCCGCATCGGAGGGGCAGGCCGTCGTCACGCTCAGCGGATACGGCGCCCTGTCGAAGGGGCGCGTGCACCAGCTCTGGCTGATGCGCCCCCATGTGCAACCGCGCTCCCTCGGGCTTTTCAAGGCCGACACGCCCTTGGTCGCCACGGGTCTCGACAAGTCCGCCACATCACTCGCCGTAACCGTCGAGCCCGCGGGGGGCTCGGCGCAGCCCACCAGCCAGCCGGTTGTCCAACTCGCCCTGAAATCGGTCGGATTCGGAGAGTAGTCGAAGAGGGATCGTCAACAGCCTTGCGGGGAAGGTGAATCCTGTGACCGCGATACACGAGTGCCCCATCGGGGCGATAGGGTTACCCTGCCCGGGCCGGGTGGACTCGTACGGGTGGGGAGTGACATGGATCAGATAACACGCAGCAGGGCGAGGGTTCCTGCGATCACCTGCGGGACTGGCGCCACCAGTTCGCGCCTCGACCGCCATCTGTCGGTGCTGGCGGGTCCCGCCATACCGCAGCAGCAGGCGGTCGAGGCGACGTCGCTGATGCGTGAGCTGACCGCGCGTGAACCCGCGCAGCGCAGCGACCGGGGTGCGCGGGTCAGCCGCGTCTCCCTCTTCGCGCCACTGCGTCGGCTGCGCCGTTCGCTGTTCGGCGGCAGCGACAAGCACTGACCGCCAGGCTCGCGCTCAGGCAGCCACACCGTCCCGGCGCAGCGCTGCTGTCTCGGCGTCCGTCATCCCCACGGCGCGCAGCAGCGCCTCGGTGTGCTGTCCGAGCGCGGGCACGTCCCCCATCCGCGCCTCGTCCCCGCCCGGCAGCGTGATGGGCGGCAGCAGCGCACGCAGCGGCCCGACCGGCGACCCCACCTCCCGCCACCGCTCCCGGGCCGCCAGCTGCGGATGCTCCGCCACCTCGTGCAGGTCCCGCAGCCGCGCGCACGCGATGCCCGCGGCTTCGAGGCGCTCCACCGCCTCATCGGTGCCGACCGTCCCGAGGGCCGTCGCGACCAGCTCGTCGGTCCGCGCCCGGTTCGCCACCCGCGCCGGGTTCGTCGCGAACGCCGGATCCGAACCCAACTCCGGCCGCCCGATCACCTGTTCGGCCAGCCGCCGCCACTCCCGGTCGTTCTGCACCGACAGCAGCACCCGCCCGCCGTCCCCGGTCGGATAGGCGTCGTACGGCGCGATCACCGCATGCGCCAGACCGGTGCGCTCCGGCGGGGTCCCGCCGTGCAGGGTGTGGTGCAGCGGATGCCCCAGCCACTCGGCCAGCGCGTCCAGCATCGACACCTCCACCGGCCCGCCCCGGCCGGTCGTCCCGCGCCGCACCAGTGCCGCGAGGACGCCCGAGAAGGCGTACATGCCCGCCGCGATGTCCGCCGCCGGGATCCCGGCCTTCACCGGCTGCTCCGGCGTCCCGGTCACCGACACCAGGCCCGCCTCGCACTGCACCAGCATGTCGTACGCGCGTTTGCCGGCGTACGGTCCTGACGCCCCGTATCCGGAGATGTCCACGGCGACCAGGCGGGGGTGCGCGGCGCACAGCGTGGCCGCGTCGAGACCGAGCCGGGCGGCGGCCCCGTGCGCGAGGTTCTGCACGAAGACGTCCGCGTCCGCGACGAGCCTGCGCACGACATCCAGGCCGCGCGGGTCCTTCAGATCCAGCGCGATGGACTCCTTGCCCTGGTTGCACCACACGAAGTGCGAGGCGAGCCCTTGGGCGGCGGTGTCGTAACCGCGCGCGAAGTCGCCGCCGTCGATCCGCTCGACCTTGACGACCCTCGCACCCAGATCGGCGAGCTGCCGGGTGGCGAAGGGCGCGGCCACGGCCTGTTCGACGGCGACGACGGTGATGCCCTCCAGGGGCAGCGGGAGACGGTCCATGGTCGGGATCATGTCCCGCGACCGGCGCTTCTGTCAGCAGCGCCGCCACGACCGCGGCTGTCGGCCGCGCCGCTGCCGCCGGTGCCCCGGGTTGTGTCAGTTGCGGCCGTACCGGTGTACGGCCAGCGGCAGGAAGACGGCGGTCAGGAGCACGCTCCAGGCGAGCGAGCCCGCGACCGGGTGGGCCACCGGCCAGGCGGCGCCCTCCGGGACGGGCGCGTTGCCGAAGAGGTCGCGCAGGGCCGTCGTCACCGCGCTGATCGGGTTCCACTCGGCCGCCGTGCGCAGCCAGCCCGGGAGGTTGCCGGTGGGGATATAGGCGTCGGAGAGCAGCGGCAGGACGAAGGACGCCGCGCCGAGCTGACCCGCGGCCTCCTCGCTGCGGCTGAGCAGACCGAGGAAGATGCCGACGCACGTGCAGGCGAACCGGAACAGGAGCAGCAGCCCCACCGCGCCGACGGCCGCGACCGCCGACCCCTCCACGCGCCAGCCCACGGCTAGGCCCACCAGGAGCAGGGGCACGGTACCCGCCGCGGTGACGACGAGATCGGCCACGGCCTGCCCCAGCGGTACGGCGGCCCGGCTCACCGGCATGGTCCGGAAGCGGTCCATCACACCTCGGTGGGTGTCCTGGGCGGCCTGGAACATCCCGGTCATCACCCCGCCGGCCGCGGTCGCCACCAGCAGCCCCGGCACCAGGAAGGAGCGGTACTCCGGGCCCGGCATCGTCAGCGCGCTGCCGAAGACATAGCCGAAGAACAGCAGCATGTTGACCGGCATCATCTGGGTGAGGACCGCCAGGCCCGGGCTGTTGCGGACCCGGCGCAGCTGCCGGCCCACCATCGCCGCACCGTCGTACGCGAGCGCGCTCATACGGCACTTCCCGTCAGCCGGAGGAAGACGTCGTCCAGGGTCGGCGGTCTGAGGCTCGCGTCGAGCAACGGCACCTCCGCCGCGTCGAGTTCGCGTACCAGCCGGGGGAGGGTGAGCGTCGGGTCGGTGGTGAGAGCGCCGACGGTGCGCCGGTCGTGGTCGAACCGCGGCTCGGTTCCGGTGAGGTGGTCGAGAACGGCGGCGGCCTTCGCCAGCGCGTCCGGATCTGCGACCGCCGCCTCCGCGTACCAGCCGATGAGTGCCTTGAGCTCGGCGGGGGTGCCGGTCTGCGCCACCCGGCCCTCGTCCATCAGCACGATGTCGTCGGCGAGCCGGTCGGCCTCCTCCAGGTACTGCGTGGTCAGCAGCACGGTCGTACCGTCCGCGGTCAGTTCCCGCACCGCGTCCCAGATGCCGTTCCTGCTGACCGGGTCGAGGCCGGTGGTGGGCTCGTCGAGGAACAGCACCTCGGGCCGGCGGACCAGGCTCGCCGCGAGGTCGAGACGTCGGCGCATACCGCCCGAGTAGGTGGCGGCCTTGCGGTCGGCGGCCTCGTCGAGGCCGAAGCGGTCGAGCAGTTCGGCCGCCCGGTCGTTCGGCCCCCGCACCCGGTGCAGCCGGGCGAACAGACGCAGGTTCTCGCGTCCGGTGAGATCGCCGTCGACCGAGGCGTACTGCCCCGTGACGCCGATGCTGCGGCGCACCGCCGCCGCCTCCCGGACGAGGTCGTGCCCCGCGACGCGGGCGGAGCCCGCGTCCGGCCGGAGGAGCGTGGTCAACAGCCGTACTGCCGTCGTCTTCCCCGCCCCGTTCGGCCCGAGCAGTCCGCAGACCGAGCCCTGCCGGACGGCCAGATCGAGGCCGCGCAGGGCGTGCACAGCGCCGAAGCGCTTCTCCAGACCTTCACTAAGTACAGCGTACGTAGTATCCATGGGTCGACCATAGCGCACTACGTACGGTGTACGTAACTAGCATGGTGGGCGAGGTGATGACCGATGTCAGTCCGAGGGGCCGAACCCGAGGTGATCTGGGCCCGCCCCGAACGGGCGGGGCGGGGGCCGAGGCCCGCGTTCACGCGCGCCGACGTCGCGGCGGCCGCGGTGCGGATCGCCGACGCGGAGGGGCTGGACGCCGTGTCGATGCGGCATGTGGCGGCCGCGTTGGGGTGCGGGACGATGTCCCTGTACAACTACGTCCCCCGCAAGGAGGACTTGTACGAGCTGATGGTTGACGCGGTCGGCGCGGAGCACGAGCTGTGGGAGCCGACGGGGGACTGGCGGGCCGACATGGTGCGGGTCGCCGGGCAGACGCGGGAGTTGATGTACCGGCATCCCTGGATGCCACGTCTCATGTCACCGGTCTATGGGTTCAGCCCCCATGCGCTGCGGTATCTGGAGCACTGTCTGGCCTGCCTGGATCCGCTGGACGCGGCGTACGGGACGAAGCTGGAGCTGATCGCCATGGTGAACGGCGTGGTGACCACCTATGTGCGGAACGAACTCGACACGGCCGAGCGGGTCCGGAGCCTGCCGTGGTCGGAGCAGCAGGAGAACGCGGTGCGGATCGCCTATCTCGGGGGGCAGATCGCCTCGGGGGCGTATCCGCGGATGGCCGCGGCGTTTGCCGAGGATGCGGGGCCGATTGATCTGGAGGCGGTCTTCCGGCGGGCGCTGGACAGGGTTCTGGACGGGTTCGCGTCGTCGTAGAGTGCGGGTCGCGGGGGCTGCCCGCGCGCCCGAGAAGGGTGGTCACAGCAGCGTGAACTGACCTGCTGGGCCTTCCTCGTGGTGGTCCAGGACCGACGCCGGTCGGCGGGCTGTTTTCGACGGTGGGAGTACGCCCGCCGCCGTCAGCTCCGCCGCGGTGATCGGTGCCTTGATCTCCAAGCCGGCCTGCTGCTCGCGGACTTCCGCCAGCAGGGTCAGGACGGTGATCAGTTCCAGCAGGTCCGACGTCCATGACTGGGGCCAGGTCCGCGGCACGATCGCCGCCAGGGTTCCCGGTTCCGCCGGGGTCGTCCGTGCCGCGAACCACGCCTCCAGGATCTTCACCTCACCCATCGCGAACTCCCACGCCTCCGGTGGCACCGGGGAGATGCGGCCCTCGTCGATGTACAGGGCCTCCTCCGCGGGGTCGTAGCGGATCGTGAGCGGGCGGGAGGGGAGGGGGGCCCGGACGTAGGGGCGCCGGCCGCCCGGGAGCTTCGGTCGGCCGCCGTCGCGCCGGAGCAGCCACAGAGCCCGGTGGCCCAACTCCACGCCCTCGGCCCAGAGGACGGGGTCCTCGGTGAGCGGGACCGTGTGGTCCGGGCGGATCGTCGCCAGGGTCCAGGCCAGCACGTCCGGCGGGGTGAGAGCGCGGTCCAGGCGGTCGGCCAGGTGCCTCAGCAGGCCCGGTGCCAGGTTCGGTTCCGTGGCGCCGGGGCGGCGGTAGAGGGGGCGGACGCGGCCGGCGCGCAGGGTGGGCAGGAGGGAGGTCGCCAGCAACGGCATGCCCTCCGCCGACTCCACCGCGAAGATCTGCTGGTCGTCCGCCGTCCGCCACAACTCCGGGCGGGCCGTGTCGATCAGACGGTGGTCCGGGATCAGCCACTGCTCGTCGAAAGGGGCCGAGAGCACCCGGACCGGGTCCGGGCAGGGGGACGAGGCCTGGGCCAGCAGCTCCGTGCCGGTCGGCTGCCCCGGCAGCTGGGCCACGGCCGAGTGGACCGTACGGGCGCGCGTCGGCTCGAACAGGGTCTCGCGGTCGGCGCCCTCGGCCTTGAGGAGGGCGTCCCAGCGGGCCTTGAGGGTCGCCGGGTCGGGGGCCGTCGGCCACCCCCGGCCGAGCCGGAGTGGTGCGACGGACCACGGCATGAGGTCCGCCAGCGGCGGAGCGTCGTCGTGCGTCACGCCCGGCATCGTACGACGAGTTCAGGTGGCGTCGAGGGTGACCGTGAAGGAGAAACGGTCGCCCCGGTAGTGGATGACCGCCAGGTCCAGGACCCGGCCGGCGGTGTCGTAGGTGACGCCCGTGTAGTGCAGGATCGGGCTCAGGAGGGGGACCTGGAGCAACCGGGCCGTCTCCGGGTCGGCCAGCCGGGCCTCGACCGTGTCCGTGATACGGCTGATGTCCGCGCCGACCACATCGCGGAGCACCTTGGTCATGGGTTGGCGGGCCAGGTCCTTCGGGTCGATGCGCTCGGCCAGTTCGGGGCGGACGTGGTTGCGGGCGTGGTTGGTCGGCTCGCCCGTCTGTGCGTCACTGCGCAGGCGGTGGTACGTCGCCACCTCGTCGAGATCCGGGAAGTACTCGGTGAGTTCGCCCGTCACGGGTGCCGTGCCGTGGTCCAGCAGCTCGGCCGTCATGCCGGACTGCTGGGCCACGATCGCGTCCACCGAGCCGAGGAGCCGTACCGGGGTGCCCCGCCGGGCGTCCGGTTCGATGAAGGTGCCGCGGCGCCGGTGCCGGCTGATCAGGCCCTCGTCCTCCAGCTCCTTCAGCGCCTGCCGCATGGTCAGCACACTCACGCCGTAGTGCACCGCCAGCTGTTCCTCGGTGGGCAGCCGGAGCGGGTCCCGGGGCGAGCGGCCGAGTATCGAGGCGCGCAGCGACTGCGACACCTGATACCAGAGCGGCAGCTTTCGGTTCAGGACGATCGAGTCCGGGGCGAAGGAGGTCACGGGCCATCCGTACCGGTAGGGGATCTTCAGTGCAAGGGCCGGAAGTGGCGTTCCATGCCCAGCCAGACGTCGTCGTAGCGCTGTTGCAGATGCTCGGCGGTCGCCGCCTGCGGGGTGAGCGTCACCGGCCAGCGGGACTCGAACATGAAGGCGAGGCCGTCGTCGATCTTCTGCGGACGCAGCTCGGCCGTGCTCGCCCGGTCGAACGTCTCCCGGTCCGGGCCGTGCGCCGACATCATGTTGTGCAGGGAGCCACCGCCCGGCACGAAGCCCTCCGCCTTCGCGTCGTAGGCGCCCTCGACCAGGCCCATGTACTCGCTCATCACGTTCCGGTGGAAGTACGGCGGCCGGAAGGTGTTCTCGCCCACCAGCCAGCGCGGGGCGAAGACCACGAAGTCGACACCCGCCAGTCCGGGAGTGTCCGACGGGGACGTCAGCACCGTGAAGATCGACGGATCGGGGTGGTCGTAGGAGATGCTGCCGATCACATTGAACCGGCGGAGATCGTAGAGGTAGGGCACATGTGTGCCGTGCCAGGCGACCACATCCAGTGGGGAGTGGTCATATGTGGCGGTCCACAGGTGGCCGCAGAACTTGTTGACCACCTCCACCGGGCCCTCCACGTCCTCGTAGGCGGCGACGGGGGCCTGGAAGTCACGGGCGTTGGCAAGGCCGTTGGCGCCGATCGGGCCCAGGTCGGGCAGGCGGAAGGGCGAGCCGTAGTTCTCGCACACATAACCCCGGGCCGTGGCCTCCAGCAGGTCCACACGGAAGCGGACCCCACGGGGGATCAGCGCCACATGTCCCGGCTCCACATGCAGCAGGCCGAACTCCGTGCGCAGCAGCAGTCCGCCGCGCTCCGGGACGATCAGCAGCTCGCCGTCCGCGTCGGAGAAGACCCGCTCCATCGAGGAGTCGGCGTGGTAGAGGTGCACGGCCATGCCGGTGCGCTGGGTCGCGTCGCCGTTGCCGCCGAGGGTCCACAGGCCGGCCAGGAAGTCCGTGCCGGGCGCCGGCTCCGGCAGCGGGTTCCAGCGCAGCCGGTTCGGGTCGGGGGCGACGTCCGTGAAGGGTCCGGTGCGCAGCGCCCCGTCGCCGGCGGCCCGGGTGAACGCCGGGTGGGCGGCCGAGGGGTGGATCCGGTACAGCCAGGAGCGGCGGTTGTGGGCCCGCGGCTCGGTGAAGGCCGTACCGCTGAGCTGCTCCGCGTACAGGCCGAGGGGGGCGCGCTGCGGGGAGTTGCGGCCCTCGGGCAGGGCGCCCGGTACCGCCTCCGAGGAGTGTTCGTTGCCGAACCCCGAGAGATACGTCAGTCCCTCGGCGGTCTTCCGCGCTTCCTCACGCTCGGACACGCTCGCGCGGGAGGTACCCCCATCGCTCATGATCGCTCCCTGGGCCGGTGAGTCCGTAATTCCTATGTATCACCGTAGGATTGAGTGGGGACGGGTGCAAGAGGGCCGGGATCATCCCAGCGAGGTAGGGCGAGAACCCGACTTCAGGGGGATCCGGTCTCCGGCGCGCTGTTCTACGCTCCCGGGCATGTCGTGGACGCGTGGACTGCCGGGCGCGCTCGCGGTCTGCGTGCTGCTGCTGGTCGCGGCGGCGGGTTGCGGGACCGGGGAGGCGCACGAGCAGCGGGAGACGGGGTCGCCCTCACCGGTGGGGTCGCCCTCACCGGTGGGCAAGATCCTCGACGACACGGACGAGAGCGGACGCCACTACCGGGAGATCGACAAGAAGCAGGCGCCCGAGGTGGGCACGGTGGTCACGCCCGACCGCGCCGGGGGCTGGGACGTACGGCTCGACGTGCACCGCTTCCGTTTCTCCCGGGCCGGCACCGCGGCCCGGGCGGTCGCCGGGCACGGCCTCGCCTACCTCTTCGTGGACGGCCACCTGGTGACCCGGCTGCACAGCCCCGCGTACCACCTCCCCGCCCGGCTCGTCCCGCACGGCACCCACCACATCACCGCCCGGCTCTACGCGGACGACGGCACGGTGTGGGCCGTACACGGCAAACCGGTCGAGAGCACGGCGGACGTCACGGCGTCGGGCGCGGAGACGGCGAAGGCGACCCCGACGGGCACGCCGACTCCGGCGGCCGGCTCTCCGGAGGCAGGGGCCTTCCCCATGCACACGGATGCCGTGGCCGGTGACCGCGGCACGCCGCTCGGATGAGTGCATGGGCCATCCGTCTCCGTACTGGGGGGCGAGGTTCACCTGATCCCTGCGGAAAGGCATCATGAAGCCCGTGCCCCCACCGCCCTCGCTTCGCAAAGCTCCCGTCCAGCGCCGCAGTGCGGAACGGCTGACCAGGATTCTCGACGCCTGCGCCGACCTCCTCGACGAGGTGGGCTACGAGGAGCTGAGCACCCGGGCCGTCGCGGTGCGCGCCGGGGTGCCCATCGGCTCGGTCTACCGCTTCTTCGGCAACAAGCGGCAGATGGCCGACGCCCTCGCCCAGCGCAACCTGGAGCGCTACACCGAGCGGGTCGCCGAGCGGCTGAAGGACGCGCCGAAGGGCGACTGGCGGGCGGCGATGGACGCGGTGCTGGACGAGTACCTGGCCATGAAGCGCACCGCCCCCGGCTTCTCGCTGGTCGACTTCGGCAACCAGATCCCGGTCGGCGCCCGCCACGCCGAACCCAACCGCAGGGTCGCCGACCGCCTGACCGACATGCTCTCCGACTACCTCGGCCGCGCCCCGGACGAGGCCCTGCGCCGCACGTTCCTGGTGGCCGTGGAGACCGCCGACACCCTGGTCCACCTGTCCTTCCGGATGGACCCGGAGGGCGACGAGACGATCATCGCGGAGACCCGGGAGCTGCTGCGGGCCTACCTGGCGCGCGTCCTGGACTGAGCCCGAGCCCGTCGCCGATGGAGCGCCCCCGGGCGCCCCATGGCCGCCGCACCCTCGTGACCTGGAGTTTTGCGCTTATTGCTCGCGTGTCAACGTCTTGTTAACGACGTTTGACGGGACCTAACGTCATCGAACCGCCGGCCCTGGTGGGAGTTCAAGGGCGAACGTTAGGTATTCCACTCATGCTGACCATCCTCGGCTTCACCATGATCGCGACCTTCCTGGTCCTGATCATGCTGAAGAAGATGTCGCCGATCGCGGCGCTCGTGCTGATCCCCGCGCTGTTCTGTGTGTTCGTCGGCAAGGGCGCCAAGCTCGGCGACTACGTCATCGACGGCGTCACCAGCCTCGCGCCCACCGCGGCGATGCTCATGTTCGCGATCGTCTACTTCGGTGTGATGATCGACGTCGGCCTCTTCGACCCGATCGTCAAGGGGATCCTGAAGTTCTGCAAGGCCGACCCGCTGCGGATCGTCGTCGGTACGGCCCTGCTCGCCGCGATCGTCTCCCTCGACGGCGACGGGTCCACCACCTTCATGATCACCGTCTCGGCGATGTACCCGCTGTACAAGCGCCTGAAGATGAGCCTGGTCGTGATGACCGGTGTCGCCGCGATGGCCAACGGCGTGATGAACACGCTGCCCTGGGGCGGCCCCACCGCCCGTGCCGCGACCGCGCTGAAGCTCGACGCCGGCGACATCTTCGTCCCGATGATCCCCGCGCTCGCCGCCGGTCTGGTCTTCGTGATCGCCCTCGCCTATGTCCTCGGCCGCCGCGAGCGCAAGCGGCTCGGCGTGCTGACGCTGGAGGAGGCGCTGGTCGAGGAGAAGGACAGGGAGACGGAGACCGTACTGGTCGGTGCGGGTGCGGGTGCGGGTGCGGGTGCGGGTGCTGGTACTGGTACGGGCGCGGGTGCTGGCTCGGGCACCTCCGCGGTGCGCGGCGGCGGCACCGGAACCGGCTCCGGCACCGGCTCCGGGACCGAGGCGGACCGGCCGGAGGAGGACGACGGCTTCCAGGGCCTGGACCCGCACCGCGAGACCCTGCGCCCCAAGCTGTACTGGTTCAACGCGCTGCTCACGGTCGCCCTGCTCATTTCCATGATCATGGAGTGGCTGCCGATCCCGGTGCTGTTCCTGCTCGGCGCGGCACTGGCCCTGACCGTCAACTTCCCGCAGATGCCCGCCCAGCGGGCCCGCCTCGCCGCCCACGCCGAGAACGTCCTCAACGTCTCCGGTATGGTCTTCGCCGCCGCCGTCTTCACCGGCGTCCTCCAGGGCACCGGCATGGTCGACCACATGGCCACCTGGCTCGTCGGCAACATCCCCGACGGCATGGGCCCGCACATGGCCCTCGTCACCGGCGTGCTCAGCATCCCGCTCACGTACTTCATGTCGAACGACGGCTTCTACTTCGGCATCCTCCCGGTCCTCGCCGAGGCCGGCCAGGCCCATGGAGTCTCCTCCCTGGAGATCGCCCGTGCCTCGATCGTCGGCCAACCGCTCCACATGTCCAGCCCGTTGGTGCCCGCCGTCTACGTCCTCGTCGGCATGGCCAAGGTCGAGTTCGGCGACCACACCCGCTTCGTCGTCAAGTGGGCCGCGCTGACATCCCTGGTCGTGCTGGGGGCAGGAATCCTGTTCGGAATCATCTGACCGATCCGTTGGAGGACTTCACCATGGCGCCCGGCAGGAACCGCGGCTGGCTGCTCCGTCTCGTCATCGCCTTCGGTTTCGCGCAGGGCGCGGTGTCGATGGCCCGGCCCGCCGTCTCCTACCGGGCTCTCGCGCTCGGCGCCGACGAACGGGCCGTCGGCGTCATCGCGGGTGTCTACGCCCTGCTCCCGCTCTTCGCGGCCGTACCGCTCGGCCGCCGTACCGACCACGGCCGCTGCGCACCCCTGCTGCCCGTCGGCGTGGTGCTGATATCCGGCGGCTGTGCGCTCAGCGGCCTCGCGAACTCCCTCTGGGCGATGGCCCTGTGGAGCGGGGTGATGGGCCTCGGCCATCTCTGCTTCGTGATCGGCGCGCAGTCGCTGGTGGCCCGCCGGTCGGCCCCGCACGAACAGGACCGCAACTTCGGTCACTTCACGATCGGCGCGTCGCTGGGCCAGCTGGTCGGCCCGATCGCCGCGGGTGCGCTGATCGGCGGCCCCGACATGGCGGGCAGCAGCGCGCTCGCCCTCGTGGTGGCGGGTGCGGGGGCGGCGGTCGCGTTCAGTTCGCTGTGGCGCATCGAGGACCGTACGGCGGTGGCGTCCCGTCCCGGGCAGGGCGACCGCGTCCCGGTGGGCGGCATCCTGCGCGCCCGGGGTGTCCCGGCGGGCATGCTGGTCAGCCTCTCGGTCCTGTCCGCGACCGACATCCTCACCGCGTACCTCCCGGTGGTCGGCGAGCACCGGGGTATCGCACCGGCGGTGATCGGCGTCCTGCTCAGCGTCCGGGCGGGGGCGACGATCGCCTGCCGGCTGGTCCTCACGCCGTTGCTGCGCCTGCTCGGCCGGCCGGTGCTGCTGACCGTGACGTGCTTCCTGGCGGCCGTGCTGTGCGCGGGGATCGCGCTGCCGGTGCCGGTGTGGGCGCTGGCCCTGATGCTCGCCGCGCTCGGCTTCTGTCTGGGGGTCGGGCAGCCGCTGTCGATGACGACGGTCGTCCAGGCCGCACCCGAGGGCGCCCGGTCCACGGCGCTCGCCCTGCGGCTGACCGGCAACCGGCTGGGCCAGGTGGCCGCGCCGGCCGGGGCGGGGCTGGTGGCGGGAGTGGCCGGGGTGGCCGCGCCGTTCGTGATGCTGGGCGCGTTGCTGCTGGTCTCGGCGGGGGTGGCGGTGCGCTCGCCGGGGGCGGTGGGGCGGCCCGAGGGGGCCGATCGGGTGACGCGGACGCGGCGCAAGGGCCCGGCGTTGCGCCGCACGAGCGATATCTGACGGCGCGTCGGAGGTTGATGCCACGGGCCGTGGAGTGCATGGGTGACAGTCCAGACGAAAGGTCGATTTGTATGAAAATCGTCTAACTCGGAGGAGCTTGCATGCCCACGCTCACACTTCCACGCGCCGCCGGACCCCGTGCGGGCGCAACCGTCGTCCTCACCGCCCTCGCCGCGGCGGGCGCGTCGTGGGTGGCGGCGCCGAACGCGGCGGCCGTAGGGGAGAACGGCGACATCAGGATCCACCGGGTGGGCGTGCCCTTCGGCGTGTCGAAGGACGACCCGGTGGTCTGCAGGTTCTATCTCGACGCCGTCAACTTCGACGTCCTCCCCGGTATCGCCTACACCATCACGCCACAGCCCCCGTTGCCCACCGCCGCCACCGTCGCCGGCACCATCCAGCTCGCCGGAGGTGCCGGTCACACCGACCCGCTGGGGCTGGCGGACGGGCAGTACAAGCTCTCGTGGACCGTGTCCGGCGCGTTGAAGGAGAAGGTCTTCCGGCTCAACTGCCATGACGGCAAGCAGGACGGGGCGCAGGGCCAGGGCGGTCCGAACGGGCAGAACGACCAGAACGGCCACAACGAGCAGGGCGGTCCGAACGGGCAGAACGAGCAGGGCGGTCCGAACGGGCAGGGCGGTCCGAACGGGCAGGGCGGTCCGAACGGGCAGATCGAGGACAACCAGCGCGGTGACGCGGGCTGGGGGCAGGGCGGCGATCACAGCGGCCCGCAGGGCGGTGTGCACGCGGGCGGCGGCGGCCTCGCCGACACGGCGGCCGCGTTCTCGCCGGTGGCCGCGGCCACGGCCGTGGGCCTGGTCGCGGCCAGCGGCGTGGTGTACGTCCGGCTGATCCGCCGTCGGCCCCATGGCGCCGCGTAGGCGCAGACGCAGGCCCTGGTACCGGACCCGCGCCTACCGCCTCGCCAGGACGGCCCTGCTGGCGATCGTCCTGGTGACAGTGGTCCGGTGCGGGGGCCCCGGCGGGTCGGACGCCTCGGCGGCCGCCGGCGCGGGCCGGGACGGGTCCGACAGAGCCCGGCCCGGGCCCCCGCCCCGCCCGCTGCCCCGGTCCCGGCCGACGTCGATGCGCATCCCGTTCCTGGGCGTCGACGCGCCGGTGATCGGGGTCCGGCTCGACCGGGCACGGCAGTTGGAGACACCGCCGGTCGACGACCCGAAGCTGATCGGCTGGTTCCAGGGCGGCGCCACGCCGGGCGAGTCCGGCCTCGCGGTCGCCGTCGGCCACCGTGACACCAGGACGGGGCCCGCCGTCTTCGCGGCGCTCGCCCAGGTGAAGCCCGGCAAACGCATCGAGGCCGGGCGTGCGGACGGCCGTACCGCCGTGTACACCGTGGACCGGGTGAAGGTCTATGACAAGGCCGGTTTCCCGAGCGAAGAGGTGTACGGCCGGACCCGGCGTCCCGAACTCCGCGTCATCACCTGCGGTGGCCTCTTCAGCCGGAAGACGGGCTACACCAGCAACGTGGTGGTCTTCGCCCACCTGACCGCGACGGAGTGACCGGGCGGTGGCCCGCACCGCCGACGTGTGGTGTGCGGCCGCCGCGCCGTCGTGGCTGGTCGCGCAGTTCCCCGCGCCCCTGAGGGGGCGCTGCTGTCCGACCTGGACGAGTGAATCCCGTCGGGAATCCGGGACCGTGGAGGGGCAAAACCCCTAAGAAGGGGGCATGCGTACTCATTCGCTCCGTAACCGGTCGGCCCTTGCGCTGGCCGGAGTTCTGCTCGCCGGCACCCCTGCCGCGTACACCGCGCTGGCCGACGACCGGCCCTCGGCCGTACCGACGCGCGGAAAGGCCTACGTCGAGACCCGGCTGTTCTTCGGCACCGCGCGGCCGGACGGCGGACCCGCCGTCACCGACCGCCAGTTCACGGCCTTCGTCGACAAGGAGGTCACCCCCGACTTCCCCGACGGGCTCACCGTGCAGAGCGGGCGCGGGCAGTGGCGGGACGCGCACGGCATGATCGAGAAGGAACGGTCGTACGAGCTGACCCTGCTGTATCCGGAGTCGGCGGCGAAGGGCGGCGACCGGAAGATCGAGGAGATCCGGCGGGCCTACGAGAAGGCCTTCGCGCAGGAGAGTGTGGGGCGGGTGGACGAACGCGCCCAGGTGGACTTCTGATGGTCCTGCCACGCACGCGTCTCCGGCGCCGATCTCTGGCGCCGAAAAACTATCGCCGCTAGTTTGTGAGACCGGAGACCCAGCCCCGCCGGGAGGAAGCAGCATGAAGGCACACGACGGCCTGTACATCGACGGCGCCTGGCGCGCCGCCGAGAGCCAGGACGTGATCGAGGTCGTGAACCCGGTCGACGAGCAGGTCATCGGCCGGGTCCCGGCGGGCGGCGCGCTCGACGTCGACACCGCCGTGCGTGCCGCCCGTGCCGCCCTCCCGGCCTGGGCCGCCACCCCGCCCGCCGAGCGGGCCGCCCGGCTCGGCGCGCTCCGCGACGTCCTGGCGGCCCGCAAGGACGAGATCGCCGAGACGGTCACCGCGGAGCTGGGCTCGCCGCCGCAGTTCTCGCAGGCCGTGCACGCGGGAGTGCCGATCGCGGTCGCCGGCTCGTACGCCGAGCTGGCCGCGACCCATCCCTTCGAGGAGAAGGTCGGCAACTCGACCGTCCACCAGGAGCCGGTCGGCGTGGTCGGCGCGATCACGCCCTGGAACTACCCGCTGCACCAGATCGTCGCCAAGGTCGCCCCGGCGCTCGCCGCCGGCTGCACGGTCGTCCTGAAACCCGCCGAGGACACCCCGCTCACCGCCCAGCTGTTCGCCGAGACGGTGGCCGAGGCGGGCTTCCCGGCCGGTGTGTTCAACCTGGTCACCGGCCTCGGCCCGGTCGCCGGGCAGGCCCTCGCCGAGCACCCGGGTGTCGACCTGGTCTCCTTCACCGGCTCCACGGCCGTCGGCAGGCAGATCGGCGCGGTGGCCGGCGCGGCCGTGAAGAAGGTGGCCCTCGAACTGGGCGGTAAATCCGCCAACGTCATCCTGCCGAGCGCCGACCTCGCCAAGGCCGTCAACGTCGGGGTGGCCAACGTGATGTCCAACTCCGGCCAGACGTGCAGCGCCTGGACGCGGATGCTGGTCCACACCGACCAGTACGAGGAGGCGGTGGAGCTGGCGGCGACGGCCGCCGCCAAGTACGGCGACCGGATCGGCCCGGTCGTCAGCGCCAGGCAGCGGGCGCGGGTGCGCGGTTACATCGAGAAGGGCCTCGCGGAGGGCGCCCGGCTGGTCGCCGGCGGGCCCGAATCCCCGCGCGAGCAGGGTTACTTCGTCAGCCCGACCGTGTTCGCCGACGTCACACCCGAGATGACGATCGCGCAGGAGGAGATCTTCGGCCCGGTGCTGTCGATCCTGCGGTACGTGGACGAGGAGGACGCGCTCCGGATCGCCAACGGCACGGTCTACGGGCTCGCGGGCGCCGTCTGGGCCGGGGACGAGGCGGAGGCGGTGGCCTTCGCCCGGCACATGGAGACCGGACAGGTCGACATCAACGGCGGCCGCTTCAACCCCCTGGCGCCGTTCGGCGGTTACAAGCAGTCGGGCGTCGGCCGCGAACTCGGCGCGCACGGCCTCGCCGAGTACCTCCAGACCAAGTCCCTTCAGTTCTGAGGAGGTCGCTCTGATGGCTGCCACAGTCCGAGCCGCCGTACTGCCCGCCGTGGGCGCCCCGCTCGCGGTCACCGAGATCGACCTCCCGGATCCCGGCCCCGGCCAGGTCCGGGTCCGACTCGCCGCCGCCGGTGTCTGTCACTCCGACCTCTCCCTGTCCGACGGCACCATGCGGGTGCCGGTCCCGGCGGTCCTCGGCCACGAGGGCGCGGGCACGGTGGTCGCCGTGGGGGAGGGCGTCACCCGGCTGTCACCCGGTGACCCGGTCGTCCTCAACTGGGCGCCCTCCTGCGGAAGGTGCCACGCCTGCTCCCTCGGCGAGGTCTGGCTGTGCGCCGACGCGCTGGCCGGCGCCGCCGACGTCTACGCCCGTACCGCGGACGGCACCGACCTGCACCCCGGCCTGAACGTCGCCGCGTTCGCCGAGCAGACGGTGGTCGCCGAGTCCTGCGTCCTCCCCCTTCCCGACGGCATCCCGCTCACCGACGCGGCCCTCCTCGGCTGCGCGGTGCTCACGGGCTACGGTGCGGTCCACAACTCGGCGCGGGTCCGCGAGGGCGAGACCGTCGCGGTGTTCGGCGTCGGCGGGGTGGGCCTGGCCGCCGTCCAGGCGGCCCGGATCGCGGGAGCGGCCCGGATCGTCGCGGTGGACGTCTCCGCGGCGAAGGAGGAGCTGGCCCGGGCCGCCGGTGCCACCGACTACGTGGTCGCCTCCGACACCACACCCCGCGCGATCCGCGCCCTCACCGGCAAACAGGGCGTCGACGTCTCCGTGGAGTGCGCCGGCCGCGCGGTCAGCATCCGCACGGCCTGGGAGTCCACCCGCCGGGGCGGCCGTACGACGGTGGTCGGTATCGGCGGCAAGAGTGAGCAGGTCACCTTCAACGCCCTGGAGCTCTTCCACTGGGGCCGCACCCTCTCCGGCTGCGTCTACGGCAACTCGGACCCGGCCCGCGACCTGCCGGTGCTCGCCGAACACGTCCGGGCCGGCCGCCTGGACCTGGGCATGCTGGTGACGGAGCGGATCGCCCTGGACGGCATCCCCGCGGCGTTCGAGAACATGCTGGCGGGCAAGGGCGGCCGGGCGCTGGTCGTCTTCTGACCCTCACGGCACCTGTTCGGAGCGCGGCTCCCCGGCCGCCGGCGCGGTGCGGGGGGCCCGCGTCCGTGCTCGCGCCCGGGACCGGGAGACCGCCACACCGGCCAGGCACAGCACCCCGCCCACCAGGGTGACCGGCCCCGGCACCTCGCCGAGGGCCAGCCAGGACATCAGCACGACCAGCGCCGGCACGGCGTATGTCGTCGCGCCCATCCGGCTCGCGGTGGTCCGGGCGAGGGCGTACGCCCAGGTGGTGAAGGCGAGCGCGGTCGGGAAGACCCCGAGGTACACCATGTCGAGGGTCGCGGACAGTGGTGCGCCGGCGACCTGGTGCACCAGCTGCCCGGTGAACGGCAGGCAGGCCACGGTGCCGACGAGACACCCGTACGTCGTCACCTGGAGCGCGCTCGCCCGGGCCAGAGCGGGCTTCTGGGAGACCACGCCGGCCGCGTAGGCGACGGCCGCGAGCAGGCACAGCACCACGCCCAGCACCGAGGAGCCGCCCCCGCCGGCCATCGACAGCCCCACGGTCACGGCACCCGCGAACGACACCGCCATCCCCGCGAGCAGCCGGGGTGGCATCGGATCACCGAGCAGCCGGGCCCCGAGCAGGGCGATCAGCAAGGGGCCGACGTTCACCACGAGGGCGGCCGTCCCCGCGTCCACCCGCTGCTCGCCCCAGTTCAGGGCGACCATGTAGAAGCCGAACCACAGCACGCCGGATATCCCGATACCCCGCCAGGCGGACCTGGGCGGCAGCCCTTCGCGCCGCACGAGACAGAGCAGCCCGAGCGCGAGGGACCCGGAGAGCAGCCGGCCGAGCGCGAGGGCGCCGGGGGAGTAGGAGTCACCCGCACTCCGGATGGCCACGAAGGCGGAGGCCCACAGCACGACGGTGACGGCGGCGGCGAGAGCGGGCAGCGGGCGGGGCGCGGGATTCGTCATGGCACCGAGGTTAGAGAGGAGGGACGGGGCGGGGCTGGCGGATTTCGGACGGCTGGGTGGGTGGCGGGTCGCGCAGCCCCCCGCTCCCCTTACGCGGCACGTGGTGGCTGCGGGCGGTCGCAGGACGTCCCGTCGCTCGCTACGCCGTCTCTTTTGCTCCCGCGAACTGTTGGGCCAGTCCGTCCAGCAACGCCCGCAACCCCGTCTCGAACGCCCGCTCGTCGATCTTCTCCTGCTGTTCCGCCAGCAGATGCGCCTGCCCGAGATGGGGGTAGTCGGCCGGATCGTAGGCACTCGCGTCGTCCACGAACCCTCCGGCGAACGACCCCAGCGCCGACCCCATGACGAAGTACCGCATCAGCGCCCCGATCGACGTCGCCTGCGCCGGCGGCCACCCCGCGTCCACCATCCCGCCGTAGACCGCGTCCGCGAGCCGGAGTCCGGCGGGCCGGCGGCCGGGGCCCCGGGCCAGGACCGGGACGATGTTCGGGTGGTCGCGGAGCGCGGCCCGGTACGACACCGCCCAGTCGTGCAGCGCGGTCCGCCAGTCCCGCCCGTCCCCGCCCTCGAACATCGACAGGTCGACCTGCGCGCTCACCGAGTCCGCGACCGCCTCCAGGATCTCGTCCTTGGTGGCGAAGTGGTTGTAGAGCGAGGGCCCGCTCACCCCCAGTTCGGCCGCGAGCCGGCGGGTGGACACGGCCGCCAGACCCTCCGCGTCCACGAGTTCCCGTGCCACCCGGACGATCCGGTCGGTGCTGAGGAGGGGCTTGCGCGGTCGGGCCATGGCGCACATAGTAGGGCTGGAACAAGAAACTAGCAGTGCTAATTTAAATGTGGGGTGATCGCATGGTGGACCTGGGACTCAGCGAGGAGCAGGCCGCCGTACGGCAGCTCGCGCGGGACTTCGTCGAGCGCGAGATCGCCCCGCACGTGATCGCCTGGGACCGCGCCGAGGAGGTGGACCGGGGGATCGTGAAGAAGCTCGGCGAGGTCGGCTTCCTCGGTCTGACCGTCGACGAGGAGTACGGGGGCTCCGGCGGCGACCACCTGTCGTACTGCCTGGTCACCGAGGAACTCGGCCGCGGGGACTCCTCCGTGCGCGGAATCGTGTCGGTCTCCCTGGGCCTCGTCGCCAAGTCCGTCGCCGCCTGGGGGAGCGAGGAGCAGAAGCGGCGCTGGCTGCCGGGGCTGACCTCCGGCGGGTACCTCGGCTGCTTCGGCCTCACCGAACCCGGCACCGGCTCCGACGCCGGCAACCTCACCACCCGCGCCGTTCGCGAGGGTGACCACTATGTCGTCAACGGCTCCAAGATGTTCATCACCAACGGCACCTGGGCCGACGTGGTCCTCCTCTTCGCCCGCTCCACCGACGCGCCCGGCCACAAGGGCGTCTCCGCCTTCCTGGTGCCGACCGACACGCCCGGCCTGACCCGCCGCGCCGTCCACGGCAAGCTCGGCCTGCGCGGCCAGGCCACCGCGGAACTCGTCCTGGAAGACGTCCGCGTCCCCGCCGCCGCGATGCTCGGGCCCGAGGGCAAGGGCTTCTCGGTCGCCATGTCGGCGCTGGCCAAGGGGCGGATGTCGGTCGCCGCCGGCTGTGTCGGCATAGCCCAGGCGGCGCTGGACGCGGCCGTGGCGTACGCGGGGGAGCGCGAGCAGTTCGGCACGCCGATCGCCGGCCACCAGCTGGTCCAGGAGCTCATCAGTGACATCGCCGTCGACGTGGACGCGGCCCGGCTGCTGACCTGGCGGGTCGCCGATCTGATCGACCGCGGCCTGCCGTTCGCCACCGAGTCCTCGAAGGCCAAGCTCTTCGCCTCCGAGGCCGCCGTGCGCGCCGCCAACAACGCCCTCCAGGTCTTCGGCGGCTACGGCTACATCGACGAGTACCCGGTCGGCAAACTCCTGCGCGACGCCCGGGTGATGACCCTCTACGAGGGCACCAGCCAGATCCAGAAACTGCTCATCGGGCGGGCGCTGACAGGCGTTTCGGCGTTCTGAGCGGGATACGCCCGCGGCCGGTCTGAGTACCTGGTGAGTACTTCGGCGGATGTGGCGCGGCCCACATTCGGCGATCCTCGACCCATGAGTGACACACCGGTCAGACAACAGAACACGGCCGCCTTCTACGGTCAGGCCGTCGCCTCCTTCGCCATCGCCATGACGGCCACCGTCATCGGCATCTTCCGGCTGCACGCCGACGCCTGGGTGCGCGGCTTCCTCGGTATCGCCGTCCTCTACCTCGTCACCTCCGCCTTCACACTCGCGAAGGTCATCCGCGACCGCCAGGAGGCCGGACAGATCGTCAGCCGCGTCGACCAGGCCCGGCTGGAGAAGCTGCTCGCCGAACACGACCCCTTCGAGAAGCTCTGAGTCGAGTGACAAGCTCTGAGCGGGCACACTAAGCGCTCGCTCAGCTTCGGCGGTATGGTGGAGCTCCGGTATCGAGAGGGGCGAGCGAGCGATGAGTACGGCGGAGGAGACGACCGGCGGCGAGGTCGAGCCGTGGGAAGAGGTCACCCCTGACGCGGCCCGGCGACTGCTGGTCGCCGCCGTGGAGGCCTTCGCCGAGCGCGGCTACCACGCCACCACCACCCGCGACATCGCCGGCCGCGCCGGTATGAGCCCCGCCGCCCTCTACATCCACTACAAGACCAAGGAAGAGCTGCTCCACCGGATCAGCCGCATCGGTCACGACAAGGCCCTGGAGATTCTCCAGACGGCGGCCCGGCGCGAGGGCACCGCCGCCGAGCGGCTCGCGGACGGCGTCAGCTCCTTCGTCCGCTGGCACGCCGGGCGGCGCACCACCGCCCGGGTCGTGCAGTACGAACTGGACGCCCTCGGCCCCGACGCCCGCGCCGAGATCCTCGGGCTGCGCCGCCAGGTCGACGCCGAGGTGCGCGGGATCATCCAGGAGGGCGTCGAGTCCGGGGAGTTCGACGTCATCGACATCCACGGCACCACCCTCGCGGTGCTCTCCCTCTGCATCGACGTCGCCCGCTGGTTCAACGTGCACGGCCCCCGCACACCCGAGCAGGTCGGCGCGCTCTACGCCGACCTCGTGCTGCGGATGGTGGGAGCCGGCAAGTAGCCCTGCGGGCCGGGTCGTCCTACAGGTAGTACCGGGACACCGACTCCGCCACGCAGACCGGCTTGTCGCCGCCCTCGCGCTCCACGGTGAAGGCGACGCTCACCTGGACGCCGCCTGTGACGTCCGTCACGTCGGTGATCGTGGCGGTGGCGCGCAGCCGGGAGCCGACCGGGACCGGGGCGGGGAAACGGACCTTGTTGGTGCCGTAGTTCACGCCCATCTTCACGCCCTCGACGCTGATCAGCTGGGGGCCGAAGAGCGGGAGCAGCGACAGGGTCAGATAGCCGTGCGCGATGGTCGTCCCGAACGGTCCCGCGGCCGCCTTCTCCGGGTCGACATGGATCCACTGGTGGTCGCCCGTCGCCTCGGCGAACAGATCGATCCGCTTCTGGTCGACCTCCAGCCAGTCGGTGTGGCCCAGCTGCTCGCCCACGGCCGCCTTCAGCTCGTCGGGGGAGGTGAAGATCCTCGGTTCTGCCATGTTCCCGGCCCTCTCGCGGTCGCGCGTCCATACCTAAGCAACTGCTTAGCATGGTCGGGTGCGGGCTCCCTGTCAACGGAGCGCGGCCCCCGTGGGTCGGTAGGCTCTGCGGGGTGCCGCAGATTCCCGAGAAGATCCAAGAGCTGAGCGTCGGCCAGCTGTCCGCGCGCAGCGGCGCCGCCGTCTCCGCACTCCACTTCTACGAGGCCAAGGGGCTCATCAGCAGTCGGCGGACCACCGGCAACCAGCGCCGCTACACCCGCGACACGCTGCGCCGGGTTGCCTTCGTCCGGGCGGCACAACGCGTCGGCATCCCCCTGGCCACCATCCGCGAGGCCCTCAGCGAACTCCCCGAGGAACGCACCCCGACCCGGGAGGACTGGGCCCGGCTCTCGCAGGCGTGGCGGGCCGAACTGGACGAACGCATCAAGCAGCTCAACCGCCTGCGCGATCACCTCACCGACTGCATCGGCTGCGGCTGCCTCTCGCTGGACACCTGCGTGCTGTCCAACCCGGACGACGCCTTCGGCCAACGCCGGGCGGGTTCACGTCTCTTGCCGGAACGTCCCTGAACCTGGCGGGCGACGGCATTGGTGAGGGTGGCGGTCGTCACTGACGGCGGCCGGTCTCTGCGGCAGTTGGGGGGTGCGGCATCCCCGGCGCACCCCCACGTGGTCAGGCCGACATGAGCAGTCGCCCGCGCCTGGCGTAGGCCAGGGCCTCGGGCGTGAGCACCGGACGCGGCACCAGAATCCCGCAGTCCGCGCAGACCGGACCGGCGGAGGGCTCGTGGTCCAGGTCGTACTTCCAGATGAGGCGCTCCCCCGCGCACACCGGGCAGACCGCGCCCGGTTCGCGCTCCAGGCCGGCGATCAGCCGTCGCAGCACCTCGGCCAGTGGTTCGTCGGGGTGGACCCGTGGGTCGTCGCACCAGGCCACTCCGAATCCGCCCCAGGTCAGCCGGTGCCAGTCGTCCACGCTGCCCGGGCGGCGCAGCCCGTCGTGCTTCTCCTTCTTGCGGCGCTCGGCGAACTCGACCTCGTAGGCCAGCCAGACCGCCCGCGCCTCTTCCAACTCCTCCAGTGCGCCCACGAGACGCGCTGGATCGGGGGACCGGTCCTCAGGACCGAACCCGGCCCGCGAGCAGAGATGGTCCCAGGTCGCGCGGTGCCCGTAGGGAGCGAACCGCTCCAGGCACTTGCGCAGCGAATAACGCCGTAGCGCCAGATCGCACCGTGGGTCTCGCACCTGTCTCGCCAGACTCCGGAAACCGGCCATCGCCCTGCACCTCCGTCACACCTGCACCTGTACTTCGGTCACTTCGGCGGCGTCGCACGGACTTCGCGCGGCGTTGCCGTATAGACGTATCGACACTCGAATCGGCTCCATCCGATTTCCGATGCCGTCCATAAGGCCGCCCGCCTTGACCGACGGCCGGTGACACCGCCGACGCGGGGGACCACTCCAAAACTTGACGCATGTTCATCTTCAATCTCGGGGATACCGGCGGTAACGTCCGGCACCACCCCCGTCGTGAGGAGTCGCCATGCCCCGGCGCACCAGACATCACGCGTTGTTCGACAAACTGAGAACTCCCCGCAAGCTCCCCGGGTTCCTGAAAGCGGCATCCGTATGCGTGCTCATCGCCGGCCTGCTCTCCCCGCTGGCCCAGGCGACCCCGGCCGCGGCGGCCACGGCCTCCAACGACTACTGCGGCGGCCAGTGTTCGGACATCCTGCCGCCCGGTGAGAACGGCAACGCCACGCTCGCCCAGGTCCTGCTCAACCAGGCCTTCGGCATCCAGCCCGACCACGCCGAGGACCAGCTCGGCCCCTACAACAACCTGGCCACGGGTTACTCCAGCCTCACCGACGCGAAGATCAACACGTTCTTCAACGACTCGTCGTTCGGGGTCGCTTCCGATCAAGTCGCCTCCACGGAGAGTCCGGCGGGTCGCAGCGACGTGACGATCGTCCGCGACAAGAAGACGGGCGTACCGCACATCACCGGTACCACCAGATACGGCACCGAGTTCGGCGCGGGGTATGCCGCCGCTGAGGACCGGCTGTGGCTGATGGACGTCTTCCGTCATGTCGGGCGCGGCCAGCTCACCACCTTCGCCGGTGGCGTCGCCTCCAACCAGGGCCTTGAGCAGGAGTTCTACCGCAACGCCCCGTACACCGAGGCCGACCTCCAGGCGCAGATCGACAACGCCGTGGCCAACAACGGCACCCGCGGCCAGCAGGCCCTCGCCGACGCCAACGCCTACCTCGCCGGCATCAACTCCTACATCGACGCCTCCGACAGCGGCCGTTACTTCCCCGGCGAGTACGTCCTGACCGGTCACAAGGACTCGATCACCAACGCCGGCACCATCGACCACTTCAAGATCACCGACCTGGTGGCGCTGGCCTCCGTGATCGGCACGCTGTTCGGCTCCGGCGGCGGCGGCGAGGTCAACAACGCGATCTCGCTGCTCGCCGCCCAGGAGAAGTACGGGGTGACCGAGGGCACCAAGGTCTGGGAGTCGTTCCGTGAGCGCAACGACCCCGAGGCCGCGCTCACCGTCCACAACGGCGAGAGCTTCCCGTACGGCACCAAGCCGTCCGACCCGCAGGGCGAGGCGCTGCCGGACGCCGGTACGGTGACGACCGAGCCACTGGTCTACGACGCCACCGGCACCGGCGCCGACCAGAGCGCCTCCGCAGCCTCCGCCGCGGCGACGGCGACCGCCCTCAGCTCGGCCAAGCGCGGGATGTCCAACGCCCTCGTCGTCAGCGGCAAGTACACCGCGAGCGGCCACCCGATCGCCGTGTTCGGACCGCAGACCGGCTACTTCGCCCCGCAGCTGCTCATGCTCCAGGAGATCCAGGGCCCGGGCATCAGCGCCCGCGGCGCCTCCTTCGCGGGCCTGAGCATGTACGTCGAACTCGGCCGCGGCCAGGACTACGCCTGGTCCGCCACCACCTCCGGCCAGGACATCATCGACAGCTACGCCGTCGAACTCTGCCAGGACGACTACCACTACCTGTTCCACGGCACCTGCACGGCCATGGACGAGGTCGAGCAGAAGAACTCCTGGAAGCCGACGACCGCCGACGGCACCGCCGCCGGGTCGTACACCATGCGCGTGTGGAAGACGAAGTACGGACCCGTCGAATACCGCGCGACCGTCGGCGGGAAGAAGGTCGCCTACACCACCCTGCGCTCCTCCTACATGCACGAGGCCGACTCGATCATCGGCTTCCAGATGCTCAACGACCCCGACTACGTGAAGAGCCCCCAGACCTTCCAGAGCGCGGTGCAGCACATCAACTTCACCTTCAACTGGTTCTACGCCGACTCCTCGCACACCGCGTACTACAACAGCGGTAACAACCCGGTGCGGGCGAGCGGGGTCGACCCCGAGTTCCCGGTCTGGGGCCAGGCGGCCTACGAGTGGCAGAACTGGAACCCGGCCACCAACACTTCCGACTACACCGCGGCCTCCGCGCACCCCAACTCCATCGACCAGGACTACTACATCTCCTGGAACAACAAACAGGCGCTGAACTACACGACGGCGAGCTGGGGCGACGGGTCCGTCCACCGCGGCAACCTGCTCGACGACCGGGTGAAGAAACTCGTCGCGGCCGGGGGAGTCACCCGCTCTTCGCTTGTCAAGGCCATGGCAGACGCGTCGCTCACCGACCTGCGGGCCGAGGACGTGCTGCCGGACCTGCTGAAGGTGATCAACAGCAGTACGGTGACCGACTCCACGGCCGCCGCGGCCGTCACCAAGCTCCAGACCTGGCTGACCGCGGGCGGCAAGCGCACCGAGACCTCGGCCGGTTCGAAGACCTACGCCAACGCCGACGCCGTCCGGATCCTGGACGCCTGGTGGCCACTGCTGGTGAAGGCCGAGTTCCAGCCCGGCCTCGGTGACGACCTGTACACCGCGTTCACCAACAACCTGTACATCGACGAGACCCCGTCGGCCGCCCACGGACCGACCGGCTCGCACGCCGGAAGCTCCTTCCAGTACGGCTGGTGGAGCTATGTCGACAAGGACATCCGGTCGGTGCTCGGGCAGACCGTGTCCGGGCCGCTCGCCCAGCAGTACTGCGGCGGCGGCAGCCTCAGCGCCTGCCGGGACATCCTGATCAGCACGCTGAAGACGGCGGCCGGTACGAGTGCGTCCACGGTCTACCCCGGGGACTCCCTGTGCTCGGCCGGCGACCAGTGGTGCGCCGACTCGATCGTCCAGCGCACCCTCGGCGGCATCAAGCACTACAACATCAGCTGGCAGAACCGGCCGACCTTCCAGCAGGTCGTGGAGTTCACGTCACACCGGTGAGCTGATGCCCCACGGCGGCGGGGTCACGCGATACGCCCCGCCGCCAGTACCACCCTCGCCAGTTCGGGGTGCACGATGTCGCTGTGCGCCCCGGCCGGCGGGTCACCCCTCTTCACGACCGCCGCCGCGTCGACGTTCACGCAACCCGACGCGGCGAGCGGGCCGCGCAGGGCCGCCGCCAGGTCCAGCGACCGGGTGCCCGGCACCGCCTGCACCCCGTCGTGCCCCATCGCACCCCACCTGACGCCCAGCGCCCCGCCCACGTCCACGCCCAGCACCGACTCGCAGTCGTCCGCCATCCGCGAGGCCAGCGGATACATCGTGCCGAGCGCCCCGTCGAACCGGGAGTAGCAGCACACCAGGGGACCGTCGATCCGGTTCTCCTGGCCCTGCAGCACCCCGCCCGCGCGCGGGTCGTGGGGCAGCCGGGCGGCGAACGCGTAGTGCGAGAAGGCCCCTTGCAGCAGCGTCACGGACTTCACCGTGCGCACCCCGTCCGGCAGCCCGCGCAGCGCGAACGACACCAGCCGGCCGCCGAAGCTGTGCCCGACCAGATGCACCCGCACCCCCGGGGCCGCCTCGGCCAGCTGCCCGATCACCGGCCCGAGCCCACGCTCCCCGACGGTCCCGGCCCGCCGCTTCATCGCGTAGTACGTCGCCTGCCGCAGCAGTTCCTTCGCGCCGTCCCAGGGGTTGGGCAGCGCGAACTCCGCCGTGCCGGGATTCTGCCGGAGGGAGCCCGGCGGCTGCGCGAACTCCTCGCACAGGGCCGTCGTGTCCCCGGTGAACAGCACCGGCTCGCTCTGCGGGACGCCCTCCGCGAGCGTGTCCGCCGCGAACAGGGGCTGGGGCCCGCCCGGCAGGACCTCGACGAGCAGCCGTACAAGGCGGCCGAACTCCTCCAACTCGCCACCCGGGCGCTGGTCCAGCATCCGGGCGATCTGGTCGACCACGGTGGCCCGACCCGGGAACGTCTCGAAAAGCGCGTGCCGGGTGTCCTTGTCGAGGACGGGGGCCGGTCTCTCCTCCGCCTCCATGGCCACCACGGACTTCGGGAAGTCCGGGATCGGCTCGTCGCAGAACCGCATCGACGGCCACACCACCCCGACGTACCCGATCCTCGCCTTCGGCGCGAGCTTCGGGATCGGCGCGAAGAACCGCCGGTACAGGGAGGTCGCGCCCGAACGGTCGTTGTTCCAGCCGTGCGCGAAGACGATCAGGTCATGGACACCATGAGCCGTGACCTCGCGCAGCAGCCGATCGCGTTCGGCGCCGTCCGGGTCGCCGTCGGCGTCGAAGGTCAGCTCCCAGTAGGGAGCCACGCTCATCCCAGGATCCGCCATACCGGGCTCCTCGTCCCCCGAAACGGTGCGATGTGCGCGCATCGTCCCGCCGCCGGGCAAGGTTGGCCATACAACGCGCCTCACCTGTAGAGCAGAAATTCCTTTCGGATCCGGCGGAACGCGGCGAGTTCGTCCTGCCAGGCGCCGACGATCTCGTCCGTGCCCGCGCCCGCGTCGGTCATCGTGCGCACGGTCGTGGATCCGGTGAGCTTGTCGATCCAGTCGTCCGGCCGCCAGGCGAAGTCGCCCCACACCTTCTTGGCGGTCACCAGGAGTGCGATCCCGGTGCGTACGGGGTCGTAGGCGGCCCGGTCGTGCACATGGAGCTGCACCCCGCCGACCGTCCTGCCCTGGAACTTGGAGAACGTGGGCGCGAAGTACGCCTCCCGGAACCGCACGCCCGGCAGCCCGAGTCCGTTGACGGCGGCCGCCCACCGGGCGTCGATGCCCTCCGCGCCCAGCAGTTCGAAGGGGCGGGTCGTGCCGCGCCCCTCGGACAGGTTCGTGCCCTCGAAGAGACAGGTTCCCGAGTACACGAGGGCGGTGTCCGGGGTGGGCATGTTGGGGCTCGGCGGCACCCACGGCAGTCCGTAGGCGTCGTGGAAGCGGTTGCGCCGCCAGCCCGTCATCGTCACGACGTCCAGCTCGACCGGGGTGGTCAGGAACTCCGCGTTGAACAGCTTCGCCAGCTCGGCGACCGTCATCCCGTGCGCCTGCGCGATCGGCTGCCGGCCGACGAAACTGGCGAACTCCCTGTGCAGGACCGGGCCCAGGGCCGTACGGCCGGTCACCGGGTTCGGGCGGTCGAGCACGACGAAGCGCCGGCCCGCCAGCTGGGCGGCCTCCATGCAGTCGTACAGCGTCCAGATGTACGTGTAGAAGCGGGCGCCGACGTCCTGGATGTCGAAGACGACCGTGTCCACGCCGGAGGCGGTGAAGACGTCGGCGAGGGGCCGGCCGCTCTTGAGGTAGGTGTCGTAGACGGGGAGGCCGGTCGCCGGGTCGTCGTAGCGGCCCTCGGAGCCGCCGGCCTGGGCGGTGCCGCGGAAACCGTGTTCCGGGCCGAAGACGGCGGTGAGGTGTACGCGGGGATCGGCGTGCATGACGTCGACGATGTGGCGGACGTCGGTGGTGATGCCGGTGGGGTTGGTGACGATGCCGACCTTCTGACGGCCGAGGAGGGAGTAGCCGTCGGCGGAGAGGCGGTCGAAGCCGGTCTCGAAGCGGCCGGGGGCGTCGGCCGGGGACGCCGTGGGTACGGGGGAAACGGCCGCTGCCGTGGCCGCGGTGAGCAGACTTCGTCTGGACGGGCGCATGGGGGTGGCCTCCGTGGTCGTCCGGGTGCGGGTCGTGCGTGGCTGGTCGCGCAGTTCCCCGCGCCCCTAGGGGGTGCAGTCGTCGCGTGTCGGACAGTGGGCCCGCGCCCCTGGGGGGTTGCAGTCGTCGCGTGTTCGACAGTGGTCCCGCGCCCTTAGGGGGTGTGACGGTCGCCCTTTTCTCAAACATACCGACCGGTTAGTGTGTCCGTGCTGAGCCGAGTCTGGTCGCGTCGTGTCGAAGGAGACCGATGGTGGGAGCCGTGCAAGATGCCCGAGTCGTCGTCACCGGGGCGGGAGGCGGCATCGGGGCCGCCCTGGCCCGGCGGTTCGCCGCCGAAGGCGCCCGCGTCGTCGTGAACGACCTGGACGGGGACAAGGCGGCCGCCGTCGCCGGGGAGATCGGCGGGATCGCCGTGCCGGGTGACGCGTCCGGCGTCGTCGGCGCCGCCCGGGACGCGCTCGGCGGGAGCGTCGACGTCTACTGCGCCAACGCCGGGCTCGGCTCCGGCGGGTCCGAGGCGGCCGAGGACGCCGTCTGGGCCTCCGCCTGGGACGTCAACGTCATGGCTCACGTACGGGCAGCCCAGGAGCTGGTGCCGGACTGGCTGGAGCGGGGGAGCGGGCGGTTCGTGTCCACCGTGTCCGCCGCCGGGCTGCTCACCATGATCGGGGCCGCGCCGTACAGCGTCACCAAGCACGCCGCGTACGCCTTCGCCGAGTGGCTGTCGCTCACCTACCGGCACCGCGGGCTCAAGGTGCACGCCATCTGCCCGCAGGGCGTGCGGACCGACATGCTCGCCGCCACCGGCAGCGCGGGCGACCTGGTGCTCCAGCCGACCGCGATCGAGCCGGACGCCGTCGCGGACGCGCTGTTCAAGGGGATGGCGGAAGACCGGTTCCTGATCCTGCCGCATCCCGAGGTCGGCGACTTCTACCAGGCGCGGGCCACCGACCCGGACCGCTGGCTGACGAACATGAACCACATCCAGCAGAAGTGGGAGGCCACCCGGTGAGCGAGTCGGTGACCGAGTCCGTTTACGCCGCCCGGCCCTGGGTGGCGCTGCTCAACGACGCCCAGCGCGGGCCGGTCGATCCGCCCGCCTCGCTGGTGCACGCCCTGCGGGCCGCCGTGGCCGAGGCGCCCGACCGCACCTGCCTCGCCTACTTCGACGCCCGGCTCAGCTTCCGCGAGGTCGACGAGCTGAGCGACTCGGTCGCCGCCCATCTCGCCGAGCGCGGCCTGGAGCGCGGCGACCGGGTCGCCGTGATCCTGCAGAACTCGCCGCACTTCGTGCTCGCGCTGCTCGGCGCCTGGAAGGCGGGCGCGACCGTCGTGCCGGTCAACCCGATGTACAAGTCGGGGGAGGTCTCCCACGTCCTGCGGGACGGCGAGGTGACCGCGCTGGTCTGCTCGCAGCGGGCCTGGGAGTCGTATCTGCGCGACACGGCCGCCGACTCGCCGGTGCGGATCGTGCTCACCGCGAGCGAACTGGACTTCCAGACGCGCGACGACGCGCGCGTGCTGACCTTCGAGCGGCTGCCGCAGGCCGCCGACGCCGAGGACCTGGTGGCCGTCGCCCGCCGCGGGGGCAAGGCTCCCGAGGGGCGCGACCCGGTACCGTCCGACATCGCGCTGATCAGCTACACCTCGGGGACGAGCGGCGCTCCCAAGGGCGCCACCAACCTGCACAGCAACATCATGTACAACGCGGAACGGCAGCGGACCGGGCTGGCGCTGCCCGAGGCGCCGGTCTACTACGCCCTCGCGCCCCTCTTCCACATCACCGGCATGGTCTGTCAGCTCTGCGCCTGCCTCACCAGTGTGGGCACGCTCGTGCTGACGTACCGCTTCGAGCCGAGCCTGGTCCTGGAGGCGTTCACCGAGCACCGCCCGCAGTACACCGTGGGCCCCTCCACCGCCTTCATGGCCCTGGCCGCCCACCCGGACGTCACCCCGGAGCACTTCGCCTCCTTCGTCAACATCTCGTCCGGTGGCGCACCGCTGCCGCCGGCCCTGGTGGAGAAGTTCCGGGCGGGCTACGGGCCCTACATCAGGAACGGCTACGGCCTGACCGAGTGCACCGCGCCGTGCGCCTCCGTGCCGCCGAGCCTCGAAGCGCCGGTGGACCCCGTCTCCGGGACCCTCGCCGTCGGGGTGCCCGGCCCCGACACGGTCGTGCGCATCGTCGACGACGAGGGCAACGAGGTGCCCTTCGGCGAGCAGGGCGAGATCACCGTACGCGGGCCGCAGGTGGTGCCCGGGTACTGGCGGCGGCCCGAGGCCACCGCCGAGACCTTCCCGGACGGCGAACTGCGCACCGGCGACATCGGCTTCATGGACCCGCAGGGCTGGCTGTACGTCGTCGACCGCAAGAAGGACATGATCAACGCGTCCGGCTTCAAGGTCTGGCCGCGCGAGGTCGAGGACGTGCTGTACACCCACCCGGCGGTGCGTGAGGCGGCCGTCGTCGGGGTGCCCGACGGGTACCGCGGGGAGACCGTCAAGGCCTACATCAGTCTTCGCCCGGGTAGTGCAACCGATCCGGACGATCTCGCCCTCTATTGCAAGGAGAGACTGGCCGCTTACAAATATCCGCGTCAGGTGGAGATCCTGCCCGACCTGCCGAAGACGGCAAGTGGGAAGATCCTCCGACGGGAACTTCGTTCCCGGCCGCAACAGAGTTAGCGGACATACGAGAAAGGCAGGTGGCGGCAGTGCCCAGGACGACGGACGGAGACGGGGCTCCTGTTCCGCAGCGGCTTCTTGCCGCCGCCACCCGGCTCTTCGCGGAGCAGGGGTATGACCGCACCTCCGTGCAGGAGATCGTGGAGGCGGCCGGCGTCACGAAGGGGGCCCTGTACCACTACTTCGGCTCCAAGGACGACCTGCTGCACGAGGTGTACGCGCGCGTGCTGCGCGTTCAGCAGGAACGGCTCGACGCCTTCGCGAACGCGGACGAGCCGATCGAGAAGCGGCTGCGGGGCGCGGCCGCCGACGTCGTCGTGACCACGATCGAGAACCTCGACGACGCGTCGATCTTCTTCCGGTCCATGCACCACCTGAGCCCGGAGAAGAACAAGCAGGTGCGCGCCGAGCGCCGGCGCTACCACGAACGCTTCCGCGCGCTCGTCGAGGAGGGCCAGCGCGAGGGCGTCTTCTCCACCGCGACCCCGGCCGACCTCGTCGTCGACTACCACTTCGGCTCGGTGCACCACTTGTCGACCTGGTACCGCCCCGACGGCCCCATGGCCCCCCAGGAGGTCGCCGACCACCTGGCCGACCTGCTGCTGCGAGCACTGCGCCCCTGAGCTCTCCCGCCGTTGCTCCTCCTGGTGGCGGCGCACGGACACGGGCGCATAGTCTCGCCCGCATGGCAGATGCGTTTGCGGGCGTCCGACTGCTCGGCCCGCCGGTGACCGACGGCGAGTACATCGCGCTGAGTGAGCACGAGACGGTGCACCTGCACGAGTACACGCGGATCTACGCCGTGCCCGGCCTCTACGAGCATGTCGTCCAGGACCGGCTCCGGTGCAGGTCGCCGCAGGTCGCGGCGGAGGGTTTCCTGCGCGCGGCGGCGAGCCTCGGGCTGGAGCCGGGATCGATGACGGTGCTCGACGTCGGCGCCGGCACCGGACTGGTCGGCGAACTCGTGCGGCACGGAGGCGTGGCCCGGGTCGTCGGGGTCGACGCGCTGCCGGCGGCACGCGAGGCGAGTCTGCGCGACCGGCCGGGGGTCTACGCCGACTACGTGGTCGGCGACTTCCAGCGCGGCGACGGACTCCGCGCGGCACTACGCCCGTATGCGTTCGGCGGGTTGGTGTCAGCCGGTGCGTTCGGCGGCACGCACGCCACACCGCGGGCGCTCGAGAACGCGCTCGCGATCCTGCCGCCCGGGGCGCCCGTGGCCTTCACGATCGACGAGCGGTGGATGGACGCATCGGACCCGGACGGGTTCGGCGCCGCCGTCGAGCGGCTGACCGCCGACGGAGGTCTTGCACTGCTGGAACGAACCCGGTTCCAGCACCGGGTGACGACGACCGGCGAGCCGATCTTCTACCAGCTCCTGGTGGGCCGGACGGCCTGAGGTGGACGGCGAGAGGCCGGTGCGGGCATGAGGAGGCCCGCACCGGCCCTGACGGCCCGTCGCCTACAGGTACTTCTTCAGCTCCCGGCGGGCCAGCGAGCGCTGGTGCACCTCGTCCGGGCCGTCGGCGATCATCAGCGTCCGGGCCCCGGCGTACAGGTCGGCCAGCGGGAAGTCCTGGCTGACACCGCCCGCGCCGTGCAGCTGGATCGCGCGGTCGATGATGCCGACGACCGCGCGCGGGGTGGCGATCTTGATGGACTGGATCTCGGTGTGGGCGCCCCGGTTGCCGACGGTGTCCATCAGCCAGGCCGTCTTCAGGACCAGCAGCCGCAGCTGTTCGACGGTCACCCGGGCGTCCGCGATCCAGTTGTGGACCACGCCCTGCTGCGCCAGCGCCTTCCCGAAGGCCGTCCGGGACACGGCCCGCCGGCACATCAGCTCGATCGCCCGCTCGGCCATGCCGATCAACCGCATGCAGTGGTGGATCCGGCCGGGGCCGAGCCGGGCCTGGGCGATGGCGAAGCCGCCGCCCTCCTCGCCGACCAGGTTCGACACCGGCACGCGCGCGTGGTCGAAGACCACCTCCGCGTGGCCGCCGTGCGAGTGGTCCTCGTAGCCGAAGACCTGCATCGCCCGCTTCACGGTGACGCCCGGGGTGTCGCGCGGGACCAGGACCATGGACTGCTGGCGCCGGATGTCGGCGCCGTCCGGGTCGGTCTTGCCCATCACGATGAAGATCTTGCAGTCCGGGTTCATCGCCCCGGAGATGTACCACTTGCGGCCGGTGACGAGGTAGTCGTCGCCGTCCCGCTCGATGTGCGTGGTGATGTTGGTGGCGTCGGAGGAGGCCACCTCCGGCTCGGTCATGGCGAACGCGGAGCGGATCTCACCGGCCAGCAGCGGCTCCAGCCACTGCTTGCGCTGCGCCTCGTCGGCGAACTGGGCCAGCACCTCCATGTTGCCGGTGTCCGGTGCCGCGCAGTTCAGCGCGGTGGGCGCCAGGTGCGGGGAACGGCCCGTGATCTCGGCGAGCGGCGCGTACTGGAGGTTGGTGAGCCCCGCGCCGTACTCGGCGTCGGGGAGGAAGAGGTTCCACAGGCCCTGCCTGCGCGCCTCCGCCTTCAGTTCCCCGACCACGGCCGGGGTGTCCCACGGCGAGGCGAGCGCGGCGCGCTGCTCCTCGGCGACCGCCTCGGCCGGGTAGACGTACTCGTCCATGAAGGCGAGCAGCTTGGCGCGCAGTTCCTCGGTGCGCGCGTCGAACGCGAAGTCCATGGCCGGTCAGCCTTCCTGAAGAGTGGTCAGTCCGTGGTCGATGAAGACGGGGACGAGTTCGCCGATGCGGTCGAAGCCCTGTCCGAGCGTCTGGCCCTGCGTGTACCGGTAGTGGATGCCCTCCAGGATCACGGCGAGCTTGAACCAGGCGAACGCCGTGTACCAGGAGATGTGCGTGACGTCCCGCCCCGAGCGGGCCGCGTAGCGCTCGACCAGCTCGCGCGGGTCCGGGTGGCCGGGTGCCTCGGCGGTCGTCGACACCGGCGAGTCGGGCGCGCCCAGCGGCTGGCTGTACATCACCAGCAGGCCCAGGTCGGTCAGCGGGTCGCCGAGCGTGGACATCTCCCAGTCGAGGATCGCCTTGATCTGGTCGTCGTCGCCGATCAGGACGTTGTCGAGCCGGTAGTCGCCGTGGATCACGGTGGGCGCGGGGGAGTCGGGCAGCCGGCGGCCCAGGGTGGCGTGCAGCTCGTCGATGCCGGCCAGCTCACGGTTGCGGGAGGCGTCCAGCTGCTTGCCCCAGCGGCGCAGCTGCCGGTCCAGGAAGCCCTCGGGGCGCCCGAAGTCGGCGAGGCCGACCTGCTCCGGGTCCACGGAGTGCAGCTCGACGAGCGTGTCGACGAGGGACAGCACGGCGTTCCGGGTGCGCTCGGGGCCGAGCGGCACGAGCTGGCCGGAGGTGCGGTAGGGGGTGCCCGCCACGAACTCCATCACGTAGAACGGCGCGCCGAGGACCTCCTCGTCCTCGCACAGCAGCACCGGCCGGGGGACCGGCACCTCGGTCGGGTACAGCGCGCTGATCACCCGGTGCTCGCGCTTCATGTCGTGCGCGGTGGCCAGGACGTGGCCCAGCGGCGGCCGTCGTACGACCCACTTCGAGGCGCCGTCGGAGACCGCGTAGGTGAGGTTCGACCGTCCGCCCTCGATCAGCCTTCCGGTCAGTGGACCGGTCACCAGGCCGGGGCGCTCGCGGTCGAGCAGCCCGCGCAGCCGGTCGAGATCCAGTCCGGGCGGGTGGTCGGGGCTCATGCATCGCTCCTACGAACGAGTGAACAGGACCCGACTCATGATGCCGACCAGTCGGTATGTCGTCCAGTCGGTGAGCCAAACGTGACCGGGACCACCCTGGGACCCGGCCTGAGAGTGACGGCTCCTCGCGCGCGCAGAGCGAGGAGCCGTCGTCCGGGGCGGGACCGACTCAGTGGTCGTCCCAGTGGCCGTTGTGCTCGGCGTGCCGGTGGCCGTCGTGCAGATAGTCGATGTGGTCGCCGTGCAGCACGCCGGTGTGGCCGCAGCCGTCGCCGTGCCGGTGGTCGTGGGCCTCGTGGGTGACGTGCCTGTCGGGCTCGCACTCGTCCCAGTGGCCGCCGTGCTCGCGGTGCAGATGCCCGTTGTGCGCGTAGTCGACGTGGTCGCCGTGCGGCACCTGGTCGTGCCCGCAGCCCGGTCCGTGGCTGTGGCCGTGTGCGGTGTGTTCCTGATGAAGGGTGGTCATGGTGTGTCGCCTTCAGCGGTACGGGGTTCAGGAAGGTGGCGTGCTGCCGACGGACAGGCTGCCACGCGAACGGCACATATGCGGGCATCCCGGTTGCGTGGCGTCCGAGTACACCGGAGGGTCGTTCGTATGAAGGGCATCAGCTACAGCCGGTACGGCGGACCCGATGTGCTGGAGTACGGCGAGGTCAAGGACCCGAAGGTCGGCCCCGACTCGGTGCTGGTGAAGGTCCGGGCGGCGGCCGTCAACCCGGTCGACTGGCAGGGCCGAGAGGGCCATCTGCACGGCATCATGGACGCCGTCTTCCCGGTGATCCCCGGCTGGGACGTGTCGGGGGTCGTCGTCCAGCCGGGCCCGGCCGTCACCGAGTTCGCGGTCGGCGACGAGGTGATCGGCTACGTCCGCGAGGACTTCCTCTCCCGGGGCACCTTCGCCGAGTACGTCGCCGCCCCGGTGCGCACCCTCGCCCGCAAGCCGCGCAACCTCTCCTTCGAGGAGGCCGCGGGGCTGCCGCTGGCCGGCCTCACCGCCTACCAGGTGCTGGTCCACGCCCTGGAGGTCAAGCGCGGCGAGACGGTCCTGGTGCACGCCGCCGCCGGCGGGGTCGGCTCCCTCGCGGTCCAGATCGCGGCCCACCTCGGCGCCCGGGTCATCGGTACGGCGAGCGAACGCAACCACGACTTCGTACGGGGCCTCGGCGGCGAGCCGGTGGCCTACGGCCGGGGCCTGAGCGAACGTGTCCGGGGACTGGCCCCGGAGGGCGTGGCCGCAGTCTTCGACACCGTCGGCGGGGAGGCCCTGACCGTCTCGGCGAATCTGCTCGCCCCCGAGGGCCGGATGGCCTCGATCGCCGACCCGGACGTCGTCGACTTCGGCGGCCGCTACTGCTGGGCGCGCCCCGACGCAGGGGACCTGACACGGCTCGCCGCGCTCGCGGAACAGGGCGCGGTGACCGTCCATGTCACCGAGACGTTTCCGCTGAAGCGGGCGGCCGACGCACACCGGCGCAGCGAGGAGGGGCGCACTCGGGGCAAGCTGGTGGTCACAGTGGAGTGGCCGGAGGAGGAGGGCTAGGCCTGGGCTAGGCCTCCAGGCCTTCGGTGCGCCCGGGGGCCTATACGACCAGTGCGGCGGCGCACAGGGCGACGGCGACCGTGCACAGCACCGCGGCGGTCGCCTGCCGCGGGGCCAGCGCCGCGGGGCGGCCGGTGGCCGCCAGGGCGCGGATACGGCGGTTGGCGACCAGGAGGAAGCCCAGCCACAGGACGCTGCAGGCCGCGCAGGCGAGCACGCCGCCGGCCGAGGCGCTGCCGTGCAGGGCGGTCTTCGCCGCGAGCACGGCGGCGACGGTCGCCGACAGGGTCGTACGACGCCAGGCCAGCCGGGTCCGCTCCGGCTGGAGCCCCGGGTCACGGGCCGGCGCCGTCATCCTTCCCACCCGACGAGCACCACGACGACCATCGCGACGGCGACCACCGCGACGACCACGCCGAGCAGGGCCGGGAACCGGGAGACCGGCAGGTCCTCGCCGCGCCGCATCGCCCGCTCGCAGCGCATCCAGTGGTTCACGGCCCGCAGTGAGCACAGCACGCCGGCGGCGAGGAGCGCGAGCGCGAGACCGACCCGCCAGGCGAAGCGGAGGTCGGGCAGGAACTGGTCCACGGCGAAGCCGCCGCCGATCAGGGCGAGGGCGGTGCGCAGCCAGGCCAGGAAGGTCCGCTCGTTGGCGAGGGAGAAACGGTAGTCGGGGGTGGTTCCCTCTTCGCGCACCGCTTCGGGGGCGAACCACAAACGGACGTTCCGCGCGAATTCGATCACGTGCAGGGAGCCTACCGGGACGGGGCCGCGGTCGTTCGGCTGCGGCTGCGTGGGGGTTGCTCGCGCAGTTCCCCGCGCCCCTTACGGGGCCCGTCGCCGGTAAGCGTCCCCGCCCTACCTCAGCCCCGCCACTCCCGCAGCCTCTCCCAGGCCGCCAGTCCGTCCGGGACCCACTCCCACTCCCCGAGTCGGGAGGCCAGTTCCTCCTCCGTCAGGAAGTCGTGCCAGGCCACCTCCTCCACCTGCGGCCGTACCGGCAGCTCGCAGCGGACCTCGTACACGGCCGACCACCAGCTGTGCCCGGCGCCGTCGTCGTACCGGAACTTGAAGAGGTACGCCGGGCGGGGCAGCCCGGACACGCCCAGCTCCTCCTCCGCCTCCCGCAGCGCCGCGTCGTCGTAGGACTCGCCCGCGCCGACCACGCCCCCGACGAACATGTCGTACAGGGAGGGGAAGACCAGCTTGGTCGCGGTGCGGCGGTGGACGAAGACGCGGTCGGCGGCGTCGCGGGCCAGGACGAAGGCGCAGCGGTGGCGCAGCCCCCGGGCGTACGCCTCACCGCGGGGCGCCTGTCCGATCACATGGTCGTGCTCGTCGACGATGTCGAGGATTTCGTCAGCAGGCTTCATGCCGCCATCCAAGCAGGCCGGCGGCCCGGGACGTCAGCGCGGCTGGAGGTCCAGCGAGGGCTCCTTCGGCGCCGGACCGCGCGGCATCGCGGGGTGCAGTCCGAGCAGCACGATGCCCGCCACGATCGCCGCGAGCCCCGCCGCCTCCCAGGCCAGCGCCCCGGTGTCGGTGCGCAGCCGGTCCCCGAGGAAGCCGACGCCGCACAGGATCCCGGCGAGCGGCTGGGCCGCGGTGAGCGCGGGCAGCGAGTTGCGCAGCTCCGCCGTCTCGAACGCGCTCTGGACGAGGATCAGCCCGGTGACCCCGAGGACCAGCACGCCGTACGGCTGCCAGCCGGTCAGGACCTCCATGATGCCGCCCTCGGAGAATCGGGTGCTGGTGACCCGGGTCAGCGCGTCCTGTACGCCGTACAGCAGGCCGGCGGCGAGGGCGAGCAGGGTCGGTCCCGCGCTGAGCCGGGACCGTTTGGCGTAGGTCGTGAGCAGCAGGGCTATGCCGACCGTCACGCCGATGATCAGCCAGTGGCGCGCGGGGTTGGTGACGGCGTCGCCGCCGCGTGGCTGGCCCGCCAGGATGAACGTGGTGACCCCGCCCGCGAGCAGGACGAGGCCCGCCCAGCCCTGGTGGCTCAGGGGATGCTTGGTCTGGTGCCGGGAGAGCGCGAGGGCGAAGAGGAGGTTCGTCGCCAGCAGCGGTTCGACGAGGGAGATCTCGCCCTTGCCGAGGGCGATCGCGCCGAGGACCATGCCGGCCACCATCAGGCCGATCCCGCCGAGCCAGCGCGGCACCCTCATCAGGTCGAGCAGCAGCCGGAACGAGAGGAAGTCGCTGAGCGGGGCCTTCTGGGCGACGTTCTGCTGGAGCACGAACCCGAAGCCGAGGCAACAGGCCGCACTCACGGCGAGAACCAGAACCAGAACGGACACGCTGCGTACCTCGATCATGCGGCCGGGCTACGGGGTGCGTAGTGGCCGACTGTAGCGCTCGCGGATGTGTGTTGCCCCGGGAGTACCCGGAACCGGGCGGTTGACTCGGTCACGATGCCCGAGCCGAACGCGGCGGGTGGATCAGGGCGGCGGCGGGACCGGTACGGCCATGGTCCGATGCCCGGGCGGCCCGCGCCATGGCGTACGCCACACCCGGAACCCGGAGCCCCACGGCCACGGTACGCCGAACGGACCCCGGTGCGCGTCAAGTTCCGCTGTGTTCAAGGTAGTTGAACGGGGTACCAGCCCCGTTCAGCTTGACGCAAAGTCTTGGCTGGGGGTTTGCTGTGCGTGATCGGCCGATGGCAGCCCGACAACCAGGAAGTTCCGCGGTGCCCCCAACCCCGCCCCTCTTAGGCCCAGGCCGGGCCGTCGCCGAAGGTCTCCGCGCGGCAGCGCACCCCGGGTGCGAACACTGTCCCGACGACGCCTTCGACGACGCCGAACTCATCTCCGCGCGAGCCGCGTTGGCCCAGGGCCGCTGGCAGTCCGCCCGCTCCCTGCTGCTCCACACGGGTGACGACTGGGACCGCCGGGGCCACCGGGCCACCGTCCTCGCCGGCGAGCCCTACGCCATCGCCTGGGCCCGCGAGTGGCTGCTCGCCGAGCCCGGCTCCGCGGGCGCCGCCACCTTCTACGCCCTGACCCTGGTCCGGCGTGCCCTGCGCGGCAAGGAACCCCCCGACCGGGCCCGCGAGGCCTGCACCGCCGCCACCGCGCTCGCCCCCGCCGACCCCACCCCGTGGCTGGGCCTCCTCCTGCTGGCCCGCCACCTCGGCACCGCCGACGAGACGCGGCGCATGTTCGACGAGGTGCGCGGCCGTCATCCCGAGCACCACCACGCCCACCACCTGATGGCCGCCCGCATCGCGGAGGCCGAGGCCGAGGGGACGTACGAACTGTGCGCCTTCGCGGAACGCTCGGCCGCCGACGCCCCGGCCGACTCCCCGCTGGCCGTGCTCCCCGTCGTCGCCTACACCGAGCGGCACCGGGTGCTGGCCGCCACCGGCCGGGCGCCCGCCGATCCGGCCGCGGCCGGCCACTGGGCCGAGCCGTCCGCCCGGCGCGCCCTGAGCGCGGCCTTCGACTGGTGGCTGGAGTGGGGGATCGAGGAGCACCCGCGCCGTCATGTCGACCTCAACCACCTCGCCCACGCCACCTCCGGCGCCGGCCGGTACGCGGAGGCCGCGGCCCTGTTCCAGCGCATCGGCCGCCACGCCACCCGGGCCCCCTGGTCCTACCCGGACCGCGACCCCTGCGAGACGTTCCGGGCGGCCCGGGAGCGCGCGCTCGGCGGTTGATGAAAAGAGGTTGTGGATTTCTTACGGCGGCCGGATTCCTGGCCGGGCCCGCCCCGAGGGTGTTCGAATGAGTGCGTGAACTCTGAACGATCCGAGGAGGGCCGGCCGGTCGGCCGCCGGGTGTTCCTCGGCACCATCGGCCTGGGTGCCCTAGGTGTCGTGACCGCGCCGGTGCTGCAACGCGTCACCGAGTCGGTCCTCGGCACCTTCTCCGGCAAGGACCCGACAGGCCTGACCGGCCTGCTCCCGAACGGCGGCGGCTTCCGCTACTACTCGGTGACCGGATCGGTGCCGAACAGGACCGCCGCGGACTACCAGCTGAAGATCGACGGCCTGGTCGACAAGCCGCGCACCTACAGCCTGGCCGACCTGCGCGCACTGCCGCAGACCCGGCTGGTCAAGGACGTCCAGTGCGTGACCGGCTGGCGGGTGCCGGACACCCCGTTCGAGGGGGTCCGCCTCTCGCACCTGCTGGACCTGGCGGGAGTGGGCGGCAGCGCGAAGGCGATCCGCTTCACCTGCTTCGACGGCGCGTACAGCGAGAGCCTCACCCTCGACCAGGCGCGACGGCCGGACATCCTGGTCGCGCTGCGCATGCAGGACAAGGCCATCGGCCACGACCACGGAGGCCCGGTCCGCCTCTATGTCGCCCCCATGTACTTCTACAAATCGGCCAAGTGGCTCTCCGGCATCACGGTGACCGACGAGGTGCAGCCGGGATACTGGGAGCACCTCGGCTATGACGTCGACGCCTGGGTCGGCCGTTCGAACGGACGCGACGATGAGCCTACGAGCTGAGGCACCGGCCGCCACGGACCGGCTGCACCGCTTCACCCCCGCCGAGCGCTGGATCCACCGCACGACGGCGGCGCTGATGGGCATCTGTGTCCTGACGGCCGCCTGCCTCTACATCCCGCAGCTGGCGATCCTGGTCGGGCGCCGCGAACTGGTCGTCCGCGTCCACGAGTGCGCGGGCCTGGCCCTGCCCGTCCCGGTCCTGCTCGGCCTCGCCTCCCGCGCCTTCCGCCGGGACCTCGGCTTCCTGAACCGCTTCGGCGCCCACGACAGGCTCTGGCTGCGGGCCGCCCTGAGCCGCGACAAGCGCCCGTCCTCCCGCCCGGCGGGCAAGTTCAACGCCGGCCAGAAGATCTACGCGAACTGGATCGCCGGTGCCACCCTGGTCATGCTCGCCACCGGCCTGCTGATGTGGTTCACCCACCTCACCCCGCTGATGTGGCGTACCTCGGCCACCTTCGTCCACGACTGGCTGGCCCTGACGATCGGCGTCGTCCTGGCCGGCCACATCGGCATGGCCATGGCCGACCCGGAGGCGAGGCAGGGGCTGCGGACCGGGAAGGTGAGCAGGGAGTGGGCCAAGCGCGAGCATCCGCTGTGGCGGCCGTAGCCCTCGGGACCCACTCCCACTCCGCAGAACCGCACCCTCGGCCTCCGAGGTCCAGCAGCACTTTGCAGGCCCGGTCCGACGCGTCTAGATGACGAGGGACAGGAGGAGGACCAGGCCGCCGCCGACCACCGAGATGATCGTCTCCATGATCGACCAGGTCTTGACGGTCTGCCCGACGCTCAGCCCGAAGTACTCCTTGACCAGCCAGAAACCGGCGTCGTTGACATGGCTGAAGAAGAGCGAGCCGGCGCCGATGGCCAGGACCAGCAGGGCCGTGTGGGCCGTCGACATGTCCGCCGCCAGCGGGGCCACCAGGCCCGCCGCCGAGACGGTCGCCACCGTCGCCGAGCCTGTCGCCAGCCGGATCGCCACCGCGATCAGCCAGGCCAGCAGCAGGGCCGGGATCGACCAGTCCTTGGAGACCTCCAGGATCATCTGGCCGACACCGCAGTCGATCAGCGTCTGCTTGAAGCCGCCGCCCGCGCCGACGATGAGCAGGATGCCCGCGATGGGCATCAGGCCCTTGTCGACCGTCTGCTGGAGCCGCTCCTTGGAGAAGCCGGCCGGGCGGCCGAGCGTGAAGAAGCCGAGGACCACGGCCGCGAGCAGGGCGACCAGCGGGGAGCCGATGACGTCGAAGACCCGCTGGACGGTGTGCGCCGGATCGTCGACGACGATGTCCACCAGTGCCTTGGCCAGCATCAGCACGACCGGGAGCAGGATCGTGGCGAGGGTGGCGCCGAAGCCGGGGCGCTTCTCCAGCTCCTCCGAGGGGCGCTGCGGCAGCATCCGGTCGGGGGCCGGGACGTCCACCCAGCGGGCGGCGACCTTGGAGAACAGCGGACCGGCGATGATCACGGTCGGGATGGCGACCAGGACGCCGAGCGCCAGGGTCACGCCCAGGTTCGCGTGGACCGCGTCGATCGCGACCAGCGGGCCGGGGTGCGGCGGCACCAGGCCGTGCATGACGGACAGACCGGCCAGCGCCGGGATGCCGATGCGCATCAGGGAGTAGCTGCCGCGCTTGGCGACCATCAGCACCACGGGGATCAGCAGCACGATGCCGACCTCGAAGAACAGCGGCAGACCGATCACGGAGGCGATCAGCACCATCGCCCACGGCATGGCCCGTCCGCCGGCCTTGGCGAGGATGGTGTCGACGATCTGGTCGGCGCCGCCGGAGTCGGCGAGCAGCTTGCCCAGGATCGCCCCGAGCGCGATCAGGACACCCACGCCGGCGACCGTGGAGCCGAGGCCGGTGGTGAAGCTGGTGATGACCTTGTCCAGCGGCGCCCCGGCGAACGCGCCGAGCGCGAGCGAGCCGATGGTCAGCGCCAGGAAGGCGTGGAGCTTGAACTTGGTGATGAGCAGGACGATGACGGCGAAGGCCGCGAGGACGGCGATGCCGAGCTGGGCATGTCCGGCCGAGGTGATGGGCGCGACGGTGTCCGCTGCCAGCATCTCGACGCTGAGTCTGGGCACGGTGGTTCCTTGCAGATCCGGGGACAAAGAAGTGGGGGAGGTTACTGCCGGGTGAGGTCGGGCAGCGCGTCCAGGGCCCGCACGGCCCGCGCGGTGATCTCCTCGGGCGTGCCGGTGACGTCCACGGCCACGCCCGGCTCGTCCGCCGCCAGCGGTTCGAGCGTGGCGAACTGGGAGTCCAGCAGCGCCGTCGGCATGAAGTGACCCTGCCGGTGCGACATCCGGTCCTCGATGAGCTTCCGGTCACCGGTGAGGTGCACGAAGACGACGCCGGGGGCGGTGGCGCGGAGCCGGTCCCGGTACGACCGCTTCAGCGCGGAGCTGCTGACCACCCCGCCCAGGCCTTCCCGCCCGTGCGCCCAGGAGCCGATGGCGTCCAGCCACGGCCACCGGTCGGTGTCGTCCAGCGGGTGCCCGGCCGACATCTTGGCGATGTTGGCCGGCGGGTGGAAGTCGTCGCCCTCGGCGTACGGGACGCCGAGCCGGGCGGCGAGCAGAGGACCGATCGTGGTCTTGCCCGTGCCGGCGACGCCCATCACCACGACGACGTGGGGGGTCCGCATCACTGCCTCGCTGTCTTCCTCGGGATTCCTCAACGAGAGACACCGGCGTACGACATCCGGCGTCGGCCTCACTGAAACCCATTAGGTACGACGAATTCAAGAGTCTGTGACAAATAAGTCTGACTTTTTGGCCCTGTGATCCACTCGGTACGCTGAGTGCATGAGCACGATGGGGCGAGGGCTGCACGGCCGCGTACTGGACAGCCTCGGTCCCGCGATCACCGCCGGCGAGTACCCGCCGGGCAGCGTCCTGCGCACGGACGAACTGGCCCAGCGGTTCGAGGTGTCGCGCTCCGTGATGCGCGAGGCGGTCCGGGTCCTGGAGTCCATGCACCTGGTCGAGTCCCGCCGCCGGGTCGGCGTGACGGTCCGGCCGAAGGCCGAGTGGAACGTCTACGACCCGCAGGTCATCCGCTGGCGGCTGGCCGGCGCCGACCGCCCCCACCAGTTGCGCTCGCTGACCGTGCTGCGCTCGGCGATCGAACCGGCGGCCGCGCACCTGGCGGCGAAGAACGCCACGGCGGAGCAGTGCGCCGAGCTCACCGAGTGCGCGCTCGGCATGGTGGCCAACTCACGCGGCCACCGGCTGGAGCAGTACCTCGTGCACGACATGGCGTTCCACCGGGTGATCCTCAACGCGTCCGGCAACGAGATGTTCGCCCGGCTCGGCGACGTCGTGGCCGAGGTCCTCGCCGGCCGTACCCACCACGAGGTGATGTTCGAGGACCCCGCCCCGGGCGCCGTCACCCTCCATGTCCAGGTCGCCGAGGCGGTACGGGAGGGCGACGCGGTCCGCGCCGAGCAGCTGACCCGCGAGATCACGGTGGGCGCCCTCCAGGAACTGGACATCCTGGCGCCCTAGGGCCGCCGTGTCGCCGGTCGCTCAGTCTTCGCGCCAGCCGAGCTTGATGAGCAGGTTCTTCGCCTCGTCCGCGACCTCCGCCTGGGCGACCACGTCGTAGCGGGCGGCGACGATCTGGCTGCGGGACGCGAAGTCGCGGTGGCCTCCGGTGAACGCGTGGCCGGCGAACCCGAAGAGCGCGCCGAAGATCGCGCCGTAGAACAGGCCGCTGATCATCAGCACCAGGACGTGATGGTTGCCCGCGGCGAACAGCGACAGGAGCAGGCCGACGAGCAGCCCGAACCAGGCCCCCGAGCCCGCGCCGGCCAAGGCGGCCCGGCCACGGGTGAGCCGGCCGAGCACCGTCTCCACCATCCGCAGGTCGGAGCCGATGATCGCGGTGTGCTCCACCGGGAACTTGCTGTCGGAGAGGAAGTCGACCGCACGCTGCGCGCCCTCGTAGGTCGGATACGAGCCGACCACCGGCCGGTCGAGCGGTGCCGTGGGCGGTTGCTGGGTCATCGCGGGGCTCCCTTCCTCACCGTCCCCGTCGAACAGCCTGCTGCGAGCCGGTGACCCCCGCAAGGCGGAGCCCACCGGCCGGACACACAGGGGGATCCGCTGCCGCCCCTAGCCCGGGAAGTCGCCGTCCAGGTACACCCAGGCTCCGTCGACCCGCTCGAACCGGCTGAGCTCGTGCAGGGATCCGCCCCGGTACGACGCCCGGAACTCCACCGTCCCCGTGGAGTGGAACGCGGACCCGTCAGCCGCGCCCAGGATCTCCAGCCCCGTCCAGCGCATCCCCGGGTCGAGATCGAGCCGCGCCGGCCGCGTCCGCGGATGCCAGGTGCGCAGCAGATACGCCGGGTCCCCGGTCACGAACGCGCTGTACCGCGACCGCATCAGCGCCTCGGCGGTCGGCGCGGCTGCGGCACCGGAGTGGTACCGGCCGCAGCACTCGTCGTACGGCTCGGACAGGCCGCAGGGGCAGTCGGCGGGCGGGGCGGGGCGCGAGGGGCGAGGGGTGCGACGGGACATGCGGCCCATTCTGCGGCACCGCCCGCGGACGCCCTCTCCTCAGGCCGACTCGGCGACGTCGCCCAGCACCGGCAGCGGTGGTAGCGCAGTGCGGTGGACCCAGGCGTCGATCAGGTCGTCCAAGGGCTCCTGCGTGAACCGGGCGACATGGGCGACGAAGGTCGCCGTGGTCACCGAGCCGCCCCGGTGCAGTCCCGCCCACGCCCGCAGCATGTGGAAGAACCGCTCGTCGCCGAGCACGCAGCGGATCGCGTGGATCGTGACCCCGCCGCGCTCGTAGAGCCGGTCGTCGAACATCGCCTTGCGGCCCGGGTTGGCGATCCGGATGTCCTGTGGCAGCCCGGACAGCAACCGGTGCGCGACGGCCGCCAGTTGCTGGGCGGTGCGACCGCCGGACCGCTCCGACCACAGCCACTCCGCGTACTTGGCGAGCCCCTCGTTCAGCCAGATGTGCCGCCAGTCCGCGATGGACACGCTGTTGCCGAACCACTGGTGGGCCAGCTCGTGCGCTACCAGCCGCTCCGAACCCCGCGCCCCGTCCACATGGTTGACGCCGAACAGCGACAACCCCTGCGCCTCGACGGGGACATCGAACTCCTCGTCGGTGACGACGACCGCGTACTCCTCGAACGGGTAGGGCCCGAAAAGCCGTTGGAACAGGTCCATCATCGCCGGCTGCCGTGCGAAGTCCCGCGAGAACTCCGGCAGCAGATGCGCGGGTATGTGCCCGTGCATCGGGATCCCGCCGAAGCCCGGATCGCCCAGCAGCACCGTCTGGAACTTGCCGATCGCGAGGCCCACCAGATAGCTCGACGTCGGCGCCGCCTGCTCGTACACCCAGGTCGTCGTGGATGCCTTGGTGGTCCGGGTCAGCAGCCGCCCGCCGGCCACCACCGAGTACGCGGACGGGCAGGTCACCGAGATCAGGTAGGACGCCTTGTCGGCCGGCCGGTCGTTGCACGGGAACCAGGAGGGCGCACCGGTCGGCTGGCTCGCCACCAGCGCGCCGTCCGTCAGCTCCTCCCAGCCGATCCCGCCCCACGGGCTGTTCACCGGCCTGGGATTGCCCGACCAGTGGATCTCCACGGTGAAGGCGGCCCCGGCCCGCAGCGGCTTGGCGGGCTTCACCCGCAGCCTGCCGCCCCGGTGCGTCCAGTGCGGCTGGCGGCCGTCCACCCGGATCCGGCCGATCTTGAAGTCGGCCAGGTTCAGCTGGAACTCGGGCAGTGCCGCCCGGCCCGCTATGGCGTTGATCCGGACCGAGCCGGCCAGTCGGTTGGGGCCGGGCCGGTAGTCCAGCGTGAGCTCATAGCGATGCACCCGGTACCGGGGATCGCCGTTGTCCGGGAAGTACGGGTCCGGACCCGCTGACTGCTGCACTGCCACTTCCGCGTTCGCTCCCTGCGCCTTGCCCGAACCGTCTCTCGGTGCACCGATGCCCGCGGCCACCGAACGGCCCGCGCTCAGGGACGCCATGCCTCGATCGGGTTGCCGAGCCAGCGGGTGTCGTCGGGAACCGACTCCGCCGCCATGACGAGCGACGCGGGACCCAGGGTGGTACGGGCCCCGATCGTGCTGCCGGGCAGCACGATCCCGCCAGGGCCCAGTGTGGCGCCCTCACGGAGAACCACAGTATCCGTCCGCAAGATCCGGTCGTGGAAGAGGTGAGTCTGCAGGACACAGCCGCGGTTCACGGTGGCGGCGTCCTCCAGTGTGACCAGATCCGTCTCCGGCAGCCAGTAGCTCTCCACCCAGACTCCCTTGCCGATGCGCGCGCCGAGGCCGCGCAGCCAGGCCGTCATCAGGGGAGTACCCGGAACCGAGCCGGCCAGCCACGGCACCGCCAGCACCTCGACGAAGGTGTCCGCCAGCTCGTTGCGCCACACGAACGAACTCCACAGCGGGTGCTCCCCGCTGCGGTGCCGCCCGACCAGCAGCCACTTGGCCAGCACCGACACCAGGCCCGCGAAGGCACCGGCGGCGAGCAGCACCAGCCCCGACAGCACCGGCGCCCAGCCGCCCAGCGCGCACAGCGCGGCGACCGTCAGCCCGGCCAGCGCCACCGAGCACAGCACCGGCACGATCCTGCACAGCTCCACCAGAGCGCGCGCCCACAGCAGCCGCGCGGGCGGCTCGTAGGTCCGGCTCTGGTCGCCGTCCGACGCGCTGCGCGGCAGCTTCACCGGCGGCAGCCCCAGGTACGACGTGCCCTTCTTCGCCTTCTTCGGCGTCGCCGACAGCACACCCACCAGACCGCCGTCCGGCACACTGCGGCCCGGCGCGGTCATCCCGGAGTTCCCGAGGAACGCCCGCCGCCCGATCTCCGCGCGTCCGATCCGCACATAGCCGCCACCGAGCTCGTACGGCGCGGTCAGCGTGTCGTCGGCCAGGAACGCGCCCTCGCCGACCGTCGTCAGGCTCGGCAGCGCGAGCACGGTCGAGACCTCGGCGCCGCGCCCGATCCGCATCCCGAGCAGCCGCAGCCACACGGGCGTGACCAGACCGGCGTACAGCGGGAACAGGGTGTCGCGGGAGCGGTCCATCAGCTGGGAGACCGTCCAGGCCTGCCAGCCGATCCTGCTGTGCGTCGGATGCGTGCCGACCCGCAGGCCCAGGCTGAGCAGCCGTACGGCGACCAGGATCAGCAGCGCGTACACGAGCCCGAAGGCCAGCGTGGCCGGCACCAGGGCGACCGCCGCGCCCCGCAGGGCCTCGGCCAGGCCGTCCCCGGGAGCCACGAAACGCCCGGCGACCAGCAGCGCGGCGGCACCCGCCAGCACGGGCAGCGCGCTGAGTCCGACGCCCGTCAGGCCGTACATCACCCGCCAGTGGGTGCCGCGCTGCGGCCGGTGCTTGGGCCAGTTCCGCTTGGCCTTGCCCAGCTTGACCGCCGGGGCGCCGGCCCAGCGCTGGCCGGTCGGGATCTGCCCGGTGACCGCCGAGCCGGGGGCCACCTCGGCGCGCTTGCCGACCCGGGCGCCCGGGAAGAGGATGCCGCGCGTCCCGACGACCGCGTGGGCGCCGATCCGGACCGGGCCGATCACCAGCCGGTCGCCGTCCAGCCAGTGCCCGGACAGGTCCACCTCGGACTCCACCGCCGCGCCGCGCCCCACCCTGAGCAGGCCGGTGACCGGCGGCAGCGAGTGCAGGTCCACCTCGGGACCGATCTTGGCGCCCAGCGCCCGCGCGTACCGCTCCAGCCAGGACCCGGTCAGCGCGGTCGCCCCGGTGAACTCGGCCAGCCGCTCCGCCGTCCACAGCCGCAGATGCACGGAGCCGCCGCGCGGGTACCGGCCGGGCTTCACGCCCCGCAGCAGCAGCCGCGCGCCACCGGCGGCGATCGCGATCCGGCCGGGCGGGGTGTACAGGACCAGGGCCCCGACGGCCACCAGCCACCAGGGCGCGGTGGGCAGCCAGCCGTAGCCGCTCAGGACGTTGCCGAGCGCGGCCAGGACGACCGTCCAGCGCAGCCCGAGCAGGGTGAACAGCGGGAGCAGCACCATGAGCTGCACCAGCTGGGCGGCGCGCGGCACCGGAGCGATCGTCCGCTGCGCGCTGTCGTCCTGCGCGGACTCCTCCAGGTGGCGGGCCAGCTTGCGCAGCACCGGCTGCTGGTAGATGTCGAGGACGGCCGCGCTCGGGTAGCGGGTGCGCAGCCGGGTGGTGAGCTGGGCGGCGGACAGGCTGCCGCCGCCGATCGCGAAGAAGTCGTCGGAGGCGCCGGCCACCGGGATGCCGAGGACCTCGGTCCACTGCTCGGCGAGCCAGGCCTCGGTGCCGTACAGCTGCTCGGCCTTGCCGGCCGTCTCCAGGCCCTCCAGGGGCCAGGGCAGGGCGTTGCGGTCGACCTTGCCCGAGGTGCGGGTGGGCAGCTCCGCGACGGGCGCGAGCAGCGGGACGAGGGCCGCGGGCAGCTCGGCGCGCAGCTTCTCGACGGCGGTCGGCTGGTCCCAGCCGTCCTGGGTGACCACATAGCCGACGAGCAGCTGGTTGCCGCTGCGGGCGGTGCGTACGGCCGCCGCGGCGCCCGCGACACCGGGCAGCGCCTGGAGGGCCGCGTCGACCTCGCCGAGCTCGATCCGGCGGCCGCCGAGCTTGATCTGCTCGTCCGCGCGCCCGAGGAACACCAGCCCCTCGCGGTCGGCGCGCACCAGGTCACCGCTGCGGTACGCCCGGTCCCAGCCCAGCGACTCAAGGGGCGCGTACTTCTCGGCATCCTTCTCGGCGTCGAGGTAGCGGGCCAGGCCGACCCCGCCGATCACCAGCTGGCCGCTCTCGCCCAGGGAGACGGGCACGCCCGCGTCGTCCACGACGGCGAGCTCCCAGCCGTTCAACGGCAGCCCGATACGGATCGGCTCCTCGCCGGTCATCAGGGCGGCACAGGCCACGACGGTGGCCTCGGTGGGCCCGTAGGTGTTCCAGACCTCGCGGCCCTCGGTGACCAGCCGCTGTGCCAGCTCGGGCGGGCAGGCCTCACCGCCGAAGATCAGCAGGCGGACGTCGTTGAGTGTCTCGGGCTCCCAGAGCGCGGCCAGGGTCGGCACGGTCGAGACGACGGTGATCTCCTGCTCGACCAGCCAGGGGCCGAGATCGGCGCCGCTGCGGACCTGGGAGCGGGGGACCGGGACCAGGCAGGCGCCGTAGCGCCAGGCCAGCCACATCTCCTCGCAGGAGGCGTCGAAGGCCACCGAGAGGCCCGCCATGACCCGGTCGCCGGGTCCGATCGGTTCCTCGGTCAGGAAGAGCGCGGCCTCGGCGTCCACGAAGGCGGCGGCGCTGCGGTGGGTGACGGCGACGCCCTTGGGCTTGCCGGTGGAACCGGAGGTGAAGATGATCCAGGCGTCGTGCTCGGCGCCGGGCCGCCGGGCGGCGTTGCCGGCCTCGGGGTTCCGTACGTCGATCGAGAGGCCGGCGCCGAGGACGGCCGCGACCTCGGCCTCCCCGAACACCAGCGCGGCCCGCTCGTCCGGGTCCTCGGCGTCGACGGGTACATAGGCGGCACCGGCCGCGAGCACGCCGAGCACGGCGATGTACAGATCGTTGGTCCCGGACGGCGCCCGCACGCCCACGCGGTCGCCGAGCCCGACCCCGGCCTCGTGCAGCCGTCGCCGCAGCCGCTCGACCTCGACCGCGAGTGCGCGGTAGGTGAGCTGGGCGGTACCGTCGTCCAGCGCGAGCTCGTCGGGGTGCGCCCGTACCGTTGCTTCGAACACGTCCACGAGCGTGCGCGGCGAGGCCGCGGTTCCCGCCGAGAATCGTGCCGTGTCCCCGAACTCCTCGCGGATCTCTTCGTCGAGCAGGCCGAGAGCACTGCTCTCGTCAATCGCTGCCATCCGGTCCTCGCGTCTCGTTCCCGGAACCTCCGGGGCACCGGCGGGTCCTCAGGTGTGCCTGGGGTTATCCGGCTCCGGCTGGGTAACAAGCCGGAAATATTAGTACGACGCTAGGCTCCCGTTCATCTTGTGGCCACTTGGAAGCGGCCGTTCGGAGCAGTCTGTTGAACCTTAAGTCACCTCTGACCAGGCCTTCTCCGAAGGTGACGAGAGATGAGACACACAGCGTGAGCCGGGTCAACACAGTGTGAGAAAGGCCAACACGGTGTGAGGCGGGCCGACTCCACGGGCCCGGCCGCGCGCACGACGACGGCCGGTGCCGCGGCGGGGAGGGGAGAGCGCCGCGGAACCGGCTGTCGCCGTGGGGGGCGGTGTGGATCGGAGGGTACGGACCGGGCTGCGCGGTTCAGACTGCCCGGTTCAGGCTGCGCTGTTCACGCGGCGCTGACCTCGGCCCAGATGGACTTGCCCCAGGGCAGGTTGCCCACGCCCCAGCGGCCCGAGCACAGCGCGTCCAGGATCAGCAGGCCGCGCCCGCGGTCGCGTTCGACGGAGATGGGCCGCAGCCGGGGGTGGTGGTTCAGCGGATCGTGCACCTCGACCCGGGTCCGGGAGCCGTCGGTGTCGATGAGGAGACGGACCGGGTCGTCCGGGTCGGTCTCGTACCGCAGGGAGTTGGTGACCAGTTCGCAGGTAACCAGCGCGACGGCCTCGATGTGGTCGCGGGAGGCGTCCGGTGTGTGATGGATGATGAAGTCGCTCACGAACGTCCGTGCCGCCCTGGCGGACTGAGGCTCGCTCGCCAGTAACAGGACGGGCGGCGGGGCGACTTGCAGTGCACGGGTTTCGGTCGTGGTGCTCCGCTGGCGTTCGATCATGTAGATCCCCTCACGGGCATGTCCCAACGCAGGCACGGTGGTTCGCCATGCGAGTGCGGTCACTTTCGTATTTCCCGGATTCATGGTGCCTTCACGGCACAGTCGACCGCAATACGTTCCACGTGATGTGAAAAATTGCGCACCTCTGCGGGAGAGTTGCGGCACAAGCTGTGAGCCGGTGGCGAGGGTGCGGGCGGCACGGCAGACTGTCGGGCAGTTCACCGGACAGAAGGGGGAACCCGTGAGCACGCCCACGGTGCGCCGGCGACGACTCGGTGCGAAGTTGCGCGAACTGCGCGGCGAACTCACCCTCGACGAGGTCGCGGAGCACTCCGAAGGCGCGTTCGTCTCCTCGAAGCTGTCCCGGATGGAGACCGGCAAGACCGCCCCCAAGGCAGTGGACATCCAGGCGCTGCTCGACCTGTACACCGCACTCGGCCGTGACGTGAGCGACGAACTGCGCGCGGCCCTGATCACACTCACCAAGGAGGGCGGCCGCCGCGACTGGTGGCACTCGTACCGGGGTGTCCTCACGCCGGTGTACGAGGATCTGATCAGTCTGGAGGCCGAGGCGGAGACGGTGTCCACCTGGCAGTTGGGGATGGTTCCCGGACTGCTCCAGACCGCCGAGTACGCCCGCGAGATCATCCGGGCGACCGCCATGTCCGAGGCGGTCGAGGCTCGGGTCGACGCACTGGTCGAGGTACGGCTGGCACGTCAGGCCGTCCTCACCCGCGACAGCGACCCGCTGGCGCTCTGGGCGATCATCTCCGAACAGGCCCTGCGCTGCACCACCGAGGATCCCGCCCTGATGTACGAGCAGTTGGGGCGCCTGCTTACGATGGGGCGGCGCCCGAACATCAACATCCAGGTGTTGCGCTCGGACGCCCCCCTGCACGCCGGGCTGACCGGCACCTTCAGCATCCTGGGCTTCGGTCCGCACACGGACCTGGACGTCGTCCACCAGGAAGGGCTGACCTCCGCCCTGTACATCGAGGAACGTGATCGGGTCTCCACGCACCGGGCCGCGTGGCAACGCCTCACGTCTGCCGCCGAGTCCGTCGAGGCGTCGGTGGAACTGATCACCCAGATAAGGAAGAACGAATAGCGAATGAAGCACGTTGACGACGCGTCGACTCTGCCGGTGACCTGGTGGAAGTCCTCGGCGTCCGCATCACAGTCCGACTGCGTGGAATGCGGGATCGTCGACGGGGCGACGGTCGCCGTCCGCGACAGCAAGCGGCCCCACGGGCCCGCCCTGCTGCTGGGTCGAGCGGCACTCTCCGCGTTCACCACGGCCGTGTCCCTCGGAGACCCCGGGAACGGCCGAATAGGCCGCCTCGGCTGACCCGCACGCTCCCCGAAAACCAAGAAACCCCTGCTCAGCAGGGGTTTCTTCGTGGTGTCCGAGGGGGGACTTGAACCCCCACGCCCGATAAAGGGCACTAGCACCTCAAGCTAGCGCGTCTGCCATTCCGCCACCCGGACAAGGTGTCTGTCGCGCGGGGCTTCCCTCGCGGCGACGGAGGAAACATTACCAGGCTTTCGGAGGTGGCCGATCACACCCTGTTCCGGGGACGGGCGGGCGTGAACGGCGTGTGACGGACCGGGACCGGTCTTGGGCTCGGAGCCGGAAGGGAGAGAGGATGACGGAAAGGATGACAGGGACCGGCCGGCAGTGACAGCGGAAGGAAGCAGCGTGAGCGAGACGGACACGGCCAGGAGCGTCACCGGCGAGGACGAGGTCGTGGACCTCTGCCGCGAGCTGATCCGCTTCGACACCAGCAACTACGGCGACCACTCCGGGCCGGGCGAGCGCAAGGCCGCCGAGTGGGTGGCCGAGAAGCTCGCCGAGGTCGGGCTCGAGCCGAAGATCTTCGAGTCGCACCCGGGCCGCGCCTCGACGGTGGCCCGCATCGAGGGCGCGGACCCGACCCGGCCCGCGCTGCTGATCCACGGCCACCTCGACGTCGTACCGGCCAACGCCGACGACTGGACCCACCACCCGTTCTCCGGCGAGATCGCCGACGGGTGCGTGTGGGGCCGGGGCGCGGTCGACATGAAGGACATGGACGCGATGACCCTGGCGGTCGTACGGGACCGGCTGCGCAGCGGCCGGAAGCCGCCCCGGGACATCGTGCTCGCCTTCCTCGCCGACGAGGAGGCCGGCGGCACCTGGGGCGCCCGGCACCTCGTCGACCAGCACCCGGACCTCTTCGAGGGCGTCACCGAGGCGATCAGCGAGGTGGGCGGCTTCTCCTTCACGGTGAACGAGCAGCGCCGGCTCTATCTGATCCAGACGGCCGAGAAGGGCATGCACTGGATGAAGCTGAAGGTGGCCGGCACCGCCGGGCACGGTTCGATGATCCACCGCGACAACGCGATCACCGAGCTGTCCGAGGCCGTCGCCCGGCTCGGCCGGCACAAGTTCCCGGTACGGGTCACCAAGACCACCCGGGCCTTCCTGGACGAACTGGGCGACGCGCTCGGCACCGAACTGGACGCGGAGGACATGGAGTCGACGCTGGCCCGGCTCGGCGGCATCGCCAAGCTCATCGGCGCGACCCTGAGCAACACCGCCAACCCCACCCAGCTGAACGCCGGTTACAAGGTCAACGTCATCCCCGGTGAGGCCACCGCGCACGTGGACGGCCGATTCCTGCCCGGTCACGAGGACGAGTTCCTCGCCGACCTCGACCGGATCCTCGGCCCGCACGTGGTCCGCGAGGACGTGCACTCCGACAAGGCGCTGGAGACCTCCTTCGACGGGGCGCTGGTGGAGGCCATGCAGTCCTCGCTGCTGGCCGAGGACCCCACCGCCAAGGCGATCCCCTACATGCTCTCCGGCGGCACCGACGCCAAGTCCTTCGACGACCTCGGCATCCGCGGCTTCGGCTTCGCACCGCTGAAGCTGCCGCCGGAGCTGGACTTCGCGGGCATGTTCCACGGCGTGGACGAGCGGGTACCGGTGGACGGCCTGCAGTTCGGCGTGCGGGTGCTCGACCGCTTCATCGACGCGTCGTGAAGCCCTGGCTTCAGGTAATCGGGCGGCTGTGCGAGATCGACTGAGAAGAGTGAATGCGACGATAAGCTCGTAGCTCCATTACTTCCTCCTCGTTACATCTAATGCGATCCGCTACTTGGGATCGCATTGCCAACAAGGAGGAATAATGCTCAAGAAGGTCGTCGCTGCTGCGGCTGCCACTGGTGGTCTGGTTCTCGCGGGTGCGGGCCTGGCTGTCGCCGACTCGGGTGCCCAGGGCGCTGCCGTGGGTTCCCCGGGTGTCGTCTCCGGCAACGTGATCCAGGTTCCCGTGCACGTCCCGGTGAACGTCTGCGGCAACACGATCTCGGTGATCGGGCTGCTGAACCCCGCCTTCGGCAACACCTGCATCAACAAGTGACGCCCACTCCCTGAGGGGCGTCTTTCCGTCGGCCCCGGAGCGCGCGCCATGCGCTCCGGGGTCAACCGGTTTTTCCGCGGGCTCTTTCCGCGAGAAATGCAACGGTCAGGATCCAAGGCAGGGGGGAATTCAGAAATGCGACAGGGCACCCGTAAGGGCCTCATGACAGTGGCCGCGGCGACCGGCGTGATCGCCGCGGCGGGCGGTTACGCCCACGCCGACTCGGGGGCCACCGGCTCCGCCACCGACTCACCCGGTGTGCTCTCCGGGAACACGGTGCAGGCGCCGGTGCACGTCCCGGTGAACGTCTGCGGCAACACCGTGAACGTCGTCGGCGCCCTCAACCCGTCGATGGGCAACAAGTGCGCCAACCACGGCGACGGGGGCGGTACTTCCGTCGGCCACGGCGGCCACGGCGGCCACGGCGGCCACGGCGGCCACGGGGGACACGCGGGGCACGCGGGGCACGGTGGTGGGCACGGGAGTCACGGTGGCTCGCACGCCGGGGGACACACCGGTGGCTCGCCCGGGGTCGGTTCGGGCAACACCGTGCAGGTGCCGATCGACGTCCCGGTCAACGTGTGCGGGAACAGCGTCAACGTCATCGGGGTCGGCAACACCGCCGTGGGCGACGAGTGCGCCAACGGGGGGAGTTCCGGACATTCCGGCGGCTCCGGCCACTCCGGCGACTGTCACCACACGCAGCCGCCCGGACACGGGGGGCACGGACACGGGACCCCGCCCGGGCACGGGGGACACGGGACGCCCCCGGGACACGAAGGGCACGGCGGCAACCCACCCGGGAAGCCGGGTCAGCCGGGGACTCCGGGTCAGCCGGGCCACCCCGGGACGCCTGGTCAGCCGGAGCACCCGGGCAACCCCGGGACGCCTGGTCAGCCGGAGCACCCGGGCAACCCCGGCAACCCGGGCCAGCACCCCGGTACGCCGCCCGGTCACTCCGGGGGGCGGACCGTCACGACCGGTACCCACGGCTCCACCCTCGTCGACCCGTTGGGCAGCCTCTCGGTGACCCGGCCCGGCCCGGCCACCGCGCAGCTCGCGCACACCGGCAGTGACCTGCCGCTGGGCCTGACGCTCCCGGCGGGCGCCGGCGCGCTGCTCGCGGGCGCCGTGCTGTACCGCAAGGCGCGCGCCTCGGCGTAGCGCACGGACCGTGACACTCCCCACAGAAGGGGCGTCCGCAGCGACGGTGCGTGGAACGGAGCGGGCCCCGTCGATGCGGGGCCCCTTCCGTCATTCGGCGAGTCTCACCATGTGGCACGCACCTGGCGGATGATCCGCCGGCGCAACCGCACCCTGCGGCTGCCGTCGCGCATGAGGCTCAGTCGGTCCAACTCCCAGTGTCCGTACTCGGCATGGTCCGTCAGCAGGCGTGTCGCCTCCTTGCGGGACACCCCGCGAGGCACGTACACGTCGACAAATTCGTATTCCGGCATCGCATCTATTGTGCGGGCTGGTGCCCGGTACGGATAGCGTCTGCACTATGTCTGATGCTGCGCAGCCCACCGCTGCCGAGGTACGCGCCGCCGCCGAGGCGGTCAAGACCGCGCTCGACCGCCATCTGGCCGCGGTCGAACGCAGGTCGGGGGAGGACGACCCGGCTGTCTACGAGGCGTTCAACCAGCTGGCCGCGGCCGCCGAGGTCTACGACGAGCTGCTCTACGACCGCTACGACGAGGTCACCCCCTTCGAGATCCCCGGTACCGAGGACTCGCTGCCACCGTATGCGGGGCCCGAGGAACCGAACGCGATCAGCGTGCTGATCCGCCGCGACTACGCCGTGGCGGAACCACAGCGGCTGCTGGCGCAGGCCCAGCGGGTCGAGGCGGCGGAGTACGACGACGGTCCCGGCGCGGACCAGGACGCCGCCGGCACGATCCACGGGGCGCTGGGGATCCTGTTCGGCGAGTTCGAGCCGGACGAGATCGCCTCCCGGCACAAGGAGTTCGGCCTGGAGGAGGGCGACTCCACACTGTGGGTGACCGCGGCGGACGAGCAGGCCGAGCCCGGTGAGTGGCTGGAGGCCCCGTTCGAGGGGGTCGACCCGCAGCGGGTGGTGTGCCGGTTCGACGTCAGCGCGGTGTTCGACGACGACGGCGGCGACGACGGCGAGGACACCGCGCGCAGCCAGGGCGCGGACGAGCTGGACGACGACCTCGACCTCGACGAGGACGAGGACCTGGAGCCGCTGGACGCCGAACGCTGACCCTCCGGTGACCGGTGGTGCCTCCCGGGCCTTCAGGCCGGTCGGGCACCGCCGGTCGCCGGGGCCGGGTCAGGCTTCGGCCGTCGTCGGCGCCTGTGTCGTGAGGAGGAGGGGCAGGCGGGTCGTCCGGGGCTTCGGCAGGGCCTCGGCCACCGCCTTCGGCAGGGCCTGTTCCACGCCGTGGACCACTGACAGATGCCGCTCCGCCCGGCTGAACGCCGTGTACACCCAGGGGCGGCTGAGGGACTGGGCCGCGTCCCCGGGCAGCACCACGACCGCGGCGGGCCAGCGGCCGGCCACCGCCTGGTGGGCGGTGAGCGCCCAGCCGTGGCGTACGGCCTGCTCGACCCGCTCCTTCGGTACGACGACGGGCGTGCCCGCGCACGACAGGTGCAGCCCGTCGGCGTCGGCGTTCACCACCTGGCCCGGGACCGTACGGCCCGGCGTGGGGGAGTAGGCGATCCGGTCACCCGGGTCGAAGCCGCCGAAGCGGCCGGGGCCCGGATTGAGCCGTTCCTTGAGCGCCGCGTTGAGAGCGCGGGTGCCGGCCGCGCCGCCGTGGCCCGGGGTGATCACCACGGTCTGCTCGGCGGGGACGCCGATGGCGCGCGGGACGGAGTCGGCGACCAGCTGTACCGTCCGGTGCACCGCCTCGCCCGCGTCCCGCACCGGCACGATCACGATCTCCTTGCCGGGCGCCTCCACCTGGTTCAGTTCGCCGGCGCCGATCCCGGAGACCAGTTCGCCGAGCGGGCCGGGGTCGGGTGTGCGCGAGGCGATCGCCGGGCACACCCGGGCCGCCAGCAGGTCGGCGAAGACCCGCCCGGGGCCCGCCGACCACAGCACCGCCGGATCCCCGCTCAACACCAGCCGGGCCCCGTCGGGCAGCGCCTCCACGAGGATCGCCGCGCCCTCCACGTCCAGCTGGGGCGCGTCCAGCACGATCAGCAGATCGAGGTCCAGGGCACCCTCCGCGTCCCGGCCGGGCCCCTCGGCGCCGGAGAGCAGACCGGCGACCGTGCCGACGGCCGCCTCGCCGTCCGCCGCCTCGCCGTCCGCCGGCAGGGCGGGCAGGCGGCGGTGCCCCTCCGGGGTGTGGGTGGCGGCGAAGGCACGCAGTCCGGCGCTCCGGGCGGCGCTCAGCAGGGCCGCCGGTTCGGCGCGCGCCGCCTCGCCGCCCGTGTGCAGCACCAGGCCGTGTCCGGCGACCGCCGCCGCCAGCTCGGCCGCGCCGCCGGTAACCGCCGCGGCGGCCGCCTCCCAGCGCTCCTCGGCGTCCTTGGACAGGGAGTTGACCAGCCGGGCCAGTCCGTCGGCGAGGCTCTCCTCGGCCAGCGCGTACCGCTCCAGACCGACCAGGACCCGCACCGGCCGCTCCTCCTCGTCGTCCTCGGGCTCGGGGGCGCCGGGATCCAGGGGGTCCTGGAAGACCAGCGCGTCTCCCTCGGCGATCGCGCCCTGCACGGCCGCCTCGGGGTCGGGCACCGCCCGCTGGGCCAGCGCGGCGGTGAGCGCCGGCATCTCCAGCGCGGTGTGCCCGGCCAGGGCGGCCTGCTCCAGGAGCCAGCCGGTCACCGCCCGGCCGCGCCGCTCGTCGTCCGGACCGCACTCCGCGCCCAGCAGCGCCCGTGCGAACCCGTCCGCCTGGTCCGGCCGTACGCCGGTGACCCGCAGCAGCTGCCAGGGGTCCTCCCGCAGCAGGATGTCCGCGCCCTCACCGAGGGCGGCGGCGACCTGGGGGGCGAGCGACTCGGGCGCACCGCCTTCGGTCAGCAGCGCCCGTACCGCCGCGACCGTCTCCGTGGCGGGCGCGACGGCGGCAGGCGCCGGCTGGGGCCTGTGGACCGGCTCCGGGGCGGCCGCCGGACGCGGCGCGGGCTCCGGCGCTGCGAACACGGTGGCCGTCGGCTGCTCGCCGCTCTCCACCGCCCGGATCGCGGCGAGCAGATCGGCCGCCTTGCCGCTGAGCTTGGCCCCGGCCTCGACCGGCCCCGCCTTCTCGGCCTTCCGCCGCTCGATCCGCTCCCGCTCGACCCGCTGGGCAGCCAGCTCGGCCTCGGCCTCGGACTGCCGCGCGGCACCCACCGAGCCGCCGTCACCCGCGCCGCCCTCTCCGCCTGCACTGGCCTCCGCACCACCGCCCGCGCCTGCGGTGTCGCGCTTGCCGCCCTCGGCCCCGTCGCTCCCGTTGCCCGCGGCGCCCGCGCGGGAGTCGGCGGGTTGCGTGTCGCTTGCCGCGGCGGTGGTGGCGAGGGCGTCGGCCTCCGTCGTCCTCCCGGCCGTCGTTCCCTCGTCGGCCTCGGGCGTGGCGCCCAGCCCCGGCTCCGTGCTCACAGCGTGCTCCAGTCGTGATCGGGATAGCGGTGCACGGGCGCCGACACGTCGTCGAGCGCCCGGCAGATCTCGTCAGGAAGACTAAGCGCCTCCACTGACAATGCCCCCGTGAGCTGCTGCGCGTTGCGCGCGCCGACGATCGGCGCCGCCACGCCCGGCCGGTCCCGGACCCAGGCGAGCGCCACCTGCAGCGGGGTCACGGCGAGCCCGTCCGCCGCCGTCTGCACCGCGTCCACGATCCGGGTCGCGGTGTCGTCGAGATACGGCGCGACGAACGGCGCCAGATGCTCGGAGGCGCCTCTGGAGTCCGGGGGAGTGGAGTGGCGGTACTTCGCGGTCAGCACGCCCCGGCCCAGCGGGGACGACGGCAGCAGGCCGATGCCGAGGTCGAGGGCGGCGGGCAGCACCTCGCGCTCCACGCCCCGCTGGAGCAGCGAGTACTCCAGCTGGGTGCTGGCCAGCCGGGTGCGGGTGCCCGGCGCCGCGAGCTGCCAGGTCGCCGCCTTCGCGATCTGCCAGCCGCAGAAGTTGGAGACCCCGGCGTACCGGGCGCGGCCGCTGCTCACGGCCAGGTCGAGGGCCTGGAGGGTCTCCTCCAGCGGGGTGTCCGGGTCGTAGGCGTGCACGTGCCAGACGTCGACGTAGTCGGTGCCGAGGCGGGCCAGGGAGGCGTCGAGCGCGGCGAGCAGATGGCCGCGGGAGCCGTCGAAACGGCGGTCGGGGTCGGGGACGCTGCCCGCCTTCGTCGAGATGACCAGGTCCCGGCGCGGCACCAGCCCTTCTATGAGCTGTCCGAGCAGATACTCGGCCTCTCCGTCGCCGTACACGTCCGCGGTGTCGACGAGGGTTCCGCCGGCCTCCCAGAACGCCTTCAGCATGTCCGCGGCGTCGTGCTCGTCGACGTCCCGGCCCCAGGTGAGGGTGCCGAGCCCGATCCGGGACACGCGCAGGCCGGTACGGCCGAGATGCCTCTGCTCCATGCCCGCGAGATTACTGGCCAGAGTTGGTGCGTTGGGTTGCCTGTGGATAACCGATTTCACAAGGCAGCGGTGCGTGTGCAGGAGGCGGGAGCCGCCCTGCCCAGGGGCGCGGGCGGTATCGAATTGCGGCTCCGCCGCGTGGGCGCGCTCAGCCCCCACGACTCGCCGTCGGACCACGACCGATCCCTCACACAGAAAATCGCCGCGCTAAGGTCTCCGCAACAGCGACGTTACTGATCGGTAAGGGGATCGGCCATGAAGCTCGGGATCAACCTCGGCTACTGGGGTGCCGGGATGGACGGGGACAATCTGGCCGTGGCGCAGGAGGCCGAGCGGCTCGGGTACGCCGTGTGCTGGGCCGCCGAGGCCTACGGCTCCGACGCCGCCACCGTGCTCAGCTGGGTCGCCGCGCAGACCGAGCGTATCGACGTCGGCTCGGCCATCTTCCAGATCCCGGCCCGGCAGCCCGCGATGACCGCGATGACCGCCGCGACGCTCGACTCGCTCTCCAAGGGCCGCTTCCGGCTCGGCCTCGGCGTCTCCGGGCCGCAGGTCTCCGAGGGCTGGTACGGCGTCAAGTTCGACAAGCCGCTCTCCCGCACCCGCGAGTACGTGGAGATCGTGCGCAGGGCGATGAGCCGCGAGCGGCTGTCGTACGAGGGCGAGCACTGGACGCTGCCGCTGCCGGGCGGTCCCGGCAAGCCGATCAAGCTGACCGTGCACCCGGAGCGCGAGCACATCCCGGTCTACATCGCCGCCATCGGGCCGAAGAACCTGGAGCAGACCGGTGAGATCGCCGACGGCGCGCTGCTGATCTTCCCCTCCGCCGAGCACCTGGAGGAGACGGCCGTCAAGTACCTGCGCGCGGGGCGGGAGAAGGCCGGCCGGACCCTCGACGGGTTCGACATCTGCCCGACGCTGCCGCTCGCCCTCGGTGACGACAAGGACGTGGCCACGCTCGCCGACACCTTCCGGCCGTACACCGCGCTGTACGTCGGCGGCATGGGCAGCCGCAAGCAGAACTTCTACAACCAGCTCGCCCAGCGCATGGGCTACGAGCGGGAGGCCGCCGAGATCCAGGACAAGTACCTGTCCGGGGACAAGAACGGGGCCGCTGCCGCCGTACCGCAGGAGCTGATCGACCAGACCACGCTGCTGGGTTCCGTGGACCGGATCGCCGACCGGATGAAGGCCTACGCGGCCGCCGGCGTCACCACGCTCTCCCTCGCGCCCGCCGGGTTCGCCCTGGACGAGCGGCTCGCCTCGCTGCGGGCCGGCGCCGAGGCCCTGGAGCGCGCCGGGCTCGCGTAGGCGCCTCGGCGAGAGAGAAGTCCGCGGCCGTGGTGGGGGCTCGGGGGTCTTCCCCGCCACGGCCGTCACGCAGAACAACGCGCCCGCGCCCGCGCGGTTACGCCCCCGGCGTGACCCCGGTGCTCCTCCTTTCGGCCGAGTTCGTCCGCACAGCTGTTGCAGCTGCCCGGATGCGGCATTTGACTCGTTCTCTGGGGGTCTGGTGAGTTCTCCGGAGGGGTGCCCACGATGCTTTCGGCCAAGAGTCTCTTCCTGGAGATCGTCGACAACGACGAGTCCTTCCGGCTCTTCTGCTCCATCGCGGCCAGCGGGGAGTCGCAGGGCGGCTGGGAGAACGCCCGGATCGCCGCACTGGTACCGCGCGGCGAACGCGACCTCGCCCCCAAGATCACCCGCCATGGCGCCGACGAGGACAAGCACGGGCGGATCTTCAACGCCCTCCTGAAGAAGCGCGGGCTCACCCCCGTCCCGGTCCCGCCCGACACCGACTACACGGTGCTCCTGGAGCGGCACGGCATCGGGCTGGCCCACGACAGGCTCCGGGCCGACCGGCCGCTCACCGAGCAGGACATCGTCACCTACCTCGCCCACAGCCGGGTCACCGAGCAGCGCGCCTCGGAGCAGATGGAGCTGCTGCGCAGGCACTTCGCCGACCACCCGGACCTCGGCCGTGCGGTGCGGATGATCTCCGAGGACGAGGACAACCACCTCGCCTACTGCCACGAGGAACTGCTGCGGTTCGCCGCCGCCGGGCACGGCCGCGCCATCCAGCGCACCCTGCGGGAGTGCGCGCTCGCGGAGATCCGGATCCACCGGGACGTCAGTCTCGCCGTCATGGCCCGCATGGGCCGCATCCTCGGCTGGCCGAAGGGCAGGTCCGCGCTGCTCGCGTTCGGCATCCACGCCGTCTACGCCTACGAGCGCGCCGCCGGCTGGCGCCGGATGGTCTCGCTGCGGATGCCGGAGCGCAGGAACGCCCTGGGCGGCCCCGCCACCCCCGCCCCCGAGCTCGCCTGAGCAGGAGGAGGGTGCCGGCCGCCGCGGCGCCTCACATCCAGCCGCGGCGCTTGAACAGCCGGAACAGCACCAGCTCCAGGGCGGCCATGACCAGGATCACCGCCGGGTATCCCCAGAGCCAGTGCAGCTCGGGCATGTGGTCGAAGTTCATGCCGTAGATCCCCGCGATCAGCGTGGGGACCGCCGCCATGGCCGCCCACGCGGAGATCTTCCGCATGTCGTCGTTCTGCCGCACACTCATCTGCGCGAGATGGGCGCTGAGGACGTCCGACACCAGCCGGTCCAGGGCCTCCACGCCCTCGTTCACGCGCAGGAGGTGGTCGTTGACGTCCCGGAAGAAGGGGCGGGCGTCCTCGCGCACGAAGGGCACCGTCAGACCGCTGCCGTACGGGCCCACCCCCGCCAGCTTGGTCATGGGCAAGGCCAGCGGCACGGTGGCCCGGCGGAACTCCAGGATCTGCCGCTTGAAGGTGTAGATCCGCGACGCGGTGTGCCGGGAGCCGCCGCCGCTCGGCGAGAACACCTCGGTCTCCAGCTCCTCCAGGTCGTTCTGGAGCTCGGTCGCGACCTCCAGGTAGTTGTCGACGACCGCGTCGGAGATCGAGTACAGCACCCCCGTCGGCCCGTGTTTGAGCAGCTCGTGCTGCTCTTCGAGGTGGCGCCGGATGTCCCCGAGCGGCGAGGGCGTCCCGTGGCGCACCGTGACCACGAAGGAGTCCCCGATGAAGATCATCAGCTCTCCGGAGGTCACCGTGTCGCTCTGCGGCTCGTACGTCACCGGCTTCAGGACGACGAACAGCGAGTCGTCGTACACCTCCAGCTTGGGCCGCTGGTGGGCGGTAAGGGCGTCCTCGACGGCCAGCGGATGCAGCCCGAACTCGTCGGTGACCAGGTCGAACTCGTGCTCCGTCGGCTCGTACAGGCCGATCCAGAGAAAACTGTCGCCACGCGCGCGTGCCTCCGCGAGGGCGTCGGAGAAGTCCTGCGGTGTCTCCGTCCGCTCCCCGTCCCGGTAGATGGCACAGTCGACGATCACGGAGAGTATTGTCCCGTCGCCCGGCCCGCACCGCATTCCGTGACGTTCTCCGCCTCCGGGCCGCCCCGGTCGGCGTCGAGGTGCCGAACGCACGGAGCCCCGAAGCGGCGGGCGCGTTCGGCCCCTCGACACCGGCGCACCCCTTCGCCGGCCAAACGCCTACCCTGGGCCGCATGCCCACGCTGATCCTCGTAAGGCACGGACGGTCCACCGCCAACACCTCCGGGCTGCTCGCCGGCTGGACGCCCGGCGTCACCCTCGACGAGCGCGGCGCCGCCCAGGCCGCCGCGCTGCCCGGCCGGCTCGCCGGGCTGCCGATCTCCGAGGTCGTCGCCAGCCCCCTGGAGCGCTGCCAGGAGACTATCCGCCCGCTGCTGGACGCCCGCCCGGAGCTCACCGCCCACACCGACGAGCGGATCGGGGAGGCCCACTACGGCGACTGGTCCGGCCGCAAGCTCGCCGAGCTCAAGGACGAGCCGCTGATGGAGGTGGTGCAGGCGCACCCGTCGGCGGCCGCCTTCCCGGGCGGGGAGTCCATGCGCGCCATGCAGACCCGCGCCGCCGAGGCCGTACGCGAGTGGAACGCGCGCGTGGAGCGCGACCACGGCTCCGACGCGGTCTACCTGATGTGCTCGCACGGCGACATCATCAAGTCGCTCGTCGCGGACGCGCTCGGCCTGCATCTCGACCTCTTCCAGCGGATCTCCGTCGAACCGTGTTCCATCACCGCGATCCGTTACACCCGCCTGCGGCCGTTTCTCGTTCGTCTCGGGGACACCGGAGATTTCGCCTCCCTTGCCCCCCGCGAGGAACCTCCCGGGGAAGACGCCCCGGTCGGTGGCGGTGCCGGCGCGCCGTGATCGTCAGCCGCAGTAGGGTGAAGCGATCCACGTAGTCGCCGACCGGCAACCCGCACGGTCAGCCCTTCCGAGCCCACGCACTCTCGATTCCCATGGAGACAGGACGTGTCCCGTCAGGTGTTCCTCTACGATCCGCCGGACCGCTTCGTCGCGGGCACGGTCGGACTGCCCGGACGCCGTACGTTCTTCCTCCAGGCCACGGCCGGCCCCCGGACGACCAGCGTGGCCCTGGAGAAGACCCAGGTCGCCGCGCTCGCCGAACGCATGGACGAACTCCTCGACGAGGTGGTCCGGCGCAGCGGCGGGAACGCGGCCGTCCCCGCCGTCGCACCCACCGAGGTCGCCGACAGCGCCCCGCTGGACACCCCCGTCGAGGAGGAGTTCCGCGTCGGTACCATGGCGCTCGCCTGGGACGGCGAGGAAGAGCGCATGATCGTCGAGGCGCAGGCGCTCGTGGAACTGGACGCCGACTCCGACGAGGACCTCGCCGAGGCCGAGGAGCGGCTCCTGCAGGACGAGGAGAACGGGCCCCCGATGCTGCGGGTCCGGCTGACCGGCGCGCAGGCCAGGGCCTTCTGCAAGCGCGCCCTCGACGTCGTCAACGCCGGGCGGCCGCCGTGCCCGCTGTGCAGCCTCCCGCTCGACCCGGAAGGACACGTATGTCCGCGCCAGAACGGATACCGCCGCGGAGCGTGACCCCCGCCGAACTGCTCGTCCACGGTGAGCTGAAGGTACGCGGCCGCATCCGCGACGCCTCCAACGCGGCGCTGTTCTGCGCGGTCGCGCACGACGGCGAGGAAGCGTCCTGCGTCTACAAGCCGGTCGCCGGGGAACGCCCGCTGTGGGACTTCCCCGACGGCACCCTCGCCCAGCGCGAGGTCGCCGCCTACGAGGTCGCCGCGGCCACCGGCTGGGACCTGGTCCCGCCCACCGTGCTGCGCGACGGGCCCTACGGCGAGGGCATGTGCCAGCTGTGGGTCGACATCGACCCCGAGAGCGCCGATCTGCTCGCCCTGGTCGACGCGGAGGAACCGGAGCCGGGCTGGAAGGCGATCGGGTTCGCCGAGGTCGGGGAGGGGAAGACCGCGCTGCTGGTGCACGCCGACGACGAGCGGCTGCGCCGGCTCGCCGTCCTCGACGCCGTGATCAACAACGCCGACCGCAAGGGCGGCCACCTGCTGCCCACCGCCGACGGGCGCCTGTACGGCATCGACCACGGGGTCACCTTCAACGTCGACAACAAGCTGCGCACCCTGCTGTGGGGCTGGGCGGGGGAGCCGCTCACCTCAGAGGCCGTCGAGGCCCTCAAGGGGCTCCGTGAGGCCCTCGGCGGGACGTTGGGGGCCCGGCTGGCCGAGCTGATCACCGCCGCCGAACTCGACGCCACGCGCGTGCGTGTCGACGCGCTGCTCACCACCGGAAAGCACCCGGAACCCAGCGGAGAGTGGCCGGCCATCCCCTGGCCGCCCGTGTGACCGGCCCGCAGCACATCGCGGACGCAAGATCAAGAGTGCCTTCCCGGTCATCTGGCCTGGTCCGGTTCGTATACCGAACTCGGGTCCGGTTACGCTCATGTACATGCATGCCTGGCCCGCTTCCGAGGTCCCCGCCCTGCCTGGTCAGGGCCGCGACCTGAGGATCCACGACACCGCGACCGGCGGTCCGGTCACCCTCGACCCCGGTCCCGTCGCCCGAATCTATGTCTGCGGCATCACTCCGTACGACGCCACCCACATGGGGCACGCGGCGACCTACAACGCGTTCGACCTCGTTCAGCGTGTGTGGCTCGACACCAAGCGGCAGGTGCACTACGTCCAGAACGTGACGGACGTCGACGACCCGCTCCTGGAGCGCGCCGAGCGCGACGGCGTCGACTGGGTCGCCCTCGCCGAGCAGGAGACGACCCTCTTCCGCGAGGACATGACCGCCCTGCGGATGCTGCCGCCGCAGCACTACATAGGCGCGGTCGAGGCGATACCCGGCATCGTGCCGCTGGTCGAGCGGCTGCGCGACCTCGGCGCCGCCTACGAACTCGAAGGCGACATCTACTTCTCCGTCGAGTCCGACCCCCACTTCGGCAAGGTCTCCCGTCTCGACGCCGCCGCCATGCGGCTGCTGTCCGCCGAGCGCGGCGGCGACCCCGACCGCCCCGGCAAGAAGAACCCGCTCGACCCGATGCTGTGGATGGCCGCCCGCGAGGGCGAACCGAGCTGGGACGGCGGCTCCCTCGGCCGCGGCCGTCCGGGCTGGCACATCGAGTGCGTGGCCATCGCCCTCGACCACCTCGGCATGACCTTCGACGTCCAGGGCGGCGGCTCCGACCTCGCCTTCCCGCACCACGAGATGGGCGCCTCGCACGCCCAGGTGCTCACCGGCGAGTTCCCGATGGCCAAGGCGTACGTCCACGCCGGCATGGTCGGCCTCGACGGCGAGAAGATGTCCAAGTCCAAGGGCAACCTGGTCTTCGTCTCCCAGTTGCGCCGCGACGGCGTCGACCCGGCCGCCATCCGCCTCTCCCTGCTCTCCCACCACTACCGCGCCGACTGGGAGTGGACCGACCAGGTCCTGGCCGATGCGGTGGCCCGGCTGGACCGCTGGCGCGCGGCGGTCTCCCGCCCGGACGGCCCGCCCGCCGAGTCCCTGGTGGAGGAGATCCGCGAGGCCCTGTCCAACGACCTGGACGCCCCGGCGGCACTGGCCGCGGTGGACCGCTGGGCAGCCGTACAGGAGGAACAGGGCGGCACGGACACGGGCGCGCCGGGTGTGGTGTCGCGGGCCGTGGACGCCCTGCTGGGTGTGGCCCTCTAAGAAGCGCCATTTCCCGCGCCCCTGTCTTTGTCTTTCAGGGGCGCGGGGGACTGCGCGCTCAGCCCCCACCGGCGCGGGGCCGGTATTCGACGCGCACCCCCCACCTGTCGAAACCCTGTCGATCACCCCACGCGAGTGTGCTCCATGTGACCCATGTGGTGGGCTGTCACGGTCAGTTGACCGAACGGACCGGCCAACTGCCGGTCCCCCACGCGGAAGGCACCCCGTGGCCCACCCCTTAAGCCGACGCCGACTGCTCACCCTCGGCACGGCAACTTTCGGCGCTCTCGCCCTCGGCCCCCACGCGCAAGCGGCAGCGCCCACCTCCGTCCCCCTCCCGAACGGCTGGCAACCCGAGGGCATCACCATCGGTGCCGCCCCCTACGCCTACCTCGGCTCCCTCGCCGACGGCTCCATCTACCGCGCCGACCTGCGCACCGGCACCGGCAAGGTGATCTCCACCGGTCCCGGCACCCCCGCCGTCGGCCTCAAACTCGACGCCCGCGGACGGCTGTTCGTGGCCGCGCGCGGTTTCGGCGCCCGGGTGGTCGACGCCCGCAGCGGCGAGACCCTCGCCTCCTACCCCCTCGCCACCGCCACCGCCACCCCGAGCTTCGCCAACGACGTCGTGCTGACCCCGCGCGCCGCCTGGTTCACCGAGTCCTACCAGCCGGTGCTCTACGGCCTCCCGCTCGGCCGGGGCGGCGAACTCCCGGCCACCGAGGACGTCGTACGGCTGCCGCTCAGCGGCGACTGGACCCAGTCGACCGACGGTGCCATCAACGCCAACGGAATCGCCCGGACCCCCGACGGCTCCGCACTCCTCGTCGTCCAGGCCGGGGTCGGCCTGCTGCACCGCGTCGACCCGCGCACCGGGGTCACCGCGACCGTCGACCTGGGCGACGCGGCCCCGCTCGGCAACGGCGACGGCCTGCTGGTCCGCGGGCGCACGCTGTACGCCGTACAGAACCGGCAGAACGCCATCGACGTCTTCCGGCTGGCCCCGGACGGCCGCAGCGGGGTCTTCCAGCGGCGCATCACCGACCCGGCCTTCGACGTCCCGACCACGGTCGCCGCGTACGGCGGCCGGCTCTATCTGCCCAACGCCCGCTTCACGACCGCGCCGACGCCCGGCACGACGTACTCCGTCACCGCGGTCGACGCCTGAGCCGTGGCATGAAGAAGGGGCGGTACGCATCACGCGTACCGCCCCTCGTCCAGCCTTCGTTCAGTCCTCGGAGGTGTCCTCGCCCTCCGGGCCCAGGTCCTCATCGGAGTCCGCGGAGCCGTCGGCGTCCGCGGGATTCCCCGTGTTCCCGGGCGTGTCGGGCTTCGGCGGTCTGGGCGGCCGGGTCTTGCCGCTCGGGCTGTCCCGCAGGTACGACGCGCTGTCGGTGCCGTCCGCCGTGGCGTGCCCGCCGGGCGGCGGGTTCACATCCCGGCGCCGCAGATAGCGCTCGAACTCACGGGCGATCGCCTCGCCCGACGCCTCCGGCAGCTCGGCGGTGTCCCGGGCCTCCTCCAGCGTCTGCACGTACTCCGCGACCTCGGTGTCCTCGGCGGCCAGCTGGTCCACCCCGACCTGCCAGGCGCGCGCGTCCTCGGGCAGCTCGCCCAGCGGGATCCGCAGGTCGAGCAGGTCCTCCAGGCGGTTCAGCAGCGCCAGCGTGGCCTTCGGGTTGGGCGGCTGGGAGACGTAGTGCGGGACGGCCGCCCAGAGCGAGACCGCCGGGACGCCCGCGTGTGTGCAGGCCTCCTGGAGGACGCCGACGATGCCCGTCGGACCCTCGTACTTGGTCTCCTCCAGGTCCATCCGCTGGGCCAGGTCCGGGTCGGACGTGACCCCGCTGACCGGCACCGGACGCGTGTGCGGGGTGTCACCGAGCAGGGCGCCCAGGACGACCACCAGTTCCACGCCCAGCTCATGGGCGAAGCCGAGCAGCTCGTTGCAGAACGAGCGCCAGCGCATGGACGGCTCGATGCCCCGCACCAGCACCAGGTCCCGCGGCTTGTCGCCGCCGACCCGGACCACCGACAGCCGTGTGGTCGGCCAGGTGATCTTGCGCACGCCGGCGTCCATCCACACCGTGGGGCGGTTCACCTGGAAGTCGTAGTAGTCCTCGGCGTCCAGGGCCGCGAACACCTCGCCCTTCCATTCCCGCTCCAGATGCGCGACCGCGGTGGAGGCGGCGTCGCCGGCATCGTTCCAGCCCTCGAACGCGGCCACCATGACTGGGTCGATCAGCTCGGGAACCCCCTCCAGCTCGATCACCCAGCGCCTCCTTCCGACGTACCCTCGCGTACGCCCCAACCTTACGGCGTCCGGCGGGGGCGCCCGCAGCCCCCTTGCACGGGGGAGTGAACGGATCACTGCCCCGTTCGCCACCCTCGAACACCCCGATTCGGCGAGTAACCGCTCACGGGTAGTAAGCGCTTCACAGACTGCTGCGCAGCCACTGCTCCACGCTCGCGATGTGCACGGTCGCCCAGGAGCGGGCCGCCTCCGCGTCCCGGTCGCGCAGCGCGGCCAGGATCGCCCGGTGCTCGCGCAGGGTCCGGGCGACCGCGTCCTCCTGGGTCAGCCCGCGCCAGATCCGGGCCCGGGTGGTCGGCCCGGACAGCCCGTCGAGCAGCGAGCAGAGCACCGAGTTCCCGGAGCTCTGCACGATGCCCCGGTGGAACTCCAGGTCGCAGGCGACCAGCTCCTCCACCGACGGCGCGGCACCCAGCGCGTTCAACTGTGCCGCCAGCGCGTCCAGTTGCTGCTCGCTGATCCGGGAGGCGGCCATCGCGGTGGCGGCCGGCTCCAGGATCCGGCGCACCGCGAGGAACTCCAGGACCGTGTCGTCGCGGTGGAAGTCGACGACGAAGCTCATCGCCTCCAGGAGCAGTTGCGGGTCCAGGCTGGTGACATAGGTGCCGTCGCCCTGCCGTACGTCCAGGATCCGGATCAGCGACAGAGCCCGCACCGCCTCCCGCAACGAGTTGCGGGACAGGCCGAGTTCGGCGGCGAGTTCGCTCTCCTTCGGCAACCGGTCACCGGGGCGCAGCGCACCGGAGACGATCATGTCCTTGATCTTCTCGATCGCCTCATCGGTGACTGCCATACCGGCCTCCTTGTCGCTGAGACATCCGATGTCTCAGCCACATTATGCGACCTGGTCAGGCCGGGGCAGACCGTGGTGCCGGGCACCGGCCGGGAGCGGTGAGCGCCCCGCTCTCCGCCGCCAGCAGCCGCAGCGCCTCCAGGGACACCACCGCACCGCGTTCGACACCGGCCGCGACGACCTCCCGGTGCGGGTCGTACCCACCGGTGGCCTCCGCGTCGACCAGCTCGTCGGCGTTGACCCCGTCGACGACCACGATCCCGCCCGCGACCAGTCCGCGCAGCGAGGCCGTCACCAGCAGCGCGGACAGCTCCATCTCGATCGCGGCGAGCCCCGCACCCCGGTAGGAGAACAGCGGCAGCAGGCCCGGCTGGAAGGCCGCCCGGGTCCACACCACACCCCGGTGGTACGGCGCGCCGGCCTCCCGCGCGGCCCGCTGGAGCGCGAACACCGCCTCCGGCGAGGAGTACGCCGGATACTCGGGCGGCAGCAACTGCTGGGTCACCCCGTCGTCGCGGACGGCCGCCTCCGCGATGACCAGGTCACCGTCCTTGATGCCGGGCTTCATCGCCCCCGCTGTACCGAACCGCAGAAAGGTGGTCACCCCCGCGTCGGCCATCTCCTGGAACAGCAGGATCGCCCCCGGCGCCCCCACCCCGTGCGAGGCCACCGCCACCGGCAGCCCCTGCCAACTGCCGCCGAACACCCGGTACTCGCGGTGGTACGACACCTCGTCGGCGCCGTCGAGCAGCGCGGCCACCGCCGCCGCCCGCGCCGGGTCCCCGACCACGATCGCGTGGGCCGGCAGCCCCGAGCGCGGTATCCGGGTGATGGGCAGCAGGTCCTGCGTCATACGGCGACTCCAGCGAGAGCGAACGGAACATCAGGAGTGTCGCGTACGCCCCGGCGACCGCGTGCCGCCGGGGGAGCGGCCTAAGCGCGGGACATCGTTCGTCCGGGCGGCGGCCTCACTCCGCGTCGAACCACTCCCGGCCGGCCGCCCAGTGCCGCACCCAGCCGGTGAAGCCCGGCTCGGCCGTGGTGAACCCGAACTCCGCGCCGAACGGCAGCGCGCCCTCGCCGGTGATCAGCCATATGTGGCCCCGGTGCGCGCCGTTGACGACCAGATGCCAGTGCATGCCGCAGCCGTCGGTGCCCAGCGATATCGAACCGTGGTGGGCGACCCGCACGATCGCCGCGTCCTGCTCCTCGGGGTCGTCGCAGGAGTCGTCCTCCCAGATCCAGCCCCGGGTGAGCGGGAACGGCAGCCCGGGCTGCTGGCACTCGGCGGCCATCGCCAGCTCCCACAGGCCGTACTCCGGCGGCCCCTGGCAGGAGCCGTCGGCCAGCTCCGCCACGAACGTGCGGTACGGCTCCGGCAGCACCACCCCGTGTTTCGCCTCGAACGCGTGCACCCCCTCCCAGCCGAGCGCCGACGCGCCGCCCTCGGCCACGCCGAACGCCTCGCGCAGGGCCGCCAGTTCGGCCGGATCCGCCTGATCGGTGTTCATGCGTCCATGGAAGCACCCGGCACTGACAACGGGCGCGCGAAGGGGGCGGCTCCCTAGGGGAGAGGAGCCGCCCCCTCGCAGACCCGCCCCCGGTACGGCGGGGCCGGGACTCCAGCGGCTGCCGGACCGGTCAGGGGACCCGGCGCACCGCCCGTATCTCGTCCGCCTCGCGGCGGGTCACTTCTTGTCGAGCAGGTCCTGGACCCTGGCCTTGACGTCGTCCGTGGCCAGGCCGCGGATCGTCAGGGTGGTACGGCGGCGCAGCACGTCGTCCGTCGTCTCGGCCCACTCGTTGTCCCGGGCCCACACGACCTGCGCCCAGATCTCCGGGGCGTCCGGGTGGACCCGCTCGGCCAGCTCCGGGTGCTCGTTGGCGAGCCGGGCTATGTCGAAGGCCAGCGAACCGTAGTGGGTGGCCAGGTGCTTGGCCGTGTCGGCGGCCATGCGCGGGCCGGGGGCCGGGTTGTCCACCAGCAGCCGGTGGGCGACCGCACGGGGGTTGGCGACGCCGGGCAGCGGCAGCTTCTTCGGCAGCGAGGCGATCGGCTCGAAGTCGTCGCCCAGCGGGTGCCCCGGCAGCGCCTCCAGCTTCTCCATCACCGTACGGCCGATGTGCCGGAAGGTGGTCCACTTGCCGCCCGCGACGGACAGCATGCCGCCCCTGCCCTCGGTGACCACGGTCTCCCGCTTGGCCTTGGCGGTGTCGCCGGGGCCGCCCGGCAGCACCCGCAGGCCCGCGAAGGAGTAGGTGATCAGGTCGCGCTGGAGCTGCTGGTCCCGGACCGAGAACGCGGCCTCGTCCAGGATCTGGTTGATGTCTTTCTCGGTGACGGAGACGTCCGCCGGGTCGCCCTCGTACTCCTCGTCGGTGGTGCCGAGCAGGAGCATGTCCTCCCAGGGGAGGGCGAAGGTGATCCGGTACTTGTCGATGGGGGTCGCGAGGGCGGCCTTCCACGGGGCCGTCCGCTTCAGGACCAGGTGCGCGCCCTTCGACAGGCGGATGGACGGGGCCGCGTTCGGGTCCTCCATCCGGCGCAGGTGGTCGACCCAGGGGCCGGTCGCGTTGAGCACCAGCCGGGCGTTGACGCCGAACTCCTCGCCGGAGACCGCGTCCTTGAGGTCGGCGCCGGTCACCCGGCCCTTGGTGAAGCGCAGGCCGGTGACCTGGGCGTGGTTGAGGACGACCGCGCCCGCCTCGACGGCCGCGCGGACCGTCATCAGCGCCATGCGCGCGTCGTTCATCTGGTCGTCGCCGTACACGGCCACGGCCTTGAGGTTCTCGGTGCGCAGCTCCGGCACGTCCCGCTGCGCCCGCGCGGGCGAGAGCAGGTGGCCGACGCCGTCACCGAACGCGGAGAGCGCGGAGTAGGCGAAGACGCCCGCCCCGAGCTTCGCCGCGCCGTGCGGACCGCCCTTGTACACGGGGAGGTAGAACGTGAGCGGGTTCGCCAGGTGGGGGGCCACCTGGCGGGAGACCGCACGGCGTTCGAAGTGGTTCTCCGCCACCAGCTTCACCGCGCCGGTCTGCAGGTAGCGCAGACCGCCGTGGAGGAGCTTGGAGGAGGCGGAGGAGGTGGCGCCGGCGAAGTCGCCGGCGTCGACCAGGGCCACCCTGAGGCCGGACTGCGCGGCGTGCCAGGCGGTGGAGATGCCCAGGATGCCGCCGCCGATCACAAGAAGGTCGTACGACGCCTTGGAGAGCTGCTCCCTGGTCTCGGCCCGGCTCGGAAGCGAGCCGGAGGCCGGGTGCGTTCCCAGGGCAGGTACGGACTGCAGGGTGGACTGACTGGTCATGTCGGGTTCTTACTCCTCGTCAGAGCTCGATCGTGAGAGCGCGCTCGCTCTCGTCAGCTCTCGTCGTCGATCCAGCCCATGGTCCGGTCGACGGCCTTGAGCCAGTTCTTGTACTCACGGTCGCGGGTCTCCGCGTCCATGCGGGGGGTCCACTCGGCGGCCCGGCGCCAGTTGGCGCGCAGTTCGTCGGTGCTGGACCAGAAGCCGACGGCGAGGCCGGCGGCGTAGGCGGCGCCGAGGCAGGTGGTCTCCGCGACCATCGGGCGCACCACCGGTGCGTCGAGGACGTCGGCGAGCTGCTGCATCAGCAGGTTGTTGGCGGTCATGCCACCGTCGACCTTGAGGGCCACCAGCTCGTCGCCGGAGTCCTTCACCATGGCGTCCGCGATCTCGCGGGTCTGCCAGGCGGTGGCCTCCAGGACGGCGCGGGCCAGGTGCGCCTTGGTGACGTACCGGGTCAGGCCGGCGATCACACCGCGGGCGTCGGAACGCCAGTGCGGGGCGAACAGACCGGAGAAGGCCGGCACGAAGTAGGCGCCGCCGTTGTCCTCGACCGAGAGCGCGAGCGTCTCGATCTCGGCCGCGGTGGAGATCAGGCCCATCTGGTCGCGCATCCACTGCACCAGCGAGCCGGTGACGGCGATCGAGCCCTCCAGCGCGTACACGGTCGGCTGGTCGCCGATCTTGTAGCCGACGGTGGTCAGCAGACCCGCGTAGGAGTTGATGATCTTGTCACCGGTGTTCATCACCATGAAGGTGCCGGTGCCGTAGGTCGACTTGGTCTCGCCCTCGGAGAAGCAGGTCTGGCCGAACAGGGCCGCCTGCTGGTCGCCGAGCGCGGAGGCGACCGGGATGCCGCCGAGCAGCTCGCCCAGGGGACCGCCGGTGACCTCGCCGTAGACCTCGGCGGAGGAGCGGATCTCGGGCAGGATCTGCAGCGGCACACCGATGGACTCGGCGATCTTCTCGTCCCACTGCGTGGTGTGCAGGTTCATCAGCATGGTGCGGGAGGCGTTGGTGACGTCGGTCACGTGGCGGCCCCCGTCGACACCGCCGGTCAGGTTCCAGATGACCCAGGTGTCCATGGTGCCGAAGAGGATGTCGCCCGCCTCGGCGCGCTCCTTGAGGCCGTCGACGTTGTCGAGCAGCCAGCGGGCCTTGGGGCCGGCGAAGTAGGAGGCCAGCGGCAGGCCGGTCTCGCGGCGGAAGCGGTCCTGGCCGACGTTGCGGCCGAGCTCGCGGCAGAGGGCGTCGGTGCGGGTGTCCTGCCAGACGATGGCGTTGTAGACGGGCTCACCGGTGTTCTTGTCCCACAGCACGGTGGTCTCGCGCTGGTTGGTGATGCCGATGGCCTTGATGTCGTCGCGGGTGATGCCGGCCTTCTGGACGGCTCCGGCGACGACTTCCTGGACGTTGGTCCAGATCTCGTTGGCGTTGTGCTCGACCCAGCCCGGCTTGGGGAAGATCTGCTCGTGCTCCTTCTGGTCGACCGAGACGATACGGCCGTCCTTGTCGAAGACGATGCAGCGGCTGGAGGTCGTGCCCTGGTCGATCGCGGCGATGAAGGGGCCTGCGGTGTGGGCGTCGGTCACTGTGTGCTCCTCAAGATCCGTGGTGTGTGGCGGTACGTCTGCTGCTTCAGCGGAGGTCTGCTTCTAAGCAAAGGCGACGTTGTAGATGCCTGCGGCTATCGCTCCGCCGATCAGCGGACCGACCACCGGGATCCAGGCGTAGCTCCAGTCGGAACCGCCCTTGTTGGGCAGGGGGAGCAGCGCGTGCACGATACGCGGGCCGAGGTCACGGGCCGGGTTGATGGCGTACCCCGTCGGGCCGCCGAGCGAGAGACCGATGGAGACGACCACCAGGGCGGTGATCAGTCCGCCCAGCACACCGAGGCCGTTGCCCTTGTCGTTGAGGCCCTGGGTGAGGACCGCCAGGATCAGCACGACGGTGCCGATGATCTCCGTGGCGAGGTTCTGCACCACGTTCCGGATCTCGGGGCCGGTGGAGAAGATGCCGAGGACCGGGCCGGCGCCCTTCTCCTGTGCCTCGACGGCCTTGGCCGTGGTGGCCTGCGCGCCCGGACCGCCGACGATCTCCTTGTCGGTCAGGTGCGCGTGGAACTGGCCGTAGTAGGCGACCCACACCAGGGTCGCGCCGATCAGCGCGCCGAGCAGCTGGCCGGCGAAGTAGACCGGAACGTTGCTCCAGTCGCTGTTCTTGATCGCGAGGGCGACGGTGACGGCCGGGTTGAGATGGGCGCCGGACAGCGGTCCGGAGATGTAGACCGCCGTCATGACGGCGAAGCCCCAACCGAAGGCGATGGCGAGCCAGCCGGCGTTACGGGCCTTGGAGGCCTTGAGCGTGACGGCGGCGCACACACCGCCGCCGAGCAGGATGAGTATGGCGGTACCGATGGTCTCGCCGATGAAGATGTCGGAGCTGGACACCCGCGACTCCTTTGTCCTTCGTCCAGGGAAGCCGAACCCCGAGTCCCTTCGGGGTGTTGGCGCCCTCGTGGGTGAGAGCGAATCCGGCCCTTGGCGTTGTCACACTCTAGCGCGTATTGCCGGTAGGTGTTCGACAATGCCGACCGATGGACGGGAGTCTCGCCCCGGCGTTACACGTGCGTCAAGAGTTCTGTTACCGAAAGCGCGATCGTTATTGATTGCCGTGAGTTGTCGATCTTTGTCGGGATCCTGGGCCGGATGTGCGGCGGCAGCCCCGCTGAACTCCACTTTTGTTCTGTTTTGTCCACATCAGAGTACGACTGAGGCCGGTCCGCCGACAGGCGGACCGGCCTCAGGGGGTGATCAGTGGCGCGCGGTCAGAACCGTCCCGCGCCCAGGTCCCGCGACACCGCGCGGGCGCAGTCCCGCACCGCGGCGATCAGCTCCGGCCGCAGTTCCCCGTCCTTGCCCAGCCGCTCCACGGCGCCCGTGATGCCCACCGCGCCCACCGGCATGCGCCGCCGGTCGTGGATCGGGGCCGCCACCGAGGCCACGCCCTCCCAGGTCTCCTCCACGTCCGCCGCGTATCCTCGCGCGCGCGTGATGTCCAGAACGTGTTCGAAAGCGTCCAGGTCGCAGGTCGTACGGTCGGTGAAGGGCTTGCGGTCGGCCTCCAGGGCCTCGCTGTGCGCCACCGGGTCGTAGGCCGACAGCACCTTGCCGAGAGCCGTGGAGTGCAGCGGCTGCATCGCCCCGATCTCCAGCACCTGCCGGCTGTCGTCGGGCCGGAACACGTGGTGCACGATCAGCACGCCCTGCTGATGGAAAACGCCCAGGTAGACGCTCTCCCCGCTGGAGCGGGCCAGGTCGTCCGTCCACACCAGCGCCCGGGCCCGCAGCTCGTGCACGTCCAGATAGGTGGTGCCGAGCCGCAGCAGCTCGGCGCCCAGCTGGTAGCGCCCCGAGGCGTCGTCCTGCTCGACGAAGCCCTCCTGCTGGAGGGTGCGCAGTATGCCGTGTGCCGTGCCCTTGGCCAGACCCAGTGACGAGGCGATGTCGGACAGGCCGAGCCGTCGCTCGCCGCCCGCGAGCAGCCGCAGCATCGCGGCCGCCCGTTCGAGCGACTGGATGTTCCGTGCCATCGCAGTCCTGCCTCCGTCCCCTACGACCCTCGCCGTAAGACTGCCGTAACCGTCGTTCGGCAATGTCGAACACTACCGGTCCACGTCGACTCTCCGCTAATGGTCGGTCGACACCTGTTACACCAGGCGTGGTCCGCGCCCACCGCACGTGTGGTCCCCGCGGCCCACCTCACGTGCGGTTCCCGTGCGCGGCGCGGACGCCGTGGTGGGCGACATACTCGCCCATCCGGCGGCTCACCAGCCCCTCACCCGTCCGCCACATGGACGCCCTGCCCATCCAAGCCCACACCCGGTTAGGCTGGCGCAGTGCGTCCGTGGCCGGGCCCGGCCCGGCGGACCGCATAGCCGACAGCCGTCGCATCCAAGGGAGCCCCTTCATGGCCTCGTTGCCGCCGTCCCCTTCCGCCGACAGCCGGACCCGCGTGTCCGCGCTCCGAGAGGCGCTCGCCACCCGTGTGGTGGTCGCCGACGGAGCCATGGGCACCATGCTCCAGGCTCAGGACCCCACCCTCGACGACTTCCAGCAGCTAGAGGGCTGCAACGAGATCCTGAACCTGACCCGACCCGACATCGTCCGCTCGGTCCACGAGGCGTACTTCGACGCGGGCGTGGACTGCGTCGAGACCAACACCTTCGGCGCCAACTACGCGGCGATGGCCGAGTACGACATCCCCGAGCGCGTCCACGAACTCTCCGAGGCGGGCGCCCGGATCGCCCGCGAGACCGCCGACGGCTATCTCGCCCGCGACGGCCGCCAGCGCTGGGTGCTCGGCTCCATCGGCCCCGGCACCAAGCTGCCCACCCTCGGTCACATCGGGTACACCACGATCCGCGACGCCTTCCAGCAGAACGCCGAGGGCCTGATCGCGGGCGGCGCGGACGCGCTGATCGTGGAGACCACCCAGGACCTGCTCCAGACCAAGGCCGCCGTGATCGGCGCCCACCGCGCCCGCGAGGTCGCCGGCCTGGACGTCCCGATCATCGTCTCCGTCACCGTCGAGACGACCGGCACCATGCTGCTGGGCTCCGAGATCGGCGCCGCGCTCACCGCGCTGGAGCCGCTCGGCATCGACATGATCGGCATGAACTGCGCCACCGGCCCCGCCGAGATGAGCGAGCACCTGCGCTACCTCTCCCGGCACTCCCGGATCGCGCTGTCGTGCATGCCCAACGCCGGCCTGCCCGTCCTCGGCAAGGACGGCGCCAGCTACCCGCTCAGCCCCTCCGAACTGGCCGACGCCCACGAGACCTTCGTACGGGACTACGGCCTCTCCCTCATCGGCGGCTGCTGCGGCACCACCCCCGAGCACCTGCGCCAGGTCGTCGAGCGGGTCCGGGACGTCACCCCGCCCGAGCGCAGCCCGCGCCCCGAGCCCGGCGCCGCCTCCCTCTACCAGACCGTCCCCTTCCGCCAGGACACCTCGTACCTGGCCATCGGCGAGCGCACCAACGCCAACGGTTCCAAGAAGTTCCGCGAGGCCATGCTGGAGGCCCGCTGGGACGACTGTGTGGAGATGGCCCGCGAGCAGATCCGCGAGGGCGCCCACATGCTGGACCTCTGCGTGGACTACGTGGGCCGGGACGGCGTCGCCGACATGCAGGAGCTGGCCGGCCGTTTCGCCACCGCCTCCACGCTGCCGATCGTCCTGGACTCCACCGAGGTCCCCGTCATCCAGGCCGGCCTGGAGAAGCTCGGCGGCCGCGCCGTCATCAACTCCGTCAACTACGAGGACGGCGACGGCCCGGAGTCCCGCTTCGCCAAGGTCACCAAGCTGGCGCGCGAGCACGGCGCCGCGCTGATCGCGCTGACCATCGACGAGGAGGGCCAGGCCCGCACCCCCGAGAAGAAGGTCGAGATCGCCGAACGGCTGATCGAGGACCTGACCGGGAACTGGGGCATCCACGAGTCGGACATCCTCATCGACACCCTGACCTTCACCATCTGCACCGGCCAGGAGGAGTCCCGGGGCGACGGCATCGCCACCATCGAGGCGATCCGCGAACTCAAGCGCCGCCACCCGGATGTCCAGACCACGCTCGGTCTGTCCAACATCTCCTTCGGCCTCAACCCGGCCGCCCGCATCCTGCTGAACTCCGTCTTCCTCGACGAGTGCGTCAAGGCGGGCCTGGACTCGGCGATCGTGCACGCGAGCAAGATCCTGCCGATCGCCCGGTTCTCCGAGGAGGAGGTGCAGACCGCCCTCGACCTCGTCCACGACCGCCGCACCGAGGGCTACGACCCGCTCCAGAAGCTGATGGCCCTCTTCGAGGGCGCCACCGCCAAGTCCCTCAAGGCCGGCAAGGCCGAGGAACTGGCCGCCCTCCCGCTGGAGGAGCGCCTCAAGCGCCGCATCATCGACGGCGAGAAGAACGGCCTGGAGGCCGACCTGGACGCGGCCCTCCAGGACCGCCCCGCCCTGGAGATCGTCAACGAGACCCTGCTGGACGGCATGAAGGTCGTCGGCGAGCTGTTCGGCTCCGGCCAGATGCAACTGCCGTTCGTCCTCCAGTCCGCCGAGGTCATGAAGTCCGCGGTCGCCTACCTCGAACCGCACATGGAGAAGTCGGACGCCGAGGGCAAGGGCACCATCGTGCTCGCCACCGTGCGCGGCGACGTCCACGACATCGGCAAGAACCTCGTCGACATCATCCTGTCCAACAACGGCTACAACGTCGTCAACCTCGGCATCAAGCAGCCCGTCTCCGCGATCCTGGAGGCCGCCGACGAGCACCGGGCCGACGTCATCGGCATGTCCGGTCTGCTGGTCAAGTCCACGGTGATCATGAAGGAGAACCTGGAGGAGCTCAACCAGCGCGGCCTGGCGGCCAGTTACCCGGTGATCCTGGGCGGCGCCGCCCTCACCCGCGCCTACGTCGAGCAGGACCTGTACGAGATCTACGAGGGCGAGGTCCGCTACGCCCGCGACGCCTTCGAGGGCCTGCGCCTGATGGACGCGCTCATCGGCGTCAAGCGCGGAGTGCCCGGCGCCAGCCTGCCGGAACTGAAGCAGCGTCGGGTGCGGCCGACCGCCACCGTCGAGGCCGAGGAGCGGCCCGAGGAGGGCCACGTCCGCTCCGACGTCGCCGTCGACAACCCGGTGCCCACCCCGCCGTTCTGGGACACCCGCGTCATCAAGGGCGTCCAGCTCAAGGAGTACGCGAGCTGGCTCGACGAGGGCGCCCTCTTCAAGGGCCAGTGGGGCCTCAAGCAGGCCCGCACCGGCGAGGGACCCACATACGAGGAACTCGTCGAGACCGACGGCCGCCCCCGGCTGCGCGGCCTGCTGGACCAGCTCCAGACCGAGAACCTGCTGGAAGCGGCCGTGGTCTACGGCTACTTCCGCTGCGTCTCCAAGGACGACGACCTGATCATCCTGGACGAACGCGGCAACGAGCGCACCCGGTTCACCTTCCCGCGCCAGCGCCGCGGCCGCCGGCTGTGCCTCGCCGACTTCTTCCGCCCGGAGGAGTCGGGGGAGACGGACGTGGTCGGCCTCCAGGTCGTCACCGTCGGCTCCCGCATCGGCGAGCGGACCGCCAAGCTCTTCGAGGCCAACTCCTACCGTGACTACCTCGAACTGCACGGCCTGTCCGTCCAGTTGGCCGAGGCACTCGCCGAGTACTGGCACGCGCGCGTCCGTGCGGAGCTGGGCTTCGCCGGCGAGGACCCGAGCGACGTCGAGGACATGTTCGCCCTGAAGTACCGGGGCGCCCGCTTCTCCCTCGGCTACGGCGCCTGCCCGAACCTGGAGGACCGCGCCAAGATCGCCGACCTGCTCCAGCCCGAGCGGATCGGCGTCCAGCTGTCCGAGGAGTTCCAGCTGCACCCCGAGCAGTCCACCGACGCCATCGTGATCCACCACCCGGAGGCGAAGTACTTCAACGCACGGTGAACGGTACGGCGACACCGAGACGTGTCCCACACCGCACATTGATCCGATAAGTCGTACACTGGTCGGTCCACAGCAGGCCGGTTCCCCGCATGGGAACCGGCCTGGTCGTCCCTCAAGGAGGTGTGTGGATGACCAGCACGGTCCCCGCGCTCGGAACCCGTACGGCGGAAGGCTCGGCGCTTCAGGCGGTGCTCCTCGACATGGACGGCACCCTGGTGGACACCGAGGGCTTCTGGTGGGACGTCGAGGTCGAGATCTTCGCCCGCCTCGGCCACACCCTCGACGAGTCCTGGCGCCATGTCGTGGTCGGCGGCCCCATGACCCGCAGCGCCGGGTTCCTCATCGAGGCCACCGGAGCGGCCATCACGCTCGCCGAACTCAGCGTGCTGCTCAACGACGGCTTCGAGCAGCGCATCGGCACCGTCCTGCCGCTGATGCCCGGCGCCAAGCGGCTGCTCGCCGAACTCCACGAACAGCAGATCCCCACCGCCCTGGTCTCCGCCTCGCACCGGCGCATCATCGACCGCGTCCTGACCTCGCTGGGCCCCCACCACTTCGCCCTGTCGGTCGCCGGCGACGAGGTCTCCCGCACCAAGCCCTATCCGGACCCGTATCTGCTCGCCGCCGCGGGCCTTGGGGTGGATCCGGCCAGATGCGCGGTGGTCGAGGACACCGCGACCGGTGTCGCCGCCGCCGAGGCCGCCGGCTGCCAGGTGGTCGCCGTACCGTCCGTCGCGCCCATCGCCCCGGCCGAGCGGCGCACCGTGGTCACCTCCCTGGAAGAGGTCGACCTGGCATTCCTGCGCGGACTGATGACGGAAATGCGCTAGCCGTTCACCCAGCGTGCGAACGGCATTGGGTGAAATCCCGGCGACGCTCATTCAACGGAATTCGCAACTGTTCAACCGGCTGAATTCCGATACCCATCCCCACCATTGCCCATGTGACGTTCCCCACGTGCACGGGGGTCGACAACGTTGCCCGGGTGTGCCGCTTCCCCCTGATCGGGGGGAATTCAGGCGCCCTTGTGTCCCGATTGGGGAGACGCTGCACTAATCCTGCCGCCGTCGGGTTTTCGGTCTGTCCGCAGCCGGTTCCACTGCGTGATGGGACCTCAACTCATGCGCCTGTGAGCCCTCCTGCGGGCGCGCACTAATCTCATCGCGAGAACATCGCCGTTACCCCCGTGGTCCGCTTCGACACCCCTGCATGCCGGATACACGGACTCGAACAGCTCTGGAGAACTTCGAGCATGAACCGCAAGACTTTGGTGCTGCCGGCTGTGATCGGCCTGCTCACTCCGGTTCTCGCCGCGTGCGGTGGATCCGACAGTGGCAGCGCGAGTGACGGCGCGATCGTCGTCGGCACCACCGACGGGTTCACCGCCACGAAGGACGCCCCGGCGCCGGTCGATCCCGCCTACTCCTACGACGTCGGCGGCTGGAACATCCTGCGTCAGACGGTGCAGACCCTGATGAGTCAGCCCAAGGGCGAGGGCGACCCGGTCCCCGACGCCGCCGAGAGCTGCTCCTTCACCGACAGCGGCAGCGAGCGCTACGCCTGCAAGCTGCGCGAGGGCCTGAAGTTCTCCGACGGCAACGCCGTCACCGCCGAGGACGTCAAGTGGTCCATGCAGCGCGCCCTGCGGATCAAGTCCGACACCGGCGTCTACGCCCTCCTCTCGAACATCGACACCATCGAGACCCAGGGCGACCGCGAGGTCATCTTCCACCTCAAGACCGCCGACGCCACCTTCCCGTACAAGCTGTCCACTCCGGTCGCGGGCATCGTGAACCCGAAGGACTACGAGAAGGACAAGCTCCGCGACGGCTTCGACATCGACGGCTCCGGCCCCTACACCTTCAAGGCCGACGTCAAGAACGACGAGCTCGTCTCCGCCACCTTCACCAAGAACCCGAACTACAAGGGCAGCGTGAAGGTGAACAACGAGCAGGTCGTCATGCGCTCGTACAAGGACGCCGACGCCATGGGCGAGGCGATCGACAAGGGCGACATCGACCTGATGACCCGCACCATGTCGCCGTCCCAGATCAAGAAGCTCGACACCGGCGACGACGCCAACGTCGACCTCGTCGAGATGTCCGGGCTGGAGATCCGCTACCTCGGCTTCAACACCGACGCGCCCACGGTCAAGTCCAAGGCCGTCCGCCAGGCCATGGCCCAGGTCATCAACCGCGACGATCTCGTCGGCAAGGTGTACGGCACGCAGGCCGAGCCGCTGTACTCGCTGGTCCCGGCCTCCGTGACCGGCCACTCCAACTCCTTCTTCAACAAGTACGGCGACCCGAACGTCTCCAAGGCCAAGAACCTGCTGACCGCCGCGAACATCACCACCCCGGTGAAGCTCACGCTGCACTACACGACCGACCACTACGGTCCGGCCACCAAGCAGGAGTTCGAGGTCCTCAAGCAGCAGCTCAACGACAGCGGCCTGTTCGACGTCAGCATCGAGGGCACCCCCTGGTCGACCTACCAGACGGCCGAACGCAAGGGCGACTACGACGTCTACGGCATGGGCTGGTTCCCCGACTTCCCGGACGCCGACAACTTCCTCGCGCCGTTCCTCGACAAGGACAACTTCCTCAAGTCGCCCTACGCCAACACCCGGATCATCAACACGCTGATCCCGGAATCCCGCCGCGAGGCCGACCGGGCCAGCGCCACCGGCAGCCTGACCGAGATCCAGGACGACGTCGCCGACGACGTCCCGGTGCTGCCGCTGTGGCAGGGCAAGCAGTTCGTCGCCGCCCGCGACGACATCACGGGCGTCGCCTACACCCTCAACTCCTCCGCCAGCCTCCAGCTGTGGGAGCTCGGCCGCGGCTCCAGCTGACGACCGGTCACACGAGCACGCGAAGGGCGCCCCCTCTCCACGGAGAGGGGGCGCCCTTGCCGTTTCCTTCGCCTACTGCGCGCCGGGCCGCACCAGGCCGCTCTCGTACGCGTACACCGCCGCCTGCACCCGGTCCCGCAGCCCCAGCTTGGTCAGCACATGCCCCACATGCGTCTTCACCGTGGTCTCGCTGACGAACAGGTCGGCGGCGATCTCCGCGTTCGACAACCCCCGCGCGACCAGCTTCAGCACCTCCACCTCACGGTCGGTGAGCGTGTGCAGGGTGTCCGGCACCGGCTCCTCGCCGGACGGCAGATGCGTGGCGTACTTGTCCAGCAGCCGGCGCGTGATGCTCGGCGCCAGCATCGCCTCGCCGCCCGCCACCACCCGGATCGCCTGCACCAGCTCGTTGGCCGGAGCATCCTTCAGCAGGAAGCCGCTGGCGCCCGCACGCAGCGCCTCCACCACGTACTCGTCGAGATCGAACGTGGTCAGCACCAGCACCTTCGCCGGGCCGTCCCGGCCGGGACCGGTGATCTGCCGGGTCGCCTCCACGCCGTCCATCCGCGGCATCCGGATGTCCATCAGCACCACATCGGGCTGGAGGGCGCGCACCTGGTCGAGAGCCTGAAGGCCGTCTCCGGCCTCGCCCACGACCGCGATGTCCTGCTCGGCCTCCAGAATCATCCGGAACCCGGTTCGCAGCAGTGGCTGGTCGTCGACCAGTAGGACGCGGATGGCCACGGTGAGTCTCCTTCGCTAGTCCGCGCCCATTCTGCCCTGCGGAACCTCCCCGGAGTCGGCCGACCTCACCGGCAGCGGATACGGCGGGGGAGTACCGCCGAACTCCGGGCAGTGCGCCTGGTGGTCGCACCAGCCGCACAGCTTCGTCGGACGCGGCCGCCACTCCCCGGACTCCGTCGCCTGCCGGATCGCCTCCCACAGCGCGAGCAGCTTGCGCTCCACCCGCTCCAGATCGGCGAGCACCGGGTCGTACGTCAGCACGTCACCGCTGCCGAGATAGACCAGCTGCAGCCGCCTCGGCACCACGTTCTTCAGCCGCCACACCACCAGGGCGTAGAACTTCATCTGGAACAGCGCGCCCTCGGCGTACTCCGGTCGCGGCGCCTTGCCGGTCTTGTAGTCGACGATCCGCACCTCACCCGTCGGCGCCACGTCGACCCGGTCGATGATCCCGCGCAGCCGCAGCCCCGACTCCAGCTCCGTCTCGACGAACAGCTCCCGCTCCACCGGCTCCAGCCGCGACGGATCCTCCAGCGTGAACCAGCGCTCGACGAGCTGCTCCGCCTCACCCAGCCAGCGGGCCAGCCGCTCGCCCTCGGGATCGTCCGCGAACAGCTCACCGACCTCCGGCCTGCTCTCCCGCAGCCGGTCCCACTGCCCCGGAACCAGCGATCTGGCCCGCGGCACCGTCCGCTCCGCGGCGGGCGCGTCGAAGAGCCGCTCCAGGACCGCGTGCACCAGCGTCCCCCGGGTCGCCGCCTCGCTCGGCTTCTCCGGCAGCCGGTCGATCACCCGGAACCGGTACAGCAACGGACACTGCATGAAGTCGCTGGCCCGCGACGGCGACAGCGACGACGGCGGAGCGGCCGCCCTGGCCCGCACCGCCGTGACCGGCTCTTCCCCCTGAGCGACGACCGCGCCCTGAGCCGGCGAGGCGTCCTCGATGCTGCTCTCCATGGCCACAGACCATACGGCCCGCCACTGACAGTCACCCAACCCGCGTGAGGCCCCGGCCAACACAAGGGGTGCCGGGGCGAAACGCGTCACGACGGCCGCATACCATCGACCGGAGACGACGCTTCTAACGAGGGGACACCGTGGACGTGAGCGGCGGGAGCGGGCAGCCCCGGTCGGACGACGGCGAACCGACCGAGCGGCCCGCAGACCCTACGGCCCCGACCAACGACGGAGGCCCGGACCCCACCGACGCCCCGACGGCTCCGCCACGGGCCGGGACACCCGCCGACCCCGGGAAACCGGAGCCGGAGCCGAAGCCGGAACCGCCCGCCGAGACGCCCACCCCCGAGAACAAGAACCCGAAGACACCTCCCGAACCACCGACCTCCGCCACCGGTTCCGACCGCACCGGCGCGGTCGGCGCCGCCCGTCCCGACGAGACCGGCGAGCGTGGTCACGCGCACGCCGGTATGGCGAAGGGGCGGCCGCCGCAGCGGCCCAGGGAACCCGGCGGCGGGCTGCTCATGGGGCGGCCCTTCGGCGTACCCGTGTACGTCGCCCCCAGCTGGTTCATCGTCGCCGCGCTGATCACCTGGGTCTTCGGCGGCCAGCTCGACCGCGTGCTGCCCGAACTCGGCGCCGCCCGCTACCTCGTCTCCCTCTTCTTCGCCATCGCCTTCTACGCCTCCGTCCTGGTCCACGAACTCGCCCACACGGTCGCCGCGATCCGTTTCAAACTCCCCGTCCGCCGCATCCAGCTGCAGTTCTTCGGCGGCGTCTCCGAGATCGAGAAAGAGGCCGAGACCCCCGGCCGGGAGTTCGTGCTGGCCTTCGTCGGCCCACTGCTCTCCCTCGTCCTCTCCGGCCTCTTCTATCTCGCCATGCAGCCCGTCGAGCCCGGCACGGTCCCCGGCGTCCTGCTGGCCGGCCTGATGGTCTCCAACCTCATCGTGGCCATCTTCAACCTCCTGCCCGGCCTGCCCCTCGACGGCGGCCGGATGCTCCGCGCCGTCGTCTGGAAGATCACCGGCAGGCCCATGAGCGGCACCGTCGCCGCCGCCTGGGTCGGCCGCGCCCTCGCCGTCTCCGTCCTGATCGGCCTCCCGCTGCTCAACTACTCGGGCGCCTTCGGCGGCGGCACCGAGGACGCCAACGGCATGGACGCCCTCACCGACGGCCTGCTCGCCGCCGTCCTCGCCGCGATCATCTGGACCGGCGCCGGCAACAGCCTGCGCATGGCCAGGCTGCGCGAACACCTCCCGGAGCTGCGCGCCCGCACCCTCACCCGCCGCGCCGTCCCGGTAGAGACCGGAACCCCCCTCTCCGAGGCCCTGCGCCGCGCCAACGCCGCCGGGGCCCGCGCCCTGGTCGTCGTCGACGCCGACGGCAACCCCCTCTCCCTGGTCCGCGAGGCCGCCATCGTCGGCGTACCCGAGCACCGCCGCCCCTGGGTCGCCGTCAGCGGCCTCGCCCAGGACCTCACCGACGGCATGCGCGTCTCCGCGGAACTGGCGGGAGAGGACCTCCTCGACGTGCTGCGCGCCACCCCCGCCACCGAGTACCTGGTGGTCGAGGACACCGGCGAGATCTACGGTGTCCTGTCGGCGGCCGACGTCGAGCGCGCCTTCGTACGGGCCATGGCCCGCCCCAGCTGAGCCCCGCTCCGCCCAGGCGGTGCGCGTTCCCCGTGGTCGGTGGCCTCCACAAACCCCGGTAGGCTGTTCACATGTCCGAACCGACCGGTGCCGCCCGCAGGCGCGGGCCCTTCAAGGTCGGGGACCAGGTTCAGCTGACCGACCCCAAGGGCCGCCACTACACGTTCACGCTCGAAGCCGGGAAGAACTTCCACACCCACAAGGGCTCCTTCCCGCACGACGAACTGATCGGCGCTCCCGAGGGCAGCGTTGTCCGCACCACCGGCAACGTCGCCTACCTCGCGCTGCGCCCCCTGCTCCCCGACTACGTCCTGTCCATGCCCCGCGGGGCCGCCGTCGTCTACCCCAAGGACGCGGGGCAGATCCTCTCCTTCGCCGACATCTTCCCCGGCGCCCGCGTCGTCGAAGCCGGCGTCGGCTCCGGCTCGCTCAGCAGCTTCCTGCTGCGCGCCATCGGCGACCAGGGCATGCTGCACAGCTACGAGCGCCGCGAGGACTTCGCCGAGATCGCCCAGCAGAACGTGGAACGCTACTTCGGCGGCCCGCACCCCGCCTGGCAGCTCACCGTCGGCGACCTCCAGGACAACCTGTCGGACACCGACGTCGACCGTGTCATCCTCGACATGCTCGCGCCCTGGGAGTGCCTGGAGGCCGTCTCCAAGGCGCTCGTGCCCGGCGGCATCCTGTGCTGCTACGTCGCCACCACCACCCAGCTCGCGCGGACCGTCGAGTCCATCCGCGAGATCGGCTGCTTCAACGAGCCGACCTCCTGGGAGACGATGATCCGCAACTGGCACGTCGAAGGCCTGGCCGTCCGGCCCGACCACCGGATGATCGGCCACACCGGCTTCCTGCTCACCGCCCGGCGCCTCGCCGACGGCGTCGAGCCGCCCATGCGCCGCCGCCGCCCCGCCAAGGGCGCCTACGGCGAGGACTACGACGGCCCCAACGCCGACGGCGGCACCGGCCGCTGAGCCGTCCCGTCAGCGTGTCGCAGCGTCAACGTACGAGCGCCGCTGCCGAGTTCCTCCGACCCGACCGGAACTCGGCAGCGGCGCTCACGCGTTGACGCGACAGAACGCCGACGCGACAGCCGACGCGGCGCAGGACCCCGGAACCCAACGCCACACCCCACCCCACGGAACCCCACCCGCCGCCACGGAAGCCGGCCTTGCTGTCGCGCGGAAGCCCCCCACTGTCCGCGGCGGCTGACCCCACTGTCACGCCAGCCCACCCCGCCGTCCGCGGCGGCTCACCCCGCTGTCGCGCGCAAGCTCACCCCGCCGTCGCGGCGGCTCGCCGCGACGCGAAAGCCTCCCCGGCCGACGCGGAAGCCTCGCCAGCTGTGGCGGAAGCCCCGCCGGAGCTGTGGCGGAAGCCTCGTCGGCCGCCGCGGGAGTCGGCCGCCGTCGGAAGCACACCCCGCCGTTCCCCACCCACTGTGACGTGTGGCACTATGCAGGCCATCCCCCACCGGCACAGGCCTCGCAGGAGACACTCCTAGTGCAGCAATCCGTGGTCCCGGAGCTCGCTCACACCGACCCCCGCCCCATGCACTGGCTAGCCACCGCCACTGCTGTGACCGGCGTCATCGCGCTGTCATCCCTCTTCCAGCCGGGCGCGGCCAAGGCCGCCCAGCCCACGGCCGGCACCGAGACGAAGCCCACCCCCGCGGCCACCGCGCCGCCCAGCGTCACCGGCGTGGACTTCCCCCTCGACTGCGGCCCCGTGAAGGAGGTGGTCGTGAAGAAAGCCACCGGAGACCTCGACGGCGACGGCAGACCGGAAACCGTGGCGGTGGTCCACTGCGACTCGGCCATGGGCACCCCGCCCGACGGCGTCTACGTCCTCACCCAGGCCGCCGACGCCACCCGCCCCCGCGTCGTCGCCACCCTCGTCGACCCCAAGGACCGGCTCACGGTCACCGACTTCACGGTCGCCGCCAGAGCGGTCACCACGACCCTGCTCGGCTATTCCTCGGACAATGTGCCCAGTTGCTGCCCGGACGTGAAGACCCGCGCCACCTGGCGCTGGGACGGCCACACGTTCGTCCGCTCCACCCCCGCGGCCGCCCACAGCGTCTGACCGCCACACCCGCACGACCCACAGGCCACGCGGAGTGGCCGGAAAGTCACTCCGCGTCCGGCCCGTACACCTCGACCCGGTCCGTGACCCGGCGCACATGAATGCACTCGCCCGGACACTCGCGCGCCGAATACACCACATCCGTCAGCAGCGGCAACGGCACCGGCACCGTCGCCCCCTTCGCCAGCAGCAGCTCATCGTCCACGCCCTTCACATAGGCCAGGCCGTCGATGTCCAGCTCGAACACCTCCGGGGCGTACTGGGCACAGATCCCGTCACCCGTACAAAGATCCTGGTCGATCCAGACCTCAAGCGCCTCCGCGCCGGCCAGGGCCTCCTGCTGCACGGTCATCTCTCCTGCCGTCGAAAGCGCCGGACGGCCGGACCCGGCGGTCACCCGGTCCCGCCCCGGCGGGTGTTGAACTCCATCGACCCTACCCCCGCCCGAACCGCCCCCGGCCGTGCCCTCCGCCACGCCCCCACCCGCGCCCTGCGGGCCCTCAGACCCGCGCACACGGCGCACCCGGCCGCGCGGGACGACGGCGCTCGGCCACCGGATCGATCGACTTGAGCCAACCCGCACCCCGCGTCCGCGATCACCCACGCCACCCGCCCGGTTGCTCTGTGTAAGGAAGTACTCACCGGGGCACAACCCCTGAACCGGCATCGGAGCGGACAACTCCGGTCAGTCACGAAGGGTTTTGACCGCTCCCGGCCTGGAACACGCAGCTTCTGAATCGCGTTGAGTGGGTATCCACCGGGCACGAGGGAGAAGCGATGGGTGACCGACGACACACCTTGACAGTCTTTGTGATCTAGGGGTTTCAATCGACACCCACCCAGGTAGGGTCTGGAAGCGTCCAGCTCCCCTTGGAGGAGGTGAGGACCGTGGCAGCCCACGACGACGACATGAACCGCGGCATCCGCCCGGGACGAGGGTCCGACGACCCCGCCGGGCAGATTGCCTACCTTGAGCAGGAGATCGCCGTCCTGCGACGCAAGCTCGCCGACTCTCCGCGACACACGAGGATTCTCGAAGAGCGGATCGTCGAGCTGCAGACGAACCTGGCCGGCGTGTCCGCCCAGAACGAACGACTCGCGAACACACTCCGCGAGGCCCGCGACCAGATCGTGGCCCTCAAGGAGGAGGTCGACCGACTCGCACAGCCGCCGGCCGGCTTCGGCGTCTTCCTCACGGCGAACGAGGACGGCACCGCAGACATCTTCACCGGCGGCCGCAAACTGCGGGTGAACGTCAGCCCAAGCGTTGACCTGGACGAGCTCAGGCGCGGCCAGGAAGTCATGCTCAACGAAGCGCTCAACGTGGTCGAGGCCATGCAGTACGAGCGCGTCGGCGACATCGTCACCCTCAAGGAGATCCTCGAGGACGGCGAACGCGCCCTGGTGCTGGGGCACACCGACGAGGAGCGGGTGGTGCGGCTCGCCGAGCCGCTGCTGGACGTGAACATCCGCCCCGGCGACGCCCTGCTGCTCGAACCCCGCTCCGGCTACGTCTACGAGATCGTGCCCAAGAGCGAGGTCGAGGAACTCGTCCTCGAAGAGGTCCCCGACATCGGCTACGAGCAGATCGGTGGTCTCGGCGGCCAGATCGAGGCCATCCGCGACGCGGTCGAGCTGCCGTACCTGTACCCGGACCTGTTCAAGGAGCACGAACTGCGCCCGCCCAAGGGCGTCCTGCTCTACGGACCCCCCGGATGCGGTAAGACGCTCATCGCCAAGGCCGTCGCCAACTCGCTGGCCAAGAAGGTCGCCGAGGTCACCGGCCAGGCCGCCGGCAAGAGCTTCTTCCTCAACATCAAGGGCCCCGAGCTCCTGAACAAGTACGTCGGCGAGACCGAGCGGCAGATCCGCCTCGTCTTCCAGCGTGCTCGGGAGAAGGCCAGCGAGGGCACCCCCGTCATCGTCTTCTTCGACGAGATGGAGTCCCTCTTCCGCACCCGCGGCTCCGGCGTCAGCTCGGACGTGGAGAACACCATCGTCCCCCAGCTGCTCGCCGAGATCGACGGTGTCGAAGGCCTGCAGAACGTGGTCGTCATCGGCGCCTCCAACCGCGAGGACATGATCGACCCCGCCATCCTCCGCCCCGGCCGCCTCGATGTGAAGATCAAGATCGAGCGCCCGGACGCCGAGGCAGCCAAGGACATCTTCGGCAAGTACCTCACCGAACGCCTCCCGCTGCACTCCGACGACGTCGGCGAGCACGGCGGCAGCAAGGCCACCACCGTCGCCAGCATGATCCAGACGGCAGTGGAACACATGTACGCCGAATCCGAGGAAAACCGCTTCCTGGAAGTCACCTACGCCAACGGCGACAAGGAAGTCCTCTACTTCAAGGACTTCAACTCCGGCGCAATGATCGAAAACATCGTCGGACGCGCCAAGAAAATGGCGATCAAGGACTTCCTGGAGCACAGCCAGAAGGGCCTCCGCGTCTCCCACCTCCTCCAGGCCTGCGTGGACGAGTTCAAGGAGAACGAGGACCTGCCCAACACCACCAACCCCGACGACTGGGCCCGAATCTCCGGAAAGAAGGGTGAACGGATCGTCTACATCCGTACCCTCATCACCGGAAAGCAGGGCGCCGACACCGGGCGCTCCATCGACACGGTGGCGAACACCGGGCAGTACCTGTAAAACACAGGGCGGCTGCGGGTGCCCCCACCGGGTACCCGCAGCCGACTGTTTTTCCGGCCAAAACCGGAACCGAGGCGAGCAAGGCAATGACGCAAATGATCTCCCCACCAGCGCAAAGGCGTTCTAGGCTCTTTCCTACCGCCGAGTCGCGCAGTGCGGGGACGGGCACCGCACACGCACCGGAGCGCCAGCGGTACGCGAGCGGAGCCCACGACCGAGGGCTCCGCCGGGCAAGGAGGGCCGCATGACCGTACGGCGAGTAATGGGCATCGAGACGGAGTACGGGATCTCCGTCCCCGGCCACCCCAATGCCAATGCCATGCTCACCTCATCCCAGATCGTCAACGCCTACGCGGCGGCGATGCACCGGGCCCGCCGCGCCCGCTGGGACTTCGAGGAGGAGAACCCGCTGCGGGACGCCCGCGGATTCGACCTCGCCCGCGAGGCCGCCGACGCCAGCCAGCTCACCGACGAGGACATCGGCCTCGCCAACGTCATCCTCACCAACGGCGCTCGCCTCTACGTGGACCACGCCCACCCCGAGTACAGCTCCCCCGAGGTCACCAACCCCCGCGACGCCGTCCTCTGGGACAAGGCCGGCGAACGCATCATGGCCGAGGCCGCCGAACGCGCCGCCCAGCTCCCCGGCGCCCAGCCCATCCACCTCTACAAGAACAACACCGACAACAAGGGCGCCTCCTACGGCACGCACGAGAACTACCTGATGAAGCGGGAAACCCCCTTCTCCGACATCGTGCGCCACCTCACCCCCTTCTTCGTCTCCCGCCAGGTCGTCACCGGCGCAGGCCGCGTCGGCATCGGCCAGGACGGCCACGAGCACGGCTTCCAGCTCAGCCAGCGCGCCGACTACTTCGAAGTCGAGGTCGGCCTGGAGACCACCCTCAAGCGCCCCATCATCAACACCCGCGACGAGCCGCACTCGGACGCCGAGAAGTACCGCCGGCTGCACGTGATCATCGGCGACGCGAACCTGTCGGAGATCTCGACCTACCTCAAGCTCGGCACCACGGCCCTGGTGCTCTCGATGATCGAGGACGGCTTCATCGCGGTCGACCTCGCCGTCGACCAGCCCGTACGCACCCTCCACCAGGTCTCCCACGACCCCAGCCTCAAGCGCCTCGTCACGCTCCGCAGCGGCCGCACACTCACCGCTGTCCAGCTCCAGATGGAGTACTACGAGCTCTCCCGCAAATACGTCGAGGAGCGCTACGGCTCCGACGCCGACGAACAGACCCGGGACGTCCTGCAGCGGTGGGAGGACACCCTCAACCGCCTCGAGAACGACCCCATGAGTCTCTCCGGCGAACTCGACTGGGTGGCCAAGAAGGAACTCATGGAGAGCTACCGGCGCCGCGACGACCTCGACTGGGACGCCGCCAAGCTCCACCTCCTCGACCTCCAGTACGCCGACGTACGGGCCGAGAAAGGCCTCTACAACCGCCTCGCGGCCCGTGGGCGCATCAAGCGGCTGCTCGCCGAGGCCGACGTCGACAAGGCCCGCACGAGCCCGCCGGAGGACACCCGCGCGTACTTCCGCGGCCGCTGCCTGGAGCAGTACGCCGACGACGTCGCCGCCGCCAGCTGGGACTCGGTCATCTTCGACCTCCCGGGCCGGGACAGCCTCCAGCGCGTCCCAACCCTGGAACCACTACGCGGAACGCGAAATCACGTCAAGGAGCTCCTGGACCGCTGCCGCACCGCAGAAGACCTGGTCAGGGTCCTCTCCGGCGGCTGAACCAGCACCCGGGCCGTACCGGGCGACCGGGGTCAAAACCCCGCTGCCCGGGAATCATCGAGGTGGCCCCCGTACGTTGGAGAAACTGCGGGGCCGATGTCGGACCCGGCTTGTAGGGTCTGATCACCACCGATCGGCAGGAATGCCGACCTGTCGACCATGTCGGGCGAACGCGAACTGAGCGGGGTGAGGGTTATGGCAACCAAGGACACCGGCGGCGGACAGCAGAAGGCCACACGTTCCACCGAGGAGGCCGAGGAGCAGACGCAGGAAGCGCAGGCTTCGGAGGACCTCAAGGAGCGCCACGAGAAGCTGAGCGACGACGTGGACTCGGTTCTTGACGAGATTGACGATGTACTCGAGGAGAACGCAGAGGACTTCGTTCGAAGCTTCGTTCAAAAAGGCGGCCAGTAACCTTCGAATTAAAGGGTTCGGGGGAGTTCGGGTTGGCAAGCGAAGGAAACGCGAAACGCTGCTCGCGGTGCAAGGAGTGCAAGCCGCGAGCGGCGTTCGCCAAGAACAGGTCGATGCGTGACGGCCTGCCAGCCAACCGTCGGGAGTGCGCGGCCGCGTACCAACTACGGTCTCACCGAAGCCGAGCGCGACTCACTGATCGCCGCTCAGTACGGGCTCTGCGCGATCTGTCTGACTGCCCCGCCCATTCATGTGGATCACTGCCACAAGACGGGTAGGGTCCGAGGCGTACTGTGCTTCAACTGCAATTCGGCCATCGGTCTGTTGAGGGACGACCCCGAGACGATCAACCGAGCAGCCGACTACCTGGAAGGAAACGCGTGGAAGCCAACACTCGTAGCACCGGGCGTCTACCAGCTGCCTTCCTGACGCCTGGGTCCTCTTCGTTCATGGACTTTCTCGGTGACCACCAGCCGGAGTTGCTGCCCGGCAAGCGGCAGTTGCCGCCCACGCAGGGGGTGATCGAGGCGCCGCACGGGACGACGATCGTGGCGGTGACCTTCCCCGGGGGCGTGGTGCTCGCCGGTGACCGCCGGGCCACGATGGGGAACGTGATCGCCCAGCGCGACATCGAGAAGGTGTTCCCGGCCGACGAGTACTCGGCGGTCGGTATCGCCGGCACCGCCGGCCTCGCCGTGGAGATGGTCAAGCTCTTCCAGCTGGAGCTGGAGCACTTCGAGAAGGTCGAGGGTGCGCAGCTGTCGCTGGAGGGCAAGGCGAACCGGCTGTCGGCGATGATCCGGTCCAATCTGGGCATGGCCATGCAGGGCCTGGCGGTCGTGCCGCTGTTCGCGGGGTTCGACGTGGACCGGGGCAAGGGGCGGATCTTCTCGTACGACGTCACGGGCGGCCGTTCCGAGGAGCACAACTTCTCCGCGACGGGTTCCGGCTCGGTCTTCGCGCGCGGGGCCATGAAGAAGCTGTTCCGTGAGGACCTGAGTGAGGAGCAGGCGACCACACTGGTGGTGCAGGCTCTGTACGACGCGGCCGACGACGATTCGGCGACCGGTGGTCCCGATGTCGCCCGCCGGATCTACCCGATCATCACCGTGATCACCGAGGACGGGTTCCGCCGGCTCACCGACGACGAGGCCTCCGGGCTCGCCCGTGCGGTGCTGGCGCGCCGTCTGGAGGAGCCGGACGGCCCGCGCGCGGCGCTGCTCTGAGGCGCTCGGCGCTTGTTGTGAAGGTGATCCCAGTGACTTCGACGGAACCCTAAGGAAGGGGACGGATACCGGTGTCGACGCCGTTCTATGTCTCACCTCAGCAGGCCATGGCGGACCGTGCGGAGTACGCCCGGAAGGGCATCGCGCGCGGTCGGAGTCTGGTGGTGCTCCAGTACGCCGATGGCATCGTGTTCGTCGGTGAGAACCCGTCCCGTGCGCTGCACAAGTTCAGCGAGATCTATGACCGGATCGGTTTCGCGGCCGCGGGGAAGTACAACGAGTACGAGAATCTGCGGATCGGTGGGGTGCGCTACGCCGACCTGCGTGGTTACACCTATGACCGTGATGATGTGACGGCGCGTGGTCTTGCCAACGTCTATGCGCAGACGCTGGGCACGATCTTCTCCAGTGCGGCCGAGAAGCCGTACGAGGTGGAGTTGGTGGTCGCGGAGGTCGGGGAGACTCCGGAGGGTGACCAGATCTATCGGCTGCCGCATGACGGTTCGATCGTCGATGAGCACGGTTCGGTGGCGGTCGGTGGCAATGCGGAGCAGATCAGCAGTTATCTGGACCGGGAGCACCGGGACGGTATGACTCTGGCGGAGGCTCTGAAGCTGGCGGTGACGGCTCTGTCGCGGGAGTCGAACGGCACGCAGCGGGAGATTCCGGCGGAGCGTCTGGAGGTTGCGCTGCTGGACCGTACGCGTCCGCAGAAGCGCAAGTTCAGGCGTATCGGCGGCCCGCAGTTGTCCCGGTTGCTGGAGTCGGAGGGTACGGCCACGGCTGCGGCCACCGACGAGGCGGAGGAGTCCGGCGGGGACGTCGAGTAGTCCTTGCTCCCACCCGCTCTGTGCGCCCCGCCCGGTGAGTCGTCCGGGCGGGGCGCGGGTGTGTGTGCGGCCGGGTGCGGCTAGGGCTGTGGTGGGGGCGCGGTGGAGCCTCGTACGACCAGTTCGACGGGGATGTCCCGGCCTTCTGGCGGGCGGCCTTCCAGGACGGCCAGGAGGGCGTGCATGCCGCGTTCGCCGAAGAGTTCGGCGTCCAGTCGAACGGTGGTGAGTTCGGGGTCGATGGCGGTGGCGAGGGCGAGGTCGTCGAGGCCGGTGACGGAGATGTCGTCGGGGATGCGCAGGCCGTGGCGGCGCAGGGCCTTGTAGGCGCCGGCGGCGAGTTTGTCGTCGTCGCAGACGAGGGCGGTGGGGTGGGGGCCGGGGGCGGCGAGGGCGGTTTCGGTGGCGGTGCGGGCGCCTTCGATGGAGATCGGGGCGTGGACGGTGCGTACCGAGGTGCCGGGTACCTCGGCGGTGCGTGCGGCCAGTTCGCGGGCGCGTACTTCGAAGGTCCAGGAGGGGACGTCGGCGGCCAGGTGGAGGAAGCGGCGGTGGCCGAGGCCGAGCAGGTGTTGGGCGACCTGGCGTACGCCGTCGGCGATGTCCAGGTTGACGGTGGCTGCTCCGAGGCTGCCGTCGGGGTCGCTGTCGAGCATGACGAGGGGGAGCTGGTCGCCGCGGATGGCGGTGAGGGCGTCGGCGGCCATGGAGGACGCGATGACGCCGTCGAGGGCGGCCTGGGCGGAGGCGAAGGGGTCGCGGGCTGGGCCGATGCCTTCGGGGGAGGGGTAGAGGACGAGGCCGAAGCCGTGGTCGGCGGCGACGCGGGCGGCGCCGGTGTAGACGCCGGCGAAGAACTCGGTGGTGAGTGCGGGGACGACGAGGAGGACGGTGCGGGTGTGGCCGAGGCGGAGGTTGCGGGCGGCGAGGTTGGGGCGGTAGCCGAGGTCGCGGGCGGCTTCCCGGACGCGTTCGGCGGTGGCCTCGGAGACCCGGCCGCGCCATTTGTCGCCGAGGACGAGTGACACGGCGGCCTGGGAGACGCCGGCGGCCTGGGCGACGTCGCGGCTCGTCGGGCGCGTGCTGCTGCGTGCCACCGGGTGTGGGCTCCTTCGTCTGGACGTGTGAACTGGGCACATGGTACGTATGGGAGTCGGGGTTATACGTAAAACTTGGAGGCGGGTCATGGCCGCGGGATACCTGGAGATCCTCAGGGCGAGGCATGCGGTCCGCCTGCTGACGGGCACCTTGGTGGGGCGGTTGCCCAACGCCACGGCGGCGATCGCGATCGTGCTGTTCGTGCGGGCGGAGGGCGGTACGTACAGCCTGGCGGGGGCGCTCGCGGCCGTGTACGGCGTCGCCAACGCGGTGGGTCAGCCGGTGCTGGGCCGGTTGGTGGATGTGCACGGGCAGCCGCGGGTCCAGTTGCCCGCGGCTGTCGCGTCGGCTCTCGCCATGGCCGGTTTCGCCTTCGCCGGCACCGATCCGCTGCCGCTCGCCTACGCGTGCGTGGCCGCGGCGGGGTTGTTCACGCCGCCCCTGGAGGGTGGTCTGCGTGCGCTGTGGCCGAGTGTGCTCGGCAAGGAGGACCAGGTGCACACGGCGTATGCGATGGACGCGGTGGCGCAGGAAGTCATGTTCACGGTGGGGCCGTTGCTGGTGACGTTGTGCGTGTCGCTGTGGTCGGCGCAGGCGGCGCTGCTGGTGGTGAACGCGGTGGGCGTGCTGGGGGCGCTTTCCGTGGTGGTCTCGCCGCCTTCGCGCGCGTGGCGTTCGGCGCCGCGTGCGGCGCACTGGCTGGGTGCGCTGCGGTCGTCCGGGCTGGTGGCGCTGCTGGGCGCGTTCCTGTTCGTCGGGATCGCGCTGGGCTCCATCACGGTGGCGTCGGTGCCGTACGCGGACGAGCACGGTGGTGACGGGGTGTACGGCTGGATGATGGCGGGGCTGGGGCTGGGCGCGCTGCTCGGTGGCTCGGTGTACGGGGCGCGGCTGTGGCGGGGGGAGCCGGCGGTGCGACTGCGGGTGCTGGTGGCGCTTCTGGCGGTGTGTTATCTGCCGCTGATGGTGATGCCGGGTGCGGTGGCCATGGTGTTGCTCATCGTGCTGGCGGGGGTGTTCCTGGCGCCGGCGATCGCATGTGCGTTCGTGCTGGTGGACCGGCATGCGCCGACCGGGACGGTCACCGAGGCTTTCTCCTGGCTTGTGACGACGTTCACAGTGGGCGCGTCGGTGGGAACGGGCCTGGCCGGCCCGGTCGTCGAGGCGGGCGGGGCGCTGTGGGGCTTCGCGGTGCCGGGTGCGGCGGGGGGTGTGTCATTGCTGGTCCTGGTGGTCACGCGGCGGGTCCTCGCAGCTCCCGGTGGGGGCGCGGTGGTTGCGGCTTCATTGGAAAATGATCCAAATCGTGCTGCCGAACCCCGTTTCAGCTCAGGGGATCGGGCGTAATGTTCAGTCATGGACCGCCGCATTTTCGGGCTGGAGAACGAGTACGGCGTCACGTGCACGTTCAGGGGACAGCGCCGCCTGTCGCCTGACGAGGTGGCGCGGTACCTCTTCCGCCGTGTCGTGTCATGGGGCCGTAGCAGCAATGTCTTTCTTCGTAACGGCGCCCGGCTCTATCTCGACGTGGGATCACATCCGGAATACGCGACACCCGAGTGTGACAACGTGACCGAACTGGTCACCCACGACAAGGCCGGCGAGCGCATTCTCGAAGGACTCCTGGTGGACGCGGAACGACGCCTGCACGAGGAAGGAATCGCGGGCGACGTCTACCTTTTCAAGAACAACACGGACTCGGCGGGCAACTCCTACGGTTGCCACGAGAACTATCTGGTGGCGCGGCACGGGGAGTTCTCCCGGCTCGCGGACATCCTCATTCCGTTCCTGGTGACCCGGCAGCTGCTGTGCGGCGCCGGCAAGGTGCTGCAGACGCCGCGCGGTGCGGTGTACTGCGTCAGTCAGCGGGCGGAGCACATCTGGGAGGGCGTCTCCTCGGCGACGACCCGCTCCCGGCCGATCATCAACACCCGGGACGAGCCGCACGCGGACGCCGAGCGCTACCGCCGGCTCCATGTCATCGTGGGCGACTCGAACATGTCCGAGACGACCATGCTGCTCAAGGTCGGTGCCACCGACCTGGTGCTGCGCATGATCGAGGCGGGCACGGTGATGCGGGACCTGACCCTGGAGAACCCGATCCGGGCGATCCGTGAGGTCAGCCATGACATCACGGGCCGGCGCAAGGTGCGCCTGGCCAGTGGCCGTGAGGCCTCCGCCCTGGAGGTGCAGCGGGAGTACTACGAGAAGGCCGTGGACTTCGTCGAGCGCCGGGGTATCCGTACCGGCACGGTCGACCAGGTCCTGGAGCTGTGGGGCCGGACCCTGGACGCGATCGAGGCCGAGGACCTGGACCGGATCGGCACCGAGATCGACTGGGTGATGAAGTACAAGCTCATCGAGCGGTACCGGGCCAAGCACAACATGACCATGTCTCATCCGCGGGTGGCGCAGATAGACCTCGCTTATCACGACATTCACCGTCGGCGGGGTCTGTATTACCTGCTGGAGAGGAAGGGCCAAGCCGCGCGGATCTGCAATGACTTGAAGATCTTCGAGGGCAAGTCGGTACCGCCGCAGACGACTCGGGCGCGGCTGCGCGGTGACTTCATCCGGCGGGCTCAGGAGCAGCGCCGGGACTTCACGGTCGACTGGGTGCACCTGAAGCTCAATGACCAGGCACAGCGGACGGTGTTGTGCAAGGACCCGTTCCGTTCGGTCGACGACCGGGTGGAGAAGCTCATCGCCGGTATGTGAGCGAACGCCACACGGGCGCCGTACGTTTACCGTACGGCGCCCGTGTCACGTCGTAGAGTTGCGCGCACGCATCCGCAAGATCGATCGATTATGAGGCTGTTTCCGTGCGCCGACGCTCTCTTCTCCTTGCCGCCGTACCCGCAGGACTGGTCACGCTTGCCGCGTGCGGTGACGACAAGTCCGCTTCCAGCAAGGCCAGCGCGGCGCCGTCGGGTTCCGCCTCCTCGGTGCCGCCGCCGAAGATCGTGGACGGGCCGTTGCCGGCGATCACGGCGGGGACGAAGTTCGACGAGAAGCCGACGGTGGCCAAGGGTTCCGGGGATCCGTCGAAGGACCTGGCGGTCAAGACGGTGATCGCGGGCGGCGGCAAGGCGGTCGCGGAGAACGACTTCATCCAGGCCAACTACCTCGGGCAGATCTGGTCCACGGCGAAGGTCTTCGACCAGTCGTACGACCGTACGCCGCTGCTCATGCAGCTCGCCCAGGGCAGCATCATCGACGGCTGGCGGTACGGGCTGGCCGGGAAGAAGGTCGGCAGCCGGGTGCTGATGGCGGTGCCGCCGACCTGGGGCTACGGCACGGCGGGCAACTCGCAGGCGGGTATCAAGGGCACCGACACGCTGGTGTTCGTGGTGGATGTGCTGAACTCCTTCAACTCCAAGAGCTCCAGCACCGGCAAGGTGGTAGCGCAGAGCGACGCCGCGCTGCCCAAGGTCGGCACCAACACCGACGGGAAGGCGCCGTCGATCGACATTCCCAAGGCCGACCCGCCGAAGGCGCTGGTGTCGAACTACGTCCTGGAGGGCGACGGCGCGGAGGTGAAGTCGTCGCAGACGGTCCTGTGCCAGTTCAAGGGCGAGGTCTGGGACAGCGGCAAGGCCTTCGAGCAGACGTACGACAGCGGGCGGCTGGCCCAGTTCGCGGTCGCGCAGATGCAAAAAGTCGTCAAGGGGCTGGCGCAGGGCATCACCGGGAAGAAGGTGGGCAGCCGGCTGCTGATCGTCGTACCGCCGGATCTGGCCTATGGGAACAACCCGCCGACCGGTGGTGTGGTGAAGAAGGGTTCGACGCTGGTGTTCTCGGTGGACATCCTGGCGGCGATGTAGTCGCGCGGGCGGGAGCCGGGCGGGGATGAAAGACTGTCCGGGTTCCGTGTCGTACACAAGCAGGAGCGAGAGACGTGAGCATCGACAAGCCGGAGATCGACTTCCCGGGCGGCGAGCCCCCGGCCGACCTGGAGATCAAGGACATCTGGGAGGGCGACGGCGAGGTGGCCAAGGCCGGCCAGACCGTCACCGTGCACTACGTGGGTGTCGCGTTCAGCACGGGCGAGGAGTTCGACGCCAGCTGGAACCGGGGCACGCCGTTCCGCTTCCCGCTGGGCGGCGGCCGTGTCATCAAGGGCTGGGACCAGGGTGTGGAGGGCATGAAGGTCGGCGGCCGCCGCCAGCTGACCATCCCGGCCCACCTCGCCTACGGCAACCAGAGCCCGAGCCCGTTGATCCGGCCCGGTGAGACGCTGATCTTCGTCGTGGACCTGCTCGGGGTCTGAGCCCCGTGCCTGGTCGGCGCCGTTCCGGCGCTGATCGCCCCGGTCGGAAACCGGCTGGACGAGGGCCCGTGCCGTGTGCGCGGGCCCTCGGTGTTTGTCGTGTCCTGTCCGTTTCGGTCCTCGTTGTTTGTACTGGCTTTTGCCGTGCCACTCCGGAGCGGTACGGTCATCGGTCAGAAGCACCATAGGGAAGGCGAAGGGCGTCGATGGCCATTGCCAAGGCCGAGCGGCTGATGAACCTGGCGCTGTGCCTGCTGGGGACGAGACGGCCGCTCAGCAAGCGTGAGCTGCGGGAATCCATCGAGGCCTACCTCGAGGCCGGGTCCGACGACTCCTTCAACCGGATGTTCGAGCGGGACAAGGACGATCTGCGCGAGCTCGGACTGGTGATCGAGACCGTCGAGAACCTGGACGGCGAGGTCGGCTATCTGGCCCGCCGCGACAGCAACAGCCTGCCCGCGATCACGCTGGACGCCGAGGAGGCCGCCGCCCTGGGACTGGCCGCCAAGGTCTGGCAGCAGGCCCGGCTGGCCGGCGCGGCCAGCGGCGCCCTGCAGAAGCTGCGCGCCGCCGGGCTGCCCGAGGACGTCGACCCGTACGAGGCGCACGGCGCCCTGGAGCCGCGCATCCCGGTGCACGAGGCCGCCTTCGAGCCGCTGATGCTGGCCTGCCGCGACCGCCGCCCGGTCCTCTTCGACTACCGCAAGGCCACCGCCGCCCGCCCCGAGCCCCGGCACGTGGAGCCGTGGGCCCTGGAGTGCTGGCGCGGCCACTGGTATCTGGCGGGCTGGGACCGGGACCGGGGTGCCGAGCGGGTGTTCCGGCTGTCCCGGATCACCGGCCGGGTGCGCTCCCGGGGTACCCGTTTCACCGTGCCCGTCCCGGACGTGGTCACCGTCCGGGAGACCGTCGCGAGCTGGGCCGGGGAGATCGCCGACCGCTCGGCGCTGATCCGGCTGCGCTCGGGCGCCGGCTACCCCCTTCGGGCGAAGGCCACGACGGTCCGGGAACTCGGCGACGGCTGGGACGAGTTGGAGATTCCGTACGGGCACGGCCTGGACGCCTGGCTGGTGGAGTTCGGGCCGGACGTGGTGGTCCTGGAGCCGGCCGAGCTGCGCGCGGACGTGGTGGACCGGCTGCGTGCCGTGGCCAAGGGCTGAGGGGGAGCGGAGCAAGACAGTGGCAGGCAAACCGGTCAGGCCCGTGAACGCCATCGACCAGACCCGGCGGATGCTCTCCCTGGTGACCTATCTGCGCGAGCGCCCCGGCGCCCGGATCGCGGACGTGGCCCGGGCCTTCGGCATCACCGAGGACGAGCTGGTCTCCGACCTGGACGTGCTGCCCATGTGCGGCACCAGCTTCCGGGGCGGCGATCTGCTGGACATCGACACCGACGGCGAGCGCATCTGGTGGCACAACGCCGCCGCGCTCGGCGAGGAGGCCGCCGAGCCGCTGAGGCTGGCCGCCGACGAGGCGACCGCGCTGCTGGTGGCCGCCCGGGCCGTGTCCACGCTGCCCGGGCTGCGCGAGGGCGACCGGCAGGCGCTCCTGCGGGCCACCGCCAAGGTGGAGACCGCGGCCGGCGAGGCGGCCGGCGCCAGCGCCCGGCTGTCGGTGACCTTCGAGTCCGAGGGCGGGGTCTTCGCCGACGTCGACCGGGCGATCTCCGAGCGCCGCCGGCTGTGGATCCGCTACTACTCGCCGGCCCGTGACGAGGTCACCGAGCGCGAGATCGACCCCATCCGCCTGGTCAGCGTCGGGCACACCTACGTGGAGGCCTGGTGCCGCCGCTCCGAGGCCCGGCGCACCTTCCGCCTCGACCGCGTCGCCGAGATCAAGATCCTCGACGAGCCGTCCGCGCCCCCCGAGATCGAGCTGCGGGACCTGTCCGAGGCCCTGGTGCAGCCGGCCGCCGAGGACCCCGAGGTGGTCGTCGAGGTCGGCCCGGCCGGCCGCTGGGTCGCCGAGTACTACCCGCACGACAGCGCGGATGAGCTTCCCGACGGCGGGCTGCGTATCACTCTGCGCACCCCCGATCCGGCCTCCCTGCGCCGACTGGCACTCAGGCTCGGCGGCGACGGCCGGATCGTGTCACCGCCCGAGCTGGCCGACAGCGCCCGCCGGGCGGCCCGCGAGGCCCTGGCGGCGTACGACAGTGCTGGGCACGGCGATGAGGAAGGGCAGGGGCGAGGGATTTGAACGAGTCTTTGGGTTCCGGTGTCGCAGGCGCGAGGGATCTGAACGAGTCTTCGGGTTCCGGTGTCGCAGGCGCGAGGGACGTGACGGTCGCGGCCGCGTTCGCCGGGATGAGAAGAGTGGTCCCCGTGGTGTTCAAGGCCGGCTGCCCGGACTGCCGGGGCAGTTTCGAGCTCACCGCGAGCGCCCTGCGGCTGGCCATCGGAGCCACCAGCAAGACCACGTTCTACTCCTTCACCTGCCCCGACTGCGGCGTCCTGGTCCGCAAGCCCGCGGGCGAGCGGATCATCGAGCTGCTGACCGGCGGCGGGGTCAGAACCCTGCGGCTGCACCCCACCGTCTAGGCTCTCCCGCATGTTCTGGCCGATGTTCGCGGTAGCTGTGGGTTTCGTGGGTCTCGCCGTGCTCGGCGTGCTCGCCGTACGGGTCTTCCTGGCGGCGCGGCTGCTGGGAGCGCAGGTCACGGACTCGGCGCGGCGCATCAGCCGGGCCGCCGAGGACCTGGAGCGGGCGGCGGCGAGCGCCGCGCGGACTGTGGACACCCTCTGAGGTCTGCTGTGGAACCGGTGTGAGTACTGCGCCATAAGCGCTTTGCGTCACTTCGCCCTGTCACGGCGCCCACCGCGGCGGGTACGCTGCTGCTCGCGGCGCGGAGAACGAGGCCCGTACCGCGGACCGGGCGTACGCACAGGGATTGCCTCGCGTTTACCCCTGAGCGTTACGATCGCTGTCAGCACGATTACTCGGACGCATGTCCGACGGATCGGACAGCATCCCATCCAGCCGCCTCGGTGAGAAGGTAAAGACTTATGTTCGGAAGGCTCGGAGCTCCCGAGATCATTCTCATCCTTGTCGTCGTCATCCTGCTGTTCGGCGCGAAGAAGCTTCCGGACATGGCCCGCTCGCTCGGCAAGTCCGCGCGCATCCTCAAGAGCGAGGCCAAGGCGATGAAGGAAGACGGCAGCAACACCACCTCCTCCGCCCAGGCGCCCGCCTCCGGCGAGCAGGCCCAGGCCCAGCGCACCATCCAGGCGGCCCCCGGCGACGTGACCAGCTCCCGCCCGGTCAACGAGCCGTCGGACACCACCCAGCGCTGACGCAAGGCCGGTGACCCCCGGCCTGCCGCACGAGATGAGGACGTGGGTTGCCCAAGTCTGCCCGCAAACAGGAGAAGGATCCCGAGGGGCGGATGCCTCTCGGAGATCACCTTCGTGAGCTCCGCAACCGGCTCGCGAAGGCCATGCTGGCCATCGTCATCGTGACGGTGGTGGCCGCCTTCTTCTACAACGACATCATCAACTTCCTCACCAAGCCGGTCCTCGACTCGGTCGGCTGTGAGCAGGCCTTCGGGGAACTGGCCAGGGCCAAGTCCGACTCGCATCCCTGCGCGCAGATCACGATCAACGGTCTGCTCGCGCCCTTCACGCTGGCCCTCCAGGTCTCGCTGATGGCAGGCGTGGTCTTCGCCTCGCCGGTCTGGCTGTACCAGCTGTGGGCCTTCGTCGCGCCCGGTCTGCACCGGAACGAGAAGAAGTACGCCTACGCGTTCGTCGCCACCGGCGTCCCGCTCTTCTTCGGCGGCGCGTTCTTCGCGTACAAGGTCCTGCCGACCACCGCGAAGGTGCTCCTCCAGTTCACCCCGCACAGCGTGAGCAACCTGCTGCCGCTGGACGACCTGCTCCAGCTGGTCACCCGCATGGTGATCGTCTTCGGGCTCTCCTTCGAGCTGCCGCTGCTGCTGGTCATGCTCAATCTCACCGGCATCGTCACCGGCCGGCGGATGCTCGGCTGGTGGCGGGCGATGATCCTCGGGATCACGGTCTTCGCTGCCGTCGCCACCCCGAGCACCGACCCGCTCTCCATGCTGGCGCTCGCCGGGCCGATCTGGGTGCTGTACTTCGGCGCGGTCCTCTTCTCGCTGCTCAACGACCGGCGCAGGCGCCGCCGCGACGCCGAGGGCCCCGACGACGACCAGGCCTCCGACCTCGACCTCACGCCCGACGACATCGGCGAGATCGAGACCGTCTCGGCCAGCCGCGCGCTGCCCGAGACCCCGGAGCGGGTCAACGGCTACGACGACGTGACCTGACCGGGTCCGAACCGGCCATCGAGAGGTGCCCGCGCCCCACGGCGCGGCACCTCTTTGTTGTCGGTCGTCCCATGTTCCGGATAATGATCGTCCTGTTGTCAGTGGGGACCGGTACGCTCGAAAGCACGATGACAGAGGACCTCTCACCGGCCGAGCGGTATGCGGCGGCCCGCAGGCGGGCCGCCGAGCAGGCCACCGCGCTCGCGTCTTTCCGCGAGATGTACGAATTCGGCCTCGACCCCTTCCAGATCGAGGCCTGTCAGGCGCTCGAAGCCGGGAAGGGCGTACTGGTGGCCGCCCCCACCGGCTCCGGCAAGACGATCGTCGGCGAGTTCGCCGTCCACCTCGCCCTGGAGCAGGGCAAGAAGTGCTTCTACACGACACCCATCAAGGCACTGTCGAACCAGAAGTACGCCGACCTGTGCCGCCGCTACGGCGCGGACAAGGTCGGCCTGCTCACCGGCGACAACAGCGTCAACTCCGACGCCCCCGTGGTCGTGATGACCACCGAGGTGCTGCGGAACATGCTGTACGCGGGCTCCCAGACGCTGCTCGGCCTCGGCTATGTGGTCATGGACGAGGTGCACTACCTCTCCGACCGCTTCCGCGGTGCCGTCTGGGAAGAGGTGATCATCCACCTGCCGGAGTCCGTGACCCTGGTGTCCCTGTCGGCCACCGTGTCCAACGCCGAGGAGTTCGGCGACTGGCTCGACACCGTCCGCGGCGACACCGAGGTCATCGTCTCCGAACACCGTCCCGTCCCGCTGTTCCAGCACGTGCTCGCCGGGCGCCGGATGTACGACCTGTTCGAGGAGGGCGAGGGCCAGAAGAAGGCCGTCAACCCCGACCTCACCCGGCTGGCCCGGATGGAGGCGAGCAGACCCTCCTACCAGGACCGCAGGCGCGGGCGTGCCATGCGCGAGGCCGACCGGGAGCGGGAGCGCCGGCAGCGGTCCAGGGTGTGGACACCGGGACGCCCCGAGGTCATCGAACGCCTCGACTCCGAGGGCCTGCTGCCCGCCATCACCTTCATCTTCAGCCGCGCCGCCTGCGAAGCCGCCGTCGAGCAGTGCCTGCACGCGGGCCTGCGGCTCAACGACGAGGAAGCACGCGAACAGGTGCGCGCCCTCGTCGAGGAGCGCACCTCGTCGATCCCACGCGAGGACCTGCACGTCCTCGGCTACTACGAATGGCTGGAGGGCCTGGAGCGCGGCATCGCCGCCCACCACGCCGGCATGCTCCCGACCTTCAAGGAAGTCGTCGAGGAACTCTTCGTACGCGGCCTGGTCAAGGCGGTGTTCGCCACCGAGACCCTGGCGCTCGGCATCAACATGCCCGCGCGCTCGGTGGTGTTGGAGAAGCTCGTCAAGTGGAACGGCGAGCAGCACGCCGACATCACCCCCGGCGAGTACACCCAGCTGACCGGCCGTGCGGGCCGGCGCGGCATCGACATCGAGGGTCATGCCGTGGTGCTGTGGCAGCGGGGGTTCAGCCCCGAGCACCTCGCGGGGCTCGCCGGCACCCGCACCTATCCGCTGCGCTCCAGCTTCAAGCCGTCGTACAACATGGCGGTCAACCTGGTCGAGCAGTTCGGCCGGCACCGGTCGCGGGAACTTCTCGAGACCTCGTTCGCGCAGTTCCAGGCCGACAAGTCGGTCGTCGGGATCTCCCGTCAGGTGCAGCGCAACGAGGAAGGACTCGAAGGCTACAAGGAGTCCATGACCTGCCACCTCGGCGACTTCGAGGAGTATGCGCGACTGCGGCGCGAGCTGAAGGACCGGGAGACCGAACTCGTCCGGCAGGGCGCCGCCGAGCGGCGGGCCGAGGCCGCGGTGGCGCTGGAGAAGCTCAAGCCGGGCGATGTCATCCACGTGCCGACCGGCAAGTACGCGGGGCTCGCGCTGGTCCTCGACCCCGGGCTGCCCGCCGGGCGGTCCAACGGCCATCGTGGCTTCGAGCAGCACGACGGGCCGCGGCCGCTGGTGCTGACCGCCGAACGGCAGGTCAAGCGACTGGCGTCGATGGACTTCCCGGTGCCGGTCGAGGCGCTGGAGCGGATGCGGATCCCCAAGTCCTTCAACCCCCGCTCCCCGCAGTCCCGTCGCGACCTCGCGTCCGCGCTGCGCACCAAGGCCGGGCACATCCCGCCGGAGCGGGCCCGCAAGAAGCGGTCGCAGGCCGCCGACGACCGCGAGATCGCACGGCTGCGGACCGCGATCCGGGCGCACCCCTGCCACGGCTGCAACGACCGGGAGGACCACGCCCGTTGGGCCGAGCGGTACCACCGGCTGATGCGGGACACCTCGCAGCTGGAGCGGCGGATCGAGGGCCGGACCAACACCATCGCCCGCACCTTCGACCGGATCGTGGCACTGCTCACCGAGCTGGACTACCTGCGCGGCGACGAGGTCACCGAACACGGGAAGCGGCTGGCCCGGCTGTACGGCGAACTCGACCTGCTCGCCAGCGAATGCCTGCGGGCCGGGGTCTGGGAGGGGCTCGGCCCCGCCGAACTGGCCGCGTGCGTTTCGGCGCTGGTGTACGAGGCGCGCGTCGGGGACGACGCGATGGCCCCGAAGCTGCCCTCCGGGAACGCCAAGGCCGCGCTCGGTGAGATGGTGCGGATCTGGGGGCGGCTGGACGCCCTGGAGGAGGAGTTCCGGATCACCCAGACCGAGGGTGTCGGGCAGCGGGAACCGGACCTCGGCTTCGCCTGGGCCGCGTACATGTGGGCGTCGGGGACGGGGCTGGACGAGGTGCTGCGGGAGGCGGAGATGCCGGCCGGGGACTTCGTGCGGTGGTGCAAGCAGGTCATCGACGTGCTCGGGCAGATTGCTGCGGCGGCTCCGGTGGAGGGGTCGACTGTGTCGAAGACCGCGCGGAAGGCGGTTGATCTGGTGCTGCGGGGGGTTGTGGCCTACTCGTCGGTGGGGTGACTTTTGCCTGGCGGGCGCGGGTTGTGTGTGGCTTGTCGCGCCCACGCGGCGGTAGCCGCATATCGAATACAGCCCCGCGCCCCTAGGTCGGGTTCCTCACGCCCGGCTCAGGTAGTTCCGCCAGCCTTCGTGGCGCGTGATGTCCTCGGCGCCTCTCAAAGCGCTCGGCTCGCAAAGGAAGCCCGGGACTTGGCTGCCGTCCGCTAGCTCCACGCTCCCCAGCGCCATGGGGCGGGGGAGCGTCGCGAGCAGGCGGCCCAAGCCCTCGGCCGGAACGCTCCACACCTCCGTCTCGATCGCCGCCCCGTCCTCGTCCACCCGCACCAGGCCCGGCTTTGGTGGGGTCGTCCCAAGGGCGTAGAAGCGGTACGTCGGTGCTGTGGTCGTCGTGCGGTCCAGGACCGCGCCCAGCGCCAGGAGCTGCGGGTTCAGGGGCTGGCCGGTCAGGTGCGCGCCCAGCACCGCCAGGCTCACCCTCGGCTCCAGGGCGCGGGCGATGGTGGCCAGGCGGTCGTCCGTGAAGGCGGGGCCGATCAGCATCACGCCGAACGGCAGTCCGTTCACCTCGCCCGCCGGTACCGCCACCGCCGCCAGGTCGAAGAGGTTCGTGGAGTTGGTGAAGCGGCCCAGGCGGGCGTTGGCGCCCAGCGGGTCGGCCGCCACCTCGGCCAGGGTGGGGTGGCCCGGGGCCGTGGGGAGCAGCAGGGCGTCCGCGTCGGACAGCTCGGCCAGGGCACGGGCACGCAGGGCGGACAGGCGGTCCTGGTCGGTGAAGAGGCGGTGCGCCGGGATGTCGCGGGCCCGGGTGATGATGCCGGTGACGGTGGGGTCGAGGCCCGCGCCGCCGGAAGCGAGCAACTTGTCGATGAAGAGACCCACTGCCGTGTAGCGCTCCGCCACGAACGCGCCCTCGTACAGCATCGCCGCCGCCTCGGTGAACGGGGTCAGGTCGAGCGGGCGGATCGAGGCGCCCGAAGCGTCGAGACGCGCGACCGCCTCCTCGTACGCATCCGCCCAGCCCTCGTCCAGTTCGCCGAGTTGGGAGAGCGGCGGGACCGCGATCCGCCAGGGGCCCGGGGCCCGCGGGGGGAGGGGCGGGAGCGTGCGGTCCGGCGGGGCCGCCAGGTACGACAGCGCCTGCTCGGCCTCCGGGAGCGTGCGGGCGAACACCGTCACGCAGTCGAGGGAGGCGCAGGCCGGGACCACCCCGGCGGTGGGTACCAGGCCCCGGGTGGGCTTCAGGCCGACGATGCCGTTGAAGGCCGCCGGGATCCGGCCCGAGCCCGCCGTGTCCGTGCCGAGCGCGAAGTCGACGATCCCGAGGGCCACGGCCACCGCCGAACCCGAGCTGGAGCCGCCGCTGATCCGGGTCGGGTCGATGGCGTTGCGGACCGCGCCGTACGGGGAGCGGGTGCCGACCAGGCCGGTCGCGAACTGGTCGAGGTTGGTGGTGCCGAGGACGAGTGCGCCGGCCGCGCGCAGCCGGGCCACCACCGGGGCGTCGGACTCCGGCTCGTAGGCGTAGGCCGGGCAGCCCGCCGTCGTGGGCAGTCCCTGTACGTCGATGTTGCCCTTGGCGGCGAACAGGCGCCCGGCGAGGGGGAGGCGTTCGCCCGCGGCCACCCGCGCGTCGATCGCCCGGGCCTCCGCCTCGGCCTCCTCCCGCGGGCGCAGGTCGATCCAGATCTCGGGGCGGTCGACCGCTTCGATGCGCGCGTAGGCGGCACGGACCCGGGAGACGGTGCTGGACATGCTCTCTTACTCCTGTCGGTCAGTTCGCGGTCGGCGCCAGGACCAGCAGTGCCGTCCCCGCCTCCACCTGGTCGCCCGGCCTCGCCAGGATCTCCGTCACCACGCCGGCCATCGGTGCGTGCACCCTGGACTCCATCTTCATCGCCTCCAGGGCGAGGAGGGCCTGGCCGCTGGTCACCTCGTCGCCGGGTGCCACGTTCAGCTGCCATACGGAGGCCGCGAACTCGGCCTCTATCAGGCGGCCGCCCGGCGGGACGGACACCTCGGCCGCTGCGGGGGACGCGGGTGCCGTCGCCGCTTCCGCCCTGGCGAACTCGCCGGCCGCCTCCCAGGCGTCGCGCTCCGCGGCGAAGGCCTGCCGCTGGCGCGCCCTGAAGTCCCCGATGGCATCGGCGTGTTCGGAGAGGAACTCCTGGTACGACGTCAGGGAGAACGTCCCCTCCTCGATGCGCGGCACGAACCTGCCGGAGGTGATGTCGGCCCGCAGGTCGAGGAGTTCGTCCGCGGACACCGGATACCACCTGATCCGGTCGAAGAAGCGCAGCAGCCACGGCGAGCCCGGCTGGAACGCCCCGCGCTGCTGCCAGCCCGACCACACCTGGGTCGTACGGCCCACGAACTGGTAGCCGCCCGGGCCCTCCATGCCGTAGATACACAGGTAGGCGCCGCCGATGCCGACGGAGTTCTCGGCGGTCCAGGTGCGGGCCGGGTTGTACTTCGTGGTGACCAGGCGGTGGCGCGGGTCCAGCGGGGTGGCGACCGGGGCGCCCAGGTACACATCGCCCAGGCCCAGGACCAGGTACTCGGCGTCGAAGACCGTGCGATAGACGTCCTCGACCGAGTCCAGGCCGTTGATCCGGCGGATGAACTCGATGTTCCACGGGCACCAGGGGGCGTCGTCGCGGACCCCCGCCATGTAGCGGGCGATCGCCTCGCGGGTCGCCGGGTCGTCCCAGGAGAGGGGGAGGTGGACCGTGCGGGACGGCACCACCAGTTCGTCGGTGGGCGGCAGCCCCAGGACGATCTCCCGTACCGCGGCAAGGAGTTCGGCCTGGGTGAGCAGACCCGGGTCGGTCTGGATCTGGAGCGAGCGGATCCCCGGCGTGAGGTCCCTGACCCCCGGCAGGTCCGCCGCCGTCACCGCCTCCATCAGCGCGTGGACGCGCATCCGCAGGGCCAGGTCCAGCTGCATCGGGCCGAACTCGACCAGCAGGTTGTCGTCGCCGCTGCGCCGGTAGGTCACGTCCCCGTCGTGGGCCAGGACACCGCCGTCGACGATCTCCTGGCGGGGCGCGCCCGTCACGTCGACCGGGGCGAAGCGGACCGTGTCGCCGGGCCGGAGCTGGCCCAGCTTCCAGCGTTCGCCGCTCAGGACGGTCGCCGGGCACACGAACCCGCCGAGGGAGGGGCCGTCGGGGCCGAGCAGGACCGGCATGTCGCCGGTGTAGTCGACGGCGCCGACCGAGTACGGGGTGTCGTGGATGTTGGACGGGTGCAGGCCCGCCTCGCCGCCGTCGGTGCGTGCCCAGCGCGGCTTGGGGCCGACCAGCCGGACCCCGGTGCGGGCCGAGTTGAAGTGCACCTTCCACTCGACCGCGTAGAAGTCCCGGATGTCGTCCTCGGTGAAGAACTCCGGGGCGGCATGGGGGCCTTCGACGGCCCCGATGTGCCAGACGGCGGTGAAGGGCGGCCGCTCGGCGACGGGCCTGCCGTCCGTCACGGCGCCGCCGTGCAGGACGTCACCCGTGCGCAGCGCCCGGCCGCCGTGGCCGCCGAACCGGCCCAGTGTGAAGGTGCTCGCGCTGCCGAGGAAGGCGGGCACGTCCAGGCCGCCGCCCGCGAAGAGGACGTAGGTGCGCAGGCCGTATGCGGAAGGGGCGCCGATCTCCAGCAGCCCGCCCGCCGGTACCGTCACCGGCTCCCACTGCGCGACCGGGGCGCCGTCCAGCGTCACCGGGGCCGGGGCGCCGGTCACGCAGACGGTCGTGGGGTGGGTGAAGCGCAGCGACGGGCCCTGGAGGGTGCATTCGAGGCCGGGGGCGCCCTCCGGGTTGCCCAGCGCGCGGTTGCCGAGCCGGAAGGAGCGGTCGTCCATCGGGCCGCACGGAGGCACTCCCACCTGCCAGTAGCCGGTGCGGCCCGGCCAGTCCTGGACCGTGGTGAGCGTGCCGGCGGCGACGACCTCGATCCGGGGAGTCGGGTCGGTGACCGTGGCGAGGGTCGCCGTCGAGTGGGCGGCGGCCCGGAAGGCCGGTTCGGTGAGCGCGGCGCGCACCAGACCCAGGTTGGTCTCGATGCCGTCGACACGGGTGCGGGCCAGCGCCTCGTCGAGGGTGCGCAGCGCCCGGTCGCGGTCGGGGCCGTGGGCGATCACCTTCGCGAGCATCGGGTCGTACGACGTCGTCACCTCGGTGCCGGTCTCCACCCAGCCGTCGACGCGCACCCCCTCCGGGAACTCCACCCGGGTCAGCAGGCCGGCGCTGGGCCGGTGGTCGCGGGAGGGGTCCTCGGCGTAGACGCGGGCCTCGACGGCGTGACCGCGCGGTGCGCCCGGCTCCCGGACGACGTCGGACTCGCCCCTCGCCAGGCGCAGCATCCAGGCGACCAGGTCGACGCCGTAGATCTTCTCGGTGACCGGGTGTTCCACCTGGAGGCGGGTGTTGACCTCCAGGAAGCAGGCCTCCTCGCGGGCCGCGTCGTACACGAACTCGACGGTGCCCGCGGAGCGGTAGCCCACGGCCGCGCACAGGTCGCGTGCGGAGGCGGCGAGTTGGGCGCGGACGTGCGGGGGCAGGCCGGGGGCCGGGGCCTCCTCGACCACCTTCTGGTTGCGACGCTGGAGGGAGCAGTCCCGGTCGCCGAAGGTGACGACCCGGCCGGCGCCGTCGCCGAAGACCTGGACCTCGACATGGCGGGCGTGCTCGACCAGGCGTTCCAGGAAGACCCCGGCGGAGGAGAAGGAGGCGGCGGCCACGCGCTGGACGCGGTCCCAGGCGTCGGTCAGTTCGGCGGCGGATCGACATGCCGACATACCGATGCCGCCACCGCCGCCGGTGGCCTTGAGCATCACGGGGTAGCCGATGGCGGACGCCTCGCGCAGGGCCTCGGCCAGGTCGGAGAGGAGCCCGGTGCCCGGTGCGAGGGGCACTCCGGCCGCCTCGGCCGCCGCGCGTGCCGTGTGCTTCGCGCCGAACAGCTCCAGCTGCTCCGGGGTCGGGCCGACGAACACGATCCCGGCCTCCTCGCAGCGCCGGGCGAAACCGGCGTCCTCGGACAGGAAGCCGTACCCGGGGTGGATCGCGCCCGCGCCGGTGTCCTTGGCGGCCTTCAGGACCAGGTCGGCGTCGAGGTACGACTCCTTCGCCGGGGCCGGGCCGAGCCGTACCGCCTCGTCGGCGAGGCGGACATGGGGTGCCGAGCGGTCGGGGTCGGAGTAGACGGCGACCGTGCGCAGGCCCAGCTCACGGGCGGTGCGGATGACCCGGACGGCTATCTCGCCGCGGTTGGCGACCAGCAGGGTGTCGAAGCTCATCCGGCGGCCCCGATCGTCATCTCCACCGCTGTCGGTTCGAAGCCGTTGCACGGGTTGTTGATCTGCGGGCAGTTGGAGACCAGGACGAGGACGTCCCGTTCGGCCCGCAGGGTCAGTTTGAGGCCCGGGGCCGAGAGGCCGTCGACGATGCCGAGGGTGCCGTCCTGCTCGACGGGCACGTTCATGTACCAGTTGATGTTGGAGACCAGGTCGCGCTTGCCGAGGCCGTGCTTGGCGCCCTCCGCCAGGAAGTTGTCCACGCAGGCGTGCTGCGACCAGGTGTGGTGGCCGTAGCGCAGGGTGTTGGACTCCTTGGAGCAGGCGCCGCCGACCGTGTCGTGCCGGCCGACCTCGTCGGCGACCACGGTCATCAGCGGGGTGTGCTCGTTGGAGAGCAGCACGCTGCCGGTGGTGAGGAAGAGGTTGCCCTGGGCGTGGACGGTGTCCGGCGCGCTGTAGCGGACCGATGTGTCGTGGGCGTCGTAGACGAGGAAGTCGACGGCCTGGTTGCCGTGCAGGTCGGTGACGGTGAGGGTCTCGCCGGCGCGGATGACGGCGGACCAGGCGGCGCGGGCCGGGACGACGGTACCCGTGGTCATGCGAGCCCCCTCGAGGCGAGGAATTCGGCGGTGTTCAGGAAGGCGCGGCGGCCCTCGGGGGTGGCGTCCCAGAGCGGGTCGCCGGGCGAGGTCGGGGCGGCCCGCCAGGCCAGGACCTCCAGCGGGGTGCTGACGTAGTCGGGGCGGGGGTCGGCCGGGTGCGGGACGTTCGCGATCAGTACGGTCAGGTCCTGCTCGGCGCGGAGCGTGACGCTGCCGCCGGGGCCGGCCGAGCCGGTGAAGTCCAGCGTGCCGTCGTCGCGCACCTCCACGCCCTGGAAGAACGACAGGGACGGCGGGAGGTCGCGCGGTTCCAGGCCGTTCTTCGCCGCCGCCAGCTTGAACAGCTCGCGGCCGGCGGGGGAGGACGACTGCGGGGTGCCGTCGCCGTAGCGGGCGGCGTTGCGGACCAGGGTGGAGGTGCCGCACAGCGCGTCGTGCCGGCCGGAGGTGTCGGCGACGACGGAGGCGAGGACCCGGCCCTGGTCGGACAGGAGCAGCACCCCCTCGCCGAGGTAGGCGTTCCACTGGACCTTGACCGTGTCGGCGACGTTCAGCCGCTCCCAGGGGCGGTCGGCGGCATACAGCAGAACGTGCGCGCAGGCGTCGCCGTGCGGGTCGGTCAGGCGCAGCTCGGTGCCGCGGGCCAGGACGCGGTGCGTGTAGTTGCCGCCCGCGACCGTCTCCGCCCACACCAGGTGGCCCGCCTCGCAGGGCGGGTCCGGCCAGTCGGCGGCCGGTACGACGGGCATGGCCGCGGCGCGGGTGCCCTCCTGGGCGCGGGCATGCGCCCGGGCTCCGTACGTGGTCGCTGTCGCCATCGCTGACCTCCGGCTTCGTGGGCTCGGCGTTGTTTCTGTCGCCCAACAGAAATTAGGGGCGGGCCGGGTCCGGGGCGTTGCCGTGGCGTTCCGGCCCGGTTACCGAGGGCTCACCGGGGGAGTGCGGCCCGGCTGCCGGGCCGTGGTGATCGTCGTGCGGTGCCGTGTGCGAGGATCGAACGCATGGGGACGAGCAGTGGCCGCCGGGTCGGCCGGCCGCGGGCGGCGCAGCGGCCGGACAGCGGCCTGGACCCGCGGGCCGAACTGCTCGTGGCCGCGGCCGAGTTGTTCACCACGCGCGGCTACGCGGCCACCACCACCCGGGCCGTCGCCGAGCGGGCGGGCATGCGGCAGGCGTCGATGTACCACTACGTCTCCGGCAAGGAGGAACTCCTCGCCGAGCTCCTTGAGTCCACCGTCACGCCGTCGCTGGACTGTGCGCGTGAGCTGCTCGCCGACGACGTGACCCCGGCCGAGGAGCGGCTGCGGGCGCTGTGCCGGGCCGACGTGGAGCTGCTGTGCACCGGGCCGTACAACCTCGGCGCGCTCTACCTGCTGCCCGAGGTGCACACCGAGCGGTTCGCCGGGTTCCATGCCGTGCGGGCCGAACTCAAGGACGCCTACCGGCAGCTGATCGCCGCGACGGCCGCCGGCGGGGGGCTCGCCAAGGGTGAGCTGGAGCTGCGGACCGACCTCGTCTTCGGGCTGATCGAGGGCGTCATCCTGATCCACCGCTCCGAACCGGAACGCCCCGTCGACGAGTTCGCCCGCGCCACGGCCGACGCCGCACTGCGGATCGCGGGGGTCTGAACCGGGCGGAGGTTTCGGCTCGGAGGACTGTTTCACCCATCACGGTGAGTCATCTTCGTACGCCTGTACGTCGTCACGTAACGTGTGCGAACACATGCCGTGCGTACAAAACGACTGAGGGTACTCCAGTCGTTTGGGTGTTTTCAGGTGCTTGCCGAATATGACACGGCGTTGATCCGGTCGGACTAAGCTCGCCCGCGGCGCACCGAGTTGAGATGAATTCGGGCGCCTGTTCCCAATCATACGGAAGATCCTGACTGCTCCATGAACCTTCCCCCCACGAACTCCCCCGACACCCAGCCGATTCGTCTCAGAAGGCATACATGGTGAGTGTGCAATCGCCTCCCAATGGCCGTGAACTTTCCCTGGCGCGGGTGCTGTTGCTGCCCGCCATACTGATGGCCGCGGCGACCGCCGCAGCCGTCCTCCTGGTGGCGGAGCGCGCCCGGACCGCCGTCGGCGTGTGCGGGGCCGTCGGCATGCTGCTGGTGCTCGCGACGGCGGCGGAAGCGGTACGCCGCGGCCGTAGGCTCCAGGACGCCAAGGCCGAGCACGCCCGTCACAGCGCGTATCTGGAACAGCGTCTGACCACGAGCGACCAGGAGATCGAGCGCCTCGGCAAAGAGGTGTTCCCGACCGCGCTCTACCGGCTGAAGGCCGGCGAGTCCCCCAAAGAGGTGATTCGCCAGGTCTTCGATCTCGACCCCCGGCTGCGCCACGCCCCCGAGTCGCAGCGCCGGCTGATCCGCACCATGCTCGACATCGTCGACGAGGAAGACCTCCAGCGCGACTCCCTGGAGCGCTCGTTCGTCAGCGTCGCCCGGCGCGTCCAGGCCATCGTCCACCAGCAGGCACACGAACTGCGGGAGATGGAGGAGGACCACGGCCGCAACCCCGAGGTCTTCGACGACCTGCTCCGCATCGACCACGGCACCGCGCTGATCGGACGCCTCGCCGACTCGGTCTCCGTCCTCGGCGGCGGCCGCCCCGGCCGTCAGTGGCCCAACCCCGTCGCCCTCTACAGCGTGCTGCGCGGCGCCATGTCCCGGATCCTGGAGTACCGGCGCATCGAGCTGCACTCCATCTGCCAGGTCAACATCAAGGGCACCTCGGTCGAACCGCTCATCCACGCGGCCGCCGAACTCCTCGACAACGCCACCCGCTACTCCCCGCCCTCCACCAAGGTGCACGTCACCGCCGTCGAGGTGCAGTCCGGCGTGTGCATCGAGATCGAGGACGCCGGCGTCAGCCTCAACGAGGAGGCCCGCGGCCGGATCGAGGGCATGCTGGAGAAGGCCAAGCAGGGCAAGGACATCCAGGTCCTCGGCGAGAACCCGCGCCTGGGCCTCTCCGTCGTCGGCCGCCTCTGCACCACGTACGACATGGACGTCTCGCTGCGCGCCTCGGCGTACGGCGGTGTCCGGGCCGTCCTCATCGTGCCCAGCGACATGATGACCACCGACCCGGCCCCCGGCATCGCCCACGGCATCGGCGCCACCGGCATCCCGAAGCCCGAACTCGGCGCCCTCGAAGGCCCCAAGCGGCCCCCCAAGAAGCGCCGGCCCACCAGCCCCCGCATCCCCGCCGGGATCTCCATGGAGGACGACGTCCCCGAGGTCACCGAGTGGACCGCGGGCGGACTGCCGCAGCGGCGCAGCCGGATGAAGACCCCGCTCAGCCAGCGGCTCGCCGAACAGGCCGCCATCGAGCGCGCCGAGCGCGAGGGCACCCCGACCATCTGGTCGCAGCACAAGGAAGCCGAGCCCGAGCAGCCGGAGCCGGAGCGCCGTGAACCCGGCCTCTGGGTCGAGGCCTTCTGGGAGGGGCTCAAGAAGAACAACCCGGGTGTCCACCCCACCGACTTCACCCGGAACCCGACCAAGTACCTGCACCTGATCAACGACCAGGCCGGCCCCGAAGCCGACGACGAGGGGGACCTCAAGTGATCCAGCAGCGAGGCAACTTCGACTGGATGCTCAAGCAACTCGCGGACGGCGTACCGGGCGTCGAGATGATCGTCGTGCTCTCCGCCGACGGACTGCGCATCGCCCGGCACGGCGGCGACCCCGACGCCGCCGACCGGCTCGCCGCCGCCTGCGCCGGAGTGCAGAGCCTGGCCACCGCCGTCGCCCAGGAACTCCCGATCAGCAACGGGGACATGAACCTGGTCCTCATCGAGATCGACCGGGGCTACTTCTACCTCATGTCCGCCGGCGCCAACGCCTACCTCGCGGTGCTCGCCGACGTGACCTGCGAACCCGGCCGGATGAGCGAGATGATGCGCGACCTCGTCGTCCGCATCGGCGCCCATCTCACCAGTCCGCCCCGGCGGAACGGGCAGACCGTATGACTCCTCCGCAACGCAAACGGCGTCAGCCCAGGCCGGAACACCAGCCGCCACTGCTCCCGCCCACGCCGCCGGTCCCCGAGAACGGCGGCGAGGACGGCGACAACAAGAACCCCGAGCGGCTCTACGTCATCAGCGGCGCCGACGGCGCACGGGCCGAACTCGACCTGGTCACCTTAATCGTGGCGCGCGCCGACCCACCGCCCTCGGTCACACCGGAGCAGGCGGCGCTGCTCCGGCTCTGTCTCGCCCCCCTGTCCGTGGCCGAGCTCTCGGCCTACCTCAATCTGCCGTTCAGTGCGATGACGGCACTGATCACCGAGCTGATCACGGCCGAACTGGTGCAGGCGCGAGCCCCGATCGTCCGCCAGGCGCTCCCCGACCGTTCACTTCTCGAAGCGGTGATGCATGGACTTCAAAAGCTCTGAAACGATCCCCGGCCCCCGCACCGAGGATCAGCTGCCGCACACCGCCCAGGCCGCGGTGAAGATCGTGATCGTGGGCGGTTTCGGAGTCGGCAAGACCACCATGGTCGGTTCCGTCAGCGAGATCAGACCGCTGACCACCGAGGAGACCATGACCCAGGCCGGCATCGGGGTCGACGACAACTACGGCTCCGACTCGAAGACCGCCACCACCGTGGCCATGGACTTCGGCCGCATCAGCATCACCGATCAACTGGTCCTCTACCTCTTCGGCACCCCTGGCCAGGAGCGGTTCTGGTTCCTGTGGAACGGCCTGTTCGAAGGCGCCCTCGGTGCCGTCGTCCTCATCGACACCCGGCGCCTGGAAGTCAGCTTCGACGTGATGGGACGCCTGGAGGAACGCGGGGTGCCGTTCGTCGTCGCCGTCAACTCCTTCCCGGACGCACCCCGTTACCCCATCGAGGAACTGCGCACCGCGCTGGACCTGTCCCCCGAGATCCCCATCCTGGAGTGCGACGCCCGCCGCCGGGCCTCCAGCCGGGACGTCCTGATGACCCTGGTGCGCTTCCTGCACTCGCTCGCCATGTCCGGCGCGCTCACCTGACACCCCCACCGGAGCGATCACTGTGACGCCTGAATCCCCCTCCCCGGCCGGCGCCAGCACGGACCCGGCCCCGCCGCCCGGCTGCCCGGCGCACGACCGCGGACCCGGCGGACTGCAACGGCTCTACGGCGCCGACGCCGACCACCTGGGCGAGCTGTACGAGAAACTGCGCGAGGAACACGGCGCGGTGGCCCCCGTCCTGCTCCACGACGACGTGCCGATCTGGGCGGTCCTCGGACTCACCGAGAACCTCCAGATGGTCCGCACCCCCGCCGTCTACACCCGCGACAGCCGCATCTGGACCCCGCTGCGGGAGGGCATGGTCAAACCCGACCACCCGCTCATGCCGCACATCGCCTGGCAGCCGATCTGCTCGCACGCCGAGGGCGACGAGCACCTGCGGCTGCGCGCGGCGGTCCAGGGCGCCATGACCACCATCGACCACCGCAGCATCCGCCGTCTCATCGGCCGCTACACCCAGCTGCTGGTCAACGAGTTCTGCGAGAGAGGCCGCGCCGAACTGGTCTCCCAGTACTCCGAGCACCTGCCGATGGCGGTCATGTGCGAACTGCTCGGCATGCCCGAGGAGTACAACGAGCGGATCGTGGAGGCCACCCGGGACGCGCTCAAGGGCACCGAGACCGCGATCGCCAGCAACGAGTACGTCATGGGCTGCCTGACCCGGCTCACCGCCCGCCGCCGGGCCCGCCTCGAGGACGACTTCACCAGCCACCTCGTCAACCATCCGGCCGGACTCAACGACGACGAGGTCGCCCAGCACCTGCGGGTCGTTCTCTACGCCGCCTACGAGACCACCGCCAACCTCCTCGCCAACGCGCTGCGCATGGTCCTCACCGAGCCGGGCTTCCGCGCCCAGCTCAACGGCGGCCAGATGACGGTGCCGGAGGCGATCGAGCAGTCCCTGTGGGACGAACCGCCGTTCAGCACGGTCTTCGCCTACTTCGCCAAGCAGGACACCGAGCTCGGCGGCCAGCGCATCCGCAAGGGCGACGGACTGCTGTACGCGCCCGCACCGGGAAACGTCGACCCACGCGTCCGCCCCGACCTGAACGCCAACATGCAGGGCAACCGCTCCCACCTCGCCTTCGGCGGCGGCCCGCACGAGTGCCCCGGTCAGGACATCGGCCGTGCCATCGCCGACGTCGGGGTCGACCAGCTGCTGACCCGGCTGTCCGACATCCAGCTCGACTGCGACGAGGAGGAGCTGCGCTGGCGCGCGTCGATCGCGTCCCGGCACCTGGTGGAACTGCCGGTGCGCTTCGACCCGAAGCCCAAGCAGGACGTGACGCTCATGCCGAGCCCCGCGCTGGTCCCGCCACAGCGCTCCGACTGGCAGGTCGGCACCACCCGCCCGGCAGCGCCGGCACCGGCCCCCGAGCCCCGGCCGACCGTGCCCCGGCCGGAACCCGTGGTCCCGGCCGCGCCGTCGCCCGCGCCGTCGCTCACGCCCGAACCGGCGGCCAGGCCGCGCGGCATCTGGCCCCGGCTGCGCCGCTGGTGGCTCGGCCACTGACGGGCCTGGCTAGAGACCGGCCCAGTCCTCGTACGACTCCCAGGCCCGCAGCGTCCGCCCGCTGCACAGCCGGTGCTCCACCCCCGTGACCGGATCGGTGAACTCCAGCCTCCGCGCCAGCAGTTGCAGCGGACGCCGGAAGTCACCGGCCGGCACGGGGCCGGTCACCTCGGGATACAGCGGATCCCCGAGAATCGGCACGCCCAGCGCGCTCATGTGGACGCGCAGTTGATGGGTCTGCCCGGTGTGCGGGGTGAGCCGGTACCGGCCCAGGTCGCCTCTGCGTTCGACCAGTTCGACGAGGGTCTCGGCGTTGGGCTTCCCCTCGATCTCCCGGGCCGCCAGTACCCCGCGCTCCTTGAGGATCCGGCTGCGCACGGTCCGGGGAACGGCGAGCGAGGGGTCGTACGGCGCGATCGCCTCGTACTCCTTGCGCACCCGCCGCTCGCTGAACAGCCTCTGGTACGCGCCGCGCTCCGCGGGCCGCACGGTGAACAGCACGAGCCCGGCGGTGAGCCGGTCCAGCCGGTGCGCGGCCCCGAGCGCGGGGATCCCCAGCTCCCGCCGCAGCCGGGCGAGGACGGTCTCGGTGACGTGACTGCCGCGTGGGGTGGTGGCGAGGAAGTGCGGTTTGTCGGCGACGACGAGGTGGTCGTCGCGGTGCACGACTTCGAGGGGGAAGGGGACGGGGACCTCGGGGGGCAGATCGCGGTGGAACCAGAGGCGGAGGCCGGGGGTGTAGGGCGTGTGGGCGGCGACGGGGTGCCCGTCGGCACCGACGACGAGCCCCGAGTCCAGCATTTCCGCGACGACGCCGGGCGCGGCTCCGGAGAGCCGCGCCACGAGGTATTCACCGACGGTGTCCCACTCGTCGGAGACGGGCAACCGCACCCGAACGGGGTCTACCCCTTTGTGCTGGGGAAGGGGGGAGGGCGGAATGCTGGTCTTGCGTCTCATTTGCAGCCAAGGGTAAGCGGGGCATGCCATCTTTGGGGGCGCGGGGCTGTGTCGATATGCGGCTCCGCCGCGTGGGCGCGACCAGCCCCCACAAACCGGCACCCGACCGGCTACGCCACAGCCTCCGGCACAGCAACCGCACTTCGAGACTCCGCCCGGGTGAGCCTCCAAACGCCGCCCACCACGACAGTTCCGACCAGGAACAACACGGTGAACCACCGGAAGTACCAGTGGCCCCCACTGGGGTCGTACACCGCCCCCCGAGGCCACGCCAGATTCACGCTCATCACCAGCCCGTACAGCAGCGCGACCGCGTTGACCGGCACCCCCCACCGCCCCAGCGAGAACAACGGCGCCCCGGTCTCGTCCGTCCCCTCGACACGGAACTCCCCCCGCAGCCGCCGCACCAGCAGCGGCCCGGTGACCATCGCATACGCCAGATACAGCATCACGATGCACGTCGTCCCGATCGCCAGGAACGCGTCCGGAGAGGCGAAGTTGAGCAGCAGCAACGCACCGGCCAGCACCCCCACCACCACGGCCGGCGCCCCCGGCATGCCCGTACGGGGATTCACCCGCGCCAGCCGGCCGGCGAACGGCAGTTGCCCGTCACGCGCCATGGAGAACAGCATGCGCGAGGCCGCCGTCTGGATTGCCAGCGTCGCCACCGCGATGGCCACCACCACGTCGGCCAGCAGCACCCGCCCCACCCCGTCGCCGAGACTGCTGGTCAGGACGTAGCTCAGCCCGTCCACTCCCAGCCGCCCGTCGGTCAGGCTCGGCGCGGCCAGCAGGCCGCCGAGGACGACCAGCCCGCCCAGCAGCCCCGCCGCCCCCAGCGCCGTGAGGATCGTGCGCGGCGCCGTCCGCCGCGGCTGGTGCGTCTCCTCGCTCATCTCGCCGGCGCTGTCGAAGCCGATCATCACGTACGCGGCCGTGAACGACCCGACCAGCAGGGCGCCCAGCAGGCCACCCTCGGCGGCCGTCCCGGTGTGGAACGTGATGCCGGGGGAGCGCTTGGAGTGGGTGAGCAGCAGCACGATGATCAGGACCGCGCCGATGATCTCGGCGGTCACCCCGACCCGGTTGACGACGGACATCACGCGGTTGTCCATGATGTTCACGAGGGTGGTCAGGACCAGCAGGACGACCCCCAGGACGGCCGCGTTGGCGGCTCCGTCGGCCGAGGTCGGCGCCGCGTCCGTGCCGATGAGCTGGAAGCCGGACCAGAGCGCGGGCAGCACCATCTGCAGGGCCAGCGCGGCCGCCGCGACCACCACGATCTGCCCGATCACCATGATCCAGCCGGCGAACCAGCCGAAGGACGGGTTCGACAGGCGTGAGGACCACTGGTAGATCGCGCCGGAGATCGGATAGCGCCCGGCGAGCTCGGCGAAGCAGGCGGCCACCAGCAACTGGCCGATCAGCACGGCCGGCCAGGCCCAGAAGAAGACCGGGCCGCCGAACGCGTACCCGAAGGCGAAGAACTGGAAGACGGTCGTCAGTACGGAGATGAAGGAGAACCCGGCGGCGAACGAGGCGTACCGGCCGAGGCTGCGGTGCAGCTCCTGGCGGTAGCCGAACTCCTCCAGGGAGTGGTCGTCGGACTCCTTCAGGGAGCGGTCGTCGGTGGTCGTCACGGCGATACCTGCCTGTCAGGCGGATTTCCTGTCGGGCGACAGAAATTAGGGACGCGCTGTTTCGACGGCGTCACACCGGCATGTCCGGGGCGGGCCCAAGTCCTCACGCTCTTGCGGAGCTCCTCCAGACGCGATACATCGTGTGTGTTGACGTTGTTGTGAGGACGCGATATGTTCGGGTACGGATATTCGGAGACGGGGTGGTCAACATGGCGGTGAAGCGGCGCAAGCTCGGCAATCCTCTGGCGCTCGTCGTGCTGACGACCCTCTGGCAGAAGCCGATGCATCCGTATGAGATCGCCCAGACCATGCGCCGTCAGGGCAAGGACACCAGCACCCGGATCAACTACGGCTCGCTCTACACGGTCATGCAGAACCTGGAGAAGCACGGCTTCGTCGAGGTGGCCGACGTGGAGCGGCAGGGCAACCGCCCGGAGCGCACGGTCTACGGCATCACCGACGCCGGGCGCGAGGAGGCGGTCCACTGGCTGTCCGACCTGATGGCCGTCCCGGTCAAGGAGTACCCGATCTTCGAGACGGCGCTCTCGCTGATGGGCGCCCTGCCGCCGGACGAGGTCGAGCGCCTGCTGGAGGAGCGGCTGAGCTCCCTGGAGGTGGAGGTCGCCGGCGGCCGGGCCGTGCTGGAGAAGCTGCACGAGACACTGCCCCGACTGTTCGTCGTCGAGGTCGAATACCACCTGCACATGTTGGAGGCGCAGACCGAATGGGTCCGCGGCTTCGTGCGGGAGATGAAGGACGGTTCGCTGCCGGGCGTCGAGAGCTGGCGCCGGTTCCACGAGACCGGCGAGTTCCCGCCGGAGTTCACGGAGGCGGACCAGTAAGAGAAACAGACCCCGGCAGAGCTGTTGCAGCAGCTCCGCCAGGGTCTCGAACCCCGAGCTGAACCCGCCGTGAGGCAGATCCGGGCGATCGAGGTGCGGCACACCCAGGATAGCCCGGCACTCCTCAGGCGGATCAGCTGTCATCCGCTCATTCAGGAGAGCCCTGTCATGAACACCCGTGCGCCCGCAGTGCAGGCGCGCCAGCTGGTCAAGACCTACCCCGGTGACGTCACCGCGCTGAACGGCATGGACGTCACCGTCGAACCCGGCACCGTCTTCGGGCTCCTCGGGCCCAACGGCGCCGGCAAGTCCACCACCGTCAAGATCCTCACCACGCTGGCCCGCCCCGACTCGGGCACCGCCACCGTGGCCGGCCACGACGTGCTGCGCCATCCGGACCGGGTGCGCCGGGCGATCGGCGTGGTCGCCCAGAACTCCGGCGCCGACCCGGTCGCCACCGGCCGGGAGAACCTCCAACTCCAGGGCAGGCTGTACGGCTTGCGCGGGGCCGGGCTGAACCGCCGGGTCGAGGAGCTGCTGGACCGCTTCACCCTCACCGAGGCCGCCGGCCGCCCGGTCAAGGGCTACTCCGGCGGTATGCGGCGCCGCCTCGACGTGGCGCTCGGCCTGGTCCACCGGCCCGAGGTGCTCTTCCTCGACGAGCCCACCACCGGTCTCGACCCCGAGGCCCGCACCGCGATGTGGGACGAGATCGGCCGGCTGGCCGGCCAGGAGGGCCTGACCATCCTGCTCACCACGCACTACCTGGAGGAGGCCGACCGGCTCGCCGAGCGGATCGCGATCGTCGACCGCGGCCGGGTCGTGGTCGAGGGCACCCCGGACTCCCTCAAGGGCGAACTGCGCGGCGACGCCGTCCATGTGGAGCTGCGCGAGGCGCCCGGGGAAGCCGGCCGGACCCTGCTCACCGGCGCCCTGACCGGGCTGGCGGGTGTGCACGAGGCGCTGTTCGACGGCCGCCGGATCAGCGCCCGCGCCGACGACGGGGCCGCGGCGATGCCGGCGCTGCTGGCCGCCCTGGAGCGGGCCGGGGTGGCCGTGGTGGCCGCGACCGTCGCCCGGCCCTCCCTCGACGACGTCTATCTGCGCTACGCGGGCCGCCGTTACGCGGAGGCCGACACCACCGACTCCCTCGCCCTGGCCGGAGGTGCCCGATGAGCAACGCCCTGTCCCAGACCTGGTACATGACCCAGCGCCAGCTGCTGGTCTTCGCCCGCCAGCCCGCGTTCGCCGTCATCACCCTGATCCAGCCGGTGATCTGGCTGTTCCTGTTCGGCAACCTCTTCAAGAAGGTCGTCGAGCTGGGCGGCTTCGGCACCACCAGCTACCTCGACTACCTGGTGCCGGGCGTGGTCGTGATGAGCGCCCTCAGCTCCAACATGTGGGCGGGCATGGGCACCCTGGAGGAGATCCAGCGCGGCACCCTGAACCGCTTCCTGACCACACCGGTCAGCCGGGCCGCGCTGATGAACGGCAACGTGGTGAACAACGGCCTGGTCACCGCCGGCCAGTCGCTGATCATCGTGCTGCTCGGCCTGCTGGGCGGCGCCGACTACCCGGGCGGGATCGGGGGGATCGCGGTCCTGGTGGTGGCCGCCGTACTGCTCGGCACCGTCTTCGGGGCACTGTCCAACGCGCTCGGCATGCTGGTGCGGGAGCGGGAGTCGATCATCGGGATCAACACCTTCCTGCTGCTGCCGCTGACCTTCCTGTCCAGCGCGTTCATGGCACCGTCCCAGATGCCCGGCTGGATGCGGCACATTGCCGACTTCAATCCGCTCAACTGGGCGATGGTGGCCGGGCGTTCGGCGATGTCGGCGGATCCCGACTGGGGTGCGGTGCTGGGCCGCGGCGGCGCACTGCTGGCGCTGGCGGTCGCGGCCGTGTGGCTGTCGATCAGAACGTTCCGGTCGTACCAGCGATCGGTGTGACCGACACGGGACCGGCGGCACCCGCGGGTGCCGCCGGTCTCCATGGCGCACGGGCTCGGCCGGCCGTACGGTCTCGTGGCCTCGCGGTGTCAGGCGGCGGCCGCCCCGCCGCCCTCCTGCTCCGCCTCGATACGGGCGTTCCAGTCACGCTTGGAGGCCTGCCAGCCGTCCTCGTTGTGGCCGAGGCGCCAGTAGCCGGAGATCGACAGGTCCTCGCGCGGGATCTGGCGCTCGACGCGCAGCAGGGCCCGCAGGTCCTTCACGAAGCTCGCCTCGCCGTGGACGAAGGCGTGCACCCGGCCATCCGGGAACTCCATCCCCCGTACGGCCTCGACCAGGGCCTCGCCGACGGGCCGCGCGCCCCGGTGCAGCCAGACCACCTCCACGTCGGAGTCGATCTTCTGCTCCTCCTCGGGGCCGGAGATCTCGATGAAGGCGAAGGTCTTCGCCCCGGCGGGCAGGGACTCCAGGGAGCGGGCGATCGCGGGCAGCGCGCTCTCGTCACCGGCGAGCAGATGCCAGTCGGCCTCCACGGCCGGGGCGTAAGCGCCACCGGGGCCCATGAAACGCACGGTCTCGCCGGGCTGGACGCGGCACGCCCAGGGGCCGGCCAGGCCCTCGTCGCCGTGCACGACGAAGTCCAGGCTCAGCTCACGGCGCTCGGCGTCCCAGGAACGCACCGTGTAGGTCCGGGTCACCGGCCAGTGCTCGCGTGGGAACTCGGCGCGGATCCGCTCCACGTCGAAGGGCTCCGGATAGGTGATGCCCTCCGGCCCGAAGAGGAGTTTCACGTAATGATCGGTGCAGGTGTCCGCGGCGAAGCCGGCCAGTCCGTCACCGCCGAGAACGACGCGCTGCATATGCGGGGTCAGCCGTTCGGTGCGCACCACCTGGGCGGAATGGGGCTTGCGCGGCTTACGTCCCGGGCGCTCAGCCATGACCGACCTCCCTGCTCCATTGGTTAGGTTTGCCTAAGTTAGCATCTCCTTCGTAGTTAACACCTCTTCCATGAACACTTGATGAGCATGTTTTGCCGGAACAATTCTCCGACACTCAGCCGCCGAGTGTCAGCAGCAGCCGGTGCAGCGAGCCGCCCAGCCCCCAGCGCGCCGACAGCGCGTCCAGCCGGGCCGGATCGCGCGGAGCCTTCGGCAGGGCGGTGTCGACGTCCGGCAGCGGGACGTCCCCGGCGACCCGGACCACCGTCGGCGCCACGGCCACATAGGGCCGGGCCTCGTCCAGCCGTTTGCGCTGCGACGGTGTGAGCCTGGCCTTCGGGTCGTCGACGGCGGCCATGATCCCGGCCAGGTCGCCGAACTCGGCGAGCAGCTTGGCGGCCGTCTTCTCGCCGATGCCCGGCACCCCCGGCAGGCCGTCGCTCGGGTCGCCGCGCAGCAGCGCCAGATCCGCGTACCCGCCTCCGTCCACCCCGTACTTCTCGCGCAGCCACGCCTCGTCCGTCATCTGCAGCGTGCCGACGCCCTTGAGCGGGTACAGCACCCGCACCCCGCGCCCGTCGTCCACCAGCTGGTAGAGGTCACGGTCGCCGGTGACGATGTCGACCGGGCCGTCGGCGCGTGCGGTGAACGTGCCGATCACGTCGTCCGCCTCGTAACCCGCGACGCCGACCCGGGCGATGCCGAGCGCGTCCAGCACCTCCTCGATGACCGGCACCTGCGGGGAGAGGGTGTCCGGCACCTCCTCCTCGTCCGGTCCCGTCGCGCGCTCCTCGGCGACCCGGTGGGCCTTGTAGGAGGGGATGAGGTCGACCCGCCACTGCGGCCGCCAGTCGGCGTCCATACAGGCCACCAGCCGGTCCGGACGGTGGTCCTTGACCAGCCGGTCGATGAAGTCCAGCAGCCCGCGCACGGCGTTCACCGGCGTGCCGTCCGGCGCCCTCACGGAGTCCGGGACGCCGAAGTAGGCGCGGAAGTACAGCGAGGCGGTGTCGAGAAGCATCAGTCGTGCGGTCACGCCTCGCATCATGCCGTACGGCACTGACGGCGCCAGGTCGCTCCGCGGCCGTACGGCACCGACGGTCACCGGGTCTCCGTGCCGGGGTACGGCTTGTGGAGACCTCGTGACCTGGCCCACTTGTGCGTTTGACCTGCGCGGACCAGGGCAGGCGCGGCTTCTGTCCCATGCCCCCGAGGTGCCGGGCCCCGCGTTTCCAGGGCTTGGCGCCCCCGAGAGAGGTTCGCGTGTCACCCAGGCTAGAGACCGAGCACCTGTACAAAGTCTTCGGCAGACGACCGGACACCGCCGTGGAGCGGCTTCGCGACGGAGCCGACCGGGAGGAGTTGCGGGCCGACGGCACCACCGCCGCCGTGATCGACGCCTCCTTCCGGGTCGACCCCGGCGAGATATTCGTCGTGATGGGCCTGTCCGGCTCCGGCAAGTCCACCCTGCTGCGCATGCTCAACGGCCTGCTGGAACCGACCGCGGGACAGGTCCGCTTCGACGGCCAGGACCTCACCGCGCTCACCGACCGCGAACTGCGCGAGCTGCGCTCGAAGAAGATCAGTATGGTCTTCCAGCACTTCGCGCTCTTCCCGCACCGCAGCGTCCGCGACAACGCCGCCTACGGCCTGGCCGTGCAGGGCGTGCCCCGCGCCGAGCGCGCTCGCCGCGCCGACGAGGCGCTCGCCCTGTGCGGCCTGGCCGGCTGGGAGGACTCCTGGCCCGACGAGCTGTCCGGCGGCATGCAGCAGCGCGTCGGCCTGGCCCGCGCCCTGGCCACCGACGCCGATCTGCTCCTCATGGACGAGTCGTTCAGCGCCCTGGACCCGCTGATCCGCCGCGACATGCAGGACCAGCTGCTGGAACTGCAGAAAACGCTGAAGAAGACGATCGTCTTCATCACCCACGACCTCAACGAGGCCATGCGCCTGGGCGACCGCATCGCCGTGATGCGCGACGGACGCATCGTCCAGACCGGCACCGCCGAGGACATCCTGCTGCGGCCCGCCGACGACTACGTCGCCTCCTTCACCCAGGACGTCGACCGCTCCCGGGTGCTGACCGCCGCCGCCGTCATGGACACCGACGTGACCGGCGACGAGGCGAACTGCGGCTGCGCCACCGCGACCCCGGACACGCCGTTCACCGAACTGTGCGCGCTCAGCGCCCGGTTGGCCCACCCGGTCGCCGTCCTGGACCGGGACAACGCTGTCGTGGGCGTCGTACCGCGAGCGCGTCTGGTCGGGTTCCTCGCGGAGGACACGGGCGAACCCGTCGTCTGCGACGGCGGAGAGAAGGTGACCGCCCGTGCCTAGGCTCCATCTCGGCGACTGGGTCGACTCCGGTGTGAACTGGCTGGTCGCGCACATGTCCTGGCTCTTCGACGCGATCCGCGCGGTCGTCGAGGGCATGTACGACGGCATCGACGGCGTCCTCACCGCCCCCGCACCCCTGCTGCTGGCGGGCATCTTCGCGGTCCTGGCCTGGTGGCTGCGCGGACTGACCGCGGGCGTCCTGGCCTTCGCCGGCTTCGCCCTCGTGGACTCCCTCGACCTGTGGGACCGCGCGATGTCCACCCTGGCGCTGGTCCTGGTCGCCACGGTGATCGCACTGGTCATCTCGGTGCCGCTGGGCATCTGGGCGGCCCGCTCCAGGGCGGTCAGCGCGACCGTACGACCGGTCCTGGACCTGCTCCAGACCATGCCGTCGATGGTCCTGCTCATCCCGGCGATCCTCTTCTTCGGCCTGGGCACCGCCGCCGGCGTGATCGCCACCCTGATCTTCGCGCTGGCCCCCGGCGTCCGCATGACCGAGCTGGGCATCCGCCAGGTGGACGCCGAACTGGTCGAGGCCGCCGAGGCGTTCGGCACCACACCCCGCGACACCCTGCTGCGCGTCCAGCTGCCGCTCGCGCTGCCGACCATCATGGCCGGCGTCAACCAGGTGATCATGCTGGGCCTGTCGATGGTCGTCATCGCCGGCATGGTCGGCACCGGCGGCCTCGGCGGCGCCGTCAACGAGGCCATCGGCCAGCTCGACATCGGCTTCGGCTTCGAGGCGGGCGTGGGCATCGTCGTCCTCGCCATCTACCTCGACCGGATGACCAGCGCGCTCGGCACCCAGCTGTCCCCGCTGGGCCGCCGCGCCGCCGCCAAGGTCCGCCTCACCCCGTGGACCTACCGCCCCCGCCCGGCCGTCGCCGTCGTCGGTGTGGTCGTCCTCGCCCTGGTCGCGAGCGGTCTGGGCATCTTCGGCTCCTCGTCCGACAGCACCCCTGCCTCCGCCACGAACATCGGCCAGGGCAAGGAGATCAAGATCGGCTACATCCCCTGGGACGAGGGCATCGCCTCCACCTTCCTCTGGAAGGAACTCCTGGAGGAGCGCGGATACAAGGTCACCACCAGCCAGTACGCGGCCGGCCCCCTCTACACCGGCCTCGCCACCGGCCAGCTGGACTTCGAGACCGACTCCTGGCTGCCCACCACACACGCCGAGTACTGGAAGAAGTACGGCAAGCAGCTCGACGACCTCGGCTCGTGGTACGGCCCCACCTCCCTGGAGCTGACCGTCCCGTCGTACGTGAAGGACGTGAACTCCCTGGCGGACCTGAAGAACCACGCCTCGGAGTTCGGCGGGAAGATCGTCGGCATCGAGCCCAGCGCCGGCATGATGGGCCTGCTCAAGTCCAAGGTCCTCAAGGCATACGGCCTCGACGGCAGCTACCAGGTCGTCGACGGCTCCACGCCCGCCATGCTCGCCGAGCTCAAGCGGGCCTACGCCAAGCGGCAGCCGATCCTGGTCACCCTGTGGTCCCCGCACTGGGCCTACAGCGACTACCAGCTCAAGAAGCTGAAGGACCCGCAGGGCGCCTGGGGTTCCGGCGACGGCGTGCACACCCTGTCCCGCAAGGGCTTCGTCGGGGACAACCCCGAGGTCGGCACGTGGCTCAGGGACTTCTCGATGACGGAGCAACAGCTCACCGGCCTGGAGGCCGCGATCCAGAAGGCCGGCCAGGGCAAGGAACAGGACGCGGTCCGGGCCTGGCTGAAGCGCAACCCGGGACTCGTCGACAAGTGGGCGCCGATCCGGAAGTGAACTGGGCGGGCCGCCGCCCGAAGCCGCACCGCCGGTGTGGCGAAGCCCACCTCTTCCGGCCCGCTTCGGGCGGGGCCGGGGCCCGTAGTCTCTGACGCCCCGGTCCCGCCCGTTCCTGTGAGCAGCCCGTGATCCGCAGGGTCTTCGACTGCTGGGTGTTTGGCTTGAGCAGGCTGGTTGATGCTGCTTCGTGTCATCAGCGCGGATCTTCTGGATCTGCCACCGTTTTCGCCCTGTTTGGTCATGGATTCCGTAAGCTTCGAGACTTGTGGGTGTTCGCCGTCTCGTCCTCGTCGGATGTCGTCGATCGTGTGCCTCCCTCGCTTCTCCGGTCTTCCCGCCCCCTCAACGTGCGGGAGGGTCGTGTCTTTGTGTGATGGTCGGTCGTTAGGTCGATCGGAGTGCCGGGATGCGGCCGCTGAAGATGACTGGACACGTGGTGGAAAGGCGGGGTGGTGGGCATGGCCAGGCTGATGGCGACGGCCACGTGCACCGCCTTCGCCGGTGTCCTGGAGGCCAGTGGTGAGCGGGTCGGCCGACGGGTCCTGCTGGAACGGGTGGGTTTTCTGGCGGAGTTGAGCCGGACACTGACCGGCGCGTTGGTGGCTTCCCGGTGGGATGAGGAGTCCCTGGACGTGCTGGCCGCCGGGGTGGACGAGCGGGGCGAGAAGCTGCCGTCCAAGGGGTGGATGGCGATGCGCCGTCTGAACTGGCCGCAGGCTGTGCCGTCCCCGGCTGGGGTGTATGTCTCGGACCGGGTGCGGCGGGGCGTGGAGGAGTATGCCGCGCGTACTCTGCGGCTGGCCCTGCACCGGCGGACCATCGTGGCCGCGGTCCTGGAGGCCTGGCCGGCCGATCCGAGCCGTCACACGGAGGCAAAGTGGGCGGCGCTGCGTGGGCTGTTGCCGGCTGGGGTGAGCGGTGCGGAGATCCGCAACCGCACCCGGCAGGTCCGCGCGTACGTGGCCGGGCACGGATGCCTGCCCGCCGGGCTGTGCGCCCTGGAGGATCCGCCGCAGATTGCTCCCCAGGTGCTGCTGGCGGCGATGGACGGCCAGCAGGTCACCCTGGCCCGGGTGGATGCGGCCAGTGCCCGGCTGCGGGTCAAGCTCCCCCTGCGGGCGGTCCCCGCCACGGGCCGCGACTGGGCCTGGCATGTGATCGACATCCGGCTGCCCCGCACTGTCACGCCGGACGCTGTACTGCACACTCCGACCCTGCGTCCCACCCGCACCGGCCGGATCGCCGTCGACCTGCCGCACTCCCGGCCCGTGACGGCCACCAAGACGGGCGGGCACACGATCGCGCTCGGTTTCGACTGGGGCGTCAACCCCCTGCTCACCGGAACCCTGGGCCGCCTGACCGGACGCGGCGCCACCCGCCGGGTGGTCACCGACGGGCGTCCCCTGGTCTTCGACGCCACCACCGTGAGTGCCGCCCTGCACCGGCTGCGCGGCCACCGCGAGCACCTGGCCGCCAAACGCGACCACCACCAGGCCCTCGCGGACGGGCTCGGCTCCCCACACCTGCGCCGGCCCGAACACCTCGACCGGGCCCGGGTGCTGGAGGCGGAGCATGTGCGGGTGTGTGCCCGGATCCGGCAGCTGAATGCCGCGCTGGCCTGGGCGGCGGCCCGCTGGGCCGTCGACCAGGCGGCAGCGCTCGGCGCCAGTGTCATCTACCTCGAAGACCTCGCGACTCTGGAAGCGCGTGGCCACCGGCGGGGCAATGCCCGGCTGTCCGGGCAGGTGCGCGGCACGGTGGCCGAGGCGATCCGGCATCTGGCCGTGAAGGCGGGTATCGCGGTGGTCACCGTTCCGGCCCGGGGTACCTCCAGACTGTGTCCGGGTTGCCTGGGCACGCTCACCCACCACCCCGCGCCCGACCGGCTGCACGAGCGGGGCTGGAAGTGGGCGCACTGCGCGAGCTGCGGGCTGTCGATGGACCGCGACCAGGCCGCCGCCCGCCGGATCGTCTCCCGAGGCCTGCTCGCCCAGGCCCACACCACCACCGACCGCTCCACCGGCACCCGGAATATCCGCACCACGGTGGAGGGCATGGTGGCTCTGGTCCGCCGCCCCAAGAAGAGCACCCGCCGCCTGCGCCGCCAGCGCCACGCGGAGATGGCCCCGCCCCGCCCGCGCGGGCCGAAGGCCACCCCAGGCAAGGGGTATCCCACGCCCAGCAGGCCGAGCAGCCCCCGGTACTCCGCCGCAGGCACCGGCCCGGGCCAGAAGACTTCCCGCCGTATGCCCGATGTGCGTACGGTCCCCGCCACCACCCCCACCGGGATGGTTCAGCGTCCGGCGGGGCATGACACCACGACACCAGCCCCCGTTTCCGGGCCGGTGCCAGGTCATGGAGTACCCGCACCCCACCCGATCGCGGAAGACCCTCTTCGATCCGGCCGGATGCGGCTCTCACGCAGAACCTGTCGACGACGCACCCGCGCCGCCGAGCGGACCGGCTTCCACCACCTGCACGCCACCGAAGTCCACCCCCTCACCCCGAGGATCGGACCACCGGACAGCGACCGCACACGGCCACGCCGCGCCCGAAAAGCCCGGAAACCCCAGGCACACACAGAGTTCTAGAGACGCTTCTGCCTCTCCTGCTGTTGCTGACGGCCGCCGTGGCCGTGCCGCAGTTCTCCGAGGCGAGCCCGGACCCGGCGTCGGTCGCCACCGCCCGGTTCGAGGCGCTCGCCGGGGACGTGACACGGGCGGACGGCGCGGTGTTCGACGCCCGGGACGACACCGGCCGGACCATGGACACCGCCGAGATCACCCCGGTACCCGGGGCGTACGGCGGTGGCTACCTCGCCGCCTACCACACCACCCTCGCCGACGGCCGCTTCCACACGGCCGTCGCCACCTCCACCGACCTGCGCACCTGGACCCGCCGCCACAACTTCGGCCCGGGCACCAGCCAGCCCTCCCTGCGCACCGACGGCACCGGGGGATGGGTCCTCGCCTACGAAAAGGATCCGGCCAACCACATAGCGCTACGGCACTACCCAAGCCTCACCGCTGCTGACCGGAACGGCCGACCGCGCGTTCGACGCGCCGCGCACCCTGTCCCGCTGCGCCGAGGGCACCCCGGACATCACCGCGGTCCACGGCGACACCGTGGAACTGACCGGCCACTACCGCGCGGGCTGCGCCACCGACCGCCAACTCCGCGCCACCCTGCGGGACTTCACCGTCTGGCGGGCCCGCCCGGATCAGCGCCTCGACCTGGCACTCCTGGCCTGGGGCACCGCCGGGAACATCGGCGACCGCTCACGCACTGAACTGATGGGGCACTCCCTCGTCCTGATCGAGGGCCAGCGCCTGCGCGACGACTTCGGCAGCTGGTCGGTCTACGCCTACGACCCCGCCTCCGGCCGGGCCGACCGGCTCGGCCTGCGCACCCCCGGCGGCAGCGGCGCCTTCGCCAATCCGTCGGCCACGCTGCTCACCGACCCCGACGGCCGTCCGGCCCTCCTGGTCAGCGTCTTCATCCCGAAGGAGGAGTCCGCGCCCGGCGAGTCCGGCGAGCTCGTCTACTGGCGCGAACTGTGAGGGTCGCGCTCACCCGACGTGACGGGGATGTGACGCCCGCCTGAAACGGTTTGCCGAACATGCGTAGGGTGCAGAGAACCCAACAGAGGGGGCCCGGCCGAAGCGGGGCACCCGGAAGACGGAACGACGAGCGAAGGAGGGAGCCGGAGCGATGGGCGACCACAAAGACCAGCAACCCGTGCGGGTGGGCGCGGCAGTCCGGCGGCGCCGCCGGGCGCTGGAGCTCACCCTCGCCGTCGTGGCCGAACGCAGCGGCCTGTCGGTGCCCTTCCTGAGCCAGATCGAGAACGACAGGGCCCGGCCCAGCCGCACCTCCCTGGAGAAGCTCGCCGACGCCCTGCGCACCACGGCCGTCGAACTCCTCGCCGCCGCCGACCCGGCGTGCAGCGTGGACGTCGTACGCGCCGACGCCACCGAGCCGGACTTCGCGCGCAAGGTGCGCTCCCTGGTGCGCGGCCACCATCAACTGCACGCCTCAGAGTTCACCGGCGACCACGACGCCGGCCGCGAATTCCAGCACCGCAACGACGAGTTGATGTACGTCGCCGACGGCGCGGTGGAGGTCGAGGCCGAGGGCCGCGCCTACCGCCTCGGCCGCGGCGACACCCTCTACCTCACCGGCGGAGTCCGGCACCGCTGGCGGGCGACGGTCCCGGACACCCGGGTCATCGTGGTCGCGGTGGCGGAACACATCGAGGCGGTCCAGGACCGCCCCCGCTGATGCGCGTGGTCTCCCTGGTCCCCTCGCTCACCGAGGCGGTCGCGGAAACGCTCCCCGAAGTCCTCGTCGGTGCCACCGACTGGTGCACCCATCCGGCCGACCTCGACGTCACCCGTGTCGGCGGCACCAAGAACCCCGCGCTCGACCGGATCCTCGCCCTCGCCCCCGACCTGGTGATCGCCAACGAGGAGGAGAACCGCGCCCCCGACCTCGACGCCCTGCGGGCGGCCGGCGTGGAGGTGCTGGTCACGGAGGTGCGGGAGGTACCACAGGCCTTCCGCGAGCTGGCCCGGGTGCTGACCGCGTGCGGCGCGCGGACCCGCCCGCGCTGGCTGGACGAGGCCGAGGATGCCTGGTCGGCGCCGGTGCCCGAACCCCGTACCACCGCGGTCGTCCCGATCTGGCGGCGGCCGTGGATGGTCCTCGGCAGGGACACCTTCGCGGGGGATGCCCTCAAGCGGCTCGGGATCGAGAACCTGTACGCCGCCCACCCCGAGCGCTACCCCCGCATCCCGGTCGCGGAACTGAACGACGCGCGGCCCGGGCTGGTCGTCCTTCCGGACGAGCCCTACCGCTTCACCGCCGGCGACGGCCCGGAGGCCTTCCCCGGCCTGCCGTGCGCACTGGTCAGCGGGCGGCACCTGACGTGGTACGGCCCGTCACTGGCCGAGGCGCCACGGCTGCTGGACGGGGCCCTGCGAGCAGCTCGCCGCTGACCAGCCCGCGTACGGTGCCGGCAGCGGCCGCGAGCCAGCCGGCGACGAGGAGGGCGTACAGCCCCACCGCCAGCCAGTCGTACACCGCGAGCCCGGTGTGCCGGCCCAGCGCGGCGGCGCCCGTGACACACGTCCCCACCGGGAAGGTGAACGCCCACCACGTCATGGTGAACCGCATGCCCTGCCGGCGTGCCCGGACCACGTGCGCGACCGCCAGCGCCAGCCACAGCAGCGCGAACCCCATGACCGGAACGCCGTAGAGCACGGCGAGGAGGCCGAAACCGGCGGCGTACGGGGCCGGTACGACCCCGGGGGCGAGGTCCGCGAAGGCGCCGACCGCCGTGGTGGACTGCCCGAGCGGGCCCAGCACCAGGAAGACCGTGGGGGTGAGGGCGAGGGGCAGCGGACCGACGGTGACCAGCCGGGCGAAGACGAGCGTCAGCATCAGCAGCGTGGCCAGCAGGCTCAGCCCGAAGAGCGCGAAGCAGCCGTAGAGCAGGGTCTCGCGCGGCTGCCCGGGCGGCAGATACGGGACCAGCCGCGGTCCGAGCGCGGCCGACACCATGGGCGCGACCAGCGGCAGCAGCCACACCGGGGTGGCCTGACCGGCCTCGACCCGGTGCCGTACGGCCATCAGGTACGGCACGGTGACGGCGGCCGCGAGGCCCACGGCCGTACCGGCGACGAACAGCACGGCGTCGAGGGCGACGGCCGCGGGCTCGCCGATCCAGTCCCGCCCGAGGGCGAGGGCACCGCCGCCGACCGCTAGCAGGGCCATGGAGAGACAGCCGTAGAAGGGGGCCATGGCGGGGTCGCGGAGGTGGGCGCGGGCCTGGTCGGGATGGTGGGCCCAGTGCAGGGCCCGCGCGGCCAGCAGGACCACGAGTTGCAGCAGGGACAGTGCCCAGATGCCGACGAACAGTTCGCGCAGGCCGGCGACGCCGAGCGCGGCGCCACCGAGGGCGAGGGCTGCGGTGCCCATGACGGAGGCGTACCAGTTGGGACCGAGATACCGGACTGCGGTGACCATGAATCAACCGTCCTGCTGACGCGGGGCCGCGACCAGGGAGTCCGGGTCTATGGGGGCATAAGCTGGTCTTATGAGCAAGACGGGCAAGACGGGCGAGACGGGGGAGCGGACGGCAGGCGGCGCGCTGGCGCACCGGGTGCCGGATCTCGGTGCGCTGGAGCTGCTCCTGGCGGTGGCGCGGCTGGGCAGCCTCGGGGCGGCGGCCCGGGAGGTCGGCATCACCCAGCCGGCGGCCAGCAGCCGGATCCGCTCGATGGAACGGCAGCTGGGGGTGGCCCTCGTCGACCGCTCACCACGCGGCTCGCGGCTCACCGACGCGGGGGCGCTGGTGACCGACTGGGCGCGGCGGGTGGTGGAGGCGGCGGAGGCCTTCGACGCGGGGGCGCAGGCACTGCGGGACCGCCGGGACTCGCGGCTGCGGGTCGCGGCGAGCATGACCATCGCCGAGTACCTCCTGCCCGGCTGGCTGCTCGCGCTGCGCGCGCAGCGCCCCGACACCGCGGTGTCCCTGCTCGCGGGCAACTCGGCGGCGGTGGCCGAACGGCTGCTCGCGGACGAGGCGGACCTGGGCTTCGTGGAGGGGCTGACGGTTCCGCAGGGCCTGGACTCGACGGTGATAGCCCACGACCGCCTGATCGTGGTGACGGCCCCCGCGCACCCGTGGGCCCGCCGCCGGCGCCCGCTGGCGGCCGAGGAGCTGGCGGCGACCCCCCTGATCCTCCGCGAGCGCGGCTCCGGCACCCGCCAGGTCCTCGACGCGGCGCTGGGCGGCCTGGCCCGCCCGCTGATCGAGCTGTCCTCGACCACGGCGGTGAAGGCGTCGGCGGTCAGCGGCGCGGGCCCGGCGGTCCTGAGCGAACTGGCGGTGGGCGAGGAACTGGCGATGCGGCGCCTGGTGAGCATCCCGGTGGAGGGCATCGCGCTACGGCGCGACCTGCGAGCGGTCTGGCCGACGGGCCACCGCCCCACCGGCCCGGCCCGCGAGCTGCTCTCCCTGACCCGGGGGTGACGGACGAGACCGTTCCGGCCGACGCGAAAATCCTTGGCGGTATCCATGCCACGGCCTCCACCATCGCCCCATGCCCACCCCCGCCCCGCCCGCCGAAGGCACCCGTACCCCCTGGGAAGCCCTTCCCGCCCCCGTCCGTACCGCCGTCGCCGACCTGCTCGGCGGCGCCCCGGTCACCCATGCCACCACCCAGCCCGGCGGCTTCTCTCCGGGCGTCGCCGCCCGGATCCGCACCGCCGCCCACCGCACCGCCTTCGTCAAGGCGGTCAGCGCCGACTCCAACCCCGACAGCCCCGCCCTGCACCGCGCGGAGGCCCGCAACGCCGCCGCCCTCCCCGCCCGCGTCCCCGCGCCCCGCCTCCTCGGCAGCTACGACGACGGCACCTGGGTGGCCCTGGTCTTCGAGGAAGTCGACGGCCGTCAGCCCCGTGTCCCCTGGCGTCCGGACGAACTGCGCCGCGTCCTCGACGCCGTCGCCACCCTCGGCCGTACCCTCACCCCCTCCCCCGGCGCCGCCCCACCCGCCGCCGAGCACCTCGGCGACGCCTTCGACGGCTGGCACAGCCTGATCGAGGCCCCCGACGGCGTCGCCGACCGCCTCGACGCGTGGACCGTCTCCCACCTCGCCGAGCTGGCCGGACTCGCCGCGCCCTGGCGGGAATCCGTCGCCGGCGACACGCTCGCCCACGCCGACCTGCGCGCCGACAACATGCTGCTCACGGCCGACGGGGGAGTCGTCTTCGTCGACTGGCCGCACGCGGTGCGCGCCGCCCCCTGGTTCGACCTGCTCGTGATGCTGCCGTGCGTACGGGCGCAGGGCGGCCCGGACCCGGAGGACGTGTTCACCGCGCATCCACTCGGCCGGGACGCCGACCCGGCCGCCGTCACGGCCGCCCTCGCCGCCCTGACCGGCTACTTCCTGGAGCACTCGGTGCGGCCCGCGCCGCCCGGCCTGCCCACCCTGCGCCCGTTCCAGCGTGCACAGGGCGACGCGGCGCTGGCCTGGCTCAGGACGCGGCTGTGATCAAAGCCTGCATCACCCGCAGGTCCTCGCCCATCTCGGGGTGCCACTGCACTCCGAGGACCCAGCCGTGGCCGGCGGGGAGCTCGATCGCCTCGATCGTGCCGTCGGCGGCGTGGGCCGAGGCCAGCAGGCCGGTGCCGAGGCGGTCCACCGCCTGGTGGTGGAAGGTGGGGACGGCGGTCTCCTCCGGGACGGTGTCGGCGTACCGCGTGCCGGGAACGGGCTTCACCTCGTGGCTGCCGAAGACGCCCGGCACCTCCGCGTGGCCGTCCATGTGCTGGACGAGGGTGCCGCCGAGGGCGACGTTCAGGAGCTGCATGCCCCGGCAGATCCCGAGCAGCGGTGTGCCCGCCGTCAGCGCCGCGCCGATCAGGGCCAGCTCCCAGGCGTCCCGGGCGCGGGCGGGGCGGCCGGTGCGGGGGTCGGTTTCGGCGCCGTAGCGGACCGGTTCCACGTCCGGGCCGCCCGCGATCACCAGGCCGTCCAGGCGGGCCACCGTCGACGCCGCGTGCCGCGGGTCGTCCGGCGGCAGCAGCGCGGCCAGGCCGCCCGCCCGCTGGACCAGCCGGGGGTAGCCGGCCGGCAGCAGGGCCGCCTCCAGCTCCCAGACGCCCCAGCGCGCCCCGGCCTCCAGGTATGTGCTCACGCCGATCAGCGGCCGTCCGGCCATGGACCCTCCCTCAAAGGTGTGCATCCACACCTTTATGGCACGGCGACCGGCCGTTACGCCAGAAAGCCCCGGAGCAGAGCGGCCGTCCCCGCGCAGTGCTCGCGCATCATCTCCCGGGCGCCGTCCGCGTCCCCGTCCAGGACCGCCTCGACCAGGGCGATGTGCTGGCGCTGCGAGTGCTCCAGGTTGCGGACCAGGAGCGGGATGCAGTCGAGGAGGTCGTTGACCGTCGCCCGTACCGCCGCGTACTGGGCGGTGAGGGAGGGGGAGCCGCACAGTTCGGCGATCGTCAGATGGAGCAGGGTGTCCAGGCGGCGGTAGTCCGCCAGCGGTGCCTCGTGCGTGCGGGCGAGCGCCTCGCGGAGGCGGAGCGTCTGTTCGCCGGTCAGCCCGTGCGCCGCGCACAGGCCCGCCGCGCCGACCTCCAGGACCTCCCGGAAGCGCAGCACGTCCTCGATGTCGACCTCGGCGATCCGGCGCCGCAGCTCGTCCTCGCCGCCCGCGTCGGTGCGCGGCAGCACGAAGGTGCCGCCGTACCGCCCGCGCCGGGACTCCACCAGCCCCTGGTCCTGGAGCACCTTCAGCACCTCGCGCAGCGTCACCCGGCTGATCCCCAGCCGCTCCGCCAGCTCCCGCTCGGCGGGCAGCCGCTCGCCGCCCGGAACCAGGCCCAGCCGGACGACCTGGAGGATCTGCTCCAGCGCCTCCTCGAAGCCGTTGCCCGCCCGTACCGGTCGCAGTACCGGCGTCAACGGGTCGTCGAGGGCGCCGTCCGCATCCAGCGACATATGGCCGTACCCCCTTCCCAAGCAATGGTTCTCGCCAATACCTTAGAACTCCCGGCCCGGCCGCAGCAGCGCGATGAAGCCCAAGGAGCCCTCCCGTGGCAGACCGCACACCCCCGCTCAGCGTCGAGGAACTGCACACCCTCGTCGCGAGCGGTGAGATCGACACTGTCGTCCTGGCCTTCCCCGACATGCAAGGGCGACTGCAGGGAAAGCGGTTCGCCGCCCGTTTCTTCCTCGACGAGGTCCTGCGCCACGGCACCGAGGGCTGCAACTACCTGCTCGCCGTCGACACCGAGATGAACACGGTCGAGGGGTACGCCATGTCCTCCTGGGACCGCGGCTACGGCGACTTCGCCATGCACCCCGACCTCGCCACCCTCCGCCGGGTGCCCTGGAACGCGGGCACCGCCATGCTCATCGCCGACCTCGCCTGGAACGACGGCGCCCCGGTCGTCGCCGCGCCCCGGCAGATCCTCCGCCACCAGCTGGAGCGCCTCGCCGAACTCGGCTACACCGCACAGGTCGGTACGGAGCTGGAGTTCATCGTGTTCAAGGACACGTACGAGGCCGCCTGGGACGCCAACTACCGCGGGCTGACCCCGGCCAACCAGTACAACATCGACTACTCGGTGCTGGGGACCGGGCGGATCGAGCCGCTGCTGCGCCGGATCCGGAACGACATGGCGGGGGCCGGGCTGACCGTCGAGTCCGCCAAGGGCGAGTGCAACCCGGGCCAGCACGAGATCGCCTTCCGGTACGACGAGGCCCTCGTCACCTGCGACCAGCACGCGATCTACAAGACCGGTGCCAAGGAGATCGCCGCCCAGGAGGGCGTCTCCCTCACCTTCATGGCCAAGTACAACGAGCGGGAGGGCAACTCCTGCCACATCCACCTGTCGTTGACGGACGCGGACGGCGCAGGCGTCTTCGCCGCCGAGGACGGCATGTCCGAGGTCATGCGGCACTTCCTCGCCGGACAGCTCGCCGCCCTCCGGGACTTCTCGCTCCTGTACGCGCCCCACATCAACAGCTACAAGCGGTTCCAGCCGGGCTCCTTCGCCCCGACCGCGGTCGCCTGGGGCCACGACAATCGCACCTGCGCGCTCAGAGTCGTCGGCCACGGCCGCTCGCTGCGCTTCGAGAACCGGCTGCCCGGCGGCGACGTCAACCCGCACCTCGCCGTCGCCGGCCTGGTCGCGGCCGGGCTGTACGGCGTCGAGCACAAGCTCGAACTCCCCGAGCCCTGCCCCGGCAACGCCTACACCGCCGACTTCGCGCACGTCCCGACCACGCTTCGGGAGGCCGCCGAGCTCTGGGAGAACAGCCCCATCGCCCGGGCCGCCTTCGGCGACGAGGTCGTCGCGCACTACCGCAACATGGCCCGCGTCGAGCTGGCCGCCTTCGACGCCGCGGTGACCGACTGGGAGCTGCGCCGCTCCTTCGAACGCATGTGAGGCACCACTTGTCACACCAGTACGAACTCGACGTCCTCAACCCGGCCACGGAGGAGGTGATCGCGACCGTCCCGGGGGCCGTGGAGCAGGACGTGGACACCGCCGTACGACGGGCCGCCCAGGCCCAGGAGCGGTGGGCCGCCCTCGCGCCCGCCGACCGGGCCCGGCTGCTGCGCCGGTTCGCGGTCGTCGTCGACGAACACCGCGAGGAGCTCGCACAGCTGGAGGTGCGGGAGGCCGGGCACACCGTCGGCAACGCCCGCTGGGAGGCGGGCAACGTCCGGGACCTGCTCGACTACGCGGCCGGGGGAGTGGAGCGGCTGACCGGGCGCCAGATCCCGGTCCCCGGCGGCCTCGACGTCACCCTCCTCGAACCCCTCGGGGTCGTCGGCGTCATCGCTCCCTGGAACTTCCCCATGCCGATCGCGGCCTGGGGGACCGCCCCCGCCCTCGCGGCCGGCAACGCGGTGCTCCTGAAACCCGCCGAGACCACCCCCCTGACCGCCCTCCGCCTCGCCGAACTCGCCCTGGCGGCGGGCCTGCCCGAGCACCTCTTCCAGGTGCTGCCCGGCCGGGGCGACATCGCCGGCGAGGCCCTGGTCCGCCACCCCTGCGTCGCCAAGATCGTGTTCACCGGCTCCACCCGCGTCGGCAAGCGCGTCATGGCGCTCTGCGCCGACCAGGTGAAGCGCGTGACCCTCGAACTCGGCGGCAAGAGCCCCAACATCGTCTTCGCCGACGCGGACATCGAGGCCGCCGCGGCCGCCGCCCCCATGTCCTTCCTGGACAACTCCGGGCAGGACTGCTGCGCCCGCACCCGCATCCTCGTCCAGCGGTCCGTCCACGACCGCTTCCTGGAACTCCTCGCCCCCGCGATCGAGTCCGTCACCGTCGGCGACCCGGCCGACGAGAAGACCGACATGGGCCCGCTGATCTCCAGATCCCAGCTGGACCGCGTCCGTTCGTACGTCGACCCCGACGCGCCCGGCATCCGGGGCAAGGCCCCCGAGGGCCCCGGCTTCTGGTTCCCGCCGACCGTCCTCACCGGCGTCGACCCGCACGCGCGTGTGGCCGTCGAGGAGGTCTTCGGACCCGTCGCCGCCGTCATCCCCTTCGACGACGAGGCCGACGCGATCCGCATCGCCAACGACACCGACTACGGCCTCTCCGGCTCCCTGTGGACCCGTGACGTCGGCCGCGCCCTGCGCGTCTCGGGCGCCGTCAAGGCCGGCAACCTGTCCGTCAACTCCCACTCCAGCGTCCGCTACTGGACCCCCTTCGGCGGCTACAAGCAGTCGGGGATCGGCCGCGAACTCGGCCCGGACGCGCTCACCGCCTTCACCGAGACCAAGAACGTCTTCATCAGCACGGAGGGCCCCGCACAGTGACCGCTGAGACCCCTGACATCGTCTGCCGCCGACTCGTCGGCCGCACCGCCGTCATCACCGGAGCCGGCAGCGGCATCGGCCTCGCCACCGCACGGCGGCTCGCCTCCGAGGGCGCGCACGTCGTCTGCGGCGACGTCGACGACACCCGCGGCAAGGCCGCCGCCGAGGAGGTCGGCGGGCTCTTCGTGAAGGTCGACGTCACCGACGCCGAACAGGTCGAGGCCCTGTTCGAGGCAGCCTTCGACACCTACGGCAGCGTCGACATCGCCTTCAACAACGCCGGCATCTCGCCGCCCGACGACGACTCCATCCTGGAGACCGGCCTGGAGGCCTGGAAGCGCGTCCAGGAGGTCAACCTCACCTCCGTCTACCTGTGCTGCAAGGCCGCCATCCCCTACATGCGGCGCCAGGGCAAGGGCTCCATCATCAACACCGCGTCCTTCGTGGCGCGGATGGGCGCGGCGACCTCACAGATCTCGTACACCGCGTCCAAGGGTGGAGTTCTGGCCATGTCCCGCGAACTGGGCGTCCAGTTCGCCCGCGAGGGCATCCGCGTCAACGCGCTGTGCCCGGGACCGGTCAACACCCCCCTCCTCCAGGAACTGTTCGCCAAGGACCCCGAGCGGGCCGCCCGCCGCCTTGTCCACATCCCGCTCGGCCGGTTCGCCGAGGCCGAGGAGATCGCCGCCGCCGTCGCCTTCCTGGCCAGCGACGACTCCTCCTTCGTCAACGCCAGCGACTTCCTGGTGGACGGCGGGATCTCCGGGGCGTACGTCACACCCCTGTAGGAGCGGCCCAACTCCCGTCCTACAGTGCGGGAGTGAGCATGACGCCGCCCGGCTGGTACCGCGACCCACAGGCTCCGCACCTGGAGCGCTGGTGGGACGGCGGTACCTGGACCGCGCACCGGCGCACCCCCTCCGGCCTCCCCGCGCCGCCGACCCCGACGGCGGCCGGGGCGTCCGGACGTGCCAAGGCGGTCGCGCTGATATCCGCCGGGGCGGTACTCGCGACGGCGATCGTCGGCGGCGCCACCGTGCTCCGCACGGACGAGCTGCGCGCCGGCACGGACACCGCGATCAACACCGCCCCCACCGCCCCACCGCCGCCGTCCCTCGTGGTCGACCAGCTCAACGGCATCACCCTGCCGGTCCCGACCGGCTGGACCAGCCCCTCGTACCTCGCCCAGGACGACGTCGTGATGACCACCGACGGTACCTACGCCTGCCCGGCCGACACCGGCCGGTGCCGCCACGGCGAGGTTCAGAGCCGCACCGCGGGCAGCGCCGACGGCAGCTCCGCGCGCACCGTCGCCGAACGGGACGTACCGGACGCGGCCGAGACGGCCTACGGCCACGATCCCGGCGGCCGCCGGCCCTTCGGCGGCATCCGCTCCCACCAGGTCGTCAAGGCCGGGCGGGTCGCGGTCGCCGGCGGCGACGGATACCTGGTGCGCTGGCGGGTCAGGACGGCCGAGGGACCCGGCGGCTACGTCCAGTCCCTCGCCTTCCCCTCCCGCACCGGCATCCCGGCCCCGGTCGTCGTCCGGTTCGTCTTCGACGCCGGACCGGACGGACCGCCGCTGTCCGACATGGACGCGATCACCAGCGGTATCCGCCCGGTGGACCGGAAACCGGAAGGTTAGAGGAAGGTGTGACCTTCCCCGCGGTACGTCGGCACGACCGCCGTCACCCGGTCGCCCTCGACCAGCTGCAGCTCGGCGAACCGCTCGCACAGCTCGCCCGCCTTGGCGTGCCGGAACCACACCTTGTCGCCGATCAGCAGGTCGTCCGCCGCGGAGCCGAGCAGCGGGGTCTGCACCTCGCCGGGGCCCTCCTGCGGGTCGTACGACAGCCCCTGCGGCAGGTACGGCACCGGCAGCCGGTCGGGGCCCGCGGCGCCCGAGGCCGGGTAGCCGCCGCCGAGGACGGTGACGACCCCGACACCCGGCCGCCGGACCACCGGCATGGCGAACAGGGCGGCCGGCCGGCCGGTGAACGACGTGTAGTTGTCGAAGAGCCGGGGCACGTACAGGCCCGACCCGGCCGCTATCTCGGTGACCGCGTCCTCCGCCGCCGTGGTCTGCACACTGCCCGTGCCGCCGCCGTTGACGAACTCCAGGTCCGGCGTGACCGCCCGGACCGCCCGCACCACCGCGGCGCGTCGCTCGGCCAGCTCACGGCGGGCGGTGGCCTGCATCAGCCGGACCGCGCGGGAGCGCAGCGGCCGGCCGGCGACACTGTCCCCGACCCCGGCGATGTGCCCCTCGTACGCCATGATCCCGACCAGCTTGAAGCCCGGCCGCCCGGCCACGGTCCGCGCCAGGTCGGCGAGCTGGGCGGGGGAGTACAGCGGCGAACGCCGGGCCCCGACCCGCACCCGGCCCCCGAACATCTTCAGCGAGGTGTCCAACTCCAGGCAGACCCGCACCACTTCGGTCCCGCCGGCGCGGGCCGCGTCGATCAGGTCGAGGTGCGCCGGGTCGTCGATCATCACCGTCACGGCGGCGGCCAGCTTGGGGTCGGCGGCCAGCTCGGCGAACCGGGCCCGGTCGGCGGACGGATAGGCCAGCAGGATGTCCTCGAACCCCGAGCGCGCGAGCCACAGCGACTCCGCGAGCGTGAAGGACATGATCCCGGCGAAGCCGTCCTTCGCGAGGACCCGTTCCAGCAGGTGCCGGCAGCGTACGGACTTGCTCGCGACCCGTACCGGCTTGCCGCCGGCCCGGCGCACGAGATCGTCCGCGTTGGCGTCGAAGGCCTCCAGATCGACGATCGCGAGAGGGGCGTCCAGATGGGCGGTGGCCCGGTCGTAACGGGCCCGGTCGGCGGCGCGCGCAGTCATGAACGCAGCCTGCCAGACAGGATTACCGCAGGGTAGGGGGACGATACGGGCAGATACCCCGCGGTCGTGGACTGGTTCCCGTTCGCCCTCGGACAACCCGTAGAGTGACGCGCACGTACGGCGGAACGACTCCGGCCGCCTGACCCGCGCCGGGATGCGGATCCGCGTGTGCGGGTATGCGTGCCCGGGGACGGACGTCTTTCGCGCCGGGGAGCACGCGGGCCCGTACGCGGAGTTGGCCCGGGCAGGAGGAAACGGGGGGCGTATGAGCACGGAAGCGCGGCACGCCCCGATCCCGCGACGTCCTTCGCCCGATCCCGCGCCGACCGCCGACGGCGGGGCCGACGGGGCCGGACCGGGGAGCGGTGCGGCCGGCCGGGGCGAAGCGCCGGATGCGGCCGAGGCGACCGGTCGGACCGGCGGCCCGGGGTTCTTCGACCGGCCGAACCGAGTGAACTGGTCGCACGCATCCGACGTATCCACTGGTAGGGCCGACACCACCGGGCAGGACCAGCTGCCGGGACGGTCCGGCGTGCAGCAGAGTCGCGAGGACCGGACGAGTCGGGGCGGTGCGGTGGCGCAGGGCGAGCAGGGTGCGGGGGAGAGGGCGGGCACCCGCCCGGCGTCCGCCGAACGCATCACACGCCCCCGCTACCCCGATCTCCGCCCCCCGCAGAGTCCCCCCAGCGCGCCCCCGCCCCCCTCCTCGGCCCGCTTCCCGGACACCCCACCCACCACCACCGCCCGGGAAACCGACCGCCCCGCACCACCCGCCACCTCCACCGGACAGACCGACCGCCCCGCGCCGCCGGCGTCCCCCGGCCGGGAGGACGGCGGCGTCATGCCGTCTGCGGCTTCCGGGTGGGAGGGCGGCCGGTCCGGGTCGGCCGGTCGTGAGGACCGTCGGTCCGATTCGTTCGTGTCTCCGGGCCGGGAGGGCGGCGGCGTCATGCCGTCTGAGGCTTCCGGGTGGGAGGGCGGCCGGTCCGGGTCGGCCGGTCGTGAGGACCGTCGGTCCGATTCGTTCGTGTCTCCGGGCCGGGAGGGCGGCGGCGTCACGC